>NZ_CP054143.1:674098-1348197 GCF_013284055.1 Deefgea piscis | reverse complement strand
ATTTGAACGCCGCGCCGCTGTGCTCGGCCCAGCAGCAAGGTGATTGCCGCCTGCCACAATTATTACCTAGCCGTTTGCATGTCAATCACCACGGCGCAGGTTTTAAGGGCGCACTGGGTTTGGCTTCTACATTAAGCGAGATTTTTTTATTGCAATACGCCGAGGGAATGCCCGATTCACAGGTCGGCTGGGGACGCATTGCGCAGCCCGCGCAGTGGCAGCAGCTGTTTACTGCGCATAATGGCTATTTTGCACTGACCCAAAAAAATCCACTTATTGCCAGCGCCAATGCCACGCCTTTATTACATTTAATTAGCAATGCACTGCAAGATCACGCGCCAGCCAATGGTGGCACTTTGGCCCAGCAAGCAGCGAGCGCCAAGATAGTTTGGCTAATTGGCCATGACACCAATATTGCCAATGTCGCCGGTGCGCTCGGCCTTAATTGGCAGCTCAGCGAGCAACCCGATAATACCGCGCCAGGTTTAGCGATGATTTTCGAGCGCTGGCAACATCCGCGCAGCCAACGAGAGCAAATCAAAATCAAATTGGTTTATCAAACCTTGCCACAAATGCGCGCCATGACGCCGCTGAGCCTGCATGGCGAACAGCCGGGCATCATTGAGCTCACTCTGCCGCAATGCACCGGCGCGGCCTGTACCCCAAGCCGTTTTGCCGCACTCAGCCGCAGCCGGCAAGTCAACGCCTGCCAATATCAGCCATAAGCCGGCATGGCGGTAGACGGAGTCATAAGGTTAAGGATTATTCGCTCGCTGAATCGCAACGCACTGCTGGCAGCCATTGAATCACGCTGATGGCTTGTTCTAGCCGCTGTAAACTCAGATTTTTTTTCGCTAATGCCATATTGAGCGCCGCAGCTAAAGGCATGGCTTGTGCGGTTTCGCCCTTGGCGTTTTTAATCGCCCGCGCAATCATTTTGGCGTCGCTCTCAGTAAAGCGCGTGGCCCATTGCGCGGCAACAGCGCTGGCTTGCGTAGCGATTTTTTCTTGCATCACAAACTTAAAAGCCACGTCGCCCATCATCACAATATATTGCGTGCCATTGCGATCAAGTGTGGCTTGCGCCGCTTTAATTTCGGCGATTTGCTGTCTTAGTTCTTCAACTGGCGTCAATTGCGCCTCCTGATCTTGCAAAGGAAATGGCATTTCACCCTCAAACGACAAAAAATCGAGGATAACAGAAGGCGGCAGATCGCGGTCATCACGCTGCCGCAATCTGCGATTTAAATCTCTGCGGCACCGCCCCCATGCTTTATGAGTCGCTAAATCCCCTTTGGTTCACAACCTTGTGGGCTACAAAACGCAGCGTCATCGGTGAGCAAAGAGACTGGCGTTTGCTGCCGTATCCAAGCCACAAAAGCATCGGGTTGAGCTAAAAATGGACCTAAATTAATGGCGGCCCCTTCCGCAAAACGCAAAGATGGAAAACCACGTAAATCGTGCTGCGCCATGTCTTGCTGGGTTTGGGCAAAATGCGCGGCGATCGTTGTGGCTTCATGCTGCATCGCTTGCTCAAATGCTGGGCGAGTGAAATCCAGCTCCGCCGCCAGATCCAACAATACCGCGAAATCCGCAATTTGCCGCCCTTGCTGATAATGCGCTTGCTGGATTTTTTCTAACATTTTCAGTGCCGATCCACCAAGCGCTGCGGCGGCAAAAATCGCCAAGGTCGGCGGTGTGGAATCAAACACCGCTTGCGAATTACGCAGCAAACCATCGAAATACGCTGGCGAAAAAACTTGCCCGCTTAAAGCGGCGATGCGCTGATCATGCGGCATCACATAATCGCGCAATGCCGGTGTCACGTACTGGCGGCGCTCGCCACTCATCATGCCACCAGCGTGGAGCACGATTTCAATCTCAGGAGATTGTTCTGCCAGCGCCTGCAATAAGGGCGCTGCGGCGTAGCACCAGCCACACAGTGGATCAAAATAATAATCTAAACGTTTTACCATTTCATTTCTCCTTGATTCACTTTGGCACCAATTTCTAGCGCCAGCCCCATACCGGCTTGTGGGTAAGCAGTTTGCATACTGCGAATCAGCTCGCCGCTATTTTTGGCACTGGCCGCATTGGTTTCAAAACGCTGCAAATACTGTTGGGTATATTTAATTTGACTGGCATCGAGCAAACTACCCGCTTGCATATGCCCCGGAATCACCGTTACCGCTTGCAATGCCGCCATTTCATTGAGTTGTGCCTGCCAAGCACGGCGCTCGGCGGCGGTTTGGGTGTCGGCCGTCCAAACGTGTAGTCCGCCAAATACGCCAATATTGCCAGCAATGGTTTTAATCGATGGAATCCACACATACGGGCGATGCGCCAAGATGCCGGTATTGCCACGAATTTCGATCGTTTCACCTTCTAGCATTAAAGTATTGCCTTGCAAAGCCTGTGGCAAGACTGGATTTTGCGGCGCATTGGCGCCCATTTTAGGCCCCCAAAATGCGACTTTCCCTGCCAGTTTGCTGCTGATTTTGGCCAGAACGGCTGGCGTGGCAACGACTTGCGCTTGCGGGAACATATTTTTTAACACTTCAACGCCAAAATAATAATCAGGATCCGCTTGGCTAATCAAAATCGTGGTTAATTGCTTACCGCTATCAAGCACATTGGCCCCAATGCGCAAAGCATCGGCGCGCGTAAAACCGCTGTCGATCAGTACCGCCTCTTTTTCTCCGCTAATCAACACCGAATTGACATGAAAGCTCGCCGCGTCGGCGTTGTAGACTTTGAGTTGCAACGGCGCTTTGGCGCTATCTTGGGCTTGAGCGACATTAAAGCTTAAAGCTAAAGTGCTGGCGAGTAATGTAGTACGCAACATGGTGACTTCCTTGAGTGGTTTGATTGAACTGACGCCAGTGTAGTTGCGTTAAACAGCCAGATAAATGCGCTATCATGGCCATGATTGTTGCAAAATCCGATCAAATTAAGGAAGTCCATGATGGATAGACTAAAAGCCATGCAGGTGTTTAGCTGCGTCGCCAGCACCGGCAGTTTTAGCGCCACGGCCGATCAGCTCGACATGTCGCGAGCGATGGTAACGCGCTATATCGCCGAGCTAGAACAATGGCTGGGCGCGCGGCTACTGCAAAGAACAACGCGCAGCGTGACCCTCACTGATGCTGGCGAAAACTGCCTGCGGCGTAGCCAGCAAATGTTGGCGTTGATGCAAGATATTGAAGAAGAAAGCACGCAGCATGCTGGCGAGCTGCGCGGCCAATTGCGCTTAACCTGCAGCATGTCGTTTGGCCATGCGCATTTAGCAGCGGCGATTGGCGATTTTTTAGCGCAGCATCCAGCGCTAAAAATCGATTTAAACGTCAACGATATGGCGGTGAATTTAGTTGAATCCAGAATTGATTTGGCGATTCGCATTAGCCTTGAGCCCGATGCTTTATTGATTGCACGCCCTTTGGCGGCGTGTGAATCAGTATTGGTTGCCTCGCCTAGGTATCTAGCGCAAAACGGTATTCCCAATGACCCAGAGGCACTTACCTTGCATGATTGTTTAAGCTACGCTAATTTTGGCAAAAGCATTTGGCAATTTCACCGCGGCCAAGATCAGCGCAGCGTCGCCGTTCGTAGCCGCTTTAGTGCCAATGAAGCCACCGTTTTACTGCATGCAGCCTTGGCCGGCAGCGGGATTGCCTTGCAGCCGAGTTATTTGGTCAATCCCTTGCTGGCCAGTGGCGAGTTGCATCTCGTTTTGCCCGAGTGGCAAGCGCCAACGATGACCATTTATGCACTATATCCATCACGGCGGCACTTATCCCCCGCCGTTCGTGCCTTGCTCGACTTTTTGGTCGCGCGCTTTCATCCGGCGCCGTGGTAAGCCCTAGAACCAGCCACACTATCGGTGCACTCCCCAATTTTGTAAGAATCACGACCGTTAGCCCGCAGTGATCCATCACTCAGGCATAATAAGAATGCACTGCTCTCGCGCCAGCCATTGGCGCGGTATCAGTGCAGAATTTGAATCAGAACTAATCAAGGTATATTAATGCATGCAGCTTTTTAAATAGGCCGCATTAATATACCCATAAGAAATGGAATTATCGTGCTCACACCCAACATCAATACCGACATTCCCGCGTATGGCGTGGATGATTTAACTGAGCAAAGCTGGCAATGGCTGCACGCCGTTGGCCAATTGGCAGCGCAAGAGCTCGCCGCCATGCCCAAAGGCACTTTGGCGCTACTTGAAGCGCAAGATCGAGTGTATTGGGTAGCCCTCATCCACGATGAATATTACCTCGCCACCGCGACCATTTTTGACGGCGAAATCAATATTGAACATGGCGCACTATTGCGCGATTTGTATGGCTTTAGTATTGAAGAACTCAACTTTATGCGCGAAGGTCTGACCGACTGGCTAACCGCACAAACCACGCTAAAAATTGCCGAACCACGGCAATTGCAACGCTGGAGCGAGCTCCCCGTGCACAGCGTGAGCGACGATTTTCACAGTTAAATTTACAAATCAGCGGATCGCTCCGAGCGCCCCTTCGCTAAAGCGACGGGGTATTTTTCGGCATTGAGCTGCAATTTGGCTTGGGCAGCAGCAATTAAATCAATTTGGGTTACTTGGCAAAATTGCAGTAAATACAACAAAATATCCGCCACTTCATGTTCACACGCTTGACGCTGCGTAGCACTTAAGGGCGTGGTTGTGCTCGACTCAATCCATTGAAATATCTCCAGTAATTCAGCCGCTTCTACTGTCAGTGCCATGGTTAAATTTTTGGGGCTATGAAACTGTCGCCAATCGCGCTCAAGCGCAAATTGATTCACTTGTTCCGCCAGCTGCTGCAATGAATCACCCTGCTTGATCTGCTCCATTTATTCTCCATCTGCGCGCTTCACACGCACTTGCGTTAAAAATATCAATATCATCAATAGCTTATAAAAACGCACAGCACTCCGCTCATGCGTATTGTCTTGACATTCAATAGAACTTTCCAAGAATAACCACATAGGCTTCACCGGTAATACCACCTCATCCTTGCTGCGATTCACTGTCGTGGAGCAAACCAATGCAAATTTCAATCCAACAACGGTTAATTTATACCGTTTTATTTTTGTCTTTAATACTCATGACCTTAGGCGGCATGGGTTTGTACAACCTGCAACAGGTCAATCAATCACTTAAAACCGTCTATGAAGACCGGGTAGTACCACTCAAACAGCTCAAAATCATTGCCGACGCCTACGCCGTTAATATCATTGATGCTGCCAATAAAGCGCAAGTTGGGCTACTCAACGCAGAAAACACCACTCAACAAGTGGCAGCTGCGCAGCAAATAATTGCTCAACAATGGCAGGCTTATAAGGCAACTACCCTCACCGCCGACGAATCGCGTTTAGCGCAAACGGCCGAACAACGCTTTGCTGTAGCCAATCAAAAAATTATGCTGTTAAAGCAGTTTTTAGCCCAGCAACAAGGCCCTATCCAAGGCCAACTCACCCAGCAGATCGGCATTTTATATCCAGCGATTGATCCAGTTGGCGAAATCATTGGCGACTTAATGAATCTGCAACTTGACGTTGCCAAGGCCGAATACTTGCAAGCGCAAACCAATTACCAGCAGGTGAAAATACTCACGATCGGATTAATTTTATTTGGCTTATGCCTGGCCGCTTTATCGTGCTTTTTACTGATTCGGGCGATTTCAATCCCGCTTTCTCGTGCGGTAGGGATTGCCGAAAATATCGCTCAAGGGCGGCTAGAGAATACCATTGAGATTCATTCACAAGACGAGACCGGACGCTTGCTGCAATCAATGCAAAATATGCAGTTAACGATTCAAGGTTTTGTTCATTCCCAAACTGAAATGGCCAAACAACACCGCGCGGGCTGGACTAGCCATCGTATGGATCCGGCCGCTTTTCCCGGTACATTTGGCGAGATGGCAGCAGAAACCAATCAACTGGTGCAATCGCATATTTTGGTCACTGAGCAAACCGTACAAGTGATTGCGCAATATGCCCAAGGCAATTTTGAAGTGGCGATGCCGCGGTTAAATGGCGATCAAGCGCAAATTACCCAAGCCATCGATCAAGTCAAACAGGCTTTACTCAATATCAGCAATGAAATTAACACCTTGGCCGAAGCCAGCGCCGCCGGTGACTTTAGCGTGCGTGGCGATGCCCAGCGTTATCAATTTAAATTTAAAGCCATGATTGACGACCTTAATCGCTTGATTAATACCTGCGATATTGGATTTAACGATATTTTGCGCGTCGCCAATGCGCTGTCGGTGGGCGATTTAAGTCAAACGATACAAAAAGAATATCCGGGCTTATTTGGCAAAGCCAAAGATGGCGTGAATCACACGGTGTTTGCGCTGAGTAGTATCGTTGCTGAAATTGAAAGCATGGTGACTGCGGCGGCCGAGCATGGCAATTTTAGTTTACGGCTCGATGTTAAAGATAAAACCGGCTTTAGCGCCCGCATCGCCCATTTGCTCAATCGATTGTCTGAGGTCACCGAGATGGGTTTGCGCGATGTGATGCAAGTTGCCAGCGCCTTGGCGCAAGGCGATTTAAGCCAAACGATTCGTAGAGACTACCCAGGCTTACTCGGTGAAACCAAAGAAGGCATTAATGCCACCGTATATAAATTGCAGCAATTGGTCGGAGAAATTCAACGCGCAGGCAGCACGATTCATGTTGCTGCCACCGAAATCGCGCAAGGAAATCAAGACTTATCACGCCGTACCGAAGCACAAGCAGCCAGCCTAGAAGAAACCGCGTCCAGTAGTGAAGAGCTGGCCAGCACGGTAAAACAAAATGCCGACAATGCGATCACCGCAAGGCAATTGGCACAAAATGCGGAACAGATTGCCAAAACTGGCAGCGGCTTAGTGCAATCGATCGTCACTAGCATGGCGTCGATCAATGCATCATCGGGCAAAATTGTCGACATTATTAGCGTAATTGATGGCATTGCGTTTCAAACCAATATTTTGGCACTCAACGCCGCAGTAGAAGCCGCCCGAGCTGGCGAGCAAGGGCGTGGCTTTGCCGTGGTTGCCACCGAGGTGCGTCATCTGGCACAGCGCTCGGCGATTGCGGCCAAAGAAATCAAAGTCCTCATTAACGGCAGTGTTGATGAAGTCGCACGTGGTAGCCAAATCGTCAGCTCCGCAGGCAGCACCATGACCGAAATCGAGCAAAGTATTCAGCGCGTAACGCACCTGATGCATGACATTGCCATCGCCTCCAAAGAGCAAAGCGATGGCATCGGTCAGGTCAATCAAGCAGTCGGCCAAATGGATGAAGTCACTCAGCAAAATGCCGCTCTCGTCGAAGAAGCCGCTGCGGCGGCAACCTCATTACAAGAACAAGCCGATCAATTGGCGCAGTTGGTCGGCGTCTTTAAACTCAATCCTTTAACCCCACGTCTCGCGCGATCTGCGTCTGAGGTCTATTGATATTTGCTTTCATACCAAAATATTGTTCGCGATGCAGCCCAGCATCGTCACCGCGAGCCATACAAATTGCGCGCATAAAAAAGCCGATGCATCGCATCGGCCTTGGGTTGATCATGCGCGAATTAGGCGCTTTGATCAACTTTAGCAGCGCTAAGTGCCGCTTGGAGTTTGGTTTCATCTTCATGCGATAAGGAAGTTTGAATCAGAGTCCCGCCGGTGCCGCGCAGTTGCTCGAGCACTTTATCTGGCGTCATGCTGCGCACCAAAACAAACAGCGTTGAGCTTTCTGGTTTCATATTGGCCGCCAGATCTTTCATAAACTGATCGTCAATCCCCAAATCAGTTAAAGCACCCGACAAAGCGCCGGTTGATGCACCAATCGCCATACCAACGATCGGCATTAAAAAAATCATGCCAATCAATGCGCCCCAAAAACCACCGCTGACTGCGCCTGTGGCGGTCAGATTCAGCGCTTGATGCAATTTGACTTTGCCTGCGGCATCTTTGGTGGCGACGACGGCATCTTCTAAATCAATCAGATATTCAGTTTGTAATTTACGCAAAGCCAAACGAACTTCTTCGGCTTTATACATATTGTCATAACCCACGACCACTAATGAACTCATCTCAATTCCTTTCAGAAAATTAAAATTAAATTTCAACAAAACAAAGAATTTACGTCATTGATTATTGCACAGTACTTTCAATCAATTAAGACAAAGCCATGCGCAAACCAATGAAATAGCCTAGTTTGGTATTTTTTACGCTCGGCGCAGCAGCAAAAAATCCAGTGTAAATACCAGCAAAACACTGATAAATACCATTGGCAATAACAACGCCAACACCAGCAAGATCAAACTGCCAGTTTTCCAGTGTAGTAGGCTCTGCAGGGTTTTGGGCGCAGCTAATTGACCAACAGGGCGACGCTTTAACCACATCACCACGCCACTAATTGAGATCAAAATAAGTAATACGCACGCCAATAGCATTAATAATTGATTTGGTAGGCCAAAATACTTGCCTTCATGAATCGCAATGCCATATTCAACCGCTTTGGGTACCCAGCCATATTCAGCAAATCGAATGTCCGCCAACACTTTGCCGCTGTATTGATCTAAATGCAGCGTTCTTTGCTGCACCGGATCATCCACAGCTAATGACAGCGTATAAACGCCCTTGGCATCTTTAGGCGGGCTGATCGATAAACCCGGCTGCATGTTGAGCTTGCGGGCAAGGCCTTGGATTTGCGTTAAGCTCAAAGCCGTCGCCGCCAGTGGCTGCGACTGATGCACGGCGTGCTCACTGTGTGGCAAGGGCGTGGCCTCTACCGCCCATGGGACGGCTTTATCCAACGTTGAATTTAAACTGCGAGTGAGCGGTGTCGACTCGGGCAATTGCGCCCACAAGGCACTCGGATAGCGCTGCCAAACTTCGGCAAATTTTTCACCCCAAATCCCAGTCCACGGCAAACCCGTAACCAGCAAAAACAGCAGTATGCCCGAACACCAAAATCCGCCGACCGCATGTAAATCGCGCCAAACAACTCGCTTGCCAGCGCCAAGGCGCGGTAACAAAGTCCCCCACACCCCCGACTTGCTCGGCCACCATAAATACAAGCCCGACAGCACCAGCAAAATACTCCAACTGGCGGCCAACTCAATCAGCGCATCGCCCCACGGCCCCAGCAATAATTCACCATGCAAACGCAGCGCAATACCTTGTAACGTCCAAGCAAAGTCTTGTTCGCCTAAAATTTGATTGCGATACGGGTCAATAAATACCAAGCGCTCAGCGCCGTCGGCTAATTGAATTTTAAATTGCGCGCTGCGGTCGATTTGTTCCGCCGGGGTGTATTTCGTTACCTGCATCGCCGGATAGTTGTGCTTGAGCGTCACCACCATGGCATCGGCCGTCACCGCTTGTTTGGCTGGGCTAACCAGTAATAATTGCGGATATAACAATGGATCAAGCTGCGGTTTAAACAGATAAATTGCGCCAGTCACGGCCAGCAGCATGAGTACCGGAATCACCAATAAACCGGCGTAAAAATGCCAGCGCCAAACTACCGCATAAAAATGTGAGGGTTTTGTTTTCGACATACCAAGTCTCCGACCGCGAGCGGTTGATTGGACGTGCAGCGAGCACGGCCAATCAACCGCGCTAGCGGCCTAAATTTAAAATCAATCTAATGTGTTTTTAAATCGAGAGAACAGACGGCGGGGCGTGACTTGGCGGGCGTAAAAAATCAACTGAAACGACGTGTATAACCGCTAAAACACGCGGCAGAGTAGCAACAAAAAACGCGACAAATGGCAGTAAAATCGCCACTTTTGGTGGGCAAGCGGCATTGGCGCTGGCGGCCAATAAGCATATTTTACAAATATTGCTGACTGGTGCCGCAGGCGCAGAATCAACAGGTAGGTCGCTCGTTTTAAATACGCTACTACACAACGCTGGGCGTGCGAAATCCTGCATCGGCGGGCGATGCACCATACTCATCAGCAGCATCGCCAGCACTGCAAACAGCGCTAACGTCAAACCGCTTAATCGAAACCCACGCGAAGCCAGCATTGAGAACTTGAGAATAAAAGGCCGCCGGATTCTACGAAGCACGGTAAATCGGCACAAGCGCTATTTTCAATTGTCATAATAGACAATGGGTATATTGATGCGCCCTTTAATAAAAAAGAGCCGCAGCAATATACCCATAGGTAACAATAAACAACACCCAAGCCTATCGCTGGGCTGAGATCACCAAGATCGCGTTAAGCAGACACAAAACGCTCATGCGACGCTGGCGGTATAAATGTCCAAGCAATAAAGCGGCTTTGCTTTTGCCCTTGGCTCATTTCAATCGTTCGCACATCATATGCACCGGCTTTTTCTAAAGTGCGATACAACAACGGCAAGCTACTGGCTTTAGACACCAAGCTGGTAAACCACAAGCAACGCTGAGCAATTTGCCGACTTTCTGAAATCATGCGCTGAATAAAGGCTTCTTCGCCCCCCTCACACCACAGCTCGCCGCCTTGACCACCAAAATTGAGCAGCGGTTTTGCCTCTGCTGCGCTAGCGGCCTTACTGGTACGCGGCGCTTTACCGAGGTTTTTCCATTTACGCTGCGAGCCAGCACTGGCCTCAGCCAAAGAAGCATGAAATGGCGGATTGCATAAGGTTAAATCAAAAAACTCATCGTCTTGAATAATGCCTAAAAACATCGCCCCGGGGATTTTTTGCTGGCGTAATTGAATATTCAATTGTGGATTGGCCGCCGCAATCTGCTGCGCATTGGCCAGCGCCACTTCATCGACTTCTGAGCCAACGCATTCCCAGCCGTATTCACTAGCCGCAATCAAGGGATAAACGCAATTTGCACCGCAACCAATATCCAGCACGCGAACAACGGCCGGCATTTTGCCACGATGGCTATCAATCAATAAATCCGCCAAATTGTGAATATAATCGGCGCGCCCTGGAATCGGGGGGCACAAATAACCTGCTGGCACATCCCAATTTTGTACGCCGTAAAATGCCGCCAATAAGGCGCGATTGAGCATTTTCACTGCCGCAGGATTGGCAAAATCAATCGACTCATCACCATACGGATTCACTGCAACAAAGGGTGCCAGTGCTGGGCAAGCCGCAATCAAGCTCGGAAAATCATAGCGACCACGATGTGGATTGCGCGGGTGCAATTGTGCTGGCGCTTTAGTCACGCTGGGCGCGGCAGGGCGAGAAGTTTTAGAACGCGGTTTTGCTTGCATATTTTTTAGCCTTAAATCAGTGCTGCCATTCTCGCACATTCACAGAGCGATTCGCAGGAATCAAATCTAGCCTAAGGTCTGTTGACGTTGGCGGTATCAACCGCCTTGGGGCGATTTTTGGCCAGAAGCAAGGCACGAAGCACGCCCCTGAGTCATGTTAAATCAGCACTTTGCAACGCAGAATCAACCCCAAAGCCAGCAAATCTTATTGGTCATGCAGCAAAAACGACCTTCCATCGGAATGACATCGTCATAAGCCACCGTTCATACCATGACTAAAACCGTCTTTATGATCTCGGCGTAAACTGGCGATCTTTTTTCATTGGCTCACACAAAAATGACTCCAAACAGCCAAACGATTCGCTTTTTACGCCAACGGATTCCCAGCTTTGAATGTATTGTCGGTTGCCATGATTGTTGTGGTCCTGTAACCACCTCACCCGAAGAAATGTCTCGCCTACCGCGTAAAACAGCGGCTGAACACGAGACGGCATTGGCCGAATTATCTTGCCCGCATCTGGCGGAAAAAGGCTGCACGGTTTATCTGGAGCGCCCGCTGATTTGTCGTTTATTTGGCACGACGCCCGCCTTGCCCTGCCCGCATGGCCGTCGCCCTGAATTCATGATAGCCCCGCAAATTGAGCAACAAATTCATCACTATATGGCCAGCACCCGACAAGTCTTGGTTTAATCAAAAACTAAGGTCTGTTCATACTTGCACTTTAGAAAGCGAAATAAATGCCGATACCTTTTAAAACAATAACATTGTCAACCACGGCGATTACAACAAGGCAGCAGTGCTTGTCATTACCAGCGTATTGATCTCAATGAATCCACTTTCAATTCCTACCGTACACCACGAAAAATTGACGCAGTATTCGCCCGGAGCTTTGACCATGTTTGCTAAAATTTCTACTCGACTCATGCTGGGCTTTGGTTTGTTGCTCGCACTCTTACTCGCCATTATCGCCATCAGCGTATTAAATATTCGCAATTTACAGCAGTCTAGCGCGCAAATTTTGCAGTCGGACGTAGCCGTTGGCGATCAAGCACAAGAAATTCGCTATCTCGTCACCCGAACCCGCCAAAGAGAAAAAGACTTATTTTTTGCCGTGGATGTGCAAAACCCTGATGCCGTAAAAAAACTGAAAGCCGAATGGGATACACAACTGACCGAACTCAACACGGCGATTAGTGCTTTCAGCGCATTACCACTCTCGCCGGAACTCAAAAGCAGTGCCGCTCAAATGCCGATGCAAGTGAAAGGCTATCAAGACGCACTCAACACCGTATATAGCCAAATTGCTTCAGGCCAAATCACCACGCCGCAACAAGCCAATTTGGCACTTGAGCCCTATAAACAGCCGATTCGCGATCTGAGTGACACTGTAAAACAAAGCTACGATGTGTCGCATCAAGCCATGTTGGCCGCGCAATCTAAAATCACCGAACAAGCGGATCAAAGTCGTAACTCTCTCTTACTGATGGGCGTGATCGCCCTACTGGCTGGTATTGCCGCCGCGATATTGATCAGCCGCTCGATTATTCGGCCGCTGCATTTTATGCAGCATGAAATCATGCAAATTGATCAACAGAGTGACCTGACTCGCCGCCTACCGCTCGATGGCGGCACCGAGCTCGCCGATATGGCGCAGGCCATTAATCGTTTACTCGGCGCGCTAGCCGCCACTTTGGGTGAGTTACAACAGCAATCATCGCAACTGAAAAGTTCTGCGCAACAATTATCAAGCACCTCCGCACAAGTTAAAAACAGCTCTGAAATACAATCCGATCAAAGTATTTCAATGGCCGCGACGCTAGAACAAATCTCAACCAGCATTAGCCATATCGCCAATTTATCCGGCGACGCACGGCAAATGTCACAGCAATCAGGGCAAGCGGCCAGCCATGGCGTCGAGCACATTAGTACGATGGTGGCCGATATTAGCCGCATTGCCGATTCGATTCGCCAAGCCGCACTCACCGCCGAAGAGCTCGACGCATCATCAGATCGAATTTCTGGCATTACCATGGTGATTAAAGATGTCGCCGACCAAACTAATCTACTTGCGCTCAATGCGGCCATCGAAGCGGCGCGTGCCGGCGAGCAAGGCCGTGGCTTTGCCGTGGTTGCCGATGAAGTGCGTAAATTAGCCGAGAAAACCGGCCGTTCAGCACAAGAAATTTCGGCCATGATTAGCACGATTCAACATGGTGCAAAAAATATGGCCGAACAAATGCGAACGTCGGTCAGCAGCGTGGAAACCGGAATGCAAGTGGCTCACAATGCCGGCCAAGCCATGAGCAGCATTAGTGGCAGCGCGCAATCGGTGGCGCAAGTGATTGAAGAAGTGAATATTGCGCTGGCCGAACAATCATCGGCCAGCCAAATGCTCGCCAATCGCGTGGAATCTATCGTCCAAATGATTGATGAAAACACCCAAAGTACCGCCCACGTTGCGGGAACGGCTCAGACACTCGACACCATGGCCGATACGCTGAGTAATCAAATTGCGCGCTATCGCGTCAGTTAGGATCTGTTGACGTTTGCTTTTCCACCGCGCTGGCAGCAAAAATGAATCACGGCTGCATATGCAGCCGTTTTTATTTCAGCGCATGGATTCGATCAGTTAAAATTAAATTTTTCCTTACACAAATCAATCATGCCTATTCGTCCAGTGTTAAAAATGGGTGAGCCCTTGCTACTGACTACGGCACAAACAGTCAGCGAATTTAATACCCCCGAGCTGCATGCACTCATCGTCGATTTATTCGATACGATGGCCGACAGCCAAGGTGTGGGTATTGCTGCGCCGCAAATCGGCGTAAGCCTGCAAGTGGTGGTGTTTGGATTTGCCCAAAATGCGCGTTATCCCGATGCCGATGCGGTACCACAAACAATACTCATCAATCCCATCATTACTCCCATTGGCATAGAGCTCGAATCTGGCTGGGAGGGGTGTCTGTCTGTACCTGGCTTAAGAGGTGTCGTACCGCGCTATACCCAGATACGCTATCAAGGCTTTGATCAATTTGGTACTCCAATTGATCGCACCGTGAGTGGCTTTCACGCCCGCGTCGTGCAGCACGAATGCGACCATCTATTTGGCGTGCTGTATCCACAACGCATCACCGATATGACGCAATTTGGCTATACCGAGGTGCTATTTCCCAAGCTGAAGGCAGAGCAAGATGAGTAAAAAATCCAGCGGTGGACTCGTCTATTCAACCGAGCACGGCACAATGTGCCCAACGTGTCGTCAGCCGCAAGCAGCATGCAGCTGCAAAGCGGCACTCCCCAGTGGCGACGGTATCGCCCGAGTGGGCCGCGAGCTACGTAAGGGCAAGGCGGTGATTGTCGTCAAAGGCTTAATTTTAGATAGCGCCGCCCTCTCGGCGCTGGGCAAACAACTCAAAACCTTATGTGGCACCGGTGGCACGGTCAAAGATGGGCAAATTGAAATCCAAGGCGAGCATCGCGACAGCATCATCAACGAACTAAACCGACAAGGTTTTAAAACCAAACGTGCCGGAGGCTAATGCCTACTAGCGCTGGCTTAGTTGTTGCAAACGCCACCTTAAGTAATTAAAACGCCAAGCACTGTGCGCATGCTACAACACAGCGCCGCCGCGAACAGCACGCCAACGCGGCGGGTTCAGCCAACGTCAACAGGCGCCAGAAGTAGCGCAAAATTACCATCCCAAGAGTGGCCTGCATCATAGCTGCAATCGAAGATAGAACTTATGCTCAGTACAGGTGCAAAAGTGTGATCGCCATTGGCCACCACACATTTGCGTTACAAGTTAATCGCTGCTTTCTATTGATAATCGTGTCTATGAACAAGCTCTTTATTCTGGCAATCAGCGCAGCATGTGCTTTTCCGCTGAGCGCCACTGCCAGTATCAATATCTCCATCGGCACCCCGGTGGTGATTTCACCAGCAACGCCAATCTTGCAACTCGGGTCGCGCAATCATCGAGGCTATTACTGGGATGGCCGCTATTGGCAAAGCCCACGATATTGGTCGTCGCATTACCGCTATCATCAAGGACGCTGGCATGATCGCGACGATAAGCGATATAAGAAATATAAAAAGCATCACCACCACGGCCGTGATCGTGATCGCGACTGGGATGATGATTAAGCAAAACAGGAATGTGCAGACGTAAAAAAGCCGATCTAAAAGATCGGCTTTTTTGAATTTGGTGCCCGGGGCCGGACTCGAACCGGCACACCTTTCGGCGGGGGATTTTGAGTCCCCTGCGTCTACCAATTCCGCCACCCGGGCATGAGTGTGTTCTGTGTAGGAGGCGGATTATTCCTGATTCGACCTTGCTTGGCAAGCATTTTAAACAAAATTTATTGCGATTAAAAAATATCTCAATAAAATCAATGGCCATTCAAAATTAAACCCTGCGATAAACCCAGCCGATTACGTTGACTGCCAATCACGCGCTGGGCGTGGCATTACTGATTCCGCGGTTTAAAAAAAGTGTAGTTTTGGTAAGGCTCAAACGCCTGATAAATCGCCACCGATCGTGCAGGCAATTGCAGCAACACACTACCGGCCTGCATTTTGCAATCTGGCGCGCCACCTAAAGCATCGCGCAATGGCACGCCGTCATACCAATGCGAATAGGGAATCAATAAACGACTCGCCAGCGGCGTATCGGCCAAGTTCACCACCACCAAGGCAGCCTCCCCCGGAACATCGGTGGCGCGTAAAAACACCAGGGTATTACCAGCCAGTCGATGGCCCAAAACGATAATATCGCCATACTGTAGGGCGGTATTTTGCTGGCGAATGGCAATCAATTGCTTAACCCACGATCGCTGCGCGTGATTCCAGTCGGCCTCGTTCCAACGCATTGGCCGGCGGCAATCTGGATCCGCGCCACCTTGCATACCGATTTCTTCGCCGTAATAAACGAGCGGGATACCCGGCAAAGTAAATTGCATCGCCATCGCCAGTTGCGCGTCATGCAAATTACCAACGGTGGTAATCAAACGCGGCGTATCGTGGCTCGACAACATATTCCACGAACACAACAAGCCTTTCAAGCCATACGCATCACGAGCATCTTGAATCGCCGCATTCATTTGTATGCTGTCGATTTCGCCTGCCAGCCAAGCCAAAATCGCGGTGCGATACCAGTAATTCATCATGCCGCTATAACCAGCACCAGCCTGAAACCAGCCGCCAGAAAAACCATTTAATTCACCAAGTAATCCAGCCTCTGGATACGCTTTACCCACCACCTCGGCCATCTCTTGTGCGACGGGTATACCGACGTCTTGCGCGACATCAAAGCGCCAGTTGTCGATACCTCGACTTAACCAGTATTGCACTACGCTTTGTGGCTGACGATACAGCACGTCTCTCACCGCCGGATTGGCCAAATTAAGCTCTGGCATCAAACCATAATCTTGCCAACATAAATAACGCCCATCAGCCAGAAAAGTAAACCAATCACGCTTGCTTGGGTCGCCTTGTTGTGCGGCTAAAAACCACGGATGAAATTCAGAAACATGATTAAGCACGGCATCTAGCGTCAGATTCATACCTTGTTGATGCAATGTATCGATCAAACGTAGTAGTGCCGCTTCACCACCAAACATCGCGTCAATAGTAAAAAAATCCGTGGCGTCGTATTTATGATTGCTTGGGGCGCTAAAAATCGGCGTGAGGTAAATCCCTGTCACCCCTAAATCCAGCAAATAATCGATTTTGTCAGCTATACCATCTAAGTCACCGCCAAAAAATTGCTGTCCCCATGGCTGATTTAAGGTGCTGTCATCCCAGCCACATTTGGCGACATTCGGCATCGCATACGCTGCGTTGGCGAGTTTTTCCGCGCTACTTAAGCCACCGCCAATGGCAAATCGCTCGGGAAAGATCTGATACACAATTTGACTAGCGCGCCGACGAGTAAGGTCATCCAGTTGAGTCATCACATCGCCCCATTGACAGTGAAATACATTAACCGTAGCAGAACATCAACCGACTCCAATATTGTTTTTAGCTAACTCAAAACTGACAAAACCCAAAAAACAACACTCCGACTTTATTTCTTAACTGCAACAAAATGGTAAAAATATAATCAGATACTGAATGCTGACTCAGCCGTTTGCTGCCCAAACGAAACATCACGGCAAAAGAGCGCGAGTGGTTCATTTTAAAAGCAATGATTTGATGCTGTGCCTATGCGCTCAATGCAAATCAAGCGTAGAACACAGCGGCAGATCGGCGCTTCAATAAGCTGCAATTGGAGACCTCATGATCGAGCACAATTACATTCTGAAGCTTATGACTATCCACGGCGTCGAGCAGTCCATCGCGACCGGGACTTACGATTCAATTCTCAACGCCTACAACAATAAACGCAAAAAACTCAGCATCGGCCAACGCGTCACCATGTCGCGCCGTTGTGACACTGGCGATGTGGTGCTAAAAACCTGCGCCCCTAGCGGTCGAAAATACCCGACTCAGCGCAGCTATATCATGGCGAACTACTGCCGCTAATCAACGCGGATTTCGCCAGCGCAGTGCAATCACCAACAGTGCTACCAGTCATTACTGGCGGCACTGCGATGTATTGCTATGCAAATCATTTAAATATTGATCCACATCGATATACCCAATAAGACCATACCAAAGTAGCACGATTGCCGCTGAAGCAGAAAATACTGACAGTCATATAGAACGAACGTACAATTTGTTTTATTTACTCAAGCCACATTGTGACCTCTCAGCGCAAAATTATTCATATCGATTGCGACTGCTTTTATGCCGCCGTTGAAATGCGTGATCGACCTGAACTCCGCGCAGTCCCCCTCGCCGTGGGTGGCTCGGCAGAGCGGCGTGGCGTCATTGCCACTTGCAACTACCTTGCGCGCCAATTTGGCATTCATTCGGCCATGTCGACCTATCGAGCGCAACAGCGTTGCCGGCAGTTGGTGGTCGTTCCACCCGATTTTGCCCGTTACAAAGCGGCATCACAGGCAATGCGCGCCATTTTTGCCGATTACACCGATCAAATCGAGCCGCTGTCTTTGGATGAGGCGTATTTAGACGTTAGCGGCCAACCGCATTGCGCAGGTAGCGCCTCGAGAATGGCCGAGCAAATTCGGGCGCGTATCGAACGCGAAATCGGTATTACCGCCAGCGCAGGCATTGCGCCGAATAAATTACTCGCCAAAATTGCCAGCGATTGGCGTAAACCGAATGGACAATTTGTAATTCGCCCCCAAGATATTGCCGAGTTTATGCCGCAGCTACCAACCAGAAAACTATGGGGTATTGGTAAGGTCACCGCAGATAAACTCGCCTTGCGCGGTATACATACCTGCGCCGATATTCAAGCTTGGTCACTAGAACAGCTCATTGCTGAATTTGGTCGCTTAGGACATTTACTCTACGAGCAAGCTCAAGGCATCGATCATCGCCCGGTGGCCCCGCATGAAAGTCGAAAATCTTTATCGGTAGAAAATACATTCGCCCATGATTTAACTGCCATGGCGTGCCAGCAAGCACTGGCGGAATTATTTAGCGATTGGCAAATTAGAATGCAGCGTTTAGCCGATGAGCGAATTCATAAAGCATTTATCAAAATTAAATTTGCTGATTTCACACAAACGACAGTGGAATGTATTTGCAACTCGCCGCAATTAAATACCTATATTCGGCTACTTGAACAAGGTTTAAAACGTAGTCCACAAGCCGTGCGTTTATTGGGTTTAGGGGTGCGTTTTGACGAACAGCGCAAAGTACCGGAGCAGCTTTGTTTATGGTGAAATGACTTTGTGCAGCATTTTTTATGCTTTGCCAGTTGCACAAACAAACCTGCAATTGCTCTCCAGCACATTAATATATGCTTATATTTGAAAAAACTCAGCAAATTAGCTAAAAATGAATATTGCGTAATCTTATTTATTTTTTTGTTGAGTTGAATGCCAGAAGGCCTGACAATGAATGAAATATTCAATTTATGGTTTAAATTATCAATGCCGCATTTTAAATTTCGCCGCGCCACACTTTGCGCGACCATTGGTACACTGGGTCTAAGTTTTGGTTCAGCTCATGGCATGACCATGGGCGAGTTGCAATTACAGTCCTACATAGGACAACCCTTTCGCGGACTTGTACCCTATCGCTTAAATGCTGGCGAAGCGATCAATGAACAATGTATTGAATTACGCGCCTCCAACAATGAATTACCCGGCTTAGGCCCTGCCACCATCCAACTCCGTCCTAACGGAGAACTCAGCGGTGTACTGTTAATCGAATCACGTTCTGCGGTTGGTGAACCAACGATTGCTTTTGCGGTTAAATTCGCCTGCGCCAATCAACAAATGACGCGCGATTTCACGGCCTTTTTAAATATCGCACCACTCAGAGCCGAACGTGATACGCCGAGTCGCCCACTAGCGCGTGAAGTGCGCCCGCGCCGAGCCGAAGCAAGCAATGAGCAAGACGTCTCGCCGAGAACAGATCATCAGCTCACGCTAAAAAAACCAATGAGTTTGCGCGAACTCACGAAACGCTATTACCCCGAAAATACCCCGCAATACCCACGCTATTTGCAAAAACTCAGCGCCAATAACCCTGACCTTGACCCCAACGCCGAACTGAGCGCGGGGACTGTGGTGAGCATTCCCGACAAGCTACGCTCAGTGCGAAAAAAATCGCCAACCACGCCCACAGTCGAAGCGGGTCAATTGCGACTCGATAGCGAGCCGAGTCAACGCACTAAACCAACGAGCACGGGCACGCCATCACCAGCGCAATACACTCAAGTTTTAGAAGAAAAAGTCAAAACACTGGAAGAGCTGCAGTTCAAATTACAACTGGAAGTCGAACAACTCAATGCACGCCTAAGCCAGCTCAATACGAGCGCTGGCTTAGCAGTAGCCAGCCAGCCGATGGCTAGCGCGCCCGATGCACTCATCATCGCCAGCACCGTCAAAACCGCAGCAGTCAGTGAGACTGCCGCCATCACCGCCAGTCAACCGAATAAAAGACGCATTATGCCAACGCCAGAAGTCGCTGAGCCAGAAAGCAATACGCCAGCTTGGTTGATTGGTTTAGGTTTAATTGGCATTGCCACCACGGTCGGCGGCTGGCTATTTTGGCGCCGTCGCCAAGCGCAGCAAATAAATGAGCTCGCTCCCCATAGCGAACAAACCTTGATGGGGCAGTTTAAAACCTATGCCACACGGCATAAAACCACTGAGCACACGCCAACCATGATGTCTTTTTTACATCACCCTGGCGCGGGGATTGAAGTGAGCGATTTTGATTCTGTCGATCTGGCACGAATCCAAATTATGCTCGGGCAAGGCGAGGTCGCCGAGGCGATTGATTTACTGTATCGCAGCATTGATGAAGACCCTGAAGACATCGAGCGCTGGTTAATGCTATTCCGTGTTTTCCGTCAGCAAGGCATGAAAACCGAATATGCCAATTTGGCAAAAAACCTCAGCTTGATCGTAAAAGACGAAGCCGATTGGGAGCTGGTGCGTAATATCGGCTCAAAACTTGATCCAGAGAATGAACTCTATCAGCGCCACAATAGCCCCAGCACCATGGGCAACACCATCAGTAGCGCCGTCGGTGGCACCATGGGCAGCGCCTTAATCACGCCGGATAACAACAGCGTTGAGCTGGATATCCACCCAGAGCCAACACCGGCAACGATGATGTCTGCGTTCTTGGATATCGAAACACCGCGCGCACCACCTGCGGCAATGGACTTTGAAGTCAGCGACAGCGCATCAATGAGCAAGCCAGAAATCATGTTGGATATTCAGCTGCCTGACGTGCACAATGAAATACCAGGAATGCTATTTCAAGCAACAGAGGAAATCGAAATGTTTCCGGCTTTTGAGCCAGAAATAACGGCGAGCACCCCAGAATCTACGGTGCCACATTTGGACTTTCTTGACTTCAATACAGAGAGTAGCCCACAGCCTGAGCGCAAACGTCATCTCGAATAAGGCGCGAGCAGCGCATGCTGCATCGCGCATGTTAGACTTGTGTTTTTGTCTGACTGAAGGATTTTTCTTATGAGCCCAACTCTGCCTACCAAAGTGGTCATCGCCACTCGCGAAAGCCCGCTGGCACTCTGGCAAGCTCATTTTGTGAAGTCTTGGCTCGAAAAAACCTATCCGCATTTATCGGTGCAATTACTGGGGATTACCACGCAAGGCGATAAAATTTTAGACGTCACGTTAAATAAAATCGGCGGCAAAGGCTTGTTCGTCAAAGAGCTCGAACAAGCCATGAGTGAGGGTCGCGCCGACTTGGCCGTACACTCAATGAAAGACGTACCTATGGTATTGCCAGAAGGCTTTAGCCTGGCGGCAATCGGTGAGCGCGAAGATCCGCGTGATGCCTTTGTTTCCAATCGATTCAAACATCCGGACGAGCTGCCTGCTGGTGCAATTGTGGGCACCGCCAGCTTGCGCCGCGAAAGCCAAATTCGCTCACTGTATCCGCATTTAGTGGTTAAGCCGCTGCGTGGCAATGTCGGCACCCGTCTCAAAAAACTCGACGACGGTGAGTTTGACGCCATTATCTTAGCGGCCGCCGGTTTAAAACGACTCGGTCTTACCGAACGTATCGCTTGCGAGCTGTCACCTGAAATTAGCCTACCGGCACCGGGGCAAGGCGCTGTAGGGATTGAAATTTGCAGCGATCGCGCGGATTTAATGGCCTTACTGGCGCCATTCAATCACGCCGAAACTGCCGCTTGCGTCACAGCGGAACGGGCCTTATCACGGCGCTTAAATGGCTCATGCCAAATTCCGCTGGCGGCTTATGCCACCAATGAAGAAGGCTTTTTACGCTTACGCGGTTTAGTGGCGATGCCCGATGGTAGCCATCGTGTGGTTGCCGAATCCAATGGCTCATTCGCGGCTGCGGATGGCTTAGGGCGTATCGTTGCCGACTTACTCTGCACCGAGGGCGCTCGCGAGATTCTTAAACAACTAGCGGTATGACTTTAGCGCTTGCCGGCTTGCGATTATGGATCACTCGGCCTGAAGCACAGGCCGGGTATTTAGCTGCGTCACTCTCTAAGCATGGCGCACAGAGCCATACCCTTCCACTACTGACAATTTCGCCCCCCAATCCAGCGCAAGAACTACAGAATGCACTGGCCCAGCTCGAGCAATTTGATCTGGCGATTTTTATTAGTCCTTCGGCATTAGATCAAGTGATGTTGGCACACTCAAAGCCTTGGCCCAGTCATTTACCCGTTGCCGTCATTGGTCCGGGCAGTGCCGAACGAGCCGCCCAATTAGGCATGCAGCACATCATTTGTCCCGCGCAGCAATTTGATGGTGAAGGTTTGTTGGCGACGTTGGGTGAGCAAACCGGCAAAAAAATTGTGCTGTTTCGTGGCAATGGTGGCCGCGATATTTTGCCAGCGGGCTTAATCGCAGCGGGTGCCAGCGTACAATTGGTGACGGCCTACCAGCGCACTGTGGCCGCTTTAGATCGACCAGAGATTGAGCAACAATTGGCTTTGGGCTGTGATGGCATTATTATTTCTAGCTCGGAAGCCGCACAACACTTATTGAACTGGGCTGGAGAGCAAGCGCAGCTCAAGTTACAATGTAGGCTCTATTTTGTTCCGCACCCACGAATTGCAGCAGCACTCAAAGCGCATGGCGCTCAGCATATAGTGCTAACCGAGGCGGGCGATGATGGTATTACCCGTTCGATTTGCCGGTATTTTTCACCGGTTTCATCTCAAAAAGTGTAGAGCCCGATGAATCAAGACAATCCAAATACTTTTTCTGCGGCACTGAATACCACGCCACGCCGTGCGATGCCGCAACCCGCGCTGATATTAGCGATTGTGGCCATTTTAGCCAGCGCAGGCGCTTGGCTATACCAGCAAAACGCAATGGAATCACTCAAGCTAGAACTGAGTCGTGAACTGGCAAATAATAATAAATTGCAGCAAGAGCTACGCCAATCGAGCTTACAGTCCAGCCAAGCACAGCAAAAAATTATCTCGCGCCTTGATATTCAAGAAAACAAGCAAGCTGAATCCAGTGCGCGACAAGAAGCGCTCAATAATATGTACGATAACCTCAGCCGAGGTGAAACCTTGCATAGTCTGGCTGAAGTCGAGCAAATGCTGTCTTTTGCCAGCCAACAATTACAAATTGCTGGCGATATCAATAGCGCATTAACCGCGTTAAATAATATTGATGTGCAATTGGCTCAGCTAAATCGCCCTGAGCTCATTAGCGTTCGCCAAGCACTAACCAAAGACATCAATACCTTAAAAGGTACGCCCTATCTGGATGTGATTGGGATTACCGCCAAGCTCAATAGCATTATTGATAGTGTTGATCAATTGCCGCTGATTGTGGATGCCGGACACAATATCGCACCGGCGCATCAAGCCAACACGCAGCACAATGCCGCGCAGCGCCTTGGCGCTGAAATTTGGCATGAACTGAAGCAACTGATTCAAATTCGCCGCATCGATCAACCCGATCTAATCTTGTTATCCCCTGAGCAAGGTTTCTTTTTGCGCGAAAATATTAAATTGCGCCTACTCAATGCGCGCGCCGCATTATTACTACGTAACGAAACGGCATTTCGCAGCGACCTCAAAGCCACTGAGCGTTATTTACAGCAATTTTTTGATGCCCGCGCTCCGGCCACTGATAATGCAATTAAGGTTTTGCGCCAACTACAAACGCACCCCCTCGCGATCACTATGCCAGATTTAAGTGCTAGCCTTGCTGCCGTACGCAATGCACGCACGACTGCCGAGAGGGCCAATCCGTGAGATTCTTAATCTGGTTTATTGGCTTATTTTCACTGGCCGTTGGCTTAACCCTCTTTGCCCAAGTCAATAGCGGCTACGCCTTGATTTTCTTACCGCCTTGGCGGCTTGAGATTTCTCTCAATATTTTCATTCTGCTATTGATTGGCAGCGTAATCGTGCTGTATTTGGGTCTGCGGATGTTGGCCGAACTGGGTGGCTTACCCGAGCGCGTGCGCCGCTATCGCTTACGCCAACAAGAAATTGCTTCGGTGCAACTCGAACGCGATGCACGCACAGCATTTTATGAAGGTCGTTTTCAACGCTCAGAACGACTCGCTAGCGAAGCTTTTGCAGCCAGCCCCAATGATGCCGCCTATGCCGTAAATGGTTTATTGGCTGCTCGTGCTGCGCATTCAATTCGTGATTACGCCAAACGTGATGCTTATTTTGAGCAATTGCAAACTCGCCTTGGTGGGCAACATTTAGCAACATTAATGTCGATGGCTGAACTTTACTTGGATGAGCGCCGCTACAACGAAGCCAGTCAAGCCATCGCTGCGGCGCGAGAAATCAACCCTAAACTCACTGCCGCAATGAAAATCGAATTGCGCTTACGCCAGCGTGAACGTAATCCAGATGCGGTACTAAAACTGGTTGAACAATTAACGCGCAGCGACGCACTCGATGCCGAGCAAGCCAATCACATTCGAATTGCTGCGTATCAGCAACAATTACGCCAACATCCAATGAGCGTGCGCGAGCTAAAAGATTGGAGTCGCAAAGTCCCCGAGGCCGAAAGACTTAACCCACAATTAGCCGCCAGCATCGCAGCGCAATATCAAGAGCAAGGCGAACCGACACTCGCTCGCGACACTTTGGCCGCCGCCATTGATGCCGAATGGAATAGTGAATTACTCGAGCAATATGGCTTGCTTGGGCTGCGCGCAGAAGCTTTAACCGCACAGCTACAACAGGCGGAACAATGGCTCAAACAACACCCGAATGATCATCGCTTATTACTGACTTTGGGACGTTTATGCTATCAGCGCGAGCTATGGGGCAAGGCACAGACTTATTTGGAAGCGAGCATTGCCGTTAAACCGACCGCCATTGCACATGCTGAATTAGCGCGACTGCTCGATCAACTCGAGCATACCGAAGAAGCCAATTTACATTACCGTGCCAGCTTAAGCATTGCGCTCAGCTAATTGGCATAGTTCATCGACAGCAAAAAGGCGGCTAAGCCGCCTTTTTTGTCTTTCAAACTAACTCCGGCCCCAATGCCGCCTTGAGTACATACTTAACTCGACCATCAATCACGCGGCGTTGAATCCACCAAATGCCACCTTTACGTGTATGCCAATCGAGCTCTTTACCCGTTAATAGCAGCGAGGCCACTTGGCCAATATGCGGCTGATGGCCGACCATCACCACCACTTTGCCGATATCTCGAGGCCAATGTGCCAGCTCTAAATAGGCGGCGTTAAAGCCGCCTAGATTAATCCGCCGATCCACTTCCGCATCCGCACGTAGATAACGTGCCGTGGCTTGACTACGAATCGCTTCACTACAAATTAATCGGTATTGGGCAACGTCTTTAAGCTGCACTCGCAACCAAGCGGCCATTCGTTTCGCCTGCTTAATTCCTTTTGGCGTGAGTGGCCGCGCCTGATCTTCTGGGCCTTCTGCTGCGTCTGCATGTCGCCATAGAATTAAATCCATCGATTAATTCCGCGTTCCCGCCGCTAAATCAGCGAGTAACTGCGCTTGTGCCGAACGGATTTTGCCACCACGCGCCAATTTACGGCGATAGCGACCATCGGACAACATTTCCCAAGCTTGCGTATTGTCCACCAAGAAAGGCCGCAAACTTTCACGAATTACACGACGCTTCACTTTGGGGTTCAAAATCGGAAATGCGATTTCGATACGACGGAATAAATTACGCCCCATCCAATCGGCACTGGATAAATACACGTCTTCTGCACCATCATTGAGGAAATAAAACACACGATGATGCTCTAAGAAGCGACCAATCACAGAACGAACTCGAATATTTTCAGAAACCCCAGGCAAGCCAGGACGCAAGGCACATACACCACGCACAATGAGGTGAATCGTGACGCCTGCGCCAGAAGCCTCATACAATTTATCAATAATCGAGGGCTCAAGCAGCGAATTCATTTTGGCGATAATCACCGCTTTACGCCCAGCCTTGGCGTGCACAATCTCGCGCTCAATGGCGGCGATAAATTGGCTATGCAGCGTAAATGGCGCCTGCCACAGTGCGTGATGATCCCCCGCCAAACCTAAACCGGTCAGCTGCATAAACACATCATTCACATCGCTGGTAATATCGGCATTGGCGGTTAACAAGCCAAAGTCGGTATAGAGCTTGGCAGTACGTGGATGATAGTTGCCTGTCCCGACGTGAGCGTAGCGATGCAGGCGACCTTCCTCACGACGAACAATCAGCAGCATTTTGGCGTGCGTTTTATAACCATACACACCATACACTACATGGGCGCCGACGCTTTCTAGCTTCGCAGCCCAATTGATATTGGCTTCTTCATCAAAACGCGCCATCAATTCAACCACCACGGTGACTTCTTTACCGCGAATTGCCGCCTCTTTGAGCGCGTCCATCAAGACCGACTCAGCGCCAGTTCGGTAAATCGTCATTTTAATGGCAACGACCTGCGGATCACGTGCTGCTTGCTGTAGCAAATCCACAACGGGCGTAAAACTTTGGTAGGGATGGTGCAACAAAATATCGCTGTGCCGAATCGCAGAGAAAAAATCAGCCTGTTTGCGTAGCTCAGGCGGAATGCCCGGCATAAACGGGATATATTTCAAATCCGGACGATCAACTTGGTCTGGTACTTGCATTAAACGCACCAAATTCACCGGCCCATTCACTCGGTAAATGTCTTCTGGCAGCAAGCCAAATTGCGACGACAAAAAGTCTTGTAAATGCCGTGGGCAATTATCAGCCAACTCTAAGCGAACTGCATCACCATAAGGGCGTTGCGATAGCTCACCTTCAATCGCTGCGCGCAGATCTTTGATGTCTTCATCATCCACCGATACATCCGAATCGCGCGTTACACGGAATTGATAGCAACCAAGGACATGCATGCCAGAAAATAGCTCATCAATATGTGCGTGCAAAATCGATGATAAAAAGACGAAACCATGCTGAGTGCCAGAGATTTCGTCTGGCATTTTGACAAAGCGTGGAAAAATACGTGGCGCCTGAACAATCGCGATGCCCGAATTGCGGCCAAAGGCGTCAGGGCCTTCTAACTCAACAATAAAATTGAGCATTTTGTTAGATAAACGTGGGAATGGATGCGAAGGATCCAAACCAATCGGCGTCAAAATGGGTTTTAATTCACGGAAGAAATAATTTTTAACCCATTCCCGCTGCGCTTCAGTCCATAAACTACGCCGAAAGAAATAAATCCCTTCCGTTTCCATTGCTGGAAAAACATTTTCGCGCAAAATTCGATATTGTCGTTCAACCAAATCGTGCGCTTCTTTGGTGACCAATTCAAAAGCTTGATGTGGCGTAATCCCTTCTGGCAACAGCCGAGAAGGATTGTGCCGAATATTTTCTTTTAACCACGCCATTCTGACTTCAAAAAACTCATCCAGATTGCTCGACACAATGCACAAAAACTTCAAGCGCTCCAAAAGTGGATTGCGCACGTCCTCGGCTTGTGCCAAAACACGGCGGTTAAATTCAAGTAAACCCAATTCACGATTGAGCAAGAGTTGATTGTCGGCGGGTTTGTAAGTCATGGCAGCGCTCTTTGATGGCGATTGAGGTCAATTGAATCAGCTTCTAACTCAGCTTATGCAACGCTTTTAAAGCACAACAGGCCGCAAATGCGGCCTGTGTGATCAAACAATTACTGTGGTACGTAGCCTTGAATGGCATCAGCACCTGAACCAAAGAAGTAATTTTCCAACTGCTGTTGCAAGTATTTACGTGCACTTGGATCAGCTAAACTCAAACGATTTTCATTAATCAGCATCGTTTGGTGCTTCACCCAAGCAGTCCAAGCTTCTTTAGAAACTTGTTCATATACTTTCTTGCCCAGCTCGCCCGGTAGCGGTGGAAAATCTAAACCTTCAGCTTCACGGCCTAATTTGACACACTGAACAGTACGGCTCATTTAATGCCTCCATATTATTACAATATTGTTTCAGTTCAATGACATTCATTAAACGTTAAATAAGAAATTAAGTACATCACCGTCTTTTACCACATATTCTTTGCCTTCAGCCCGCATCTTGCCGGCTTCTTTGGCTCCTTGCTCACCCTTGTAGGCGATAAAATCTTCGTAAGCAATCGTTTGTGCACGAATAAAGCCACGCTCAAAATCGGTATGGATCACGCCAGCCGCTTGCGGTGCGGTGTCGCCTTTGTGGATGGTCCATGCGCGAACTTCTTTCACACCCGCAGTGAAATAGGTTTGCAGGCCGAGTAATTCGTAACCGGCGCGAATCAAGCGATTCAAACCTGGCTCGTCTTGACCGAGCGACTCTAAAAACTCAACTTTATCTGCTTCATCCAGTTCAGCGATCTCGCTTTCGATGGATGCACAAACGGCAACGACCGGTGCGCCTTCAAGCGCGGCGTGGGCTTTTACTTTATCGAGTAATGGATTGTTGTCAAAACCATCTTCGGCTACGTTGGCAACATACATTGCTGGCTTGATCGTCAACAGGCACAACGGTTTGATCGCGGCTTTTTCGTCATCGGACAATTTCAGTGAGCGCGCTGGCAAGCCTTCGTTCAGATGCGGTAAGAGTTTTTCCAATACGGCGATCGATGCCAATGCTTCTTTATCACCGGAGCGCGCTTTTTTACCATCACGCTGAATGGCTTTTTCGACCGTATTCATATCGGCCAAAGCCAATTCGGTACCAATCACGATAATGTCATCGATTGGATCAACGCGGCCGGCAACGTGAATGATGTTATCGTTTTCAAAACAACGCACCACATTCACAATCGCGTCAGTTTCGCGGATATTGGCCAAGAATTGGTTACCCAAACCCTCACCTTTACTCGCACCAGCGACTAAACCGGCGATATCAACGAATTCAACAATCGCCGACTGAATTTTTTGTGGATTAACAATTTTGGATAATTCGGCTAAACGATGATCTGGCACTTCAACGATGCCGACATTCGGCTCAATGGTGCAAAATGGATAGTTAGCTGCTTCAATGCCTGAATTGGTCAATGCATTAAATAGCGTAGATTTACCGACGTTGGGCAAGCCAACAATGCCGCACTTGAGACTCATGAATCATTCCTTGCTGGGCGACGCCGCCCAATAAATACTAAACCATCAATTTTAACTGATGCGAGCACCGATTGGCGCGCATCAGCAAGCAAAACCGCTTATTCACCAAAAAATACCTCGATCAATCATTGGCTTGTGCTCAATTGGCAGCAGCATGCTGCTGCCATATCGGCCAAATCATGCATCGGTTTGGGCTTATATCTGTGTTAATTAATGCAATTGATGCTTACTGCGCGACGTTTCATTGTTTTCACGGAAGAAATCACGAATTTCGATCACCATTTCCGGAATTTGCTCCGCCACTTCGTTGTCATGGCGGACTAAATCAATTCCTTCTTTGAGCATATCTTCGCGCATTTCATCGTCCGAACCACTCATGATGGCCATAAACATGAATTGCCCTTCTTCTTCGTCAATCAAAGGTTGCCATTCTTCTTCAGCTAAGCCTGCACCAAAGCAGAAACCTAAGCTCCATTCTTCAATGCTGGAATTTTGCATTGATTCATCTTCCCAATACAGCAACGGCTCGTAAACAGGAGGATCTTGCGCTAATTCATCGGCAATTTGATTGTATAAACGCATCACCAAATTGATGATGGCATCGCCTTCCGGCAAAGCAAAAATCGCAGCCTCTGGACGATCCCAGATTTGAGCCAGCCATTGACCAGGCATCACGGTAGCGGGGCCGATCAAAATTGCGGTAAGGTAGCCATGTAGCATGGATAATGACATCGCATCTTTGCCGACTGCATCTGAATATAAAAATTGATCAAGTTGATCGAGTTCTTCATCAGTCAGTGGCTGGTCAAGTAATAAAGACATACAGTACTCCAAGAGTAAAACACTAAATCGATACACCGATTTACTATGGGTATTTACATGGAGTCTTTTATTTAAAATGACTACAGCAATATACCCATCATTTAAGCATTACGACCCAGCTCAATCGCTAGGCCGTACTTCAAACCCAATTATTGCAATCTACCAGTTATTTATTTCACGATTTTCTTTGGTCGCTGCCAAGCCGACAATGTCAGTTGTTTCGCGCGCGCAATCGTCAACTCACCTGCTGGGGCATTTTTACTAATCACCGAGCCAGCACCTGTCGTCGCTCCGGCACCAATTGTGACGGGTGCAACCAGACAATTATTGCTGCCAATAAACACATTATCTTCAATCACTGTGGTGAATTTATTAACGCCATCATAATTGCAAGTAATCGTTCCAGCACCCACATTCACACCAGCACCAATTTGGGCATCGCCGATATAGCTTAGATGATTAATTTTTGAGCCGAGCTCGACGCTCGACTTTTTAATTTCAACAAAATTGCCAATATGGACTTGCGCAGCCAATTGCGCACCAGGTCGCAAACGGGCATAAGGACCGATCAAACTACCGGCGCCAACCACGGCGTCTTCCAAATGGCAAAATGGATGAATCACCGCGCCATCAGCAATCGTGACGTTTTTTAGTACGCAATGTGCGCCAATACTCACACCTTGGCCCAAAACGACACGCCCTTCAAAAATGCAATTCACATCAATAAAGACATCTTGGCCATGCGTCAATGTACCGCGCACGTCAATCCGCGCTGGATCAGCCAAGCCAACACCTGCGGTTAACAAGGCTTTGGCGTTTTCACCTTGATAAATACGCTCTAAGCTGGCGAGCTGCAGCTTATTATTAATGCCTTCTGCTTCCCAATGATCTAAGGGCTGCACCGTCGCAATTTCAACACCATCACGTACGGCAAGAGCGATTAAGTCGGTGGCATAATACTCACCTTGCGCATTGTCGTTCTTTAGCTCAGATAACCATCCAGCCAAACGCGCCGTCGGCAAGGCCAAAATTCCGGTATTCATTTCAGTGATTTTGGCTTGCTCTACAGAGCAATCTTTTTGCTCAACAATGCAAGTCACCTGCCCAGCTGCATTGCGAACAATGCGGCCATAACCAGTTGCATCATCCAGAATATCGGTCAGAACACCGACTTTGCCATCGGCACTTGCCGCCAATAAGGCTTCAATAGTGGCCAAACGCGTTAATGGCACATCACCATACAGCATCAGGGTAATGCCACCAACGCATTGTGGAACGGCCTGCGCCAAGGCATGCCCTGTACCAAGCTGCTCAGCCTGACACGCCCAAGCTAAATCAGTTTGATCGGCCAATTGCTTTTGCACTTGCTCGCCGCCATGACCATACACAATGACCATTTTTTGCGGCTGTAATTGACGCGCAGTATCAATAACGTGTTGAACTAACGGTTTGCCCGCAAGACGGTGCAATACTTTCGGCAAACTAGAGTACATCCGTTTACCTTGCCCTGCAGCCAAAATGACCACGTTTAATGCAGAAGCCATCACTTATCCCTAAATATATATGGTTTGTCGCTATTCTAATCTTCAGCGTGGTTCACGCACAGCATGACATGACTTTATTGCGTTATCTGCCAGCAACTTAAACGTAAATAAAGCAAAAAGGCAGCCGAAGCTGCCTTTTTAATTTTTACAATCCGATTACTGCAAATTCAATTGCAATAATTAGTGGCCGCCGCGTTTCAATTTAGAAACTACCGCAAGTTTCGCTACAGCATCCATCAATTCAGCCTGCGCCATCGCGAAGTCCATCGAAGAAGAATGGTTTTTCAACGCATCTTCTGCGCGGCGTTTAGCTTCTAACGCCTTCGCTTCATCAATGTCAGCACCACGAATCGCAGTATCGGCCAAGACTGTTACCACATCCGGTTGAACTTCAAGCATGCCACCTGAAACAAACAGAATGACATCATCTTCGTTCGAGTTGGCGATCTTAATACGGATCGCACCCGGACGAATACGGGTCAACAGCGGAGCGTGCCGCGGCAAGATACCAATCTCACCCTTATCGGCAGGCGCTGAGATAAACTCAGCTAAGCCAGAGTAGATCAGTTCTTCAGCACTAACTACGTCCACACGCATGCTCATGGCCATCGCTTAACCCCTTATTGCATCGACTTGGCTTTTTCGATCGCTTCTTCGATGCCGCCAACCATATAGAAGGCTTGCTCTGGAAGGTGATCGTAATCGCCATTCAAGATGCCCTTGAAGCCCTTGAGGGTTTCTTTGAGCGGAACGTACTTGCCTGGCGAGCCAGTGAACACTTCAGCAACGTGGAACGGTTGCGACAAGAAACGTTGAATCTTACGAGCACGAGATACTGACAATTTGTCTTCTGGAGACAATTCGTCCATACCCAGAATCGCGATAATGTCTTGCAATTCTTTGTACTTTTGCAATGTTTGCTGAACGCCACGCGCTACAGAGTAGTGCTCGTCGCCAACCACTTGCGGATCCAATTGACGTGAAGTTGAATCGAGTGGATCTACCGCAGGGTAGATACCTAACGACGCAATATCACGGCTCAGAACAACAGTCGCATCCAAGTGAGCGAAGGTTGTTGCTGGAGATGGATCGGTCAAGTCATCCGCAGGTACGTAAACGGCTTGAATCGATGTAATCGAGCCAGTCTTAGTCGAAGTGATACGCTCTTGAAGCGCACCCATCTCTTCAGCCAATGTCGGTTGGTAACCCACGGCAGAAGGCATACGACCCAACAACGCCGATACTTCAGTACCAGCGAGGGTGTAGCGGTAGATGTTATCCACAAAGAACAAGATGTCACGGCCTTCGTCACGGAAATGTTCCGCGATTGACAGACCCGTCAACGCTACGCGCAAACGGTTGCCTGGTGGCTCGTTCATTTGACCGTAAACCATCGCCACTTTATCAAGAACGTTAGAGTCCTTCATTTCGTGGTAGAAGTCGTTACCCTCACGAGTACGCTCACCTACACCAGCAAACACAGACAAACCACTGTGCGCTTTAGCGATGTTGTTGATCAATTCCATCATGTTCACGGTTTTGCCGACACCGGCACCACCGAACAGACCCACTTTACCACCCTTAGCAAACGGGCAAACCAAGTCAATAACCTTGATACCAGTTTCTAAGAGATCAATACTTTGGTTCAACTCATCAAATTTTGGTGCAGCTTGGTGAATTGCACGAGTTGCCTCGCCATTCACTGGGCCTGCATCATCAATCGGGTTGCCCAATACATCCATAATACGGCCCAGAGTTGCATTACCTACTGGCACCATGATTGGTGCGCCAGTGTTGGTAACGCCTGTACCGCGTTTAAGACCATCGGTACTACCCATGGCAATGGCGCGCACTACGCCGTCGCCGAGCTGCTGCTGAACTTCCAGCGTCAGTTCTGCGCCAACTAGTTTGAGCGCGTCATACACCTTGGGAATATTGTCGCGTGGGAATTCCACGTCAACAACTGGCCCAATGATTTGTACGATTTTACCTTGGCTCATCGTTTTTCCTAATCCAGTTAATCCGTCAGGGCCCAATTAAACTGCTGCCGCGCCGCCAACAATTTCCGAAAGTTCTTTCGTAATTGCCGCTTGTCGCGTTTTGTTATATAGCAGTTGCAGGGAGCCGATTACATTGTCAGCGTTGTCAGTTGCAGCCTTCATCGCCACCATACGCGCCGCTTGTTCTGATGCGATGTTTTCCGCTACGGCTTGGTAAACCAAGGCCTCTACGTAACGATTCATCAAATCATCAATCACCGTTTTTGCATCTGGCTCATACAGGTATTCCCAGTTGTGCGCAGATTTCGGTTGTTCAAACGATTCGCTAGCTAATGGCAACAATTGTTCGATGACTGGCTCTTGTTTCATGGTGTTAATGAAACGAGTGTAAACGATGTGTACTTCGTCTACTTCACCAGCAACGTAGGCATCGATCATCACTTTGATCGGGCCAATCAGCTGTTCCAGATGCGGGGTATCACCAAGACCAACGGCCGAAGAAAGAATCTTCGCGCCATTACGCTTCATGAAACCCAACCCTTTATTGCCGATTGCGGTTACAACAGTTTCAACACCATTGTTGTGCAATTCTTTCATTTTATTGAAAGCCGAACGCAGGGCGTTGGTGTTCAAGCCACCACACAAACCTTTGTCCGAAGACACCATAATCAGGCCAACCCGCTTGACGGTGTCGCGCGTTTGGAGATATGGATGCTCATAGTCGACCAAAGCTTGGCTCAAGTGGCCAGCCACATTACGGATTTTTTCACCGTAAGGGCGGGCCGCCTTCATACGCTCTTGAGCCTTGCGCATTTTCGACGTGGCAACCATTTCCATGGCGCGGGTGATCTTCTGCGTGTTTTTTACGCTTTTGATCTTAGTACGAATCTCTTTACCGCTTGCCATGATTTGATCCTTTTATCAACGTCTCAAATCAGTAAGCAGCGCCGGCTTTAAAGGCTTCAACTGCTTTCATAATGGCTGCTTCATCATCAGAAGACAGCTCACCCTTATCATCAACACGCGCCAATACATCTGCATGATTGGCTTTGAGATTGCTAAGGAATGCAGCTTCAAATGCCAGTGCGCGATCAACAGCGACGTCATCATAAACGCCTTTGTTAATCAAGAGCAGGGTAACACCCAACTCAGCGACTTTCATCGGGCTGTACTGAGCTTGTTTCATCAACTCAGTCACCATCTTGCCGCGTTCCAATTGCTTACGTGTTGCTTCATCAAGGTCAGAAGCGAACTGGGCAAATGCCGCCAATTCACGATACTGAGCCAAAGCCAAACGTACGCCGCCACCCAATTTTTTGATGACTTTAGTTTGCGCAGCACCACCCACACGCGATACCGAAATACCGGCGTTCATTGCTGGGCGAATACCCGCGTTGAACAAGTCAGTTTCCAAGAAAATCTGACCATCAGTAATCGAAATAACGTTGGTTGGTACGAAGGCAGAAACGTCACCAGCTTGCGTTTCGATGATAGGCAATGCAGTTAACGAACCTGTTTTACCTTTCACTTCACCATTAGTTAGCTTCTCAACTTCAACTTCATTGATACGCGATGCGCGTTCCAACAAGCGGCTGTGGAGATAGAAAACATCGCCAGGGAATGCTTCACGGCCCGGAGGACGACGCAAAAGCAATGAAATTTGACGGTAAGCAACGGCTTGCTTAGACAAATCATCATAAACGATCAAGGCATCTTCACCACGATCGCGGAAGTATTCGCCCATTGTGCAACCAGAGTACGCAGCGATGTATTGCAAGGCAGCAGCTTCAGAAGCGGCAGCAGCAACAATAATCGTGTGACCCAATGCACCGTGTTCTTCCAACTTGCGAACCACGTTAGCAATCGAAGATGCTTTTTGACCAATCGCCACATAGATACAAGTAACACCAGTACCTTTTTGGTTAATGATCGCATCAAGTGCAACAGCGGTTTTACCCGTTTGGCGGTCACCAATGATCAACTCGCGCTGACCACGACCTACTGGCACCATGGTATCAATTGACTTGATACCAGTTTGCAGTGGTTGTGAAACCGATTGACGCGCAATAACGCCTGGTGCAATTTTTTCAATTGGCGCAGACATCGTTGTGCCCAATGGGCCTTTGCCGTCGATAGGTTGACCCAATGCGTTCACAACGCGACCGATCAACTCACGACCAATAGGTACTTCCAAGATACGGCCGGTACACTTAACAACATCACCTTCGGCGATGTGTTTGTAGTCACCTAAAATAACAGCACCTACAGAATCGCGCTCTAAGTTAAGCGCCAGACCGAAGGTATTACCCGGGAACTCCAACATCTCACCTTGCATAACTTCCGACAAACCGTGCACGCGCACGATACCGTCAGTTACCGACACTACAGTACCAGTCGTGCTGGATTGTGCGCCTTGGGGTAGATTTTGGATCCGAGCTTTAATCAGTTCACTGATTTCGGACGGATTAAGTTGCATGATTTCTCCTAACTCTTCAGGCTTGTCGCAAGGGCAGTTAATTTGCCGCTAACCGAGGCATCAATAACTAAGTCACCAATCGTTACTTTCACACCACCGATTAACTCGGGGTTGACACTAACATCGGCGCTGATCTTGCGTTTAAGTTGCTGAGTGAGCGTAGCCGTCAGTTCGGCCAGTTGGGCATCAGTCATAGCAAAAGCAGATTCAATGTGCGCTTGCGCTACACCTTCGTCTGCCGCTTTCAGTTCTTCAAATAAAGTCGACACAGCCGGTAAAGTGGCAAAACGACGATTTTCGAGCACTGCTGCCAGGAAGTTTTTAACCTCGGCGTTTGCTTCAGTACCCAGAAGCCCAACCAACAGCTCCTGTACTTGATCAGCAGAACACTTTGGATTAGCCACTACGTCAAGAATCTCTTGGTTCTGGGCAATAAGCGCCAGATTAGCAAGCGTATCCGACCATTGAGAAAGCGTATTGCTTTCTTTAGCCAGCCGGAAAACGGCCTCGGCGTAGGGTCTAGCGACGGTTATAAGTTCTGCCATGACTATCTTACAATTCCGCTTTGATGGATGACAGCATATCAGCATGCTTCGCTGCGTCGATTTCGCGACGTAAGATCTGCTCAGCACCAGCGATTGCCAATACGGCAACTTGCTGACGAAGCGTTTCTTTAGCTTGCTGAATTTGCTGCTCGATTTCACCTTGGGCGCCAGCGATCAGGCGTTCGCCTTCCACTTTGGCATTGCCTTTAGCTTCATCGACAAGTTGCGCTGCACGTTTTTCGGCTTGGGCAATGATCTCAGCTGCGCTTTGTTTTGCTTCACGCAGTTTGTCCGCTGACTTTTTCTCAGCATTCTCAAGATCTTGTTTGGCACGATCTGCAGAGGCTAGGCCATCTGCAATGCGTTTAGCACGCTCATCCATCATCTTGATCAGCGGAGGCCAAACGAACTTCATCGTGAACAGGATCAAGAGACCAAAAGTGATCATCTGACCTATGAGAGACGAATTAAATTCCACGCTGAATGTCCTCCTTAAAGGCTGATCAAAAGATTATTGAGCAGCAACAGTCAGAGCAGCCAGGAATGGGTTGTTGAAGGTGTAAAGCATAGCCACACCAACGCCAATCATCGAAATCGCATCCAACAGACCAGCGATAATAAACAGTTTAGTTTGCAAAACTGGAATCATTTCTGGCTGACGAGCAGCAGACTCAAGAAATTTGCCACCGAGGATAGCAAAACCAAGTGCAGTACCAATAGCAGCCAAACCAATGATGATCGCAGCAGCGATAACAGTCATGCCTTGTACGGAAGCAATTACTTCAGGTGAAACCATTTTGAGACTCCTAGTTTGATTCAAAAGTTACGAGGTTGGGTAAAACTGAGTCTAATGTCGTGCACCCAACCGATACACGCCACTAGACTTAAAATCAATGGTCTTCTACAGCCAAGCTCAAGTACACAATCGTCAACATCATAAAGACGAAGGCTTGCAGCGTAATCACCAAGATATGGAAGATGGCCCATGGCGTGCCGAGCACCCAGTTGACCCACCATGGCAGCAAAGCGATCAAGATAAAGATCAACTCACCGGCATACATATTACCGAACAGACGCAGTGCTAAAGAGATTGGTTTTGCAGCCATTTCCACCAACTGGAAGGCGAAATTTACTGGCGCCAAAATAATTGACATCAACAAACCTTCAGCGTGGAATGGCGCAGTAAACAACTCTTTAATCCAGCCAAACAAGCCTTTAGCAGAGATTGAGAAGCCAATAATCATCAACAAGACAGTTAACGACATCGCAAACGTTAAGTTAACGTCAGCCGTTGGCACCACGCGCAAATAAACATGATGTGGATCTGCACCGTAGAAAGTATGACCATACCATTGTGCAAACATTGGCAATAAATCAACTGGTAGCAAGTCCATTGCATTCATCAAGAAGACCCAGCAAAAGATCGTCAATGACAACGGACCAATTACTTTTGATTTACCGTGGAAAGCATCCTTGATTTGGTTGTCGACCATCTCAACAATCAACTCAACAAAGTTTTGCAAACGGCCTGGTACACCTGGCGTTGCTTTGCGAGCAACGTAGGCAAATACGCCGACAAACAACATGCCCAATGCCAAAGAAATCCAGAAAGTATCCAAATGGAAACCGCCGAATAAATCAGACTTTGCAAAGGTCAAATGGTGCTGGATATAACTAGTTGCATCTTGTGCCATAATTTACTTTTTACCGTCAAATTTAATTAAAAGCCCAAACCAGTAGGCGCTAGCTGCAACTAAGTATCCTGCGAATACCCAAGCCCAAGCGACATCCCGATAAAACATAAAGAACGCTGCGAACGCAATCAGCGTTACTGAAAGCTTTGCCATTTCTGCTGCAAAGTGGCGTCGCAACAATTCAGCTGCGGCAGCTAATCGAGCACGATAGGCAATCAGCGAATACAACACGCTGCCTAAGACTGCAATTAATCCACCTGAAAAACTTGCAATTGCCGCCTTCTGATCCACAATCAAAAGTAGCGCAATTGTAAGGAGCATCGTAAATCCGATTTGTAACCGAATGATGCCACGAATCTGTGCCTTCCCGTACATCACATCACCGTAAGACAAACGACGCGATTATACGGAGTTGATTTGCCTTGCGTCAATTTATTACCGTTGACTTTGGTGGATTTATTTTTATTTTTTGCAAAACAAAATCCAACTTAAAAAACCGTTAATTTCTTTCTAAAAACGTAATAAATCAAAGAACTATATTTTTTGAGAATTTTATCCGTCAATTCAATGTCAAACAGCTCTAACTAAGCTTACAGTCGTGCTAACAACGCGTCCAATTGATCTAAACTACCATACTCAATCGTGACCCGACCCCCCCCTTCTTGCCCGATTGAATGACCACACGAGCCCCAATCCTGCTCGATACTTCCTCTTGCAAGCGCAGCACATCAGGATCTGGCTTGTGTTGCTTGGCTGTCATCGGCTCTTGCTGCATTTTTTTGACTAAAGCCTCAACCTCTCGAACCGACAAGCCTTTTAATACCACCAAGCGTGCCACTTCTAATTGCTGCAAGGTATCAAGCGGCAGCAAAGCCCGAGCATGCCCCATATCCATTTCGCCGCGTAGTAGGATTTCCCGTACTGGCTCAGTTAAATGCAATAAACGTAATAAATTTGCCACACTTGGGCGAGATTTTCCCACGGCCTGTGCTGCCGCTTCTTGTGTTAAGCCAAATTCATCGATCAAACGCTGAATACCAATCGCCTCTTCAAGCGGATTAAGGTTCTCGCGTTGAATATTTTCGATCAAGGCCATTGCCAGTGCGGCCTCATCGCTAATGACTCGCACCAAGGCAGGAATTTCAGTGAGCCCCGCCAACAAACACGCTCGCCAACGGCGCTCGCCAGCGATAATTTCGTAGCGATCAATATCAATTTCGCGCACCAAGACCGGTTGCATCAAACCCTGGGCGCGAATTGAGTCGGCCAATTCATTGAGCGCAACTTCATCCATGACGGTACGAGGTTGATATTTGCCAGGTTGCAACACGTCAAGTGCTAAGGTTTTTAGCGTGTCGCCCACCGATGGATCGCCCATCAGCGCATCCAAGCCGCGTCCTAAGCCTTTAAATTTTTTACTAACCATGCGTGTTATTCCTAAAAACCGGAGAGTACGAAGCGCCAATCACTGAACGCTAGGCCATCATGACAAAGCGATCATTTTATATACTCGGCGCAATATCGCCGCTGGCATGCCGCGCCAACATTTCGTTCGCTAATTGCAAATAGGCTTGTGCGCCCTTAGACGATTTGTCGTAGGCCAAGATTGGACGGCCATAACTTGGCGCTTCGGCCAAACGCACATTACGCGGGATAACGGTGTGATACAGCTTGCTAGTAAAATGCTTTACCAATTGCTCCGAAACCTGTTGCGCTAACGTCGAGCGCGGATCAAACATGGTGCGAAGCAAACCTTCTATTTCGATTTTTTTATTTAAACTTTGCTTAATCCGGCGCAGCGTATTCACCAAATCAGACAGCCCTTCCAACGCATAGTATTCGCACTGCATTGGAATCAGTACTGCATCAGCAGCGACCAAACCATTGAGCGTCAGTAAATTCAGTGCCGGTGGACAATCAAGCAAAACATAATCGTACTGTGCATTCACGCCTGACAACGCCGATTTTAAACGCATTTCGCGCTCATTGGCGTCGACCAGCTCAACCTCAGCGCCAGCCAAATCACGTGAAGCCGGTAACAAATCAAAGCCCCCGCTTTCAGAATGTTGCGTGGTCTGCGCCATCGTTGAATCGCCAAGCAATAAGGAGTAGATCGAATGTTTTAGTTTCGATTTGTCTACCCCCGAGCCCATCGTGGCATTCGCCTGTGGATCAAGATCAACCAACAACACACGCTGACCCAAATGCGCCAGACTGGCAGCCAAATTCACTGCCGTGGTCGTTTTGCCGACGCCCCCTTTCTGATTTGCTATTGCCAACACTTTCATCGTCGTTCCCATCGGGATTTGCAGCGCTTTAAAGTGATACGGTTGAGGCTCAAACCACTTTCACCACATGAACCAAATGCCGCTCGGCATCTAAACCAGGCACGGCCAAGCTATCTACCCCTGCCACGTGTACGTCTGCAGGCAATAGAGCGATTTCCTCATAGGGATATACCCCTTTAAGTGCCGCCCACTCGCCGCCTTCGGCCAACAAATGTCCAGTCAAACGTACAAACTCAGACAATTCAGCAAACGCTCGGGAAGTAATAATTTGAAAACCAGTTTCAGGTTGATATGCTTCAACACGGTCAGTCACCACACTGATATTGTCGAGCTTTAACTCTAAAATCGCTTGTCGCAAAAAAGTGGTTTTTTTGTGATTTGAATCCAGCAAAGTCAACTGCCAATCAGGCCTAGCAATCGCCAATGGAATACCCGGCGTGCCAAAACCAGAACCAACATCCAGCATACGTAAAGCATGATCAGGTAACTTGGCCAGCGGAGCCAGTGAATCGAGCAAATGCAGTGGCACCATCCGCTCTGGTTCACGAATCGACGTCAAGCTATAGGTTTTATTCCATTTTTCTAATAGGCCCACATAGGCCAATAGTTTATGTTGCTGTTCGCTACTGAGCTTAAGCCCCATTTCGCTCAAGCCATTGGCCAGCATTTCGGCAAGGTTTTTATCCACGATCACGCTCATTTCAATTCCTCATCCACGGCGGCGGCCCGCTGGTTTTTTTTCAAATACACCACCAACAAAGCCAAGGCCGCTGGCGTTACGCCCGAAATTCGCGATGCTAAGCCTAATGTTTGTGGGCGTTGCGTACTTAATTTTTGTTGAATCTCTTTCGACAAACCGGAAATCACGCTGTAATCAAAATTATCCGGTAGCACAACGTCTTCTAGGGTATCGCGTTTTGCGACCTCAGATTGTTGTCGTTCGATATAACCCTGATATTTAACGTTAATTTCGATCTGTTCTGCCACAGTTGCATCACTGACACCGGGGCCTGCGACCGCCAGCGTCATTAAGCTGTCATAAGTCACTTCGGGACGGCGTAATAGTTCAGCCAAAGTGTATTCACGCTCAATAGCTTTGCCCAACACCCGTTCGGCATCGGCGGCGGCCAAAATCCGTGGATTAACCCACGTCGATTTCATCCGTTCAAGTTCAGTCGCAATCGCTTCGCGTTTCACCTCAAACGCCTGCCATTGCGCATCGCCAACCAAGCCTAAGCGACGACCATGCTCGGTCAAACGCAGATCAGCGTTATCTTCGCGCAATTGCAAACGGAATTCAGCACGACTAGTAAACATACGGTATGGCTCGGTAACGCCCTTAGTAACTAGGTCATCGACCAATACCCCTAGATAGGCTTCGTCACGACCCGGGCACCATGGCGCTTCATCACGCGCGTATAACGCGGCATTCAAACCGGCAAACAAACCCTGCGCGGCGGCTTCTTCATAGCCCGTCGTGCCATTCACTTGCCCCGCAAAGAATAATCCGGCAATGGCTTTGGATTCAAAACTATTTTTTAATGCCCGAGGATCAAAATAATCGTACTCAATGGCATAGCCTGGACGCAAAATGCGCGCGTTTTCTAAACCGACCATCGATTGTACTGCCGCCAGTTGAATGTCAAACGGCAAGCTGGTCGAAATCCCATTCGGATAAAACTCATGGGTGGTTAAGCCTTCGGGCTCAAGGAAAATCTGATGGCTATCTTTATCGGCAAAACGATTAATTTTGTCTTCAATACTCGGGCAATAACGCGGGCCGACGCCTTCAATCTTGCCAGTAAACATCGGGCTGCGATCAAAACCAGAGCGAATAATATCGTGCGTGCGCGCATTGGTTTGCGCAATCCAGCATGGCATTTGCCGTGGATGCATAGCGCGTGAGCCGCGCAAGGAAAACACCGGCTCCGGCGTGTCGCCCGGTTGAATCGGTAAAATACTTAAATTAATGGTCCGACCATCAATGCGTGGCGGCGTCCCAGTCTTTAAACGTCCAACCGGTAAATTCAATTCACGCAAACGATGCGATAGCGTCACCGATGCCGGATCGCCAGCGCGACCGCCGACATGGTTCTCTAAACCCACGTGGATTTTGCCGCCCAAGAAAGTACCTGCAGTCAGCACCACACTGGCGGCCATAAACTCAATACCAATCTGAGTCACTGCACCAATGACTTTATCGCCATCGAGCAGCAAGTCATCGACCGCTTGCTGGAAAATATCCAGATTTTCTTGATTTTCCAACATGCCACGAATCGCGGCTTTATATAAGATTCGATCAGCCTGTGCTCGCGTTGCGCGCACGGCAGGGCCTTTACTGGCGTTGAGCGTTTTAAACTGAATGCCGCCCATATCCGTCGCCAATGCCATCGCGCCACCCAGGGCATCGACTTCTTTGACCAAATGCCCTTTACCAATACCACCAATCGATGGATTGCAGCTCATTTGCCCCAGGGTTTCAATATTGTGCGTCAGCAACAAGGTTTTACGCCCCATTCGGGCGCTAGCTAGGGCAGCTTCAGTACCGGCGTGACCACCACCAACTACAATCACATCATATCGAACGGGATAGCGCATGGCGCATTTCCAAATAAAAGCAAAGGGCGAATATTTTAAGGCAAAACAGAGACTTGCGCGAGGAGTTCACCACAATAAAACGGAAAATTTAATGCATTCATTCGCATTACAGGGCGTAATCTTGATTGCCCCTTGAAATGCATCATGGATTAATGATGCAATCGATCAGCAACATAAAAAAACGCGCAGAATCAATCCGCGCGTTTTTTAATCATGCTTTAAAAGTGGTTGAATCAGTTCGATTTAAATACCACTCTGCCGTGCCGCCTCAAGCGCCGCTCCGACAATTCCGGCATCATTTTTTAAATCTGCTGGTACGACAGGAAAACGTAAACCTTTTAAATTGGGAATAAATTTTTCGTGCTTTTTACTAATTCCACCGCCAATAATCAAAAAGTCTGGTGAAAATAATAATTGTAAATGCAGTAAATATTGATTTAAACGCTCAGTAAATGCCGGCCATTTCATGCCACTTTCTTCTTTTACTTTGGCTGAGCAATATTTTTCAGCAATCTCGTCACTTGGAAAAATAAGATGCCCAAATTCAGTATTGCTCACCAACTGGCCATCAACAATCAATGCACTGCCAATCCCTGTTCCTAATGTAATTACTATCGTTTTGCCCTGCCGGCCTTTCGCAGCACCAAATACGACTTCTGCCAAACCCGCCGCATCCGCATCGTTCATCAACACCAAGGGCAAGCCCGTCGCTTGAGCCAAAATATCTTGTGCCGGCGCCAAAATCCAGCTCTGATCAACATTGGCGGCCGACAGCGTTACTCCGTTGTGCACAATCGCCGGAAAAGTACAGCCCACCGGTCCTGTCCAGGCAAAATGATCGACCAATTGCTTGAGTACTTGTCCAATCGCCTCCGGCGTAGCAGGTTGAGGCGTATCAATGCGATGTCGCTCAGCCAAGAACTCACCAGTGGCTACGTTCACCGGTGCGCCTTTAATGCCCGTGCCACCGATATCAATACCGAGTACCGCGCGGACTGGTTCATTATTTTCAATCATATGATTTACTTCTCGCAAAAAATTAATATTGATACTGACATCTCTCACATGATAAGAGCACCGCAATCTCAATCAAACTGTAAATCCAATGCTCACGCGTTAACGAGGTTGAACATTCCTTAACTCAATCAAACGTTTCTTTTGTAACTCAGCCTTCTCTTTAATTGCAATAACAGCTCGTTGCTGAGTGGCAATAGCGCTATCAATATCAGCCAATTCTTTTTTTGTTACTGCAATATCTGCCAATAATTCCGCAGAAACAGCGCGCTGATTGTTACTTAATTTATTTAATTTGGATTGCTGTGCGTCCAAGCGCTTTTGTACGGTTGTGCGACGTAATACATTAGTTTGCATTCCAGCATCAACCGCCTCAATTTGTCGGTCACGCAATAAATCGACTTCTTCTGGCTTAGAAAAAGATTGGAGTAACGCCTTGTCCGCCCGCCGTTGCTCTTGCTCGGCGCGTTTTTTCTCTTCTAAGGCCTGCTTTTCTTCCGTGGTGAGTATCGCCTCATTGCCTTTGCGTATCCGCGCTGATTTATCTAATTCCATGAGGGATTTTGACTGACCAACCGGCGGTTTATCGCTATATTGCACCTTACCTGTTTCATCAACCCAACGATATACCGTCGCATAACACAGCTGATGAAATAGTAATAATGGCAATACCCACACAAAACGCATATCTACCCTTTAATTAATCAATGCCATACTGACGGCGATAACTTTGTACTCTATCTAGATTGTCAGTCATTCCTTTTTGTTCTGCAAGAAATCCCAATAAATCTTGTAACGTCGCAATCGGAATAACCGGAATACCAAACTGTTGCTCGACCTCTTGCACTGCTGACAAATCACCTTGCCCACGTTCCATGCGATCCAATGCAATCAACACCCCAGCTGGCTCGGCGCCCGCGGCACGAATCATATTGACCGATTCTCGTACTGAAGTACCTGCCGAGATCACATCATCAATAATCATCACCCGACCCTTTAATGGCGCGCCAACCAATACGCCGCCTTCGCCGTGATCTTTCGCTTCTTTACGGTTAAACACGAAGGGCACATTATGCCCTGCGCTTGATAGTGCGACCGCTGTCGCGGATGCCAGGACAATGCCTTTATACGCAGGTCCAAATAAAACATCGAACTCCACACCCGAGGCCAGCGCAGCCTGCGCGTAAAATCGCGCTAATTCACCAACTGAAGTGCCATCGCTAAAAAGTCCGGCATTAAAAAAGTACGGCGAAGCACGGCCTGCTTTGGTGATAAAATCGCCAAAACAAAGTACTTGTTGCTCTACAGCAAAACGGATGAAGTCGCGGCGAAAATCAGTCATGCGGAATAATCCCTCTAAAACACTACTATTTAAACAACCCCGAAGCATATCACCCTTGAACAAGGATTTCTCCCCGTGCGCATCATTTCTGCCAATCTCAACGGTATTCGTTCCGCCACCAGCAAAGGTTTTTTAACTTGGTTAGCCGGCCAAAATGCCGACATTATTGGCGTACAAGAACTGAAAGCACAAGCCGCTGATTTAAGTCCCGAAATGCAAAGCCCTGCAGGCTTCACGGCTTATTTTCACTACGCAGAAAAAAAAGGTTATAGCGGCGTCGGTCTTTACTGCCGCCGAGCTGCAGACCAAGTTATTGTTGGCCTTGGCATTCCTGAAATTGATGCCGAAGGACGCTATTTAGAAGTGCGCTTTGGTAATTTATCGGTCATTTCACTGTATCTGCCTTCTGGTTCATCTTCGGAAGAGCGTCAAGCGGTTAAATTTGTCTTTTTAGAGCATTTTTGGTCACATCTCGCCTCATTATCGGCCTCGGGTCGTGATGTCATCGTAATGGGCGACTGGAACATTGCCCACAATGAAATCGACTTAAAAAACTGGAAAGGCAATTTAAAAAATTCCGGCTTTCTGCCCGAAGAACGCGCTTGGTTTACGCGTATGCTCAGTGAACTGCAGCTGGTTGATGTCTGGCGCACTCTATACCCAGAAGTACCAGGCTACACCTGGTGGAGCAACCGCGGTCAGGCCTATGCCAAAGACGTTGGCTGGCGTATCGATTACCAAATCGCGACTCCACAATTGGCCGCCACAGCCCAACAAGCTTACGTCTACAAAGATGAAAAATTTTCCGATCACGCCCCGCTAGTCATTGATTACGACTATTCAATATAAGCTAGGTATTGCTTCATAGCCTTTAAAAATAAATCAACACAGAGCAATACACCTATGTTTTCTAAATATCTAGCCGTTTTTAATAATCGGCGAATTTGTGCGGCAATGCTACTTGGCTTTGCTTCTGGTCTGCCATTAGCACTCACCGGATCCACACTGCAAGCATGGTTATCCGATGCTGGTTTAGATATTAAAACCATAGGTTGGTTTACCTTGGTTGGACAACCTTATACTTGGAAATTTTTATGGTCACCCCTCGTTGATCGCTTTCCAATGCCATTCTTAGGCCGGCGTCGGGGTTGGATTTTAATAACCCAAATTGCGCTTGCTGCAGTCATCGCCAAAATGAGTGGGCTTGATCCACAAACACACTTAGCCACTTTTGCCTTGATGGCGCTATTAATTGCTTTCTTTTCAGCAACTCAAGACGTCGTCATTGATGCCTACCGCACCGAAGTGCTACAGCCCGAAGAGCGTGGCGCCGGAGCGGCTGTGGGCGTCTTCGGTTATCGAATGGCAATGCTAACATCAGGTGCTGTCGCACTTATTTTGGCCGACGGTATATTAACTTGGGAACAAACTTACCTAGTTATGGCGGGGATTATGGGCACCATGGCCATCGTCACCTTTTTTTCGCCCGAGCCTGTATTGCAGACCAAACCACCACTGAGTCTACGTTCTGCAATTATCGATCCATTAAAAGAATTTTTTTCCCGTGATGGCGCGTGGATTCTATTGGCTTTAGTCGTTGCCTATAAACTTGGCGATGCTTTTGCTGGCAGCTTATCTACAAAATTCTTACTCGACATGGGATATAGCAAATCAATTATTGGCCAAGCCTATAAAGTCTTTGGTCTAGTTGCCACTTTAGTCGGGGGTTTTGCCGGAGCCATTTTGATGTTGCGCTGGGGCTTATATAAATCGCTGGTCATTTTTGGCATATTACAAGCACTCACCAATTTAGGTTATTGGCTCATTGCTATTCATGGTTCGCCTGATATTGGTTTGTTACTCTTTGCGATCAGCACCGAGAATCTAGCCGGCGGAATGGGCACAACAGCAGCCGTCGCCTTATTAATGAGCTTATGTAACCCGAATTTTACTGCAACTCAATACGCGCTCTTATCTGCATTAACTGCTTTTGGTCGAGTTTATGTAGGACCTGCATCTGGTTATCTCGTTACTGCAGTGGGTTGGTCGCATTTCTTTATGATTTCAGCCGCAATTGCATTACCAGGACTCGCTTTATTATTTGTTCTGCGTAAAACAATACATAAACTAGATCAATAAATAATTATTGAGTGCATTTCATATCACGATGAATCTATTAATTCATCGTGATTTTTTATACTTTCAATTCTTTCAATTTAACTTCAGTCCAAATCCCATCAATACATCGCAATTCTTCACCCAAACTTGATGACTCAGCCACTAATGCCCATTTTTGTGCCGTCGTTAACTGCTTAATCGCATATTCAACCCGCAAAGCAACGCGTTGATCATTACAAAGCCAGCGAATTAAAATCCGTTCAGGAGGAAAAGCTCGCGTATAGCGCGCGCCTTTTCCATTGAGATGCTGTACATATCGACGTTCTATATCCGTTGTTACGCCGGTATACAACCGATTACCTCGGCAAACTAAAATATACACAAACCAAGTCATGACATCGCAACCCCTAAGATCTGCAATCCACTCCAGCATAGCATCACTACAAAAGCTTCAGGCCAAGGTATATTCCTCAGCAGTCTATATTGCAAGGGCTAGGAAGAGATACAGCACATCGGTATCTACAATTTGTACTCCAGCACCGAAACGACGCATAGCAAAAAGCCCGACTCTTTCGAATCGGGCTTCTCTATAGGGAAGTCTGGCAATGACCTACTTTCACACGGGCAATCCGCACTATCATCGGCGCTGAGGTGTTTCACTGTCCTGTTCGGGATGGGAAGGAGTGGGACCACCTCGCTATGGTCGCCAGACATTAAACTGTCTGGTGCAACTCTTTCGAGCTACACGAGAGTTATCGCATTCAGCCGCTATCTTTTCAGACCGCAACCTACAACGCTAACTCGTAAAATCAATAGAAGAAGTAATTATACTACACACCAATCAACACCATTTAAGTATTTTTTGTAGTTCAGCGCTTTCACACCGTCCTACTTTGGGTCAATTATATCCATCGTCGCACTACGCGCTTCAGGTTATAGGATCAAGCCTCACGAGCAATTAGTATTGGTTAGCTTAACGCATTACTGCGCTTCCACACCCAACCTATCAACGTCCTGGTCTCGAACGACTCTTTAGAGGATTTAAAACCCTAGGGAAATCTCATCTTGAGGCAAGTTTCGCGCTTAGATGCTTTCAGCGCTTATCTCTTCCCGACTTAGCTACCCGGCAATGCCACTGGCGTGACAACCGGTACACCAGAGGTCAGTCCACTCCGGTCCTCTCGTACTAGGAGCAGCCCCTCTCAAATTTCCAACGCCCACTGCAGATAGGGACCAAACTGTCTCACGACGTTTTGAACCCAGCTCACGTACCACTTTAAATGGCGAACAGCCATACCCTTGGGACCGGCTACAGCCCCAGGATGTGATGAGCCGACATCGAGGTGCCAAACTCCGCCGTCGATGTGAACTCTTGGGCGGAATCAGCCTGTTATCCCCGGAGTACCTTTTATCCGTTGAGCGATGGCCCTTCCATACAGAACCACCGGATCACTATGTCCTGCTTTCGCACCTGCTCGACTTGTCGGTCTCGCAGTTAAGCCGCCTTTTGCCATTACACTATCAGTACGATGTCCGACCGTACCTAGGCGACCTTCGAGCTCCTCCGTTACAATTTGGGAGGAGACCGCCCCAGTCAAACTGCCTACCATGCACGGTCCCCGATCCGGATAACGGACCAAGGTTAGAACCTCAAAGGGGTCAGGGTGGTATTTCAAGGACGGCTCCACAGAAACTAGCGTCTCTGCTTCAAAGCCTCCCACCTATCCTACACAAACCACTTCAAAGTCCAATGCAAAGCTACAGTAAAGGTTCACGGGGTCTTTCCGTCTAGCAGCGGGGAGATTGCATCTTCACAAACACTTCAACTTCGCTGAGTCTCGGGAGGAGACAGTAGGGCCATCGTTACGCCATTCGTGCGGGTCGGAACTTACCCGACAAGGAATTTCGCTACCTTAGGACCGTTATAGTTACGGCCGCCGTTTACTGGGGCTTCGATCAAGAGCTTGCACCCCATCAATTAACCTTCCAGCACCGGGCAGGCGTCACACCCTATACATCCACTTTCGTGTTGGCAGAGTGCTGTGTTTTTGATAAACAGTCGCAGCCCCCATTTCTCTGCGGCCTTATATAGCTCCAAACGCAAGGTTCTTCACCTATAAGGCACACCTTCTCCCGAAGTTACGGTGTTAATTTGCCGAGTTCCTTCTCCCGAGTTCTCTCAAGCACCTTAGAATACTCTTCCTACCCACCTGTGTCGGTTTGCGGTACGGTTCAATATAAGCTGAAGCTTAGTGGCTTTTCTTGGAAGCAGGGTATCAGTTACTTCATCACCTAAGTGAATCGTCATCATGCCTCAGCGTTAACAGCGTCCCGGATTTGCCTAAGACACCCGCCTACACACTTAAACCAACTATTCCAACAGTTGGCTAACCTAACCTTCTCCGTCCCCACATCGCACTTATATCAAGTACAGGAATATTAACCTGTTTCCCATCGACTACGCATTTCTGCCTCGCCTTAGGGGCCGACTCACCCTGCGCCGATGAACGTTGCGCAGGAAACCTTGGGTTTTCGGTGAGGGAGCTTTTCACTCCCTTTATCGCTACTCATGTCAGCATTCGCACTTCTGATACCTCCAGCATCCTTCTCAAGACACCTTCACAGGCTTACAGAACGCTCCTCTACCATATGCCATAAATGGTCATATCCGCGTCTTCGGTTATCAATTTGAGCCCCGTTACATCTTCCGCGCAGGACGACTCGACCAGTGAGCTATTACGCTTTCTTTAAATGATGGCTGCTTCTAAGCCAACATCCTGGCTGTCTGTGCCTTCCCACCTCGTTTTCCACTTAATTGATCATTTGGGACCTTAGACGGCGGTCTGGGTTGTTTCCCTCTTGACCCAGGACGTTAGCACCCCAGGTCTGTCTCCCATGCTCGCACTTGACGGTATTCAGAGTTTGCCATGGTTTGGTAAGTCGCGATGACCCCCTAGCCATAACAGTGCTTTACCCCCGTCAGTGATACATGAGGCACTACCTAAATAGTTTTCGAGGAGAACCAGCTATTTCCAAGTTTGTTTAGCCTTTCACCCCTATCCACAGCTCATCCCCTAACTTTGCAACGTTAGTGGGTTCGGACCTCCAGTGCGTGTTACCGCACCTTCATCCTGGCCATGGATAGATCACTTGGTTTCGGGTCTACGCCCAGCAACTATGCGCCCTATTCGGACTCGGTTTCCCTACGCCTCCCCTATTCGGTTAAGCTCGCTACTGAACGTAAGTCGCTGACCCATTATACAAAAGGTACGCAGTCACCCCATTTTTCAAGGGCTCCCACTGTTTGTATGCATCCGGTTTCAGGTTCTATTTCACTCCCCTCCCGGGGTTCTTTTCGCCTTTCCCTCACGGTACTGGTTCACTATCGGTCGATGATGAGTATTTAGCCTTGGAGGATGGTCCCCCCATCTTCAAACAGGATTTCTCGTGTCCCGCCCTACTTCTCGTACGCTTAGTACCACAATTGACTTTTCATATACGGGACTATCACCCACTATGGTTGGACTTTCCATTCCATTCTATTAAGTCTACTGCTATCACGTACAGGCTCTTCCCATTTCGCTCGCCACTACTTTGGGAATCTCGGTTGATTTCTTTTCCTCCGGTTACTTAGATGTTTCAGTTCACCGGGTTCGCTTCGCTAGACCTATGTATTCAGTCTAGGATGACCCAAAAGGGCCGGGTTTCCCCATTCGGAAATCGTGGGATCAAAGCACTTTGCCAGCTCCCCCACGCTTATCGCAGGCTATCACGTCCTTCGTCGCCTATCATCGCCAAGGCATCCACCAGATGCACTTATTCGCTTGATCCTATAACCTCAAACACGTAAAACGTATCTCAGATTACTGAAATCGTATTTGCGACTTGCAAGTGAGTTCTCATTTCACTTGCGGTTCAGTTACACTGGCATGAGACCAGCACAACTGAACAGATACAATCAACCCAATATTTTTACTTTGAAACTAAACTCAACAACAACTGCAAGCAGTTATTCTCAAATCTAATTCCATTACAATGTTTATTGGAATTAATTACTTCTTCTATTTTGTTAAAGAGCGATATTTAATTAATCATTAAATGACTAATCATTCTAATTTTAGAAACCAGAATAAAATACACTGCACATAACAACGTGCAATACATAGAATTCTATTTTCTACAGCAGATAATGGTGGAGGTTAACGGACTCGAACCGTTCACCCCCTGCTTGCAAAGCAGGTGCTCTACCAGATGAGCTAAACCCCCGTGATACTGGTGGGTCAGATAGGAATCGAACCTATGACCCCCGCGTTATCAACACGGTGCTCTAACCAACTGAGCTACTGACCCATATCGTTTCTTTCAAATCTACAGCCGATGAGTGTGAGTACTTAATCTACCAATCTTTCTCTTGAAAGGAGGTGATCCAGCCGCAGGTTCCCCTACGGCTACCTTGTTACGACTTCACCCCAGTCATGAATCCTACCGTGGTAACCGGACTCCCGAAGGTTATCCTAGCTACTTCTGGTAAAACCCACTCCCATGGTGTGACGGGCGGTGTGTACAAGGCCCGGGAACGTATTCACCGCGACATGCTGATCCGCGATTACTAGCGATTCCGACTTCATGCACTCGAGTTGCAGAGTGCAATCCGGACTACGATCGGTTTTGTGAGATTAGCTCCCCCTCGCGGGTTGGCGACCCTCTGTACCGACCATTGTATGACGTGTGAAGCCCTGGTCATAAGGGCCATGAGGACTTGACGTCATCCCCACCTTCCTCCGGTTTGTCACCGGCAGTCCCATTAAAGTGCTCAACTAAATGTTAGCAACTAATGGCAAGGGTTGCGCTCGTTGCGGGACTTAACCCAACATCTCACGACACGAGCTGACGACAGCCATGCAGCACCTGTGTTACGGTTCCCGAAGGCACTCCTCTATCTCTAAAGGATTCCGTACATGTCAAGACCAGGTAAGGTTTTTCGCGTTGCATCGAATTAATCCACATCATCCACCGCTTGTGCGGGCCCCCGTCAATTCCTTTGAGTTTTAGTCTTGCGACCGTACTCCCCAGGCGGTCTACTTCACGCGTTAGCTGCGTTACTAAGCTCCGAAAAGCCCAACAACTAGTAGACATCGTTTAGGGCGTGGACTACCAGGGTATCTAATCCTGTTTGCTCCCCACGCTTTCGTCCATGAGTGTCAGTATTAGGCCAGGGGGTTGCCTTCGCCATCGGTGTTCCTCCACATCTCTACGCATTTCACTGCTACACGTGGAATTCCACCCCCCTCTCCCATACTCTAGCGAGACAGTCATAAACGCAATTCCTAGGTTGAGCCCAGGGATTTCACGTCTATCTTATCAAGCCACCTGCGGACGCTTTACGCCCAGTAATTCCGATTAACGCTTGGACCCTACGTATTACCGCGGCTGCTGGCACGTAGTTAGCCGGTCCTTATTCTTCGGGTACTGTCATCCCCAGCAGTTATTAACCACTAGGATTTCCTCCCCGACAAAAGCGCTTTACAACCCGAAGGCCTTCTTCACGCACGCGGCATTGCTGGATCAGGCTTTCGCCCATTGTCCAAGATTCCCCACTGCTGCCTCCCGTAGGAGTCTGGACCGTGTCTCAGTTCCAGTGTGGCGGATCGTCCTCTAAGACCCGCTACTGATCGTTGCCTTGGTAGGCCTTTACCCTACCAACTAGCTAATCAGCCATCGGCTGCTCCAATAACGTGAGGCCTTGCGGTCCCCCACTTTCCCCCTCAGGGCGTATGCGGTATTAGCACTCCTTTCGAAGCGTTATCCCCCATTACTGGGTACATTCCGATGTATTACTCACCCGTTCGCCACTCGTCAGCGGTGCAAGCACCCTGTTACCGTTCGACTTGCATGTGTAAAGCATGCCGCCAGCGTTCAATCTGAGCCAGGATCAAACTCTTTCGTTTAATCTAGCTGAATTTACATACTTGGCTTAGTACTCATTACTCAAAGAAACACTTGGTTAAAAACCAAGATTTCTTTTAAATCTTGAGTGTAAGCACTTGTTTGACTGGCAAACCAAGCACTCACACTCATCGGCTGTATTTTGTTAAAGATCAGTGGCTTAGACACTGAAACCAGCTGGAAAACCGCTTGTTTCGTTTGCTGTGTCAGCAGCAGAGAGGCCGAACTATACCCACCCACCTAAAGTCCGTCAACACCTAGGTGCAAAGAAAACCACACAAAGGTGCTAAGTCGTTGATTTTCATAACATCTAAAATTGACACAAAAGCAACGCAACCACGCAAACTGCACCAAGCCCAATCAATATGCGAATAATTAATCGCCATTAACTCAATCAAAACTTAAGCAAAACGTCTGAACGAGTACAATTAGCGCATTCAAGCTCTTTTTATATGTATATATATGCTCAGTTATCGTCACGCCTTCCACGCTGGCAACCATGCCGACGTTCTCAAGCATTGCATCGAGGTGATGCTGCTCGATTATATGAATCAAAAAGACAAACCTTGGTGGTATATCGATACGCACGCCGGTGCGGGCGTGTATTCATTGACGCAAGGCTATGCGACCAAAAATGCCGAATTCGAAACCGGCATTGCGCGATTATGGCAGCGCACTGATTTACCCGCGCCACTGCAACGCTATATAGATGTTGTAAAAGATTTGAACGCAGGTAGCGCGCATTTGCAGTTATATCCTGGCTCACCATATGTGGCGCAGGCTTTGCAGCGCAGGGACGATAAATTACGTTTATTTGAATTGCATCCAAGTGACAGCAAGTTACTGGCGGAGAATTTTCTGGATGCCGGCCGCGCAGCCAAAGTGGTGCAAGCGGATGGCTTTGCCAGCATCAAAAGCGTATTACCGCCGCCGCCGCGTCGGGCTTTGATGTTGATTGATCCACCGTATGAAGAAAAGCATGATTATGTGCGGGTGGTTGAAACACTAAAAGAAGCGCTAGAGCGCTTTCCAACGGGTACATATGCGGTGTGGTATCCGCAATTGTCACGGGCCGAAACCAAGCAAATGCCTGAGAAACTCAAAAAGCTCGGCGCAAAAAGCTGGTTACATGTTGCGCTCACCGTGCATACGCCACGCGCGGATGGTTTTGGCATGCATGGCAGCGGGATGTTTATCTTGAATCCACCGTGGACTTTAAATAATGAACTTAAAGAAATCATGCCCTACTTAGTTCAACATTTAGGCCTAGATAACGGCGCTAAATATCTACTTGAACAACAAGCAGCTTAATTTCAGCAACGTGGAATAAAATAATGGCTAGGTATATACACCTAGCCATTATTTATTAAAGCCTGCAACACAATACATTACTTATTAGCTTGCACCCATACCTGCCAAGCAGCATAAAGCGACGGTGTTCGCGCGGCGACCGCGCTGCGATGCCAAGGATTTTCTTGCCAATACTCATCATGGAAAATCGAACCAACTTGTCCGCCTGACTCCAGTAGGATCAACACCCCTGCAGCGTAATCCCAAAGTTTTTGCGCCCCATGCAGCATAACATCAGTGCGCCCCGCCGCCAGCCAGCACCAATCTATGGTGGATGCACCAAAATTGCGGTGACTGTGATAGGGATTCAAGGTCACGATCCGCGTCGCTAAATGCCCAGACAACCACTTGGTTTCAACCGAAGCAATCGCACCAGACAAAGGACGCTCGTCTCGCACCCGTGGCAAGCGCTCATCATTTAACCATGCACCGCAAGCGGCCTCAGCTGCAAAGCATTCATCCAATACCGGCACATACACCACGGCCAACACCGGACGATGCTGACGCATCAATGCAATCGACACAGCAAAATTGGGTAAGCCGTGCGCGAAATTAGTCGTGCCATCAATCGGGTCGACCACCCACAAACCATCGGCATGCGCCGCCCATAGTTGCTCTTGCTCGGCCTGCGTCATTTCTTCGCCCAAAACGGGGCAATCGAGCAAACCAGGCAATAATCGTTGCAATGCTGTTTGCGCCGCCAAATCGGCCTCGGTAAACAAACTGCCGTCATGCTTCACTTCAGCAACGACTTTTTGATAGCGCGGCATGATTTCTGTGGCTGCGACCTCACGTGCAATGGCACATAAAGCTAATAGCGTTTCGCTCATTTTTGGCTGTAGCACGATCAATCTCTTTTCATTATGACAAACGACGTTGTAGCGAGTTTATATTGTATCGGACTCAGACCGTCTTCGCTGCTGGGCTTTTACTTAGCGCCCATCTAACCTTGATTTGGATCAGCCATAAAAAAGCCCGCGCCAAAAGGCACGGGCTATTTACGCTTTAACAATCACCCTTTACAGGGTGAAATTGCTTAGTAAGTCCACTTCCATTCTTTCACTTCTGGCATATCATCACCCACTTCGGCGATGTACTCAGCATGTTCAACCAACTTGCCAACCAGTTTTTGACGAACGTGAGCACCGATTTTTTGCAGGTGTGGTACACGATCAATCACGTCGATGGCCAAGTTGAAACGATCCAACTGATTCACTACAACCATGTCGAACGGCGTCGAAGTAGAACCTTCTTCGATATAACCACGAGCATGGATGTTAGCGTGGCCGTTACGACGGTAAGTTAAGCGATGGATCAACCATGGGTAACCATGGAAGGCAAACATCACTGGTTTGTCAGTCGTGAAGATCGCGTCAAATTCGCGGTCAGACAAGCCGTGTGGATGTTCTTCTTGCGGTTGCAGTGTCATCAAATCGCAAACGTTAACAAAGCGGATTTTCAGATCTGGGAAGTGTTGACGGAGCAAATCAGTTGCCGCCAATGCTTCCATTGTTGGGATTTCACCCGCACACGCCATCACTACATCTGGCTCGCCGCCTTGGTCGTTCGATGCCCAGTCCCAGATACCCAAACCAGTGGTAGCGTGTTTAATCGCTTGATCCATAGTCAGGTATTGCAATGCTGGCTGTTTACCGGCAACGATCACGTTCACATAATGACGTGAGCGCAATACATGGTCAGTCACCGACAACAAAGTATTGGCATCAGCTGGCAAGTACACACGAATCACTTCAGCTTTCTTGTTGATCACGTGATCCAAGAAACCTGGATCTTGATGCGAGAAGCCGTTGTGGTCTTGACGCCAAACGTGTGAAGTCAACAGGTAGTTCAATGACGGAATTGGTTTGCGCCAGTTGATGTGCTTCGTTGTTTTCAACCATTTTGCGTGTTGGTTAAACATCGAATCAATCACGTGGATAAACGCTTCGTAGCAGCTAAAGAAGCCGTGACGACCGGTCAAGTTGTACGCTTCGAGCCAACCTTGGCAAGTGTGCTCAGACAAGATTTCCATAACACGGCCATCTTGTTGCAAGAAGTCATTGGTTTTGTCTTCTTCAAAGAAGTTCGCCAACCAAGTTTTGCCCGATACTTCGAATACGTCGTTCCAACGGTTAGATGCAGTTTCATCTGGGCCGAAGATACGGAAGTTTTTCTCAGCTTCGTTTTCTTTCATCACGTCGCGGAGGAATTTACCCATTACGCGAGTCATTTCGGCGTTTTCAGTACCTGGTTTCGCAAACTTCACTTCATATTTACGGAAGTCTGGCATTTTCAAGTCTTTCGAAACTTGACCGTGCACGATTGGGTTTGAACCAAAGCGTTTAATGCCTTTCGGTGCCAAATCAACCAATTCTTGTTTCACTGAACCATCAGCATTAAACAAGGTTTCGATTTGATACGAGCGCATCCAGTTTTCCAAGTTGATCACATTCTCATCATCGATATCAGAGAATGGCACTTGGTGACTACGCCAGTAGTCTTCAACTTTTTTGCCTTTAATTTCTTTCGGGCCAGTCCAGCCTTTAGGCGTGCGCATAACAATCATTGGCCAACGTGGGCGAGTGATTGGCTTGCCTGCTTCTTGCTCTGCAATGGCAGCAGCACGAATCGCCGCAAATTTATCCATACACAAGTCCATTGCCGCAGCCATATCAATATGGATCTGGTCGAATGTATCGAGCTTGTCGTTGAATGTTTCTTGCTTGAGTTCAACAAAGATTGGCTCGTAGCCATAACCTTTGAACAAGTTAGTCACTTCTTCTTTGTCCATACGGGCAAGAAGTGTTGGATTGGCAATTTTGTAGCCGTTCAAATGCAAGATTGGCAATACAAAACCGTCATTAATCGGGTGGATGTATTTCGTTGAGTGCCAAGACGCAGCCAATGGGCCAGTTTCAGCTTCACCGTCACCAACAACAGCAATCACCACTTGGTCTGGATTATCCAGAGCCGCACCGTAGGCATGCGATACGCTGTAACCCAATTCACCACCTTCGTGCATTGAACCTGGGGTTTCTGGCGCTACGTGTGAAGGTATACCGCGTGGGAAGCTGAATTGCTTGAATAGGCGTTGCATACCTGCTTCAGTGCGATCAATCGCTGGGAAGAATTCTTCGTACGAACCTTCGAGCCAAGTATTAGCCACAAAACCAGGACCACCATGGCCAGGGCCAGTGATGTAAATCATCGATACATCACGCTCAACAATCACGCGATTGGCGTGAACAAAAATAAAGTTCAAACCTGGAGTCGTACCCCAGTGACCCAACAAACGTGGCTTGATGTGTTCACGTTTGAGCGGTAGTTTCAACATTGGGTTGTCGAGCAAATAAATCTGACCTACAGACAGGTAATTCGCTGCCTGAAAGTAACGATGCATATTACCAATTTGTTCTTTTGATAGTTGAGCCACGGTTAAACCTCTTCGGGGTTGTGATAGTGTTAATTGCTCGGTGATCGACTCCACAGTTAATCACCTGATGTAATGCAGTATACGGAGACTACGCTGTGCGCTACTGATACAAATCAAATGAGCAGCATGACAATGGCGATCTCCATAGTTTCCATTTGATACAACGCAAGAAATAGACTCAAGCTACCTCTATTTAACTAGCGCCTTCGCTGCACCGACGATGATGCTAACTTAATGCGTCAAGAATATGAATGCAAATGTAAATAAATACAGTTTTAAGTACGCTATTTTTATTAAGCTGGATTGACACTGCCACCCTCATCGTACGGCAATGATTTTTGCAAAAACTAACGCCGCCCTACGATCCAACCCCCTTACTAGTATGTAATCACTGTAAATAAATCGTCATCCTGCAGATTGAGTCGCCATCCGCCAAAAGCAAAATCTAACAACAGCTCAAACGCCGATAACGTAGCGGCCCAGCATCCCAGCCCACCCATGATCAATCTCTACCGCGCTCAACGCGGATTTGTCGTGCCGCACAGATCGACTCCGAAATAACGCAAAAAACCGTTGTAACCAACACCGAAGCTACACACGCAATGGCCAGACAAAAAAAAGGCCAGCAAAGCTGGCCTTTTAATATTAATTAACGCGTGAATCCGAACTTAAAAGAACACCAGCGTCATCAAAACAAATACGGGTAACAAGCAAACACAAGACCAAGCCATATAACCAAAGAAACTTGGCATTTTAACGCCACGATCTTCAGCTACCGCCTTCACCATAAAGTTAGGTGCATTACCGATATAACTCAGCGCGCCCATAAACACCGCACCACATGAGATCGCCAATAAGGTCGATGCCATTGTTGTCATCAGATGCGCAGCATCGCCGCTCGCTAGATTAAAGAACACCAAGTACGTTGGTGCATTATCTAGGAAGGCCGACAGCAAACCCGTCATCCAGAAATACATATAATCAATCGGCATGCCATCCGGCGAGCTAACCATCTTCACCAAGCTGGCCATTTGCCCTGCTTCACCTGCGCGCAAAATCGCAATCGCTGGCGCCATCGCAATAAAGATCGCCGCAAACAGTTTGGCGACTTCTAAAATCGGACCCCAGTTAAAATCATTCCCCGCGCGGATTTCTTTTTTGGTGAACTTCAAAGAAATAATCGCAATCAGCACTAACAGCACATCGCGCACGATGTTTTGCAATTCAACATGCGTGCCCATGATGTTCCATTCGATACCCGGCTTCCAAATCCCAGACATCACCACGCAAGCGATAATCGCGCCAATCAAACCGAAATTCCATAAACCAAAAAATTCGATCTTGCTATCAGGTGTCCGATCAACCGGCAACACGCCTTCTTTCTTATAGTAATAACTATCGATGGCATAAAACATCGCCAGCAAGATTGCCGCAGCAAACAGCACCGGCCACATCATGTGCTCAACCGTCCACATGAAATCAACGCCCTTCAAAAAGCCCAGGAACAATGGCGGATCACCGAGCGGCGTTAAACCGCCACCAATATTGGCCACCAAGAAGATAAAGAACACCACCACGTGCACATTGTGTAGGCGATTATCGTTGGCTTTAAGTAATGGACGAATCAATAACATGGCAGCGCCAGTCGTTCCCATCAACGAGGCCATCACCGCGCCCAAGGCCAAAATACCGGTATTCATTTTTGGTGAGCCATGTAAATTACCGCTCACCAAAATCCCGCCCGACACGGTATACAGCGCAAACAAAATCAGAATAAACGGAATATATTCCGCCAACATCGCATGCACCACGATACCTGCCGCAGGTGCCATGCCGTAGCTCGTGATAAAAGGTAGCAAAAACGCTGCCGCCCAAAAAGCCGAGATCTTACCGAAATGATGATGCCAAAAAGCTGGCGCAAAAATCGGAAACAACGCAATTGACAGCAATAAACCTGCAAACGGTGCTGCCCATAATAAAGACAGTTGCGCACCGTCAAAATCTGCCGCCATTGCCAAACCAGGCAATAAGGCCAACAGCCAAGTTAGTTTTTTAATCATTGAGACCACTCAGTTAAACATTAACTAATGTATTGCTTTGCTACCTATATATAGAATGCAGTAGCTAGCAATACCCCTTACTTCTGAATAAATTCAATTTTGTAACCATCCGGATCTTCGACAAACGCGATCACCGTACTACCGTGCTTCATCGGACCGGGCTCACGCACGACAACGCCGCCTTTTGCTCGAACGGCTTCACAAGCCATCACAATATCATCGGTTTCAATGGCCAAATGACCAAATGCCGTTCCCATTTGATACTCAGCAACATCCCAGTTGTGCGTCAGCTCAATCACCGACTGCTCCGACTCCGCACCATAACCGACAAAAGCTAAAGTAAAGCGTCCTTCTGGAAAATCTTGCTGGCGCAATAAACACATATTTAGTACACCACAATAAAATGCAATCGAACGCTCCAAGTTAGCAACCCGCAACATGGTATGTAATAAACGCATAGCACTCCCCTCGGTCAAAGATGCAAATCATTGTACGCGATGGCTGTTTTGCAAGGCAGTGGCATATTACTGCGATCTTTTTAAATTATTTTACACAAAGGGGTTGACGCCAAATTAAAATCATCTATAATCGCTGTCTCTGAACGAAGCAGCTCAGGGTCGTTAGCTCAGTTGGTAGAGCAGTGGACTTTTAATCCATTTGTCGCAGGTTCGAATCCCGCACGACCCACCACCCTCTCAGAGGGGAGGCAAAGTTTAGAATTGTAATACCCTTCGTTGGGTCGTTAGCTCAGTTGGTAGAGCAGTGGACTTTTAATCCATTTGTCGCAGGTTCGAATCCCGCACGACCCACACTCAATACTTGTAAAAAGCCCAGCTGCAAAGTTGGGCTTTTTGCTATCTGCTCGCCGCATGCTGCTACTCCACTAATCAGTCAAACTTATTACCAAATAGCAAATTGTCATCAAAGCTTTATAATCCGGCTTCCTTAAATTGAATGACGACTGCTACGTGAAGTTATTTTCTCATCCGCTGCTTAACAAAATCCGGCCATTGCTCCCAGACCTACTCGCAATCTGTGCGGTGATTGGTGGGCGCTTTTTGGTCGATACACAGTGGAATATGCCGCGCGTTGGCTTTTCAGTGTTGCTGTATTTCTTTTTTGCCGCTTTTTTACAGCGTTGGGCAGCCGTTGCAGCCACCTTGGCGCTAGAAGGGCTGCTGCTCAATATCAGCTACATCAAAGAAGTCGCCACCAGCGAGCCGCTGCTTGGCGCTGATTTATTTGAAGTCGGCCAAGGTATGGCCATGACCGGTTATATGAACTGGCAGATTTGGGCCTATGCCCTGATTACCATCGGCGCGATCGGCTATGGATTATGGCGGCGGCCACGCCTGAGTAAAACGCGTCTGAGCTTGGCGCTGGTACTCTGTGTTTTATTGAGTATGCAATTGGATCGGACCGGCAAACTATCGGCCTACGCCAAGCCAGTGATGCATCAATATTTGGGCAGCAAATATTCAAATTACAATTTCCGGGTCAATGCCAAAGACAACGGCATTTTAGGCCACTTAATTCTCACTATAGAAACCGCGCACAAACCCAAAGCTGGTCCGCATTCGTTTTACTCGCGCCAGCTTGCCGCCCCAGCAGCGCCGACCAGCCCCGATATCGTGGTAGTGATGTGCGAGTCTTGCTATAGCGACCCGCGCTTAATCACGCAAATGGCGCAATTGAGCCAAGCGGGCTTTAGCGAAGCACGGATTATTAGTCCGGTTTATGGTGGCGGCACGGCCGAGGCCGAGTTTGAAGCGCTCACCGGATTGTCGGCGTATATGTTGCCGGGCATCGACTTTCAAAATTTCGCTGGCCAATTTGCCGACAAAATGAGCGCCCTACCCAATTCATTGGCGGATGTGGGCTACCTCACCACCGGTATGCACAATTACTTCAGCACCTTTTGGAAGCGCAAACAGGTCTATCCCAAACTGGGTTTTGCGCAAACGCAGTTTGTCGAAAAAATGTATTGGGATAGAAAAGCCGGCTGGCCTAAAGATCAAACGCTCTACAACAATGCCTTAGCGCGCTATCAAGCTGCTCCGGCAGGGCAAAAGCAATTTATGTTTTTGGTCACCGTGATGACGCACGGCCCGTTTATTGCAGAGCAAGATAGTGGCTTAAGCCAATATCAACTGCGCTTAGGTGAAGCAATTGATGCGTTTTCAGTGTTTGCTAAGCAGCTCGAAGCCAGCGCCAAACAGCGCAAACGCGACGTAGTGATTGTGATTTTTGGCGACCATAAGCCGGGCTTAAACCAAGAATTTTTAGATCGCGGGATTTTTGATCGGCAATTTTTCAGCCCCGCAAAAAATGGCCGTTTAGAATTTAAAAGTATCTTGAGTCAAAAACAAAATAAAGTGCGCGGCGATGTGCCGCTGTATATCAAAGACAGCCGCCAGCCAGAACAAGCGCAGCAATTGGCCGAGCAATTACAAGGCCGTCCTTTGTTTTGTTTGCCTGCTGAATTAGCGCGTTTAAGCCAAAGCCAAGATCCGTTTTACGCCGCTGTAGCCGAGCGCTGCGCCAGCAATACCGCGTTTTATCAGCCCGGCCTATGGTGGCGAAACGTATTCCCCGAAGCGCTGTATGCAGAGCGTTTGTTTGACTAATGGGTATATTGCTCTAGACCATTATTAATATAGACCACATTAAAATACCCAAGGGCACTGCCACTCAAACACAAGCCAACAAAAAAGCCGCGCTGATATGCGCGGTTTTTTTTATTTCATCTGCCAACGTTACACCAAACGCGCTAAAGCCTCGCGACTTGGGATAAAAAATGCGGCGCCAGTCACTGCACGGCTAAAATTGAGTAAATGATCCACGCGACCATCCGATGTTGGCGCAATCATTTTGGCCAGCATTTTTTCAAAATGACTCGGCGTTTTGCAATACGAAGCAAAATACAAACCTTGGTCACCACCCGGTGTGCCATACGGTAAAGAATGACGCAAAATCGCCAACTCTTCGCCCTCTTCCTCAATGACCACGCGGCTAATATGCGCCGTCAGTGGCTTATCTTCATCCGACATTTCAACGCTATCGGCCTTGGTGCGACCAATCACCGCCTCTTGCTGTTTAACCGGTAATTTATTCCACGTATCTAAGCGATGCACGTAGCGCTGCACATGCAAATAACTGCCACCGGCCCAATCGGCGTCTTCTGCGGCGACTAAGGCGACTTCGCTGCGCTCGTCATCTTCTGGGTTTTCAGTGCCATCGATAAAACCAGTTAAATCTCGCATATCTTGGTAGCGAAATGCATGCGTGGTATCAATCACATCCAGGCACTGGCTAGTGCCTTGCACCACCATATTGGCAAATTCGTGCAAAACATCGTAGCGCTCGGCGCGTAAATGCAAAATCACATCGGCCGCAGTGACTGGCGCAGGATGAATGGCACCGGCAATTCGCGGAAAACTACGCAATTGCACCGGTTTGCTCTCGGGGTAAAATTCAGGCCACATTTCAGCCCCCAAGCCCACGACTGAATAAAACGCGGCATCAGGATTTGCCGCAGCGAGTTCATCAGATTTAATCGGTAGCTTGGCAAAAAATTGCTTTAATTCTGCATCAGCGCGACGACCTAAGCGGCGGCGAAATAATAAAAATAAACCATGACTGGATGGTGGGGGCAGAATGCCACTTTGTGGTGTAGACACGCCATTCCTTTTCTATCTAATGAGTCGGGCCTTGATTGGCAAAGGCCCAAATTTGAGCTAACCAGTGAGGGTAATCGACAAAGCTATGGTCACCCCCAGAAATAATATTTTGTCGGCAGCCGGCATACCATTGCACCGCATCTCGATAATCGAGTACTTCATCGGCAGTTTGCGTGAGCAGCCAATAGCGATTTAAGTCAGTTGGCCGGCGCTCAAGCTGACAAAGTTTATCAGCAAAATCAGGTTCAATATGGTGAATTTCACCAGTTTGGTAGTTTTTTTGCTCACCCAAATATTGCTTAATCAAGTGATAAGGCTGCACTGCAGGGTTCACCAACACTGCCCGCCCACCAAACGTCTCCACCGCCCATGTGGCAAAAAAACCACCTAAAGAACTACCCACTAAACAAAAGTCGCCATCAAGCGGTGTGAGTAAGTCGCGCAGCATCTGCGCTGCCGCCTCCGGTTCCATCGGAATGGTGGGGCAAATAAAGCGTTCGCCCAGCCCTTGCTCGCGCATCCACTGCGCCGTATCTTGCGCTTTTTGCGATAGCGGACTGGATAAAAATCCATGCAGAAAAATCAGCTTCATGGGATTAACACAGTCGATCCGGTGGTGTTACGCGACTCTAAATCACGATGTGCTTGCTGCACATCGGCCAAAGGATAACGCTGACCAATTTCCGGCACGATGCGGTGCTGCGCCAGCGCAGTAAAATAATCTTGCGCCGTTTCTACCAATTCACCGCGATTGGCGGTGTAATGCCCCAAGGTTGGTCGAGTCAAAAATAAAGAGCCTTTTTGCGCCAAAATACCCGGGTTAAAACTCGGCACAGCGCCCGATGCATTACCAAAACTCACCAGCATGCCACGCAAAGCCAAGCAATCGAGCGAGCCTTCAAACGTTGCCGCCCCCACGCCGTCATACACCACCGGAACCCCTAGCCCTTCGGTTAAATCTCGCACCTGCTGCGGCCAAGTGGCATCGTTATAATCCAAAACATGATCACACCAAGCTGCGGCCATTTTCGCCTTGGCTGCCGAGCCCACGGTACCAATCACGCGCACACCCAACGCCTGCGCCCATTGGCAAGCAATCTGCCCTACGCCGCCAGCGGCGGCATGAAATACAATGGTTTGCCCAGCTTGCACTGGGAAAGTGCGCTTTAATAAATACTGCGCCGTCATGCCACGCAGTAAGGTGGCCGCCGCAACTTCATCGGCAACGCCATCGGGCACCAGCACTAATTTATCGGCCGCCACAATGCGATACGTCGAATACGCCCCCACCGCACCACCGGCGTAAGCCACTCGATCACCCACTTTTAAATCATGCACCCCGTGGCCCAAGGCCTCGATCACACCGCACGCCTCTAAACCCAATCCCGAAGGCAAACTCACTGGATACAAGCCACTGCGGTGGTAGGTATCAATAAAATTCAGGCCAATGGCTAAATGCTTTAGCAATACTTCTCCCGCTCCAGGTGGCGGCAGTTCCGCCGTCAGTAATTGCATCACTTCAGGACCACCTTGCTGCTGGATTTCAATTCGCACGGTTTGCATTCGTATCTCCTTATTGATCTTCTATCTTATTCTAGCAAGCACAACTGCGCTGGAGAAAGTGAGGCAAAAGGTAAGCATTGCACAAAGTAATTTGGGAAAAGTACCGCTAATAAATTCATCAAAAATAGAGTTGTGTCATATAAAGAAAACCTTAGCCGCGTTATAGTCACGCGATCTGCCCTTGTTACGGGTGCACTAGACTTAGGTTTCTCCAATGCAAACATTTTTTATCGCTCCAACTCGCTTAAATGTCGGCCTGACTTCAGTCACTTTAGGCGTGGTCCGTTGCCTGCAAAATCAAGGCCTTAAAGTCGGTTTTGTTAAACCAGTTGCTCAAGATCGCAATGTTTGCGATGTTGAACGCTCAACGCACTTTGCCCGCCAAATTTGCCAGCTTGACGTTCCTGATGCCTTGCCAGCCAACTACGCGATTGAACAAGTTTCAATCGACGAAACTGATGATTTACTCGAAGAAATCATCACCATGAGCATGGCCGCCGGCAAAGATGCCGATGTGTTAGTGGTTGAAGGTTTGCATCCAGATCCAAGCAATCCTTTTACCACCCAATTGAATACCGAAATGGCACTGGGCTTGCAAGCCACGGTGATTTTGGTCAGCGACGCCAGCGAAAAAAACATTAGCGAAGAAATCAAAATCGCCGAACGTCAATTTCGCAATGAAGGCGTACAAGTGGGCGGCGTGATTCTCAACAAAGCGCCTGCCGACTTTGATAAAGCCGCACTACAAGCCGAAATCGGCGAACTCAAAATCTGGGGCGTGGTGCAATTTGATTCAAAACTACTCGCACCGCGCACGATTGACGTGGCTTTGCATTTAAATGCCGAGATCATCGTTAAAGGTGAGCTCACTAAACGCCGCGTCAGCGAAACCGTGGTTGCCGCTCGCGCCGTACCTGAAGTCATTCGTCGTCTGAAACCCGGCGCGTTGATTGTCAGCTCGGGCGACCGTGATGATGTGATTTTGGCGACCGCCTTAGCCGCCAGCAACGGCGTGCAATTGGCCGGCTTGATCTTGACGCACAATACCGAACTGAATGAAACCGTACGCGCCTTTACTGAAATGGCCTTCCACACCGGTATTCCAGTATTGCGTACCGAAGGCGATAGCTTTAGTACCGCACTGGCAATTAGCCAAGTACCAACCGCCGTGCCAGCAGACGACAAAGATCGGATGAGCTTGGTGATGAATTCAGTCGCCGAACAACTCGATAGCGACGCTTTGCATGTGGGCGTACAAACCAAAGGCGCGCATCACCTAAGCCCGCCAGCGTTCCGTTACCAGTTAATTCAAAAAGCCCGTAACGCCAATAAACGTATTGTCTTGCCAGAAGGCGAAGAGCCACGCACGATTAATGCGGCGATTGCTTGTGAAGAAAAAGGCATCGCGCGCTGCGTATTGCTGGGTAATCGCGCAGTGATTGAAGGCATTGCCGCTTCACAAGGTTTGACATTACCGGCTTCGCTAGAAATCCTAGATCCTGAAGAAATTCGCGCGCAATACGTCGCGCCAATGGTTGAATTGCGTAAGAGCAAAGGTCTCACTGAAATCCAAGCTTTGCGTCAACTCGAAGACAATGTGGTACTCGGTACCATGATGTTGGCCATTGATGAAGTGGATGGCTTGGTATCAGGTGCAATCCATACTACCGCCAATACCATTCGTCCAGCCTTGCAATTGATCAAAACCGCACCGGGCTCGTCGATTGTGTCATCGGTATTCTTTATGCTGATGCCAGAACAAGTCTTGGTTTACGGCGATTGCGCAGTGAATCCAAACCCAGACGCCGATCAATTGGCCGAAATCGCTGCACAAAGTGCTTACTCAGCCAAAGCCTTTGGTATTGATCCAAAAGTGGCAATGATTAGCTACTCAACCGGCCAATCTGGTACGGGTGTGGATGTGGATAAAGTACGCAGCGCGACTGAAATCGCCAAAGCGCGCCATCCACAACTGATGATTGATGGTCCATTGCAATACGATGCGGCATCAGTACTTGAAGTCGGTCAGCAAAAAGCGCCGGGTAGTCTGGTTGCAGGTCAAGCCACAGTGTTTGTCTTCCCTGATTTGAATACCGGCAATACCACGTATAAAGCGGTACAACGTAGTGCCGATGTAGTCAGCGTTGGCCCAATGCTGCAAGGCTTGCGTAAACCGGTGAATGACTTGTCGCGTGGTGCTTTGGTAGACGATATCGTGTTTACGATTGCATTGACTGCAATTCAAGCCGAGCAAATGCTAGGTTAAGCGGTATATCCATCTAGCCATTGTATTTAATGGCCTGCATAAAAATACCCCAGTTTAAAACTGGGGTATTTTTTTATGGCTACACAACACGCTACAGCCTATCAAGCGAGGATATTCATCCCGCCATCAATATACAAAGTGCTACCCGTCATCCGCGCTGCACCGTCTTCACACAAAAAGGCGCACGCCTCGCCAACGTCATCAATCCCCGGCAATTCGCGCAGTGGTGCGCTACCCGCGCCATTACTAATCAACAAATCAAACTCACGAATACCACTAGCGGCACGGGTTTTAACTGGGCCGGGAGACACCGCGTGCACGCGGATTTTTTTCGGGCCCAGCTCGCTGGCCATATAGCGCACCGAGCTTTCGAGCGCGGCTTTCACCGGCCCCATCATGCCGTAATTAGGAACGACTTTTTCTGCGCCGTAATAGCTCATGGCCAATAGCGTGCCGCCTCTATCCATTAAAGCCTCGGCGCGATGCGCCATGCGGATAAACGAATGACAAGACACATCCATTGCCAAGGCAAAACCCGCCGCCGAGCTATCGACTACGCGGCCATGTAAATCTTCTTTTTGGGCAAAGGCAATTGAATGCACCGCAATATCAAGATGCGCATATTTTTGCGCAATCGCTGCAAACACCGCCACCATCGCCGCCTCATCTTGCACATCGCACAACTGCACAATACCGGGCTGCAATTCATCGATAATGGGCTGAATATACTTCAGCGTTTTTTCGGTTTGATACGTCAAAATCAATTCGGCACCACGCGCTTTTAACGCTTTGGCTACGCCATAGGCAATTGAATCTTCGTTGGCAATACCCATTACCAGCGCGACTTTTCCTGCTAAAGAACCCACGATCATTGCTTTCTCCATGAATGCGAGAGACTTGGGTCTGGGTAACACACCAAAGATCAGCAAACCCGCACTCTCTTCGACAAAAATCATACTCGCAAGCTTAAAGCGCCGATACGCGCTTTTTTACCAGCAAGGCCAGCAAGCGTCATCGCCTTGCGGCAAAGCAAAAAAAAGCCAAATTAAGCGCACACCAAGGCGATCAATCAAGCGCAAACCTGATCGATATGCAGCATTAAAGCCAATCCGATTTAAGCGGTTTCGCTGATATTGGGTGCGGTGCTGGGTTTGCTATTGGCGCTAGCTTGTTGCTGCGCATATTGGGCGGCAGCCGCTGCGGCTGGCCGTGAATTGGCGGGTTTTGCTACTGGCTCAGTCGCGGGCTCTGCCGCTTTCGCCGCCGTAGCTGGTGGTGCTGGCGGCGTTGGGGTTGGTGTTGCTTGCTTGCTGGCGACTTGCTCGGTGAATTGTTCGGCGTCTTCGGACTGTTTTTTCTTTGCGGCATCCGAAATCGACACCGCATCTACGGGTGGTTTTTCTGCGCTGCGGCTGGGCGCGGCATCAATGGGCTTAATTGAATCCGTGGTCGATACGCTCGACTTTTGTAGCTCAAGCATAACCGCAGCGGCATTATTCATGCCATTGGCTGCACGAGCGACAGAACTACTGCGGGAAACCATCATCTCAGACATCATGCGCCACCGTAAAACCAACATGCTGCAGCATAGCGGCCTCAGCGCCGGCCGAAAATGACAATCACATGCCTTAGCCGATAGCAGGTGAAATCAGCAATTAAGCCAATAAATCAAGCAGCTGACCAACTTCTGTAGACTCATCGTCAGCAACCGCTTGATAAGCCATCATGCGAGCTTGCGATACCCCACGGGAAGGTAGCATTTGCTGAATCAGCATCGAGGATAAATGCGGAAAAGTGCTAATTGGCTTGATCTGTAATTCATTACGCTGCGCTGCCAATACCCGATTAGGCGTTGAGCGCTGCTTGGCCGCAGCGATTTCCGTCTGCCGCGCCTGAAAATCCGCCGCTGGCGTACGCGCTGACAAAGGATGTACTCGCGTTACATATGGCACTTTCAGGGTGGGCATGGCAATGGCACGCGGCATAAGAAGAACTCCACTAAATCATACGCTTAGCTTATGCCGCTCTCCCGCGATAAAAAATGTACTAAGTCCGCTCTATCGCGGCATTTTTACCAAAATAGTCACCTTTTGCTGCGGAAAATCGCGGTTAGTGGTAAGGCAAGCTCGCTTTTGCATGGTAAAGTGTCAGGTTCATCGCCTTATTTTTTTGGATTCATTCATGACTCGTTTCGCGCAACTGCAAAGCTTACTTGAACAACGCATCCTGATTTTGGATGGCGGCATGGGGACAATGATCCAGCAATATAAGCTCGATGAAGCGCAATACCGTGGCGAGCGTTTTGCCGACTGGCATACCGACGTCAAAGGCAATAACGATTTACTGGTGCTGACCCAGCCACAGATCATTAGCGATATTCACCAAGCCTACCTTGATGCTGGCGCGGATATTATCGAAACCAATAGCTTTAACGGCACCGCGATTGCGATGGCCGATTATGAAATGCAAGCATTAGTCTGGGAGCTCAATTTTGCTGCCGCCAAATTGGTCAAAGACCTGTGCGTGGCGCAAACGGCGAAAACCCCAGAAAAACCGCGCTTTTGCGCTGGCGTACTCGGCCCAACCAGCCGCACCTGCTCAATCTCTCCTGATGTCAACGACCCGGGCTTTCGCAATGTGACGTTTGATGCGCTGGTTGAAACCTACCTCGAGGCCATCGACGGCCTCGTGCAAGGTGGCGCGGATATTTTATTGGTCGAAACCATTTTTGATACGCTCAACGCCAAAGCGGCGGTGTTTGCGATTAAGAAATACTTCGCGGATCGCCCCGAACTCGAAGAATTGCCGATTATGATTTCCGGCACCATTACCGATCAATCGGGCCGCACGCTCACTGGGCAAACCACCGAAGCTTTTTATAATTCGCTGCGCCACGCCGACCCGATCTCATTTGGTCTAAATTGCGCGCTCGGCCCCGATTTGCTGCGCCCGTATGTAGAAGAAATGAGCCGGATTTCGGACTGCTATGTATCAGTGCATGCCAATGCCGGTTTGCCCAATCCGCTAGCGCCCACCGGCTACGATCTCGACCCCGCCATGATGGCCGTCGATATTCGCGAATGGGCCGAATCGGGCTTTGCCAATATTATCGGCGGCTGCTGTGGCACTACGCCGGAGCATATTGCCGCGATGTATCAAGCGGTAAAAGACTTGCCACCACGTAAAAAACCCAGCATCGAAGCCAAATGCCGACTGTCTGGTTTAGAGCCATTTAATATCGGCGACCATGATTTATTTGTGAACGTGGGTGAACGCACCAATGTCACCGGCTCAAAAGCCTTTGCGCGCTTGATTTTAGCTGGCGACTACACCGCCGCGCTCGATGTGGCACGGCAACAAGTGGTCAACGGCGCGCAGATTATCGACATCAATATGGACGAGGGCATGCTCGACGCGCATAAAGCGATGGTCACCTTCCTCAACCTGATTGCTGCCGAGCCCGATATTAGCCGCGTGCCAATCATGATCGACTCATCCAAATGGGAAGTCATCGAAGCTGGCCTTAAATGCGTGCAGGGCAAATGCATCGTCAATTCGATCTCGATGAAAGAAGGCGTAGCCAAATTTATTGAGCAAGCCAAATTGCTCAAAATGTACGGCGCGGCCGTGATCGTGATGGCGTTTGACGAGCTGGGCCAAGCCGACACCTATGCGCGCAAAATCGAAATTTGCGAAAAATCCTACCGCATCTTGGTCGACGAGATTGGCTTTCACCCTGCCGATATTATTTTTGACCCAAATATTTTTGCCGTTGCCACCGGCATCGATGAACACGCCCGCTACGGCCTCGATTTTATCGAAGCCACTGGCTGGATTAAGCACAATCTGCCGCACGCCAAAATCAGCGGCGGCGTCTCGAATGTGTCGTTCTCGTTCCGTGGTAATAACAAAGTACGTGAAGCGATTCACGCCGTATTCTTGTACCACGCCATTGCCAAAGGCATGACGATGGGTATCGTCAACGCCGGTGCGCTAGAAACCTACGACCAAGTGGCACCAACGCTGCGCGATGCGATTGAATCAGTCGTGTTAATGAAAACCGACGACGCCCTTGCCGCAACCGAGGCGCTGATTACGCTGGCCGAAGCCTTTAAAGGCGACGCCAATGTGGCCAAAGGTGAAGACTTAAGCTGGCGCGAATTACCGCTGCAAGAGCGCATCACCCATTCGCTGGTCAAAGGCATTACCACCTTTATTATCGAAGACACCGAAGCCGCTCGCGTTTCGGTGGAACGGCCAATTCATGTCATCGAAGGGCATTTAATGACCGGCATGAACGTGGTCGGTGATTTGTTTGGCGCCGGCAAAATGTTCTTGCCGCAAGTGGTGAAAGCCGCGCGCGTGATGAAAGCCGCCGTGGCGCATTTAGAGCCATTTATCGAAGCCGAAAAAATCGCCCTCGGCCTACAAGACGAACCCGCCAAAGGCGTGATCGTGATGGCCACGGTGAAAGGCGATGTGCACGATATTGGCAAAAACATCGTCGCCGTGGTGCTGCGCTGTAATAACTACCAAGTCACCGACTTGGGCGTGATGGTACCGGCGCAAAAAATCCTCGATACCGCGCGCGAAATCAACGCCGACATCATTGGACTATCGGGCCTGATTACGCCAAGTCTGGAAGAAATGAGCCACGTGGCCAAAGAAATGCAGCGCCAAGGCTTTACCATTCCGCTGCTGATTGGCGGCGCAACCACATCCAAAGTGCATACCGCCGTTAAAATCGAGCCGCATTATCAAAATGACCAAGTCATCTACGTTGCCGACGCCAGCCGCGCGGTGGGCGTGTGCTCGAATCTACTCAGCGATGAGTTAAAACCGGCGTTTGTGGCTGGCGTGAAAGCCGAATACACCAAGGCGCGCGAGATTTTTGAAAGCAAAGATCGCACTAAATTGATTAGTTTGGCTGAGGCGCGCTCACATAAATTTAGCCCTGATTGGTCAACGTATACCCCGCCAAAGCCTAGCTTTCTTGGCGTACGTGAATATACCGACTATAGCTTGGCTGATATCGAGCCCTTTATCGACTGGACGCCGTTCTTTCAAAGCTGGGAATTACACGGCCGCTATCCGGCCATCTTGCAAGACGAAATCGTCGGCGAAGCCGCGCGTAGCTTGTACGCCGATGCCAAAGCGATGCTGAAAAAAATCGTCGATGAAAAATGGATTGCCGCTGCTGGCGTAATTGGCTTTTTCCCCGCCGCCAGCGTTAATCACGACGACATCGAGCTCTACGATCCAAGTGATGTAGGGTCGACTTCAGTCGACCAAGCCGCTGAGCGCAAACCCATCATGACTTGGCACAATCTGCGCCAGCAATTGCCGAAGCCGAAAACGGGCGATGTGAAACCCAACTGGTGCTTGGCCGACTTTATCGCCCCCAAAGAAAGCGGCGTGGCAGACTATATCGGCGCCTTTGCCGTTACCGGCGGCATCGGCATCGACGCGCCAGTTAAAGCCTTTGAAGACGCCAACGACGACTACAACGCCATCTTGCTTAAATCACTGGCCGACCGTTTTGCCGAAGCCTTTGCCGAACACATGCACTACCGCGTTCGCACCGAACTATGGGGCTACGCCCAAGATGAAGCGCTGAGCAACGACGATTTAATCGACGAAAAATACGTCGGCGTGCGCCCAGCGCCGGGCTACCCGGCCTGCCCTGACCACACGCCAAAAGTCGATTTATTCAAAGTGCTCAATGCGCCCAACATCGGCATGACGCTGACTGAGGGCTACGCCATGTTGCCAACCGCAGCGGTGAGTGGTTTTTACTTTAGCCACCCAGAATCCCGCTACTTTGGCGTGGGGAAAGTGACGCTGGATCAGGTGGAAGATTATGCCCAGCGGCGTGGGGTGAGTCTTGCTCAGGCCGAGCGGGATTTGGCACCGAATTTGGGGTATGTGGCGTGAGGTGTGACTCTAGTGCTGCCTAGTAAAGAACTAGTTGTTTATCATGGTACTTCTTTAAGCAACTCGATAAAAATCTTAAAAGATGGCTTTATTTCATCAAAGAATGAAGATGATTGGCTAGGCTGGGGTATTTACTTTGTAACTGATGGATTGTCTTCAGGTGCAATGAGTGCTTTTGAATGGGCGCAATTTAAATGGCCAAATGAAGAGCTAGCCGTGGTTCGTGCAAGAATTAGATTAACTGATAATGGATTAGATCTGAGGACAAGATCCGGACTTGCTCTTTACAATCAAGTCAAGGGTGAGTTAATTAGAAGTGAGTATTTGTCTTTGCTGGCAAGAAGAGATCTTTCGATAAAGAAGAGAAAAGACATTAGATGTGATGACAGAATAATTACAAATATGGTTGTTCGGTATTTGAAGTGTGACTATATAATCCATAATGTTTACATAAAAGATAAGTTGCAGTCTCAAATCCAGCTAGAATCTGCTTATCCTAATCAAACTTTGGTTTCGTTATATAATGGCAATCTAATTTATGATGTGGAGATCATGCCCCTGTCTTTTTACGAATCCATAATTAGTGAGGATGTTGAAATTTCATAGCTATATTGCAGGGTTACTATCTCGACATTGTTGTTTTGCAGGTGTTTTTTAAGGTCTTCATTGATTCTCCTGTCGTTGGCGTGAAAGTAAATATTAAATTTTATTTTTTCATAGATTTCTATAGTGCAATCTTCTTTTAAGAAAATTGCATCTGCAAGTCCTGTTTTTTTTAATTTGTTTATTCTTGTACTCTCGCATTCAATTGGTCTTCCTATTCCTTTTCGTAACTTGACCTTGGTGTCAGAATCTACAAAAACTAATAGTACGGAACATTTTTTTTTACAGTTTGCGAGAAAACTTATGTGGCCTTTGTGAAGTAAATCAAATGTGCCACATGCATAGCCGATTGCGTTATTCATAGATTATCTTCAAGGTACATTTTGACCTTTTCTGCATCGCCCTCTCTGTAGGTTCCAAAATATACATCCAGATTATTGCTGTACTCTTTCATGCCGTTAATAATCGGGTTTATTGTTGCTGGAATAGCCAATTCCTCGTCAATTTCTCCTGCGCCAAGCCCAAATATAGGTATAAATATTGATGAAATGTTATTCGCTTCGCAGAATTTCAAACATTTATCAATTATTTTTTTATTTGTTGTCTCGGATATCTTTTTTTCTCCAGTTTCTGAGCATTTTTTCAGGGCGACTGCATGAATTGTATGTCTTACTCCTCGGGCGTAAGCATCTGTATTCTTTGCAGCTTTGATTTCAATGGTTTCACCTGTTTGGTAGGGCCCAATTCCTTTATTTTTTTTCCAATAGTTAATTTCTTTTTCAATGTGACAAATTATGGTTTGCCCTTTCTCGTCTTTCTCTGAGGATAATATCCTAATTCTAGAAGACATTGACTCCCCTGTTCCTATGTTTAGCCATTGATTCTCAGAAGTTACAACCACTTCAATATTGTTGATATGCAATATTGATCCACAATACGAGAATAATTTAACGTTATTATTGCTGCCAATGGGGTCAATTTGGGGGGTTATTCTCTTGTTGGGCTTATTTTTTGGGGGGGTCTGGCCTTTGTGATATAAATATAGCCCTGTTAGGATACAGCTAATTATCCCAATGAGAACATATATCTGCTGCGAATTGTTAACGATTGGCTTGATTTCGCAAGCAAAGTTCCAATTAGAGCAGGCGATTTCGATTATTATCTTTGCTATTAGCTCCTGAAATGATTCATGCGCAAATGGAATTAGTATTATTGCTATACCAAAGAGAGAATTTGCTGCCATAAAATAACCATTCTTTCTTGTTGAAAGAACAAGCCATCGGTTGATTATCTTGTTTATGATTTTTCTCATGATTTCAAGCCATTTGGAATGGGCGTTAACCCGTACTGATCTTTTTGTCAAAAAATCAATGGGGTCAGAGTCGATTGATTTCTAGTTTTCCGTGGAATCAATCGACTCTGACCCCTTTGATTCAAGAATGATAATTATTTTTCAAAAATTTCTTTTGCAGAGTTTTCTAGCAACTTGCTTATTTGCTTTTGAATCTTGTCTTTAGTGGTTTTGTCGTCAGCTTGATCATGCATTATTTTTAGTAATTGTATTTTTTTAGTGAGCTTTTCTTTGATCATATAAGTGTCAACGCAAAAACCAATCCATGAAAGAGCTACCGCGAGAAGAAGTGTTAATAAAGCTGAAATTAGTGCTATGCCCTGATCTGTAAATAAATAATGTAGGCTAGTATCCTGAGAGATTCCTTTGCCTGCATCAATCATTATTTTTGTGACAAATCCAGTGATGGCACCACTTATCGCAACATCACGTGCCTTGATGTCTTTGTTCTTTTGGGTGGATGTGGTCATTGATCCACCCATTTTTTGTTTTCTCGAATTAAGTCCCAGATCTCATCGGTTTTTTCTAGGCGAATGGTTGTGCTGTTCTTGTTTCCATTCTTGTCGATAAATGTTAGTTTTATTTTTTTTGTTGATATGAGTAATTTTATTACTGGGTAAAGGTATATTATTGCGACGACGCTAATTATTGCCAAAAATTCTATCACAATAATTCTTCCTGAAGACTTGTATCAACTGATATGTGATCAAATACAGTTGTGACTGTGTAAGTAGTTTTTATCTTTCCAGAGAATGATGTTTTCTCCTTTTTCCAATGTAATTGGAGATCCAGCAGATCATCTTTTGCAAATTTTTCTCTGTTTGCTGCTACACTGGCCAAGAATATTTCATCAATTATTGAGACGTTGAATCCATTTCTGGGCTCATCTTTTGGAATGATTTTCCAGCGGGACTTTTTATTGTAGGATAGTGTTTCAATGTAATATTTACCTGTCACAGTGCCTTCATCTAACAATGTTTTGTACTGTCTTTCAATTAATAGGCTATCTCGCTCTTCCTTGTTAATTTTGATTGCACTATTTTCATAGTGGCTAGGTGATATGTTTAATGTGTCAATGCCTTCCTCAAGTAAAGGACGAACTAAGTCACTTATTGAAGCTCTAATTTTCTTGTTCGAAAGAATGGCTGCTTCTAATTCATCAAGAACAACACTTTTACCATCCACCTCTATTGTGTAGTTGCCTTCTTCTTGCTGTGTAATAACAATTTCTGTTTTGTTTGGAGATATTTTTTTCATTATCTCTATGACTTTGTTCAGAGCTTGAGTAATTTTTTTGAAAACTGACTGAAAACTCAAATTGCCCTGTACATTCTCCCCTTGGCCGAGAATGCGAAGTAGCCACCATAGTGAGCCCTCCCCAAAACCACCGTCAATAAATACCTCGGCATCTAATTCAGCATGGTAAATCTTTCTAATTTCTTTATATGATTCATCAATAATAAAATTCATGGCGGAGATGCTGTCCGCTACTAATTTAGCATTCATTTGATGGGCTTTTATTTTTTCACCGGAGCCATCGTAATCAATTCGTATTGAATTATCTTCGAAGATCATGATTGTTTTTTCTTGTTTAATTAAATGTATTCAACAAAGCGACATTGGTACGCCGCGAAACTGTGTACCGCAGTAGGGCGTAATCGCCGAAGACATTACGCCGCTTGCCATCACACTCACACAATACGTTTACCTTGGCACCATTTGGCGTATTGCCGCTTCGCGTCGAATACGCCCTACCGTTCATCCGATGCCAGCATCATATCCACTTGCAAACTCAGCGTCAGCTATTTGATGGGAAAGTGTTAGCTTTATTAAAAAATCAATGGGGTCAGAGTCGATTGATTTCTAGTTTTCCGTGGAATCAATCGACTCTGCCCCCTTTGATTCGCATTGAGCGGGTTGGGCTTATCAACCCGCCCTAATAACGACAGCTGACTCCAGCATCAGATTGGCGGGTTACGCCTGCGGCTAACCCGCCCTACGTATCGATGTATTTGCTGGCAGGTGTTGCTGAGCAATGCTTAGCCAGCGATACCAACAAAAAAGCCTCGCAACTGCGAGGCTTTTTTGAATACTACTGTGGGGTGAAACGCTGGCTTTGCGCCCCAAATGGCGTAATTAAACTGGCGTCGCGGCGTCGTTTTGGGCGGTTAATCTTTGCTGCATATAGCGTTGAATGTTGTTATTGGCGGCTTCGGTTAAATTGCAAAATTCCAAGCCATGCAGCACATGGTCTTCGCTGATTTCGCTGAATTTGCTGCGAATAATCGCACTGGCTTCAACCGAGATTGCGCCTTGCTCAAAGGGCAATTCCAGCAGCACATGTAGCTCATCGCCAATCATGCCCAAGGCGGCGTGATATTCCACTTGCATGCCTTGTTCAGATAAATTCAGCAGCATGGCGCGGCGGCGTACATCGCCGGTGCGCTCCACCAGCAGCACTTGATGCAAGGCCACGCGCGAAAAGTGGCGGCTTTGTTCGATGCGCATCTGCTCTGGCCATTGCAAACCGATCGTCCATTGCGGCTGCTGCGGTTGGGGGATCAGGTTGGTCTCAAAGCACAGCACGCCATTGGGCACGGCCAGCCGAACGCTGATGGTGGCGGCGCAATTTAATTTAACGCGGATATCGAGTTGGTCGGACTTAATCAATGGCCGAAGCAGCAACGTTTGCCCGACAATCACCTGCAATAGCTGAGCGCGAATCGGCATATTGCTCTGTGGCAGGCCAAGGAATAGCTCTTTACCGTCTAATAAATATTGGTTTAGAGCGAGTTTTTGCGCGTGGTCTAGCTCGACCTTGTTTGCTGCTACTGGATTGATTTGGCTCATTGCAAACTCCCATATCGACCTCAGAAAGATGACTCAAAAAGTAAGCTAAAACAAGAAATAATTAATTTATTCAACGCCTTCAGCAAGAATTTCTGATCCAAAACAACAAATACCCAGCGCATGCTCGGCATTCATTTGCCGCTGGGCGAGGCTCTGCGCCCGAACCGCTGCCCGCCAAGGCGATGATTTCGTTGGCATAGAAAGAGCTTTGCGGCTGGCCAAACAGCAGCGCCAGCACCCACGGCTGAGTTTTGCTAAAAAGCGCATCGGTATAAGTACCCATTTTGGGTATGATCGAACCCAAAATGGGTTTGATTGGATGCCGGCATGTAGGGCGGGTCGAGACCCGCGCTGATTGCGATGAGTGATTACCGCATCGGATTGGCGGGTTACGCCTAAAGGCTAAGCCGCCCTACTGCATCGATGTATTTGACTGCAGGTGTTGCTGAGCAAGACTTAGCCAGCAATACCCATAAAAAAACCTCGCGAATGCGAGGTTTTGGGTGATTTTTTAGGCAGCGGCAAAATAGATAAACCAAAAGCCGAATCCCTCGGGCGCTTACGCCTGATTGGCTACAAACATCTGCTGCACATCACGCACCAATTGCAATGAGGCTTCGATTTCGTCTTTACGAATGGCGACGCTCTCAATATTGCAACCTACAGGTATTCCCTTCTCGCTAGCGTATTGCAACAGCTCTGCGAATATACCCTTACATACATCCAGTGATTTAGCCAAAATATCACCCGAATGAATCAAATCGTTCTCTAGCCATTTAGGAATGCTAATCCCTAGCCATTTCATAAATTCCAGCGTTTTCACCGAGCCGCATGGCGTAATGGTGAAAATAATCGGCACCATCGCCGTGCCAGTTTGTTGGCAAGCGTAGTAGTAATCCGACAGAAAATTCTTGGCCGCTTCAACGTTGTAAACGCATTGCGTCACAAAGAAAGAGCAGCCCTCAGTCACCTTGTGCGCCACGCGCAAATGCTCGTCGTTTTTGACCAAGTGCCGCTCCGGAATCGCCACGCCACCGACTAGCAAATGGGGATTCACCTCGCGGCGCAGCGCGTAGGCTTGGGCCACGGTGAGCGACACCTGCTGCTGGCGAGAGGCCGCGCCAACAAACACCGACACCCCATCGTTCATCGCCAGCAAATCAGCGCCAAATTGCGCAGGCGCATACTTACCCACGCAGCGGTACACAATTTTGGCCATGTCTAAAGCCGCAAGGTAATCCCGGCTATACACCAGCGGATCAAGCGTCGCCATAAACGGAAACGGCCGCGTGGCATCCGTGCGATCGGCCTCGTCTTGAATGTCATACAACACCAAGCCATCCAAGCCCAGCGGCGCAATGCGCTCAATTTGCAGCGCGGCAATCTCGGCGATTTTTTCCGGCGTGTTATTGGCCTTGGGCGGCGTAATGCCATACAGCAAGATACCAGACTGACGTTGAGCGATTTTGGAGTGCAGTGAATTAGGCATGAGTAGACTCGGATTCGTTTGCCGAGATTTTACGCAGTTTTGACCAAATAATTACAAAAAATCTTAATCGGCTTATGCGATGTAACACCGTAAGCGGGTTGGCGGGTTACGCCTGTGGCTAAGCCGCCCTACTGCCAAGCTTTTTTATCGAGGTATATATCTGCAGATAATAATTATCAATAACTAGCCAGCAATACCCATAAAAAAAGCCCCGCATCTGCGGGGCAAAGCTTGGAGGGTAGTCGGCGATATGTTTACTTTGGGTAGTAGTGGCTCAAGGGTTGTTTCAGGTTGAGTAGCCACAGCTCAGTCGCTTCGTTGCTCGGTTTAACGACGAGGCGTTCGTTGTTGGGGAGTTGGCCGTTGTCGATGACGACATCATCGACGTCTTTGCCGCTGGCGAGTTCGGTTTTTAGGCCAAAGTCGTTGTCGTTCATGATGGCGAGGCCGCCGTTATATAGGGCGAGGCCTTCGGCTTTTTCGGCTTGCCAGCCCAGCTCACGCAAATCGAGTACGCGTTGTTTGCGAATCATTTTGACATTGGCTAAATCGGCTTTGCTGGCGTATTCCGGCTCTTTGCCAGCGATGGGCGCCAGCGTATCGGCACCGGCGATATCAATCACATACAGCACATTGCGCAGCTGTTTATCTTTGCCTTTGCCTTGCTCAATCAAGGCAAAATGCGTGTTGTCGATGGCGACCAGATCGCCAATTTTGGCGTCGCCGGTTTTTTTGTACGCGTCGACATCCAATGGGTAGGCCAAGGTGCGCGTTGCGCCGCTGCTTGGGTCAAACTCAACCAAGCGGATAAATTGGGCGCTAGATTTGGTTTCGCCGTCGATATTCAGCGTCGATTGCAGCATGGCATACACTTTGCCATTCGGGGTGAAGGCAACGGCTTCAAAGCCGCGATTGGCTTGGCGATGTTTAAGCACATCAGGCAAGCCCGCGCCGGGGGCGAGTTGCTTTAACACTTTGCCGCTGGCGGCATCGACTTGCAGCAAAAATGGGCCGTATTCATCCACCACCCACAATTGGCCTTTTTTGCCGGCGACAATGCCTTCGGGATCAATACCGCGTGGGCTGGCGTCTAGCGTTTTCAGGGTGTCGCTGAGTGCCACTTCGCCCGTAGCGCCAACGCGGCCTTGCGGCAACGGCAGGCCGCTAGCCACTTGGCCATCAATTAAATACGGCTTGCTTAAGATCACATCGGCAGAACGCTGGCGGCGAACTTTGATTTCGGCAAAGCGCGGTGCGTAATCGGGGGCCAAAAAGAATTTGGCTTCGCGTTTTTTATCGCCCACTTGCACTTTAGGCGCATCCCCATTGGGGCCACGATCGCCAGTGGCCCAAAAATACACAGTGCCGTCGCGATCCATTTTTTTAAATCCCAAACCCGAGCCCGGCGCAAAGCTAAATCCTTGGGCAAAAGCGCTGGCAAATTCGCCGTGATAAGCAATGTTTTCTTTGCTGGGGCTTTGCAAGGTGTAGCGCTCAATCGAAGCAATCGCCGGATGATCGACCTGCTGCATTTCAAAGAACGGCGCCGCATGGGCAGCACCAGCGAGCAATAAAGTGATGAGCGAAAACTTCAACATGCCAAACCCGCAAAAGAATTGATGATGGATTGCGATATTAAGTCAGCTTAATGACAAGAACATGACAAGTTGCTCAACAGGTTGCGAGTCATCACACGATCTAGTTCATGCGGCGCATCGTACTTATTACCTAGGGCAAATCTTACGAATACCCTAGTTGATTTCTGACGACGATTTTATACTGTCGACGGTTTGATTGAATCCATGCGGTATTGCCACTGCTTCAATTGTTTTTCTCTCTTCTTTGATCGATTCCCCATGTCTTATTTAAATTCGCGCCGCATGATTTCCTTGGCGCTTGGCGGCGTGCTCACGCTCACTTTATCCGGCTGCGTGACGCAGGCGACGGAGCAAATTAAGCAATTTTTTAATAGCTCGGGTGTGCAGCAAATTGGCGATTGGGCCGAGCAAGGTTTGGCAGCGCTGACTTCACCCACGCCACCACCAGCGGGCGATTTAGCGCCGCTTAATACCGAAAACGTCGTGATGGCGACTCGGCAAAACCCGGTCGGGCATCGGGATTTTCAGCAGGCCAAAAAGGTATTACCGAGGGTATTTGCCGGTATGGAAGAGGATTTCTACTGTGGCTGCCAATACTCCGGCAAAGTAATCGACTGGGCCAGTTGTAATTATCAGCCGCGTAAAAATGCCGAACGGGCGCGCCGCTTGGAATGGGAGCATGTGGTACCGGCGTGGGTGATTGGTCATCAACGCCAATGCTGGAAAAACGGCGGGCGCAAAAATTGCAGCGCAAATGATGTTATCTATCAAATTGCCGAGGGTGATTTAGTCAATTTGGTGCCAGCGGTGGGCGAGGTGAATGGCGATCGCAGCAATTACGCCTTTAGCGCGTGGACGCGTAATCCACCGCCTATGTATGGCAGTTGCCAAACGATTGTGGATTTTAAAGCCAAAAAAGTTCAGCCCCGCGAAGAAGTGCGCGGCCGCGCCGCGCGAATTACTTTGTATATGCACCAGCAATACCAGCTCAATCTCAGCCGCCAAGATCGCCAACTAATGTGCGCTTGGGCCAAAACCTATCCGGTGGATGCGTGGGAGATCAAACGCGACAAACGCATTGTCGGGCTACAAGGCAGCGGCAATCCTTTGGTGAGCAACCCTGAGCTCTTGGCGCAATATTGCCCGGCTTAGTTCGTTGAGTTCGTTGAGTTTGCTGGCGCGCTAGGCGGCAAGCGAGCCAGGCGTTGCCAAACGGCGTGTTTGGCAGCGTCGCTGCTGCTCGACCAAGCTTTGATTTCGTCCAAGCTGCGGCGGCAGCCAAGGCAATATTGGCCAGCCGAATCAAGTTTGCATTGCTGAATACACGGTGATGCGACAGTCATGGCCTAGCCTGCAAAAAAACGCGTATTGAACGCGATTGCATGGCGGCTGGCAAGCACTAGGGGGCGGCGCTGCTATCTGCAGGTAGGTCGATTTGGTAGCGGTTGGCGATTTGTTTGAGTTCACCCGATAGAGTGAGCTGGCGTAGCGCGGTTTCAAATGCGGCCAGTGCCGCGCTGGCTTTTGGCGCAAACGCAATGCTCAGCGCCGCCTCAGCAAAGGCGGGCTCTTGCCAGCTCACTTTGTCGGCAATCGGGGCTAATTCAGGCTGAGTCAGCAAATATTCGCCAACGGCTTTTTCTAAAATCGCTAGCGATATCCGCCCAATCGCGAGTTTTTTTAAATTGCTCAGATCATCGTGAGCGGCATCGATGCGTACGCCGGTTTTATACAGCGTCGTTGGATAGCCATAATTGCGGACCCCACCCGCAAGCCGCCCCCGCAATTGAGTTAAATCTAATAGTGGCACTCGCTGCGCGGTGGGCACATAAAAGCCCAGTTTGCTGATAAAAATCGGGCTCGACGCCCGAAAGCCCCGATCCACATAGCTATTGGGCCACACCCCGATAATGCCGTCGGCACGATTGGCTTTTAATTCATTGAGCGCCCGCGCCCACGGCACAAAGACAATCTCTAACTGATAGCGCGGTGCAAGGGTTTTTTGTACCACCTCAATCAATGCCCCTTGCGTGGGCATGGCCTGCGAGGTATAGGGTGGATATTCTGCGGCCAGCAAGCGCAATTTTTGTGCCGAGCAGCTTAAACTCAAACTAAACAACAAGACACCCAAGATCAGACGCATTTTTTGACTCCCGGCCAAATCCGCCACAATCATCCCAAGCCAACTCGGAGCTACACGCTTAGCGAGCCACCGAACACGATTAATCGATACCTCTATAGATTAGCCGCCATAAATCACGGCATCAGGAATTTCGTATTGCTCCGCACCAATTTGGATATGACTGACGTCTTTTTGCTTTTGCTGACTAAAGTCGCCATGCGACATCGGCGTTGCCGTATAGCCCGTTGCAGTACCATGGTCAAAACGAATAACGCGTTGCCCCTGCGCAAGTTGTATCGTCACCTCCGCCGAGCCCTGCCCTTGTCGCACTACGCCAAATTGGCATTCTCGGCTTTGCCCAGCAACGCAAGGTATCGTGCCGGTGGCATGGTAAGGCGTGCCACTGACTTTGGCATCGGACGCTGGCGGCGTGTCGATGGCGACTTTAAGAGTGAATTTCGCGGTTTCATTACGCCGTGCGGCATTGCGCATGATATAAACCCGCAGCTTATATTCGCCGCTCGCAGGCAATATCCCACGATAGGTATTGCCGGCGCTTGCGCCGACAAATAAGGCTTCGTCTGATGAACCCGGTGGCAAAATATTGAAATAACTACTGAGCTGGCGACTGCTATACACCGCCGTGAGCCTTTGCCCTGCTTTGGCATTCAAGGTGTAATCGATGTATTGATAGCCTTTAATCTGCCCCTTTAACACCGTGCTCGATTGCCCTTTAGCAAAATGCACCGGTATCGTGGTGAGATCTTGCGCCTGTACCAAACCAAGGGGAAGCAGCACACAGACGCTGAGAACGATGGCACGAAGAAACATAGGTAAGCTCCAAATTGGCGCACAGCATCATGCAAAGCCCACGCTTAAAAAACGCGGTGCAGCGCTATGATTACCAAAACCAGAAATAATCGCAAGTTTTATGTCAGCAAACACCACCTACGTGGCCTCAAGCTCACCTGCTTGCAGCAAAAAATCCCGCACTTGGCGCACAATCTCAGCACGCGGTGCGCCAGCAACGCTAGATAAAATCCACGGTGCGGCGGCTAAACGCGGATAGTCCGGCAAAATGAGTAATTGCCCAGTTTGCAAATACTCACTGGCTTGCCGCCGTAACACATAGGCCATGCCATCACCTCGGCAAACGGCATCCAGCTGCAAACGCACATCGTCATAAATTCGCCGCCGGCGAAAAGCAGCCAATTGCTGACGAAACTGATGGCTTGGGCCATCGTTTTGAAAATCGGCCTCTAATGAAATCAGACCAATCACTTGATGATGCTGATGAACTGGCAGTGCTTGTAATTCAGGCATGCGCTGCGGGCTAACCACGGCCACCCATTCATCGCTGAGCCAAGTGTGATCTTGTACTCCCGCTTGCTGTAACGGCCGCTGGCTAATCAGTAAATCAACGTCAACCTCGTCGATATACCGCGCCGACTCATCCACCGATAGCACCAAACATAGCTCGGGAATCGCCGCTTGTAGCGCGGCCAATCGAGGCTGTAACCAACCTTGTAGCAATGCCGCTGGTGCAACAATCACCACCAGTCCGGGGTCAAGATAGGTGTCAATTTGCGCTAAACCCCCAGCCAGCACCGAGAGCGAACGCTGCACGCTGCGCAGCAACACCTCGCCCGCAACAGTGAGCTCAACGCCACGACCAACGCGTAAAAACAAGGGCTGCGCTAGCTGCGTTTCTAATTGCAAAATTTGATGACTAATTGCCGATTGCGATAAGCACAATTCATCGGCAGCCCGCGAAAAGCTACCCAATCGAGCGGCGGCTTCAAAACCCATTAATAATTTAAATGACGGTAGTTTGGCCATGACTGATGAGAAATATTGATAAATTAGCGCTAAAAATATCATTTTTCTTCATCAATAAATAGCGTAACAATGCGCTATACCTTCACAGCCACCCAAAGGAAACCCAATGCATCCACGTCGCCGTTTTTTAAAACACACGCTCGGTGCCGCCGGTAGCAGCTTACTGCTTGGCGCGGGGATTTCACTGCCCAGCGTGGCCCACGCCAATAGTGACACCGTCTGGACCATGCCAGATGAAGCCGCGGCGCATCGTGCAACGTGGATGGCGTATGGTCCACAAGCGGCAATTTGGGGGCCGCGACTAATGCATGGCGCACGCGCCAATTTAGCCAGCATTGCCAAAACCATTGCGCAATTTGAACCGGTCAATATGCTGGTGCGAGCGGCAGATTACGATATCGCCGCGCAGCAATGCGGCAGTAGTGTGCAGCTGATCGTGCAAGAAATTGATGATTTGTGGATTCGCGATACCGGCGCGGTGTTTGTTAAAAATCAGCAGCACCAAATTGGCGCGATTGATTTTCATTTTAATGGCTGGGGCAATAAACAAAGTCATGCTCGAGACGCACGCGTTGCAGCAATGATGATTCACAGTACCGCAGTCACCGCTTTAGCCACGCGTTTGGTGCTGGAAGGCGGCGCAATTGAGGTCGATGGCGACGGTAGCGCCATCATCACCGAAAGCTGCGTAATCAATGCCAATCGCAATCCGGGCGTGAGCAAAGCCCACATCGAAACCGAGCTAAAGCGTTTGCTTGGGCTCAGCAAAATCATCTGGTTACCCGGCATTGCGGGCCGCGATATTACCGACGGCCATACCGATTTTTATGCCCGCTTTACCGAGCCCGGTGTGGTTGTAGCGCATATCGATCATGACCCTGATTCCTACGATTACGCGGTCACACGGCGGCATTTAAAAATATTACGCGCCGCCACCGATGCCAAAGGCCGCAAACTGGAAGTGATCGAACTACCAGGGCCCAATTCAATTCGCCAGCAGTTTAGTAATGATGAATTTACTGCCGGTTATATTAATTTTTATGTTTGCAATCACGCCGTGATTTGCCCGCAATTTGGCGATAGCAAAACCGATCGCAATACCCGCGATACGCTGCGCGATTTATTTCCTAACCGAGATGTGATTCAACTGAATATCGATGCCATTGCCGCCGGCGGTGGTGGCATTCATTGCGCCACCCAGCAGCAAATAGCCTAAGCAAATAACTGAGGTATTGCCACATAGATCAATTTATATAATATCTAGATGGCAATACCTAATTAGTCGGCAGCACTTGGCATCGGCAATCCAGCCAGACCATCGGCCAAATGCCAAATTTGCGTATAGCCTTTGCCGCGCATTAGGCTGAGGAGTTGCCCGCTGCGCCGGCCACTGCGGCAGGCAAGTAATAGCGGGCGATCAAGCTCGATTTGGCCTAGCCAAGTGGCCAATTGGCTTAATGGCTGAGCGGTAATGGCCAGACCCAGCGATGGGCAACACGCGGCTTGTTCCCATTGCTCACGAATATCCAGCAAGACACCAGCAGGGTGCGCGGCGATCCACGCGGGTAATTGCTCGGCGGTGACGGCGTAGCGACTCGAGAGCTCAAGGTCTTCGTCGGGTAATGCCACTTGCTCCAGCTGCAGCATATCGTTCAGATGGGTTTGCAGTATTTGTCCGGCGAGGGCAATTCGCTCAACGGCGGCGTCGATATCAGCGGCACAAACGTTCGGTGAGATCGACATCCGAATCGCGCTCGATGCGCGCTCTTCCCCTAAGCCCATCGCCATTAACACAAAGCTCGGTTTGGCGTTTTTGCTATTGCAAGCCGAGCCGGCACTGAGCCGTAAACCCAGCGCATCAAATAGATCAAGCAAGCATTTGCTGGGGATGCCGAGTAAAGAAAAATTAATCGTCGTGGGTAAACAATGCTGGCTAGGGCTATTGATCACCAGTTGCGGAAAGGCTTGTTGCAGCGCGGCTTTCAGCCGTTGCTGCGCCGCATTCAGCGCGCCCGCTTGCCACTGCCCAGCCAATATCGCTTCGCAAACCGCACCTAAAGCGGCAATGCCGGGTAAGTTTTCAGTGCCACAGCGTGCATTGCCCTCTTGCCCACCGCCCGCCAATAGCCGCGTAAACGGCGCGCCGGCGCGCACATACAGCAAGCCGATGCCCTTGGGCGCGTGTAATTTATGCCCCGAGAACGGCGCATAATCAATTCGCAAGCCCAGCCAATCGACGGCCAATTTGCCCAAAGCCTGCACGCCATCGACCAACCATAAGGGCCGCACTGGCAGCGCATCGAGCACACGGGCAATGCCGTCTAAATCGCTAATGGCACCGGTTTCATTATTGGCCGCCATGGTACACACCAAGGCGGCGCCCTCGGCGTTTTCAGCCAGCCAAGACAAATCATGTCGACCTTGTTGATCAACCGGAATCGGCAGCAATTCCAGCGTGAGGCCCAAAATTTCGCCCCAATGCGCCAGCGCCTCGGGAACGGCTTTATGCTCAGTGGCTCCGTATAACACCCGCACCAACGCCGCACCACGCTGCGGATGCAGCGCCGACAGCACCGCGGTTTGAATGCCTTCGGTGGCGCCGGAAGTAAAAATCAAACCATCCACAGGCACATGCAGCACCTCAGCAACGGCAGCGCGGGCACGATCGAGCTCAATGCGCGCGCGAATCCCTGCCCCGTGTGGGCTGCCCGGATTGCCAAAATTATCGCTAAGTACCCGAATCATCGCCGCTTGCGCCGCAGGCAAAATCGGCGTGGTGGCATTCGCATCCAGATAAATTTCACTGCAGTGTGTAGCAGTTGCGTCAGTCATCGGGGCTCACCTTTAATTTGGATTGAACCATTGTGCGACCAATAACCAGGCAATTCAATCTGCAAACGGCTGACAAATTACCCAACGAACCACCCAAAGTTAGATCACCATCAACAGATGGCCAGATGAGCATAAGCTGAGGCGATAAAGCCCCAGCTTATTGGCTTAAGCCCCAGCTTATTGGCTTAAGCGCGAGCGGCTTTGGCGGCCGCCAAGCGTTGCGCGGCATCGCGCAACATACTTTCGGTACTGGCCCAATCAATACAACCATCGGTGACCGAGCAGCCGTAAATCAATTGCGATAAATCTGCGGGGATTTTTTGATTGCCAACGACCAAGTTCGACTCGATCATCACACCCACCAAAGCTTGGCTACCGTTGACGACTTGATTAATCACGTCATTCATCACTAGTGGCTGTAATTCCGGCTTTTTATAGCTATTGGCATGCGAGCAATCGACGATGATATTGCACGGTAATTTAGCTTTTTTCAGCGCTTGCTCGGCCATCGCCACCGATACGGTGTCGTAGTTGGGTCGACCATCACCGCCACGCAGCACCACATGCCCGTATTGATTGCCGCGCGTGCGCACAATCGATACTCGGCCTTGGCCGTTCAAACCCAAGAATGAATGCGGGTGCGAAGCAGATAAAATCGCATTAATCGCAATGCTAATATCGCCATCGGTACCATTTTTAAAACCCACTGGCGTGGATAGGCCGGATGACATTTCACGATGCGTTTGCGATTCGGTGGTGCGCGCGCCAATCGCCGTCCAGGCAATTAAATCGCCCAAATATTGTGGCGAGATTGGATCGAGCGCTTCGGTGGCGGTCGGCAAACCTAGCTCGCATACGTCGAGCAAAAAGCGCCGCGCTTTTTCCATACCCAAATCCACTTGGAATGAATCATCCATAAATGGATCGTTGATATAGCCTTTCCAACCGGTGGTGGTACGTGGTTTTTCAAAATAAACCCGCATCACTAGCAATAAGCTGTCTTTGACTTCGGCTTGCAGTGCTTTCAAACGGCGCGCGTATTCTAAACCGGCAACGGGATCATGAATCGAGCAAGGACCAACCACCACAATCAGTCGATCATCTTGTCGATCCAGAATGTTTTTTAAGGCTTCACGGCCAGCATCCACCACTTGGGCGGCGGATTCAGAAAGCGGTAAACGGGCATGTAATTCTTCGGGTGAGGGCATCGCGTCAAACGAAGTGACGTTGATATTCTCTAAGTCTTGGCTGTTCATCGTGAAGTCGATCAAAAGAGGAAAGCCAAAGAGTATAAACGAAGGCGTTGCGCCGTCGAGCACGAGTCATGCTTTTGGCATCGGGAAAATCATACAAACTATGGGTATTGCTAGGTAGATTTTTAAAAATAAAGCCTAGATGGCAATACCCATTCAAATTGCGGGGATTAGATTAGGTTTAATGCCGTGCCGCGCTCGTTGGTCTGGGGCTTAAAAACCCGTCCAAGCGCACCGAGTGAGGAGGGAGACAAACAGATTTATCGTTTGGCTCACGATCGATCGAGGGAACAGCGGAGCTGGGCGCGCTCGGGTCGCCTTTCTTTTCCCCTCTTTTCTTTGGCGAGACAAAGAAAAGAGGGTCCCCGTCGCGGACTGCGACTGTAAACAATCGTGCCGCAGGCACACCATCAACACATCATCTAAACAAGACCATCACTCATCATCGCGCCGAATCGGCCCTATCATTCGACTCATCGTATCGTCTTTAATAATGCGTTGATGCCACAACCCAGCGCCGACGTGCAATATCACTAACCACAACAGCGTATTACCCAAAAATTCATGCACGTCTTTCACGTCTTTGGCGGTTTCTGGGGTCATGGTGAACAACGTTGGCAAAATCCAGCCGAAAAAATCTACCGGCTTACCAAAGCCTTGAATAAAGGCTACGCCCAAAATCGGCATGCAAAACATCAGCGCATATAAAACCCAGTGCGTTAAATCCGCGGCTTTCATAATCAAGGGTGCTGGGCTGGGCGTAATCTGCGGCGAGCGATTGGCGGTGCGCCAAATAAAGCGCGGAATCACCAACAAAAAAACCATAATACCCGCTTGAATATGCACCATTTTTAAGTAATCTCGCCACGGATCACCTTTGGGAAAATAGCCTTTCAGCTCAATACACGCCAAGGCCGTAATCACCGCGATGGCACAGAGCCAATGCAATAGACGAGCTACTTTGCCATAGCTATGGCGAGTGTTTTTTAGCATGTTTTACCCCAAGGAGTGAGTGATTAGGTTCAAACCTTCACCCTGTTGACGGCTAATTGCAAGTGTTAGTCAAACATTACCGGAGTGCTCAAAGGCTGAATGGCGATTTTATTTTTAGGGCTAGCCAATTCACTGCGATTGCGACCGGCATCTTTGGCCCGATACAAGGCCATATCAGCATAAGCGATGGCGGTATCAAAGGTATTGCTGGCATAAGCAACCTCGACAATCCCTGCCGAGAAAGTCACCGGCATTGGTGTGCCATGCACTAAAGCAGGCTGAGCGAGTAATTGTTCACGCCAAACTTCAGTCAGTCGCAAGGCTTGCGCGGCGCTGGTATCTGGAAAAATAACTAAAAACTCCTCGCCGCCCAAACGAAATAGCAGATCAGTTTGCCGGCTATAGCGGCGTAATAATTGCGCCATATGCCGTAAAACTTCGTCGCCTGCACTATGCCCATAGTGATCATTAATGGTTTTAAAGTGATCTAAATCGATCATCACCAAGCTAATGGTTTGCTGCTGTTGCGTGCTATGCCTGAGTAAGCTAGGGGTGACTTCATCCAGAAAGCGCCGATTATGCAAATTGGTCAATGGATCAAGAATCGCCGCTTGATGCAGCTGCTGCTGCAGTTGCGCGTTGGATTCCAGTTGCGCTTCGAGTGAAATCAACGCCTGCTGTAAAGCCAGCTGATTATGTTTATGGTGAGTGATATTACGCAGCACCAGCAATAAGCCAATCGGCTGCTGCAAATAATAAATAGTGACCGAGCGCAAATCGTAATACGCATCGTCCAATTGCAGCTCAAACTCAACCGGGAGTAAACGATCCCATAAAGTCGGTAATAAATTGCCGAAATAAGGCAATAGTTTGAGCGGCAGACCAATTGCATTGGCCGGCATATTCGGCAACGCTCGCGCGGCGTGATTCAATCTAGCGATTTGCTGCTGATCATTAATCACCAAAACGGCGTCGGGGATGGCATCAAATAACACATCATGCGCGATCGGCAATAAATCAAACCATTGCCGATGGGTAATCAGCCAATAAAAAATCCCCCCCATGATTAAAAAACTAAATGGGGTCGGATCAAAATCAAACAGCGTAACCAAGCCCGTTAAATGTGCGGCATTAGCCAGCCATGGAATCGCCATCGCGATGGCTAGCCCGAGATAATGCTGACGATACAAGGCATTGGCGCGCGCTAGGGCATTAATAATGACCAACATGCTCAAAGTCATATAGCCGTATAAGTACAAGGCGCATAAATAAAACCATGGGCCATGTAGATAGCGAATCGCGGCACCCGGTGCATCGCTCACTGGTAGTGTGCTCACATACAGCCAATGATGCTGATCATTGGTAAAAGCAATCAAGCAAGTCAGCAGCGGCATCAACCACAGCGCCAATTGGCCCAGCCAAGTCGGGCGACGATTATCGCCTTTGACGTAAGCCCAAACAAATAGCGTCCAATAGCAAGGCACCGTAACGATGCCTAGCCAAGCGAGTTTGGCCCATAGAATTTTATCTGCTGGCGCAGTTTGCCAGTTTTCCATCCCTGCTGCGCCACTCCACCATGCGGAAGCGAGCAGCATGCAAACATAATAGAATTTTGCAGGAAATGCATTACGCCGCGCAGTCAATAGCGCCAATGCAAGCGTAAAAATCGCGCAGCTGAATAATACAAACGCCGGCCAATTCATCGCTGTGGCCAGAATCGATCACTCACAATAGCGATCAGAGAGGGGAAGTAAGTGCTCATTTTTTGATTGTAAAGCATCGCTGCCGATTCAATTCGATTCGCTGGCTGGCTGTCTAATTTCACAGACAATCTAGGCTAAGCTGATACTTTATTTCTACATTCTTACTATAAATTTACCAATTATCGATAAGTAACGTCGTCGAATCGTATTTGTTAATCGCGATATCAGCGCCTTGTACATCAAAATCTAACCTTGCTTTGCAAATCAGCACCAGCACATTGATAGTTTTTTGCTATGGAATTGGTGCAAATATTCAACTGTTTATTTTAAATGAGAACGACTATCATTTGCATATCAAACACATTGACCGAACAGGATACAATCATGGCGAAGACGATTACTTTTGCAATGGTGCATTTTACCGTGGCATTTAGCGTGGCGTATTTGATTACCGGCAGTTTAGGTATGGCGGGCTTTTTGGCTTTGATTGAGCCGATGGTCAATACCGTAGCGTATTTTTTCCATGAAAAAGCATGGGATGCTTACCGCTTGGGGCGCGGCCAATCTGCAGCCCAGAGCGCCGAGCCAACAGCAATCGACTCTGGCCATGCCGCAGCATAAACATCATGCTATCGGCGGGCCGGATGCAAAAATTTTAGCGCTTATTCTGGCGGCGTCAGCAAAGCTGACTCACTCGCCAAGCGCTTTGGTGCTGAGCAATTTATTTTTGCGAGTCAATATCCGCTAGCGACTCTTCACCTTTGGTGGTGATGAAATGACCGACTTCGCCTTCACGCGTTTCAACATGGCCTTTACGCAATAAAAACGCCAATGCTTCGCCGTTAATTTTTAGCGTTGGATTGATTTTTAATTGGCGCAAACTCTCGATACACAGCGTCATAAAAATAGTTTGTTTACCCAAATCAGTGATTTGCAAAATCCCGGTTTTGCGCTCATAAGCGGCTAATTTTTGCCCAGTAAGGGCTTTTACATTTTTAAATACCGCGTGGCTTAAACGGGTACTTTTCAAACCACGGCTCACTTCAACCAGCGCCGCCATTTCATCTTTAGATAGTTTTGTACTCATCAGTTACACCTCAATTCACTTTATTGCTCGACATGGTACGCGTCCATGCTCAGCAACGGGAAACTCAAAGCTCATTTTATGCGCAGATTTAAGCAACAAAGCGCATTTTTAACGCTTTTGCCCTCCCATTCACCAACAACCACGATTTACCATCAAGGCGCGCGCCAAAAATACGCGGTGTGAAGCCACGATTCGCTGCGTTTTTTCTGCATAAACGACGTATTAACAGCCAAATAAAAAAAGCACCGCAAATCATCTGCAGTGCCTTATTCATGGCTAACACAAATTTATTTTTTGGCTAAAACATGACCCAATGCTTGTAGTAATAAAGCAATGTTTTCACGCCGCGCCGCATAGCCCATCAAACCAATTCGCCATGCTTTTCCAGCCAAAGCGCCAAGACCTGCGCCGATCTCTAAATTATAGTCTTGCAGCAACTGGCTCCGCACCGCAGCATCATCTACCCCAGCCGGAATAAACACCGCATTCAGTTGTGGCAACCGCGCATTTTCCGGCACGACAAATTCAATACCGAGTTTTTCTAAACCATCGCGCAATTCAAGATGCATGGCCGCGTGCCGCGCCCAAGCGGCTTCTAAGCCTTCTTCGGCCAATAAACGCAAAGACTCGTGTAAAGCATATAAAGCATTCACTGGTGCGGTATGGTGATAGCTGCGCTTGCCGCCCCCATTTCCCCAGTAGGCCATCACCAAGGTTTGATCGAGAAACCAACTTTGTACTGGCGTTTTACGCGCTTTAAGTTTTTCGACCGCGGCAGGTGAAAACGACAGTGGTGACAAGCCCGGCACGCAGGATAGACATTTTTGGCTGCCCGAATAAATCGCGTCAATTCCCCATTCGTCGACGCGCAATTCAATCCCACCGAGCGACGTGACGGCATCCACAATACTCAAGCAGCCATATTGCTTGGCCAAAGCGCACAGCGCTTGAGCATCGGATCGTGCGCCGGTTGACGTTTCAGCGTGAACAAACGCCAAAAACTTCGCATCTGGATTGGCCTGCAGTGCGGCTTCTACGGCATTGGGATCGACCGGCAATCCCCATTCGCTATCAACCAAAACAGCAATCGCCCCGACCCGCTCAACGTTTTGCCGCATTCGTTCGCCAAATACGCCATTGCGACAAACGATGACTTTTTCGCCCGGCTCAACCAAGTTAACAAAACACGCCTCCATCCCCGCCGAACCCGGCGCAGAAACCGCCAAAGTCATTTCGTTTTGAGTTTGAAATGCATACTGCAACAACGACTTTACTTCATCCATCATGCCAACAAACACCGGATCTAAATGCCCTAGCGTTGGTTTGGCTTGAGCTGCCAATACCGAAGGATAAACATCAGAAGGCCCCGGCCCCATTAAGGTACGTTGTGGAGGAAAAAAAGGTTGAATGCTGGGCTTAAGCAGTGTTGACATCGGCATAACAAACTCCGCTAGAATAAGTGATGGCCTATTATGGCTGGCAGTCGCCAAGCGGTCACGCCTTTGTAATTGGGCGTACCGATCTAAGACAGTCTGCCCAAAATAAGTACACTTGGCACTACAGGAATACACCATGAATTGCACCGGATGCGGCGCGGCACTACCCGTTGACCAACTCGTTTGCAGCTATTGCGGCTTATATAATGCCGTTGATTTACTGGCCATCCGCGATTTCAAAATACTGGCTGAGCACAGTGAATTACTTTGCCCCAATCAATGTGGTGATCTGCAACTACTGCAATTAGGCGCACAACACACCACGGTCGGCCATTGCCCCAGTTGTAAAGGGCTGCATTTTGCCCCCGGCGCATTGCCGATCGTGCTCGATCATGTGGCAGCGCAAGTTCGCGAAATCAATCATGGGCGAATTCGCCAAATCATCATTGAGCGCATCAAACCTGAAGTCGTGCGCTACAAACCTTGCCCTGCCTGCAATAAAATGATGAATCGCCGGGCCTTTAGCCGGCACATCGCGGTGATTGTCGATGAATGCCGCGAGCATGGTGTATGGCTCGATGGTGGCGAATTTAGTATTTTGGCCGAATGGATGGAAGCCGGCGGCCAACAATATGTACTGGCAGAAACCGAACGCCAAGCCAGAATCGACGCCGCCAATGGTCAAGTCGATGCGATTCGCTACGCCGCCGACTCATCCCAGCCCAGCGAAACCGCACAAAGCATCGACGATTTTTTCCGCTCGCCCAAGCCCAACGCATCATTCAGCGAGAATGTACCCGCATGGTGTGTTGGCGTCGTTTTAACCCTCTTGCTGTTCTTTTTACTCGGGCTGAGCTGGCCGGTTTATTTACTGGCACTCGCCACTGGCATCGCGTGGCATTGGCGCTAATGCTTTCAAGCAACGTCTATCAAGGTATATCTCGGCAGATATTATATTTAAAGACCCTGCGAGCTATACCTAATAAGCTCGCCAAAATTTGGCGATTTTTTAATATCGCCTTGAATCGACAACAAAAAAAACCGCTGGATCGACTTTAATTTTCTGCCGTTAATCAGAAAGCAATAACCTACCCAAAGCTGACATTGATTCATGCCTCCATCATTTTCTTCGCTCTAAACCAGCCACCTTTCAAATTAAACACATTCCGTAAGCATTATTTTGGCAGGCAAGCAAATCAGCAAATCACTTCCGCACCTATACGCCAGTAATGGCATCAAAACAACTAAGTAAGCTTGGTGAACTATACCGTCAGCATGAAGAGTCTCCACCTTCATAACGCACAAGGCATGAATGACTATCGGCCTTGAATGCTGACAAGCGATCGGCAATATTACCAACTTCTTAGACCTGCACTGGAGCTCACCATGCGTAACATTCTGATTGCTTTACTTTTATCTGCACCTGCTCTAGCGCAGGCCAATTTAGTACAAGATGGCAGTTTTGAAGAAACTGTCGTTCCGAACGGAACTTGGAACGTATTTTCCAGCGTCGGTACTGGCGGTGTTTGGAAAAGCATCTCAGGCTCTGGAATTGAAATCCAACGCAATGTTACTGGTCCTGCATCCCATCTTGCTCAATTTGTAGAGCTAGACAGCCATAAAAACAGTGCCATGGCGCAATCGATCGGCACAGCAGCCGGAACAAATTACAGTTTAAATTTTGATTTTACCGCCCGCCCAAACACCACCGCCGCTACCAATGGCTTACAAGCATTTTGGATTAACTCGCTAGGTGCAGGTGCAACTACCGCCAGCATTCTTGCGGCAGCAACAGCAGGCAATATGATTGCCGATTTACACCCAAATACGGTGACAAGCAATACTTGGAAAACTTTTAGTCACAATGTAGTTGGTAGCGGCACTGGTTATAGTTATTTAGTATTTAAAGCCGCCGGTACATCCGACAGCTATGGCACTTATCTAGATAACGTCAATCTCAGTGTTGCCCCAGTTCCTGAACCAGAAACCTACGCCTTAATGGGCATTGGCTTGGCTGGCCTGCTGGCAGCACGCCGCCGGAAACAACAGCAATCGCACTAATCAACACCAAACCCGATCACTAGTTACTCGCGAGTCAAATTCCATGCCGCTCATTGCAATAATGAGCGGCATTTTGTATTCCACTTTGCAGTGAACGACATCGTCAGCGCAAAAAAATCGCTCCGCAACGCATGACCATTTTCCTCCGCAAAAAAATGCCTATATCCTATTTCTCACTACGTACTTCTGCTACACAAAATAATGAAAATAGCCTTTGTTTTTATATGTTTTTTATTTTGGCAAAATGTAGTAAATTCGTAAATATTGCCAATAAATAAGAAACATTCCTACATGCAAATCGATCCCGTTGTGCTGTTCTTCTTGCTTGGCTTGGCCGCTGGCTTGGCAAAATCCGATTTAAAACTGCCTAGTGCACTGTATGAAACACTATCGGTTTTTTTATTACTCGCCATCGGTATTAAAGGCGGCTTAATTCTCGCCAAACAACCGATTTTGACCCTATTACCGCAAGCCCTGCTCGTCATCTTTATGGGGGCGCTGATTCCATTACTGATCTATCCGCTACTTCGCCTCAAACTCAGCCAAGTCGATGCGGCGAGTATGGTGGCGCATTATGGTTCGGTGTCTGTCGTCACTTATGCTGTTGGCGTGGCTTTTCTGGCGCAAAAACAGATTAGCTTTGAGCCACAAACCACTTTATTTTTAGTGCTACTTGAAATGCCCGCGCTGATGATTGGCGTTGTGCTGGCGCGACTGGGCCCCAATGCCGCCCAATCGGGTCATGGCTGGCGCAAACTATTGCATGAAGTCTTTCTTGGTAAAAGCATGGTGCTACTGATGGGCGGTTTACTCATTGGCGCTTTGGCGGGGCCAGAAGGCATCAAGCCGCTGGATATGTTGTATATCGATTTATTCAAGCCGGTATTAACGCTGTTTTTACTCGAAATGGGCTTAGTCGTTGCCGGTAAAATGGGGATTTTACGCCAGCAAGGTTTGCTGGTGCTCAGTATCGGGATTGTTTTACCGCTACTGCTCAGCTGGATCGGCATTGGTTTTGGCTTGTTAATGGGGCTCTCATTGGGCGGCTTAACCTTGATGGCGATTTTGGCGGCTTCGGCATCGTATATTGCAGCACCAGCGGCGATGCGCATGGCGTTACCCCAAGCCAATCCGGCATTGTCGCTCGGCGCGGCGCTTGGCGTAACGTTTCCGTTTAATATCCTCGTGGGCGTACCGCTGTATCATCAATTTGCTGGCTATGCGGCTTAAGGAGCTGTGCGATGACTTTCCATACCCGAACACTACTGACCATCGTCACCGAAGCGGTACTTGAAAATGATTTAATCGCTTTATTTGAAGCCAGATCGATTCGCGGCTGGACAATTGTTGCCGCACGCGGCAACGGAGAACACGGCGAAAAACATGGCAATTTTGATGCCAATGAAAATATTCAAATTGAACTCATCATCGACACGCGACAAGCTGAACAATTGGCCCTAGCAGTGCATCATCAATTTGGCGCACATTTTGCTCTGGTTCAATGGCTCAGTGAAGTGCGGGTATTGCGTGGTGATAAATTTTAGTTTTATCAAAAGCACCACAGCGAATTGAGGCGGTTCATTGGCAAATAAAGCCTAGCCGCCGTAGTGATATACGGCGGCAACCAGCAATACCAACCTTAAAAAACGCTGCGGCTCATCCAGACATTCTCTCTGCCTAAGCAAGATACTGCTGTAAATGCTGTTGATAGCGCAAAAAGTCGCCAGCAATATCCGGCTGCTTAATCACATCAGTACAAATAAACGTTGGCAGTGCGCTCATTCCCAAAAACTCATTGGCCTTATGAAATGGTAAATACACCGCATCAACGCCAGCACCGGCAAAAAAATCATTCTGCTCGGTAAAGGCAGTCATTGGTGCATTCCAAGTGACTGATAGCAGATAGGTTTTGCCTTGCAATAATCCACCCGAACCATATTTTTGCTCCGGATTTGAGCGAGAACGGCCATCGCTGTGATACAGCACGCCATGCCCCGCAGTAAAAACTTCATCGATGTATTTTTTTAAAATCCACGGCGCCCCCATCCACCAAGCCGGCATTTGATAAATGAGGGTATCGGCCCACAGGATTTTATTAACCTCATCTGCAACCACATACCCTTGATCAATATGGCTCGCTTGCACTTCATGCCCTTGCGCTTGCAAGGTGGTTTGGGCAAGGTCACTCAAGGTTTGATTCAATTGCCCCTTAGAATGCCCAAATTCTTTTGCCGCATTAATAATCAAAATCCGTGACATATGCACTCTACCCCGTTGAATTTTCAGAGCATGAAGTTACCGATAAAACACCGCAAAATAAAGGCAATATCCCCATAAGCACAATTAACAAATCATTCTCACCCAATTAACTCGTCGACACTTGACGCCAATTTCCCCAACAGCGATGATGCTCTTACTGTAAGCCTGTCAAAAAACTTACCTACATTTCTTTTGCCACATTGAATTTCACCGCTATGCCGCGCATTTTATTGTTTACTCTGACGCTATTTTTTGCGGCTTGCAGCTTTGCAGCGCCACAAGAGATTGAGCTTGCCAATGGCGAATGGCCACCATTACTCGGCGCAAACCTGCCGCAATATGGCTACGCCAGCCAAATTGTCAGCCGCGCTTTTGCCCTAGAAAACATTCAGGTGAAATATCAATTTTATCCATGGAAAAGATCGCTCGATGTGGCACGCAGTGGCAAGGTGAATGGCAGCCTACTCTGGGTTGATAATGCAGAACGCCGACAAGATTTTTTATACAGCGACCCGGTGTATCGCAGCAAAGTCGTGTTGTTTTTTCATCGTGATCGACCAATTTATTGGTCGCATCTCAAGGATTTAAAAGGCCATCGGCTGGGACTGACGCATGGGTATTTTTATGGGGAAGCATTAACTCAACTCATACAAAGCCAACAACTACAAAGTGATATTGGCAATAACGATGCACAAAACTTTGCCAAACTCCTCGCGAAACGCATCGATGCTTTTCCTTGCGAAGAGGCGGTCGGCATGCACCTCATTCGTCACAATTTAGGCAGCAAAGCCTTAGAGCAACTCAATATCAGCACACAAATTATTCATGAAGAGCCCATGTATTTATTGATTAGCCGAAAGACACCCAATGCCGAGCTCTTGCTGCAACGCTTTAATCAAGGCCTGGCCAAAATGCAAGCGAGCGGGGAATTAAACGCGATTTTAAAGGCCGCCCAACTGCGTTAAAGCAGAAGTACGCATCACCAATTCGCAAGAGATGTTAGTATGAAAAACGATTCATCACTCGCACCTCTGCCCCGCCGTTTACTCCTCGCCTTGCAAAGCGCCCTGCGCCCTGTCGGTTCGACTAGCATTCAGTGCTGCACATGCCCAAGGCTGTCATGCTCCATGCTGTTCCGTTTGGCTATCAAGTCAAACAACTCCCCGTTGCCGTCGCTGGCGGGGCTGATCTCAATATTCGCGCTTTACTCGATCGACAACAATTTTATGACCCTCTGGGTGAAGCTGAAGCCGCAGGGATTTCTGAAGCCTGCTGGCCTTTATTTGGGCAAATTTGGCCTTCATCACAAAAACTCGCCGACTTAATGCAAAGCTATGATTTAGCTGGCCGTCGTGTACTGGAAATCGGCTGCGGCTTGGCACTGGCGAGTATGGTGATTCATCGTCGGCTCGGCGATATTACCGCTAGCGATTGCCATCCACTCACCGAGCAATTTCTAACAGCCAATTTACAGCTCAATACCCTGCCAAAATTAAAATATTGCACCGGTAACTGGGGACGTATCAATGATGATTTAGGCGAATTTGATCTGATTATTGGCAGCGACGTGCTCTACGAGCGTGGACATCCTGAAGTGTTGGCAGCCTTTATCGATCAACATGCCGCAGCCACCGCCGAAATTTTAATTATCGATCCCAATCGCAGTAATCGTAGCGCCTTTCATAAGCAAATGGCCCTGCGTGGCTTTAGCCTGCACGAAACCATGCTGACCCAAGCGCTCAATGACGGTAGCGCCTATCGTGGCCGACTTCTACAGTATCTGCGTTAAGGTCCGCGGTAAAAATAAACCATTGGGAACAAAGCCATAGCGAATGGGTCTAGTAAAAAACCACTTTATAAGGGCACATCATGCAAGCCGCACAACAACAAGCCATTCTCACCATTGCGCTACTGGCCGCGTTTGCCGATGGCAATAATGATGAGCGCGAGCGCGAACATATCCGCGGATTGGCGCAATCTTTAGGCCAAGACAGCGGCATTGATTTAACCCGCTTATATCAAGATGTTTTATTTAAGCGCGTGAACTTAGCCTCAGTGTGTATGCAATTGAGTAGCGAGGCCGAGCGCCAATTTGCCTATGAGATGGCGGTGTGCGTCTGTGATGCCGATGGCAGCACCAGCGCGGCAGAACAACAATTTTTAGCCGAGCTTAAATCGTGCTTAGCCCTCAACAACCCGACAACCACCTTGTTTCAGCAAGAAGCGGACTCCTTGGCCGCGGCCGGACAAAACAGCACGCCCTTATTCACGAACCAGCCAATCAACGCTCAGCCCACCAGCCAGCCGATTGTTGATCAAGCGGCTATCGATAGCAGTATTTTAAAATCTGCCATCCTCAATGGCGCACTCGAGCTGCTGCCGCAAACTTGGGCCTCGGTAGCGATTATCCCACTGCAAATCAAAATGGTTTACAACATTGGCCAACGCTATGGCTACGAATTAGATCAAGGCCATATCCGCGAATTTTTATCCACCGTCGGTGTGGGCTTAACTTCGCAATATCTCGAACAATTTGGCCGTAAACTGGTCGGTGGTTTGTTCGGTAAAGTTGGCGGTAAATGGGGCAAGACTTTAGGCGGCGCAGCAACGGGCATGGCATTTTCTTTTGCCAGCACCTATGCCCTAGGTCAAGTTGCCAAACGCTATTACGCTGGCGGGCGCCAAATGAGCGCAGCGTTACTCCAGCAGAGCTTTCAAGAAACCTTGGCACCAGCAAAAGATCTGCAAACCAAATACCTGCCTGAGATTCAGCAGCGAGCTAGTACGCTCAATGCCACTGAAATCATGGCCTTAGTTAAAGGCAAGTAAAGGGTATATCATCGCAGCCTTTTTTCATAAAAGGCTGCATTACAATACCCTTTAGTACCGCAGTTAATGTGAACCAAAACTAAGCAGAGCAAGATCTAATCGATCAGATCGCGCGAAACAAGCCAAACCACGCCCAGCTGAATCAGCATCAAAAGTACACTTCAATCTCTTGCGATCGGCAGTCAATGCCAGCGCGAGCTGCACCATACCCATCCATCAAAATGCTTTAAACATCCAGAATAATCGCCGCCAAGCCAACGCCTTGGCGGAATAAACGCGTCGAGTTTCAACCTTTCCTCCCCCAAATCGACCATTGAGCTGAAGACAAAAACAGCGTGAAATTTTTGCTTATGATGGTTCATCCGCCGCCAAAAACGCAATGGACTACGGATAATGTGATGAGAATCACCTGAATTTGGGTAATTTTCTATAGCTTAATGGCATAGATAGTGTTTTGATTGCCCTTATCAATTTTTATGAAAGGAATACACCATGAAACGTGCTCTTTTACCCGCATTGGTTGCTTTCAGCTTGGTCGCAACTGGCTGCTCAAACATGTCAACAACACAAAATTCAGTGCTTGGTGCCCTCGGTGGCGCAGCCCTTGGCGCGGGGATTAGCAAGGCCTCTAAAGGTAGCCATACTGGCCGTGATGCAGCAATTGGTGCCGCAGCGGGTGCCTTAGGTGCTTACCTCTGGTCATCAAATATGGAAAAGCAACGCCTCGCCATGGAACAAGCAGCGCAAGGCACTGGTATTGAAGTCAGCAAAACACCCAACAATGAATTGAAACTCGAAATCCCGGCAGATTTCTCATTTGCCGTCGGTAGCTCAACCATTAAACCAAGCATGCAACCGATTTTGAATCGCCTAGCGCAAACACTCAATCAAAACAAAGCAACACAAGTACGCATTGTGGGCTACACGGACAATACCGGTAGCGATGCGATCAATAATCCATTATCAGTGAATCGTGCCGCAGCAACGCGTAACTATCTCGCCAGCCAAGGCGTGGCCAGTCAGCGTATGACAATCGACGGCATGGGCTCAAGCAACCCAGTGGCCAGCAACGACACCGCAGCGGGTCGTGCACAAAACCGCCGAGTGGAGATTTTTGTTGCCGAGCCAGCACAGCAATAAACACTGCCTGTGCAATTGGGCATAAAAAAAACACCGCCATTTTAAATTGGCGGTGTTTTTTTATTCGCGCAGGCTGCTTAACCGCGGCTAGTAACCACCAATAAGTGATAACCAAATTGCGTTTTCACCGGACCTTGCACTTCATTTAATGGCGCGCTAAAAACGACTTTATCAAACTCAGGCACCATCATGCCAGGGCCAAACGAACCCAAAGCACCACCTTGTGCTGATGATGGGCAGTTTGAATTGGCTTTAGCAACGGCGGCAAAATCAGCACCCGCTAAGATTTCTTGTTTCAGTGCTTCGCACTGGGCTTCAGTTTTTACCAATAAATGGCTGGCAGTAGCTTGAACCATGAACAACTCCTACAAAGACTTGGCTTTAATTAAATGAATACAACTGAATATTTTTATAGATGGCGATGAAAGTCATAATTTCAAGCAGAACAACCCGATTCAATCGATCAACAGCATGGTCGTTGCAAAGCAGGAAAATCTGCATCCAAAAGTGCATCACTATATAAGTAAAAACCCATACTTCATTGAGAATCATTTATAATTTACTAACAAACAATTTTGAAGTCGGTTTAAAGAAAGGTTTTCTGAATGAATTTAGAAGAATTTTTTGAAGACTTTGCCACGGTCTACACCAAACTCGATGTCGATGGCGTCTGCAATTTATTTGCCATGCCTTTTTTTACGCTCATCAATGAAGAACGCACCGATTGGCCCGAAATGGATGCGCTACGTGAAACCACGCACGCATTATTTACTTGGTACGCAGCACAAGGCTTTCACGACGCCACCTATACCATTCTCAGCATCATGCAAATCAGTGCTGATTTAGCCAGCGCTCAATTACGCTGGCGCGTCATTCGCAATGATGGCAGCCCATGGGAATACCAAACCAGCTATCACCTCAAGCGTATCGAGCAAACGTGGAAAATCGCCGGAGTGATCCAATTTGAAAATGGCGCGGCCGCCCACAAAATCCATTTTTATGATCCAGAACGTCGCAAACAGCAAACGCCGCTATTGGATGTGGATCGCCGCAAACAACAAGCCCCACTATTAGTGCAAGCCGAAGAAGCGCTGCGCGATATCATTCATCGACCAATTCAGCACTCATAAATTAGTTTGTTTATTTTATGCAACAGCATGTAGTTAGTTTTTACTTACTACATCAGTTTGAGCTTATATATAAACCATGTGTCATCGCCGCCGAGTGCCATCATGGAAAAAACTATTTATTCTAAAACCTCAATCGGCCAACAAGAAATAGCGCAGCGCAGCGGTTTAATCAGCCAAAAAGAGCGGCAGATCTTGCTCTTGATTGATGGCAGCCGACATCATTACGCTTTGATTGAAATGCTGCCACAGATCGATGTAGTCGAGATTCTTTTAAAGCTACAAAATCTGGGATTAATCAACTCAGCAACACCGGAACAAATCCTCAATCAACGCACATTCACCGGCCCGAGCACGCTCGCACCCGATCTAGGGCAAGACCTTAAGCAGCAGCGCCAAATCGAAGCCGCACGCCAAGTGATTATGCAAGTGACGCAAGAATATCTCGGGCAAAATTGGGAGCAGCGCTTGGCTGAATTATTGAGTAGCGTTCGTCGTGCAGAAGATTTTGCCCCGATTGTCGAACAATGGGGTATTGCACTGCGCCGTTCCGGCTACCGAGGTGCCGCCGATCTAGGCGAGCGAGAAGTCAAAGCGGTCTTAAGCAACTAAGCAAGGTAACAGGGGGGTATTTATAGCTAGCTTATATTCATAAAGCGCTGCCGATAAATACATCTGAATTAAAAATTGCAGGCAATAAAAAAGAGCCGCATCGCGACTCTTTTTTATACAATTCTTGGCAGGGGAAGAAGGATTCGAACCTTCGCATGCTGGAATCAAAATCCAGTGCCTTAACCAACTTGGCGACTCCCCTAGCGACTAGCCTTGTTGACTGTGTGAATCACATTCAGCAAGTTAGGGGGCGGATAATACCCTATATTTTTTAAAACGGTAAGTCTTTTTTTAAAATATTTTTGTTTTTTTTGCCATTCTGATAAAAATCAGTACTTTAGCGCCCAGCAATATATTCAACATCGCCCGCCTATCCAAACTTCACGATAGAATGAAGCCGCTTTCCCACTCGGATTTTTTTGCATGTCGCATCATGATTTCGCCATTCCTGCTCAAACGCCCCAACACTGGCTGTTGCAGGCGCTTATCTTGGCGATTCTATTGCATCTGCTGGTATTGCTGATTCCAGCCCAAGAACCCCAAAAGCCCAAATCCGCCAGCGGTGGCGCAATCGAGATGACGCTGCAACAACGGCAAACACCCAAAGTTACGCCGCCCGAACCCAGCCCGCCGTTGATGACCAAAGCCGCAAGCGCCGAAAAGCCGCTATATCGTGCCAAGCCGGCACCAAAAAAAGTCGTCGCCGCCAGCATGGTCAAAACGCCAGTGATTCCGAGCAACAATAAAGAAGTTGAAATCACCGGGCTAGATACCGCAGTCGGCACCAGCCGGCAAGGCAAGCCATTACTCACGCACTATGCCGATATTAAACACCTCGAAGCACCGCAAGCCGAAGACGGGGCAATTCGCAGCCAAAGTTCAGACAAAAACAAAGCGATTTTTGGGATTTGGGAGCGACAAACTCGGCAAAAAGTAGAACGCATCGGCCAGCAAAATTTCCCGCGAGATGACAATGGCCGAGCGCTATTTGGCTTAATGCAATTTCGGGTCGTCCTCAATGCCGACGGCAGCATTGCGGCGCTCAGCCTCACCCGAGAATCGGGCAATCCCAAGCTGGATAAAGATGCCTTGCAAATCATTCGACTTGCCGCACCATTTGGCCCGGTCCCTGCCGAGCTACTCGATGCTAATCGGCAGATTATGCTGCTACGCTATTATGAATTTGTCGATGAGCGCCACGTGCGCTGGCAACAATAATGCCGCCAACCGTGCTTAAAATTCGTGAGCTACAGTGCCAGCAATGTGGCCAACTCTTTCACTGCGGTAGCGGTGGCAACAACGGTGGCTGCTGGTGTATGAACCTGCCACAGGGCCTACCGCTACCGAGTCAAGGCGATTGCTATTGCCCGCAATGTCTTAACGATATCGTCCGTACTCACGGCATAATTCAATCGCTAGAGAACGACGCAATGCTTTAACAGCGTCGATGATCGTAAAAAATATGCGAGCCCATCACCTTGGTGCGCTCAATTGACGCCGAGCGTGACCAGCTCGGGTTAACGCTCTTGGCGTGATACAACAAAGAGCCATTGGGTTTCGCGCCCTGCGCGATATAGTTTTCGACCAAGGCTTTAACCTTGGCATAGGTTTTCGGTTCGATCGCTTTAGCTGCAGCTAAAGTACGCGGCGTGCCACGCTGCCAAGTCCAAGAAAACTGTTTGCGTTGATACACCACATCATGCACGGTATCGGGATAACACGCCGAATCCACCCGCGCCATCGTGACGCCCAATACCGCCAAAATACCGGCATTCGATTCGCCACGCGCCTCATTAAACGCATTCAAAATCAGCGCATCAATATCTTTTTGGCTAAACACATAGCCATTATCCTTACACGCTTTAACCTCTGATGCAGTTAAAGTCTCCGATGCGCTTGCTGCAGATGTCGCAGACGCCGCAGCAGCCGACGAATCGCCTGTGACTTTATTCGCGACTTCACTGGCAATCTGCTGAGTGGCTGTCGACGGACTTGGCACCGATTCATTCAATGCACAGCCAGCGAGCAAACTGCACGCTACTAAAATTTTTGTTAGTTGAACTGCTATCCCCATTCACTCTCCTTTTGCTAGCACTCATCCATTCATTCTGGGTAGAACGCGACACCATTCAAACAGGGTGTTATGCATTTGTTCTAAAATAATTCTGCGCATCTTAAGTAGAAAACTGATTATTTTCAGTGACATAGTTACGCCACCCCCGCCAAAACCTAAGAAAATACCCCTGCTCTGTGTATTTTTATACTCAAAATCCGCGTAAATTACTGCGCATCGTCCCCCCTTGATCACCAATGGCAAACCTGTACCGCAGCACCATTTACCACCTAAAAGCAGATCCATTTCGCATGGATTGCCTTGCCGCAGTCGCCGATTTAGCGCTGCCTTCTGCAATGATTTGTGCTGGATTGATTCGCAATTTAATCTGGGATGTTGCACATAATTATCCCAAGCCGACCCCCTTAGCGGATGTCGATGTTGTATGGTTTGATGCCGGAAATACCGATCGAATGATCGATGAAGAACTCGAAAATCAATTACAGAAGAAATTAAACGGCGTTCATTGGCAGGTTCGCAACCAAGCTAGAATGCATCTCAAATATGGCGTTCCAGCTTACAGCAGTAGCATTGATGCAGTTTTACGTTTTCCAGAAACCGCAACCTGCTTGGCCGCCCAGCAACATCCTCAACATGGACTTATTTTATCGGTCGATGCAGGGCTCATCGATGCGTGGTCACTCTGTCTGGCACACAATCGGCGCTCTGGATTGCCGCCTAACGTCGCCCAAGATCGCGCCCATCTCAAAAGATGGCAACAGCAATGGCCCAATTTATACTGGCGAACCTAAACTAGCGGCAGGCAAAGCCAACGTCAGCAGGCCCTAAGCCTGTGCCTCAAAAACAGTTTTATCCCGATCAAAGTGCGGGCTTAAATCCAGATATCGCGGGCCGCCGGCGAGATTCAATACTTGCAGTGACCAATCCCCCAGCAGTGACCGTTGCGCTGGATCAGCCTGTTGCAAGAGTGAAAACGGCTGAAATACTGGCTCACTGCTCAGTCGCTGCAATAAATCAGCGGCCGTACCCGCAAAATACGAATTGATACTCGGACGCGACAAGTCAGAGGTATCTGCGGTGATTGTTGCTGGCGATTTTGCCGGATCTTTATGCCGCGAATCTATAGGTATGTCTTGCTGGGTATTATTTAGCATTGATTGCTGACTGATACCCACACCTTCAACCTTTGCTTGATAACGAATATCCACTTCAATTTCAAAGCGCCGACCATCGGCCGTCGTCAAAGTCCCTTTGCCATTAAAATGGCTGGCATCACTCAGACGAAAAGCACTGACTTGACGACTTTGCTCCGCGCTTTGCGTCGATTGCTGCATCGCGCTAAAGCTCGATTCGGCACTTAAACTCAGCGTATCAAACTCAATTTTCATCCCCTGCGCTTGATCACCAAATAGCTGCTTGGCAAACTTGCCAATCAAATCGTCAGCCATTTTCAGGGTGGCCGAACTTAAATCATCCACTCGCTGCTGTAACGCGCTGCTCTTGATCGCCGGCGCAGCGACAGCTGATGACGCACTTGGCTGCGTATTCAGACCACGACTCAAAGTATGGCCAGCCGCAATTGCAGAATTAAATGCGCTCAGTGAATTCATGGTATTGCACTCCAACTGGATGCCTAGGGTATTGGGCTATCTGCTGCACTGCAGGTAAAACAGCGCGCTACTGAGGCTAGATATCGACGTAAAAAGCAAAAACTTCAGGCCATTCAGTCACTTAAAATGCCGATCCCGCTTGCTGCAAAAAATCTAACTCCTCGGCACTGGATACTCGGCCCAAAATCGCATTGCGATGCGGGTAGCGACCAAAGCGCTGGATAATCTGCTGATGTTGCAGTTCAAATGCCAATGAATTGGGCAGGCCCAGCGCGGTAAATAACGCCAGTGCCTGTTGATGAATGAGCAACGATTCACTGTGCATCAAAGGCAGATACAAAAAACTAGTTTGAATCGGCGTTAATTGCGCCGCAGCCCCCGCCACAATCGCCGTTTGCGCCAAGGCCAAAGCTTGCGGGTCTTGGGCAAACGCTTCGGGCTGATCGCGATAAATATTGCGCGAAAACTGATCCAACACGATGATTTCTGCCAAGCGCCCCGCAGCACTGTCACGCCAAGTAAACAACTCACCGCGTTTGGCCGCAGTATGTAATGCCAAAAACCGCTGTTCAATCAAGCGATCAAACTCACCGTTTTTCGCCCACCATAACGCCGGATCAATCTCATGAAACCAAAAATCCAACACCGCTTGCGCTTGATTCATCTTGCTCACCTTATGAATGCAACAATATGTCCATCTTAGCCACAACAGCTGGCGCTATCGTCACCGAACTATGTCTATAAAAACGCCAATCAGCCCAGAACAACGTTTGCATTTTTTACAGCAAAATCCGAGCTTTAGCCAACTCTGTACCGCCTGTCCTGCGCAATGGCAGGCGGTGCGTGGGGAGTTGGAAGGCGTTTTTGCACGACAAGATGCTGCAGAAATCAAAGCCCTCATTCGCCAATCGAGCACTCGAATCGATTACCACGCGCATTTTTTATCTGGCGAGCGCCAAGGCCGAGCTTTTGCTGAACTCGTCAGCCAACAAGAACGGCAACGCTTAATCGAACTGGCGTTGCGCCAATATGCTTTTTCAGTGGCCACTGGCGTGACCCAAGGCAAGGTTCGGTTTAATTTATGGAATGGCTTGATTGCCCAGCGCTTATTATTTGAGCGCGATTTAGTTCGCAAACCGGTATCGATGAAGCGCTTTAAATGGACTTGGCCGCTGATTAGTCAAAAGCATTTATTAATGCCTCTAGTTGCTAAACGCGGGATTTATTGTTTTTACAGCCAAGAGCTGATCGCCGGTTTAGCCCAGCTGATTGGCCAGCAACCCTGCCTTGAAATCGCCGCTGGCGACGGCACTTTAAGTCGATTTTTACGCCAACAAAATGTCGATATCACCGCTTGCGATGACTTTAGCTGGCGACAAGTCGTCGATTATCCGGCTGACGTATTACAACTGGATGCCAGTGCGGCGCTTAAACGTTTTCCAAGCAAAGTGGTTTTATGCTGCTGGCCACCGGCGGGGAATACCTTTGAAAAACAGATTTTTCGCCAGCGCGAAGTGCAAACCTATATTGTCATCGGTAGCCGTTCGCGCTTTATTACCGGTAATTGGGACGAATATCAGGCGCAATCGACGTTTGACTGGCAAGAACGCCGTGATTTAAGCCAATTAGTGCTGCCGCCAGAGCTTGGCGCTGGGGTTTGGGTGTTTCAAAGAAAAGCTCAATGAATTCGCTCAATTTTAAAGCCGCGCTGCGCCAGTAAAAACAAGAGTCCTTTGCGCCCCACCATATGCAAACTACCCACCGCCGCAAAAACGCTAGCCCCTTGCCGATGCCATTGAGCAATCCCATCGGCCAAACCCGGATTACGTCCAGCCATTAAACGCTGCATACTGGCTTTTTGCGCCGGAGTATTCAGGCAATCGCACCATTTGGCATACTGGGTGAGCGTCGTAAAATCGGACTGCTCCCATGCATTAACAATCTTCAGCGCCAGCGCTTGATCGGCCTTGCTTTCTAATTGCTGCAAGGCCAATTCATAATCTTCGCTGCTGACATTGAGCTCAGGGCCGAGCAAAGCATTCATTTGAATCGTTGGTGTTTCCAGTGCGACAACGCGCTGTTTCCCAGTTTGCGCCAAACCCAGCAACATTTGCTCGCTACCATACCCAGCCTCTAAACCCTGCGCCCTCAGCCCCAGCACACTCATACTGGCAAATAATAAGGTCGGATGAATCGCTTGCGCGGCGGTGGCTGGCAAACACACCGCAGCTAATTGCGCCGCCAGTCGTGATTGCAATTGCGGCGGCACTTGACCTGCGCCCGCTTGCGCCAATTGCGCCAGCTCGGCTTGGGTTTTAGCATCATTCGGATTGAGTTCTAGCGCCAAAATGGTACTGTTTTGCAGCGCGTGCCTCACCTTGGGGCCGGGAAATAAACCGGTGACGTGATTAATATGAATCGTGCCATACAGCCAAGAATCACGACCATTTTTGCTAATCCGCCACAAAAAACCCTGATCTTTCGCCGCCGCTTGCAACGCTTGCTGCTCACTCGCACTCAACGGTGCTGGCGCTGGCAAACATTCCGCGTGCAAGCAAGCACTGAAGAACAATAAACCGATCAATCCTAGCCAACGTCCAATCCGCATCTTTCTTCCTTCAAAACTACCGAGATGATTCATCAACAGTAATGGGTATTAAGTTGCATGCTCTATATAAAATGGCCAGTATCAATATACCCAATATTTTTACTAGCCATCGTTTGCTGTCATGCCGAATTTTTAATCGCCACCGTCCCGTATTACGACGATTGCGTTGATCGTGCCAACTGCCGCTCATGGCAATCAGTACCAGCCGATTGATCACCTTGCTGACTTACATACAGATGCGTTAAATGTTGCTGAGCATAGGCTTTGCCGGTGTGATAACCCAATTGATATAGCCGAGTTAAATTACTGCGTGACCAATCAAACACATCCGGTAACGCCTCATGGGGCACGGCTTCGAGCAAAGGTACTTTATGCAAAGTAATTCCTTCGCCATGTAGCGCCTCAAAAATTTTAACGTCATCGCGCGCAATCTCAACCAATGGCGTGATGATGGACATCACCCACGCGTCGTACAAATCTTTGGGTTTACGCAACAGTTTTTCGGCGCCAAGCAGATCAAAAATGACGATTTCTTCCAGCTCAGGATGGTTTTTACGCAAATCTTTAAAGTTCAAACAATCAATCGCCGCGCCTTCCATATAAAAATCGCCGTCAATCTCGGTCGGCGCATACAGCAAAGGAAACGATAACGCTGCCTGCAATTGCTGCACGCCGATTTTTTGCCGTGGCCAATTGGCCATTTCATGCTGGCTCAGGTTATATGCATTCACCCAAATTGCTGTGCCCGGCTGTTGCAACTGCGCAAAATCAATCACGTCTTCCACAAAAGGCGCATGCGCGCACAAACCTAAAGAACGCGAATGCATATCGCTTGGACAAGCACTGGCGATACCCAGCTGGGTGGCGTCTTTGAGCGTTTGCGATAAGGGATCTTGTGGTTGCCATTGCGCCAACATAGTTTGCAAAGGCGCCATCATTTGCCGGTAGCCATCGGCCATCGTGCCGGGTTTATTAAAGACTTTAAAATTAACAGGAAAAGCGCGGTATAAAAAATCGGCAATCCCCATCTCCTGTAAGCCACGTAATGTTTTGACCGGATCACCATTTTTGGGCGCTAAATACATCAAACCCAGCAAAGCGCCTGCGCCCGCAGTAGAGATCACATCAAATTGCAAGCCAAGCTCATGAAAGGCCTCTAAAGCGCCCGCCACCAGCGTTGCATTCGGTGCGCCGCCACTAATAATCAGTGCCGTTTTTGCCATGCTGAATTTCCAAAGGGTTGATACTGACTTATACCTTTTGCCAAAATTTACAGCAACTATTGTTTTCTACATGATCATCGCCATAGGCAGCGCGTTTCAAATCTGTAATGATGCCGACATATTGAAAGGAATCACCGATGGAAACCGCACTTTTCTTACTCATCCCAATGGCTTTTGTGGCCGGCCTGATTGATGCCGCAGTCGGTGGCGGTGGCCTTATTTTATTACCTAGCTTATTAACCGCTTTGCCCAAAGAACTGCCTGCGGCCTTACTTGGCAGTAATAAATTTACTGCTGTATGGGGTACTGCTTCAGCCGCTTTGAGTTATGTACGCCGTATACGCATACCATGGAAAGTCATTCTGCCTGCCGCAGCAACAGCCTTTATTGGCTCTTTAGCTGGCGCCCGAATCACCCATTACTTGCCCGCCGATATCATTCGGCCACTGGTGATTGTTTTGTTGGCGGTGATGCTGGTTTATACCTGGCGTAAACCAAGCTTTGGCGAGGAAGATGCCGGCCGAGTTTTAACCCGTCGCGATTTAATCTTAGGGATGGTGATGGGGGCTGCGATTGGTTTTTATGATGGTTTATTTGGCCCAGGAACTGGCTCATTTTTAATGTTTTTATTTGTGCGCTTTTTTCACTTTGATTTTTTACGCGCCAGCGCCAGCGCCAAAATCGTTAATTTAGCGACCAATATCGCCGCCTTATTATTTTTTATCCCCGCCAAACTCGTACTATTTAGCTACGCCATCCCAATGGCTATCGCTAATATTGCTGGCGCACAAGTCGGCAGCTATTTGGCATTTCGCGGTGGTAATGCGTGGATCCGACGCTTGTTTTTAATTTTAGCTGTCAGCTTACTGGCGAAACTAATTTGGCAACAGTATCACTAGCTGTTAAATAATCATGATACTACTTTCAAACATTAAAACTAAAACACTGCTGATTTGAAAGCGATTTTTTGGCTGATGTCTATACTCAAGCAATCACCCGCTCTGCTTGGGATTCAATTATGCGGCAAACCGATCAAACCTTACTCGAACAGATGAGAATCACCGAGTTTGATATCAGCCACCGCAAAACATTGGTCAATCTCAGCGGCGAAGACATTGCTTTATTGATGAACTTTAAAGCCACTGTCGTTGCCAATCTTGATACGCTCGTTAATCAATTTTACGAATTACAAACTAGCATCCCCGAAATAGCGCTACTGATTGGCGATCTCGACACGCTAGATCGTTTGCGCAATGCACAAAGAAAATACATCCTGGATTTATTCACTGGCGTGTATGACTTAGATTACGTCAACAATCGTTTACGAATTGGTCTGGTGCATAAACGCATTGGCGTTGAACCTAAGCTCTATCTATCCGGAATCCATACGCTCAAACAGCTCTTGCTCGAGCTTATTTTTAGCGCACCGATTGAGCATGAAGCCGAGCGCAATAACATTGGCTTGGCGCTTGAAAAGCTATTTATGTTTGACATCACCTTGGTGTTTGAAACCTATATCCGCAGCTTGCTCACCGAAATCGAAAGCGCAAAAAATAAATCAGAAGACTACGCGCGTTCGCTCGAGGATAAAGTACGAGAGCGCACCCAACAGCTTGAGGAAATGATCCGCACCGATCCCTTGACTGGCCTGCTCAATGTCCGTGATCTGCATGAAACGCTGACCCGAATGCTACGCGCCGCGGAACGACGCGCTGAATCGGTCGCCGTGGTGTATATCGATGTGAATGACTTCAAACAAATTAACGATGTACAAGGCCACACCAAAGGCGATCAAGTTTTACGCTACGTTGCCCAATCGATTAAGCAGATTTCTCGTAGCGATGATTATTGTTTTCGTTATGGTGGGGATGAGTTTTGTGTCTTGATGAGCCGCTGCAATAAAGTTGAAGCCGAAGCGGTTTATTTACGCCGATTGTTTGAAGAAATGTATAAATCAGAAGACTGCGTTTCACTTAGCATTGGCTGTGCTGCAACTGGGCCAGAACACTACATTTCAGCCATTGAGCTGATCGAAAAAGCCGATCAACAAATGTATGCCATGAAAAAAATTTATAAAGAATCCCAACGACTCGCTCAGCACTCAAACAATGAATCAACAGCAAAATAACAGCTTATCCACAATTTTATACACAAACCAATAAAAAGCCATAACTAGCAGGTATATCATCAAGCATCAACAAATACGTAACATATATGCAAATACATAGTTAAATATAATAACTATACTAATTTAAACCGAGAAACTAACAACTTAATCACATACTTATCCACAAACCCACTCAAGGATAACTTGAGGGCTTTAATCGTAAAATCAGCGACACACTCAGCCCTGCACACAGCAGAAAAACGGATAAATTGATCAGGAGCACATCATGCAAGCGATTCAAACCAAAGGCAAAGTCAATATTTTATCGCGAGTGGATTTTATTCGCTTAGCCACCACCGATATGGCACAAGCAGTGATTTTTTTAACTTACGATACCACCGATGAACGCACCACAAAGTCTCGCAATGCGCTGCTCGATTATTTAAGCGATATTGGGATGAATATTGAGGCACAGGCCATTGAGGCCCATAAATCAATTATTCTATTTGAATTTGCCAGTGACGCCGTTCGCGCATGGCAACAAATCAATGATCATAGCCATGCCGTTGCTGCACATGTGTTTTGGCATGGTTTACAAGATGACGCCGTACATGAAGCGATTTTAGCCGCGAAGCCAAAAGCAGTAAGTCCGTTAATTCATCCTTAGTATTAAGTGCTAGACCATATAAATTATGGTCTAGCAGCAGATACTCCGATTTAATTTCTCAAGGCGCTCAGTTGACGCTCACTTAACTGGGCAAAATAAAACCATTCATTACCCGGAACGGCACTCGGATTGGGGAACAACACAAAACCGTCGCACGGCGCGAGTTCCTGCTGGCCATCATGGCGCAGCCCAATCACTTCACCGGCCTGAACCGGATCAAAACTAGCCCAGGTTTTCACAAAAACATCATCGGCATGATGACGATCGATCACACGACTAATTTTTAAAAATTCAATATCTGTTTGCACTGGCGCGGCAGGTAAATCCGCTAATTGCAAATGCGCAATGGTATTGCGAATCCCCTGATAGGCCACTTCAGGTGAGCTGATATCAGTATGTTGACCACATTCTAAAGTTAGTGAATAACCACCATGGGCACGCATATATTCGGTAGTACCGACACCATAGCTCGGATCGGTATTGAGTAAATGCGAGCGCTCGCATTGCGGCGTATACGCCAATCGATGCTTAACCCCTTCGGCATAAGTACACAACCAGCCTTCAACAATCCGATGCGGCCCCAAGCGAACTGCTAATGCTTCTTCTTGCTCAGCATGGGAAAATGGTTGCAAATCACCCTGATTATTTTCAGGCCCGAGCATTATAAATGCTTCACCAGGATTGTTTGTTGAATGCAAATCGAGCAAAACATCATGATCGGCGAGCAATGGGCAAAGGGCATTGGCGATGCGATCTTCAAAATCTAATGGCTCATCTGTTATCCGCAAATTACGATTCAAATTTCGATCGCCATTGCGCTGCTGTTTTTCAAATGCCAGCGGGTTGGTAATGGGTACAAACGTAATTCGACCACGCAGCAAATGCAAAGCGCCAGAATCGAGCTCAGCCATCACGCGAGCGATTGCTTTAGTACCGCAATCTTCATTGCCATGCACCGCTCCAAGTACGATTAAGCTTGGACCGGCATCCAAAGCAGAATAAGTAAACGACTTCAAATGAAGGCGTTGATAAGGCAATAAATCCGCAGCACTCGTCATATAAACCTCAGAACAAAAACAAATCGTGCCCGAATTATCAGCCGAATCAATCTTGCTGTATATCATCGAAACTAAAAATATAAATAAAAAAAGCCTCTTCAAAGAAGAGGCTGAAATACCAAGTAGATTTTATTCATCCTGCGAAAAACGTAATGCTTGTGGGTAAGGGAAAAAGTCCTCCACAATGCCATTTTTAATTCGCATTTTGGTATCTTGCCAAAACTTGGGCGCTAATAGATCAGCATGATATTTGTTAAATGCCTGCTTCACATCCGGTCGCGCCAATAAGAAACTACCAAACTCTTCTGGATACACCTCATTTTTATTACCGCTAAACCAAGTTTCACCACTCATTTCAAACTCTGGCGTTGGTGGCGGTGGAATTCGCCGAAAATCGCAATCCGTCATGTATTCGATTTCATCATAATCATAAAACACCACACGCCCGGCGCGAGTTACACCGAAATTCTTAAATAACATATCCCCCGGGAAAATATTGGCAATAGCCAACTCACGCAAGGCATTACCATAATCGCGAATAACGGCTTCAACCTCTTGATCTTTGCGATGCTCAATATATAAATTAAGCGGTTTCATTCGGCACTCAATATACATATGCCGAAACACCACTGAATCTCCGTCTTCTTCTACGATCGATGGTGCTAATAAACGCATTTCAGCCAGCAGCTCCGGATCAAAACGCGAACGCGGCAACGCAACATCAGAAAACTCTAGCGAATCCGCCATACGGCCAACACGGTCATGCTGCTTAACCAATAGATATTTCATTCGCACCGTGGCCCGATCCACTTCTTTTGGCGGCGTAAATACGTCTTTAATAATTTTAAATACAAAAGGAAAGGATGGTAAGGTAAAGACAATCATCACCATCCCTTTTGTTCCTGGCGCACTCACAAATGGATCCGAAGAGTGGCGTAAATGATGGATTAATTCGCGATAAAACATGGTTTTACCTTGCTTGCCCAATCCCAGCATGGTGTACAACTCAGCACGCGATTTGCCCGGAATTAAATCATGCAAATATTGCACGTAGGCCGATGGCACTTCCATATCAACCAAGAAATAAGCCCGCGATAACGAAAACAATTGGCGAATATGCACCATCTCAAACAGAGCAGCATCAATATAAAGCTGACTATCTTGATTTCGGTACAAAGGAATCGCAAATGGGATTTCTAACTCACCATGCGTGGCTTTACCGATAATATATGCCGCTTTGCTTCGATAGAATGGGGATGCTAAAACTTCAATATGTGAATTAAACTCTGGGGATAGCTTCTTTGCTAAATGATGGCGTAATGTCGATAAAATACGCATTACATCACGATTTAAATCGACAAATGATAGATTCCAAGAAAAATCTAACAGTATCTTTTTGAATGTAGGCACTAATCCTAAATCATTCACATAATAACTACGATAAGTCGCCTCTGACTCTTCAATATACTCAGTTGAAACCGCTGGGCGATAAAAAATAAAATCATTATGAAAATATGTGCGGTGTAAAATACGGCAACATACAGAATTAAAAAATGTTTCCGCAAGTTCAATCTGTTGATGATTAAGCAACAAAGCAATATATTGCTGTTTTACCGCAGACCACATCAAATCCGGCAAATCTTCAGCGGCAAATTCTTGCTTCAAGCGTGAAACACTCTCCAGTACACGCGCATCATAAAAAGTAATTCGATTGCGCACACTATTTCTTTGTGCGATTACATCACCCGCCTCAAAATTAATTTTGGCCATACAACTGGCTTCACGAAACAGCGCATAGTGATGATTAAAACCATCAAGCAATGCCTGAGCAATTGCTGCCGCACGTAAAATATCAACGCTCGATAAAGGAGAAACAGCAATATTCATAATGAGTCCAAAATGAAGTAATTAATTCATTCTAGCCAATTTAAATTATTGCGGCGCAACAAAGTACTAAGTTAGAAATATACGTTGCATATACGTCTCAAACCCAGAAACGACGCGCAGCAAAAAGCCCGACTCTTTCGAATCGGGCTTCTCTATAGGGAAGTCTGGCAATGACCTACTTTCACACGGGCAATCCGCACTATCATCGGCGCTGAGGTGTTTCACTGTCCTGTTCGGGATGGGAAGGAGTGGGACCACCTCGCTATGGTCGCCAGACATTAAACTGTCTGGTGCAACTCTTTCGAGCTACACGAGAGTTATCGCATTCAGCCGCTATCTTTTCAGACCGCAACCTACAACGCTAACTCGTAAAATCAATAGAAGAAGTAATTATACTACACACCAATCAACACCATTTAAGTATTTTTTGTAGTTCAGCGCTTTCACACCGTCCTACTTTGGGTCAATTATATCCATCGTCGCACTACGCGCTTCAGGTTATAGGATCAAGCCTCACGAGCAATTAGTATTGGTTAGCTTAACGCATTACTGCGCTTCCACACCCAACCTATCAACGTCCTGGTCTCGAACGACTCTTTAGAGGATTTAAAACCCTAGGGAAATCTCATCTTGAGGCAAGTTTCGCGCTTAGATGCTTTCAGCGCTTATCTCTTCCCGACTTAGCTACCCGGCAATGCCACTGGCGTGACAACCGGTACACCAGAGGTCAGTCCACTCCGGTCCTCTCGTACTAGGAGCAGCCCCTCTCAAATTTCCAACGCCCACTGCAGATAGGGACCAAACTGTCTCACGACGTTTTGAACCCAGCTCACGTACCACTTTAAATGGCGAACAGCCATACCCTTGGGACCGGCTACAGCCCCAGGATGTGATGAGCCGACATCGAGGTGCCAAACTCCGCCGTCGATGTGAACTCTTGGGCGGAATCAGCCTGTTATCCCCGGAGTACCTTTTATCCGTTGAGCGATGGCCCTTCCATACAGAACCACCGGATCACTATGTCCTGCTTTCGCACCTGCTCGACTTGTCGGTCTCGCAGTTAAGCCGCCTTTTGCCATTACACTATCAGTACGATGTCCGACCGTACCTAGGCGACCTTCGAGCTCCTCCGTTACAATTTGGGAGGAGACCGCCCCAGTCAAACTGCCTACCATGCACGGTCCCCGATCCGGATAACGGACCAAGGTTAGAACCTCAAAGGGGTCAGGGTGGTATTTCAAGGACGGCTCCACAGAAACTAGCGTCTCTGCTTCAAAGCCTCCCACCTATCCTACACAAACCACTTCAAAGTCCAATGCAAAGCTACAGTAAAGGTTCACGGGGTCTTTCCGTCTAGCAGCGGGGAGATTGCATCTTCACAAACACTTCAACTTCGCTGAGTCTCGGGAGGAGACAGTAGGGCCATCGTTACGCCATTCGTGCGGGTCGGAACTTACCCGACAAGGAATTTCGCTACCTTAGGACCGTTATAGTTACGGCCGCCGTTTACTGGGGCTTCGATCAAGAGCTTGCACCCCATCAATTAACCTTCCAGCACCGGGCAGGCGTCACACCCTATACATCCACTTTCGTGTTGGCAGAGTGCTGTGTTTTTGATAAACAGTCGCAGCCCCCATTTCTCTGCGGCCTTATATAGCTCCAAACGCAAGGTTCTTCACCTATAAGGCACACCTTCTCCCGAAGTTACGGTGTTAATTTGCCGAGTTCCTTCTCCCGAGTTCTCTCAAGCACCTTAGAATACTCTTCCTACCCACCTGTGTCGGTTTGCGGTACGGTTCAATATAAGCTGAAGCTTAGTGGCTTTTCTTGGAAGCAGGGTATCAGTTACTTCATCACCTAAGTGAATCGTCATCATGCCTCAGCGTTAACAGCGTCCCGGATTTGCCTAAGACACCCGCCTACACACTTAAACCAACTATTCCAACAGTTGGCTAACCTAACCTTCTCCGTCCCCACATCGCACTTATATCAAGTACAGGAATATTAACCTGTTTCCCATCGACTACGCATTTCTGCCTCGCCTTAGGGGCCGACTCACCCTGCGCCGATGAACGTTGCGCAGGAAACCTTGGGTTTTCGGTGAGGGAGCTTTTCACTCCCTTTATCGCTACTCATGTCAGCATTCGCACTTCTGATACCTCCAGCATCCTTCTCAAGACACCTTCACAGGCTTACAGAACGCTCCTCTACCATATGCCATAAATGGTCATATCCGCGTCTTCGGTTATCAATTTGAGCCCCGTTACATCTTCCGCGCAGGACGACTCGACCAGTGAGCTATTACGCTTTCTTTAAATGATGGCTGCTTCTAAGCCAACATCCTGGCTGTCTGTGCCTTCCCACCTCGTTTTCCACTTAATTGATCATTTGGGACCTTAGACGGCGGTCTGGGTTGTTTCCCTCTTGACCCAGGACGTTAGCACCCCAGGTCTGTCTCCCATGCTCGCACTTGACGGTATTCAGAGTTTGCCATGGTTTGGTAAGTCGCGATGACCCCCTAGCCATAACAGTGCTTTACCCCCGTCAGTGATACATGAGGCACTACCTAAATAGTTTTCGAGGAGAACCAGCTATTTCCAAGTTTGTTTAGCCTTTCACCCCTATCCACAGCTCATCCCCTAACTTTGCAACGTTAGTGGGTTCGGACCTCCAGTGCGTGTTACCGCACCTTCATCCTGGCCATGGATAGATCACTTGGTTTCGGGTCTACGCCCAGCAACTATGCGCCCTATTCGGACTCGGTTTCCCTACGCCTCCCCTATTCGGTTAAGCTCGCTACTGAACGTAAGTCGCTGACCCATTATACAAAAGGTACGCAGTCACCCCATTTTTCAAGGGCTCCCACTGTTTGTATGCATCCGGTTTCAGGTTCTATTTCACTCCCCTCCCGGGGTTCTTTTCGCCTTTCCCTCACGGTACTGGTTCACTATCGGTCGATGATGAGTATTTAGCCTTGGAGGATGGTCCCCCCATCTTCAAACAGGATTTCTCGTGTCCCGCCCTACTTCTCGTACGCTTAGTACCACAATTGACTTTTCATATACGGGACTATCACCCACTATGGTTGGACTTTCCATTCCATTCTATTAAGTCTACTGCTATCACGTACAGGCTCTTCCCATTTCGCTCGCCACTACTTTGGGAATCTCGGTTGATTTCTTTTCCTCCGGTTACTTAGATGTTTCAGTTCACCGGGTTCGCTTCGCTAGACCTATGTATTCAGTCTAGGATGACCCAAAAGGGCCGGGTTTCCCCATTCGGAAATCGTGGGATCAAAGCACTTTGCCAGCTCCCCCACGCTTATCGCAGGCTATCACGTCCTTCGTCGCCTATCATCGCCAAGGCATCCACCAGATGCACTTATTCGCTTGATCCTATAACCTCAAACACGTAAAACGTATCTCAGATTACTGAAATCGTATTTGCGACTTGCAAGTGAGTTCTCATTTCACTTGCGGTTCAGTTACACTGGCATGAGACCAGCACAACTGAACAGATACAATCAACCCAATATTTTTACTTTGAAACTAAACTCAACAACAACTGCAAGCAGTTATTCTCAAATCTAATTCCATTACAATGTTTATTGGAATTAATTACTTCTTCTATTTTGTTAAAGAGCGATATTTAATTAATCATTAAATGACTAATCATTCTAATTTTAGAAACCAGAATAAAATACACTGCACATAACAACGTGCAATACATAGAATTCTATTTTCTACAGCAGATAATGGTGGAGGTTAACGGACTCGAACCGTTCACCCCCTGCTTGCAAAGCAGGTGCTCTACCAGATGAGCTAAACCCCCGTGATACTGGTGGGTCAGATAGGAATCGAACCTATGACCCCCGCGTTATCAACACGGTGCTCTAACCAACTGAGCTACTGACCCATATCGTTTCTTTCAAATCTACAGCCGATGAGTGTGAGTACTTAATCTACCAATCTTTCTCTTGAAAGGAGGTGATCCAGCCGCAGGTTCCCCTACGGCTACCTTGTTACGACTTCACCCCAGTCATGAATCCTACCGTGGTAACCGGACTCCCGAAGGTTATCCTAGCTACTTCTGGTAAAACCCACTCCCATGGTGTGACGGGCGGTGTGTACAAGGCCCGGGAACGTATTCACCGCGACATGCTGATCCGCGATTACTAGCGATTCCGACTTCATGCACTCGAGTTGCAGAGTGCAATCCGGACTACGATCGGTTTTGTGAGATTAGCTCCCCCTCGCGGGTTGGCGACCCTCTGTACCGACCATTGTATGACGTGTGAAGCCCTGGTCATAAGGGCCATGAGGACTTGACGTCATCCCCACCTTCCTCCGGTTTGTCACCGGCAGTCCCATTAAAGTGCTCAACTAAATGTTAGCAACTAATGGCAAGGGTTGCGCTCGTTGCGGGACTTAACCCAACATCTCACGACACGAGCTGACGACAGCCATGCAGCACCTGTGTTACGGTTCCCGAAGGCACTCCTCTATCTCTAAAGGATTCCGTACATGTCAAGACCAGGTAAGGTTTTTCGCGTTGCATCGAATTAATCCACATCATCCACCGCTTGTGCGGGCCCCCGTCAATTCCTTTGAGTTTTAGTCTTGCGACCGTACTCCCCAGGCGGTCTACTTCACGCGTTAGCTGCGTTACTAAGCTCCGAAAAGCCCAACAACTAGTAGACATCGTTTAGGGCGTGGACTACCAGGGTATCTAATCCTGTTTGCTCCCCACGCTTTCGTCCATGAGTGTCAGTATTAGGCCAGGGGGTTGCCTTCGCCATCGGTGTTCCTCCACATCTCTACGCATTTCACTGCTACACGTGGAATTCCACCCCCCTCTCCCATACTCTAGCGAGACAGTCATAAACGCAATTCCTAGGTTGAGCCCAGGGATTTCACGTCTATCTTATCAAGCCACCTGCGGACGCTTTACGCCCAGTAATTCCGATTAACGCTTGGACCCTACGTATTACCGCGGCTGCTGGCACGTAGTTAGCCGGTCCTTATTCTTCGGGTACTGTCATCCCCAGCAGTTATTAACCACTAGGATTTCCTCCCCGACAAAAGCGCTTTACAACCCGAAGGCCTTCTTCACGCACGCGGCATTGCTGGATCAGGCTTTCGCCCATTGTCCAAGATTCCCCACTGCTGCCTCCCGTAGGAGTCTGGACCGTGTCTCAGTTCCAGTGTGGCGGATCGTCCTCTAAGACCCGCTACTGATCGTTGCCTTGGTAGGCCTTTACCCTACCAACTAGCTAATCAGCCATCGGCTGCTCCAATAACGTGAGGCCTTGCGGTCCCCCACTTTCCCCCTCAGGGCGTATGCGGTATTAGCACTCCTTTCGAAGCGTTATCCCCCATTACTGGGTACATTCCGATGTATTACTCACCCGTTCGCCACTCGTCAGCGGTGCAAGCACCCTGTTACCGTTCGACTTGCATGTGTAAAGCATGCCGCCAGCGTTCAATCTGAGCCAGGATCAAACTCTTTCGTTTAATCTAGCTGAATTTACATACTTGGCTTAGTACTCATTACTCAAAGAAACACTTGGTTAAAAACCAAGATTTCTTTTAAATCTTGAGTGTAAGCACTTGTTTGACTGGCAAACCAAGCACTCACACTCATCGGCTGTATTTTGTTAAAGATCAGTGGCTTAGACACCGAAACCAGCTGGAAAACCGCTTGTTTCGTTTGCTGTGTCAGCAGCAGAGAGGCCGAACTATACCCACCCACCTAAAGTCCGTCAACACCTAGTTGCAAAGAAAACCACACAAAGGTGCTAAGTTGTTGAATTACATACGATCTAATTTCAACATTAATTCTGCTGCCGCGTAAAAAAACAGAGCGATGCCAAGCCTTGATTACGGATATACATAGCGCCAAATGCTTATTTCGCCGTTTTTCCTTTAAATCTAAGAGAAATTATCGTTTTTCTTAAGTAATCCAAAGGCGGCTGCCCCCAGTGGCAAAGCTGTGCCGCGAGCATCGCTTTAGTTCAGCAACCTTTTACAAATCGCATGCGAAATTTGGCCGCATGGACGCGGCAAGCCTCAAAGAACTCGAAGATAAAAACCGCCACCTCAAAAAAATGCTTGCCGAGGAACGACTGAACGCAGAAATCGTTCGCGAATCGCTCGAAAAAAGTGGTGAAGCCATCTAGACGACGCTCGATGGGGCTGCGAATGGTTAAAGAACAATCCTCAACGGCTGACAAGTCTGAGTGATTGAATAACCATGCTGGAGAACCAAATTAGCGGCTTCTATTTTGAATTCAGGGGTAAATGTTTTGCGAACTTTGCTCACCGACAATAAAGCCTCCAATGGCCCCACGTTGAAGAGTCTCATCACTCCTTGAGATGATCGTGTCCACGATAAACTTAGGTGGACACATGGACGCTTTACCCCTCTTCAAGCGACGACTCACAGGGTCGTCGCAAACACAGCATTCAGTTCAAGGACGCCGTACTTGCTGCGTGTCAGCAACCAGGTGTCTCTGTCGCGGCCGATGCACGCCGCAGTGCAGTCCCAAAGCCTTCGATGTTAACAACCTCCCTTAACGCATCACCTACTTCGCCTGCATTATCCTTTATGCCCATTCAAATCGCAGATCAGCCTGCGCCAAGCTCCGCACCAATTCGTTTGCACTATCGTCAAGGTCAACGCGATTTAAGCATTAAATGGCCAGCCGATCAGGCGCAAGCCTGTCTCGCTCTGATTCAGCCTGAACAAATCTTTTTGTTGGTCACACCCGTTGATATGCACTGGAGCATCGAACGACTCTCCTTACTCGTGCAGCAAACCCTTGGCAGTTCTCCTTGCGATGGTACCGCCTATGGATTTACTAATCGAAGTTATTCGCGCCTGAAGCTATTGATCTGGGATGGCAATGGCGTTTGGTTGTGCCAACGCCGCTTACACACAGGGCGCCATTAGCCGACGTTGGGTGAAACGACCTTTACGATGCCAAAGGCGCAATGGCTCTGGCTGATTAATAGTGTTGATTGGCAACGACTGTGCGCTACGCCACCGAGTCATTGGCAAGTCTAGCTGTGCTATCGCTCAACCCCAGTAAAATAGCGTCATGACACTCGTGGCATGCCTTCCTACGGTTGCTACCAATCCGCCTCTCGGGTGGAAGCTCAGGCATTGGTCGCGCAACTGCAGGCTGAAATTCAAACACTAGAATTGAAGAACCAGAAGCTTATTCTGGAGCTGGCGCATTTAAAGCGCATCAAATTCGGCGTTAAAAGCGAAGCGCTCACGATCGAGCAAAAACAATTGTTTGAAGACGATGCCGAACAGGATTTGGCGGTGATTGCCGCAGAGCTAGATGAAGCGCTAGTCAGCGAAGATTCGCACGTTTCCCGTCTCAAACCACGGTCACGTGTGGGTCGTCAGCCACTCCCCGAACATCTGGAACGCGTCGAGGTTCGGCACGAACCTGATCAATGCACCTGTGGGCAATGCCAATCGAAGCCCGTCAAGATTGGTGAAGACGTTAGCGAACAGCTAGACATCGAACCGGTACGTTTCTTTGTGGTGCGCCATATTCGCCCGCAATATGCCTGCCGGCAGTGCGAAACCATTATCGCAGCACCGGTTCCCGCTGCCGTCATTGATGGCGGGATGGCGACGCCTGGCTTATTGCTGCGCGCCAACAAGTTATTCTGGCGCGCAGCACCTTGAGTGAATGGATCGGCCGAATTGGCGTAGCGCTGCAACCGCTAGCGGATCGACTGAGCGAGAAACTGCGCCAGCAAACCAGCCTGCATGCCGATGAAACGCCGGTGCAGCAGCTGGATCCGGGCAAAGGTAAAACCAAACGCGCGTATTTATGGGCGTATCGCAGCAATGATTTGAGCGGCAGCCCACCGATGGTGGTGTTTGACTATCAAATCAGCCGTAGTGGGCAACACGCCGCCCATTATTTGCAGCATTGGCGCGGCACGCTAATGGTTGATGATTACAGTGGCTACAAAGCTTTGTTCGCCAATGGCGTGCGAGAAATCGGCTGCTGGGCACACGCTCGACGTAAATTCTTTGAACTGCATGCTGCGGGCGGGCATCCGGTGGCGCAGAAGCCTTGCAACGTATTGCGCGCCTGTACGCCATCGAAGAATAGGCCAAAGATCAAACCCAGAAACGACGCGCAGCAAAAAGCCCGACTCTTTCGAATCGGGCTTCTCTATAGGGAAGTCTGGCAATGACCTACTTTCACACGGGCAATCCGCACTATCATCGGCGCTGAGGTGTTTCACTGTCCTGTTCGGGATGGGAAGGAGTGGGACCACCTCGCTATGGTCGCCAGACATTAAACTGTCTGGTGCAACTCTTTCGAGCTACACGAGAGTTATCGCATTCAGCCGCTATCTTTTCAGACCGCAACCTACAACGCTAACTCGTAAAATCAATAGAAGAAGTAATTATACTACACACCAATCAACACCATTTAAGTATTTTTTGTAGTTCAGCGCTTTCACACCGTCCTACTTTGGGTCAATTATATCCATCGTCGCACTACGCGCTTCAGGTTATAGGATCAAGCCTCACGAGCAATTAGTATTGGTTAGCTTAACGCATTACTGCGCTTCCACACCCAACCTATCAACGTCCTGGTCTCGAACGACTCTTTAGAGGATTTAAAACCCTAGGGAAATCTCATCTTGAGGCAAGTTTCGCGCTTAGATGCTTTCAGCGCTTATCTCTTCCCGACTTAGCTACCCGGCAATGCCACTGGCGTGACAACCGGTACACCAGAGGTCAGTCCACTCCGGTCCTCTCGTACTAGGAGCAGCCCCTCTCAAATTTCCAACGCCCACTGCAGATAGGGACCAAACTGTCTCACGACGTTTTGAACCCAGCTCACGTACCACTTTAAATGGCGAACAGCCATACCCTTGGGACCGGCTACAGCCCCAGGATGTGATGAGCCGACATCGAGGTGCCAAACTCCGCCGTCGATGTGAACTCTTGGGCGGAATCAGCCTGTTATCCCCGGAGTACCTTTTATCCGTTGAGCGATGGCCCTTCCATACAGAACCACCGGATCACTATGTCCTGCTTTCGCACCTGCTCGACTTGTCGGTCTCGCAGTTAAGCCGCCTTTTGCCATTACACTATCAGTACGATGTCCGACCGTACCTAGGCGACCTTCGAGCTCCTCCGTTACAATTTGGGAGGAGACCGCCCCAGTCAAACTGCCTACCATGCACGGTCCCCGATCCGGATAACGGACCAAGGTTAGAACCTCAAAGGGGTCAGGGTGGTATTTCAAGGACGGCTCCACAGAAACTAGCGTCTCTGCTTCAAAGCCTCCCACCTATCCTACACAAACCACTTCAAAGTCCAATGCAAAGCTACAGTAAAGGTTCACGGGGTCTTTCCGTCTAGCAGCGGGGAGATTGCATCTTCACAAACACTTCAACTTCGCTGAGTCTCGGGAGGAGACAGTAGGGCCATCGTTACGCCATTCGTGCGGGTCGGAACTTACCCGACAAGGAATTTCGCTACCTTAGGACCGTTATAGTTACGGCCGCCGTTTACTGGGGCTTCGATCAAGAGCTTGCACCCCATCAATTAACCTTCCAGCACCGGGCAGGCGTCACACCCTATACATCCACTTTCGTGTTGGCAGAGTGCTGTGTTTTTGATAAACAGTCGCAGCCCCCATTTCTCTGCGGCCTTATATAGCTCCAAACGCAAGGTTCTTCACCTATAAGGCACACCTTCTCCCGAAGTTACGGTGTTAATTTGCCGAGTTCCTTCTCCCGAGTTCTCTCAAGCACCTTAGAATACTCTTCCTACCCACCTGTGTCGGTTTGCGGTACGGTTCAATATAAGCTGAAGCTTAGTGGCTTTTCTTGGAAGCAGGGTATCAGTTACTTCATCACCTAAGTGAATCGTCATCATGCCTCAGCGTTAACAGCGTCCCGGATTTGCCTAAGACACCCGCCTACACACTTAAACCAACTATTCCAACAGTTGGCTAACCTAACCTTCTCCGTCCCCACATCGCACTTATATCAAGTACAGGAATATTAACCTGTTTCCCATCGACTACGCATTTCTGCCTCGCCTTAGGGGCCGACTCACCCTGCGCCGATGAACGTTGCGCAGGAAACCTTGGGTTTTCGGTGAGGGAGCTTTTCACTCCCTTTATCGCTACTCATGTCAGCATTCGCACTTCTGATACCTCCAGCATCCTTCTCAAGACACCTTCACAGGCTTACAGAACGCTCCTCTACCATATGCCATAAATGGTCATATCCGCGTCTTCGGTTATCAATTTGAGCCCCGTTACATCTTCCGCGCAGGACGACTCGACCAGTGAGCTATTACGCTTTCTTTAAATGATGGCTGCTTCTAAGCCAACATCCTGGCTGTCTGTGCCTTCCCACCTCGTTTTCCACTTAATTGATCATTTGGGACCTTAGACGGCGGTCTGGGTTGTTTCCCTCTTGACCCAGGACGTTAGCACCCCAGGTCTGTCTCCCATGCTCGCACTTGACGGTATTCAGAGTTTGCCATGGTTTGGTAAGTCGCGATGACCCCCTAGCCATAACAGTGCTTTACCCCCGTCAGTGATACATGAGGCACTACCTAAATAGTTTTCGAGGAGAACCAGCTATTTCCAAGTTTGTTTAGCCTTTCACCCCTATCCACAGCTCATCCCCTAACTTTGCAACGTTAGTGGGTTCGGACCTCCAGTGCGTGTTACCGCACCTTCATCCTGGCCATGGATAGATCACTTGGTTTCGGGTCTACGCCCAGCAACTATGCGCCCTATTCGGACTCGGTTTCCCTACGCCTCCCCTATTCGGTTAAGCTCGCTACTGAACGTAAGTCGCTGACCCATTATACAAAAGGTACGCAGTCACCCCATTTTTCAAGGGCTCCCACTGTTTGTATGCATCCGGTTTCAGGTTCTATTTCACTCCCCTCCCGGGGTTCTTTTCGCCTTTCCCTCACGGTACTGGTTCACTATCGGTCGATGATGAGTATTTAGCCTTGGAGGATGGTCCCCCCATCTTCAAACAGGATTTCTCGTGTCCCGCCCTACTTCTCGTACGCTTAGTACCACAATTGACTTTTCATATACGGGACTATCACCCACTATGGTTGGACTTTCCATTCCATTCTATTAAGTCTACTGCTATCACGTACAGGCTCTTCCCATTTCGCTCGCCACTACTTTGGGAATCTCGGTTGATTTCTTTTCCTCCGGTTACTTAGATGTTTCAGTTCACCGGGTTCGCTTCGCTAGACCTATGTATTCAGTCTAGGATGACCCAAAAGGGCCGGGTTTCCCCATTCGGAAATCGTGGGATCAAAGCACTTTGCCAGCTCCCCCACGCTTATCGCAGGCTATCACGTCCTTCGTCGCCTATCATCGCCAAGGCATCCACCAGATGCACTTATTCGCTTGATCCTATAACCTCAAACACGTAAAACGTATCTCAGATTACTGAAATCGTATTTGCGACTTGCAAGTGAGTTCTCATTTCACTTGCGGTTCAGTTACACTGGCATGAGACCAGCACAACTGAACAGATACAATCAACCCAATATTTTTACTTTGAAACTAAACTCAACAACAACTGCAAGCAGTTATTCTCAAATCTAATTCCATTACAATGTTTATTGGAATTAATTACTTCTTCTATTTTGTTAAAGAGCGATATTTAATTAATCATTAAATGACTAATCATTCTAATTTTAGAAACCAGAATAAAATACACTGCACATAACAACGTGCAATACATAGAATTCTATTTTCTACAGCAGATAATGGTGGAGGTTAACGGACTCGAACCGTTCACCCCCTGCTTGCAAAGCAGGTGCTCTACCAGATGAGCTAAACCCCCGTGATACTGGTGGGTCAGATAGGAATCGAACCTATGACCCCCGCGTTATCAACACGGTGCTCTAACCAACTGAGCTACTGACCCATATCGTTTCTTTCAAATCTACAGCCGATGAGTGTGAGTACTTAATCTACCAATCTTTCTCTTGAAAGGAGGTGATCCAGCCGCAGGTTCCCCTACGGCTACCTTGTTACGACTTCACCCCAGTCATGAATCCTACCGTGGTAACCGGACTCCCGAAGGTTATCCTAGCTACTTCTGGTAAAACCCACTCCCATGGTGTGACGGGCGGTGTGTACAAGGCCCGGGAACGTATTCACCGCGACATGCTGATCCGCGATTACTAGCGATTCCGACTTCATGCACTCGAGTTGCAGAGTGCAATCCGGACTACGATCGGTTTTGTGAGATTAGCTCCCCCTCGCGGGTTGGCGACCCTCTGTACCGACCATTGTATGACGTGTGAAGCCCTGGTCATAAGGGCCATGAGGACTTGACGTCATCCCCACCTTCCTCCGGTTTGTCACCGGCAGTCCCATTAAAGTGCTCAACTAAATGTTAGCAACTAATGGCAAGGGTTGCGCTCGTTGCGGGACTTAACCCAACATCTCACGACACGAGCTGACGACAGCCATGCAGCACCTGTGTTACGGTTCCCGAAGGCACTCCTCTATCTCTAAAGGATTCCGTACATGTCAAGACCAGGTAAGGTTTTTCGCGTTGCATCGAATTAATCCACATCATCCACCGCTTGTGCGGGCCCCCGTCAATTCCTTTGAGTTTTAGTCTTGCGACCGTACTCCCCAGGCGGTCTACTTCACGCGTTAGCTGCGTTACTAAGCTCCGAAAAGCCCAACAACTAGTAGACATCGTTTAGGGCGTGGACTACCAGGGTATCTAATCCTGTTTGCTCCCCACGCTTTCGTCCATGAGTGTCAGTATTAGGCCAGGGGGTTGCCTTCGCCATCGGTGTTCCTCCACATCTCTACGCATTTCACTGCTACACGTGGAATTCCACCCCCCTCTCCCATACTCTAGCGAGACAGTCATAAACGCAATTCCTAGGTTGAGCCCAGGGATTTCACGTCTATCTTATCAAGCCACCTGCGGACGCTTTACGCCCAGTAATTCCGATTAACGCTTGGACCCTACGTATTACCGCGGCTGCTGGCACGTAGTTAGCCGGTCCTTATTCTTCGGGTACTGTCATCCCCAGCAGTTATTAACCACTAGGATTTCCTCCCCGACAAAAGCGCTTTACAACCCGAAGGCCTTCTTCACGCACGCGGCATTGCTGGATCAGGCTTTCGCCCATTGTCCAAGATTCCCCACTGCTGCCTCCCGTAGGAGTCTGGACCGTGTCTCAGTTCCAGTGTGGCGGATCGTCCTCTAAGACCCGCTACTGATCGTTGCCTTGGTAGGCCTTTACCCTACCAACTAGCTAATCAGCCATCGGCTGCTCCAATAACGTGAGGCCTTGCGGTCCCCCACTTTCCCCCTCAGGGCGTATGCGGTATTAGCACTCCTTTCGAAGCGTTATCCCCCATTACTGGGTACATTCCGATGTATTACTCACCCGTTCGCCACTCGTCAGCGGTGCAAGCACCCTGTTACCGTTCGACTTGCATGTGTAAAGCATGCCGCCAGCGTTCAATCTGAGCCAGGATCAAACTCTTTCGTTTAATCTAGCTGAATTTACATACTTGGCTTAGTACTCATTACTCAAAGAAACACTTGGTTAAAAACCAAGATTTCTTTTAAATCTTGAGTGTAAGCACTTGTTTGACTGGCAAACCAAGCACTCACACTCATCGGCTGTATTTTGTTAAAGATCAGTGGCTTAGACACCGAAACCAGCTGGAAAACCGCTTGTTTCGTTTGCTGTGTCAGCAGCAGAGAGGCCGAACTATACCCACCCACCTAAAGTCCGTCAACACCTAGTTACAAAGAAAACCACACAAAGTCACTAAGTCATTGAATTTAAAAAGATCTAGTTTCGTATTCATTTTCAATAATCTTTGAAAATGAATGGACATTAAATTCATTTATTTCTAATTTAGCGTCTGTTTTAATTTAATTATGTCAATCGCATTGATAAATCGATCGCTTTTATATCTTTGGTGAGTTTTCCTATCGAAATTCGATCAACTCCGGTTTCTGCAATCGCACGGATTTGAGTTAGATCGACGCCACCCGAGGCTTCTAATATTGCTCGCCCTTTTGCAAGTTCTACTGCCGTGCTCATTTCTTCGAGACTCATATTGTCTAATAGAATAGATACAGCACCAGCAGTAATTGCTTGCTCAAGTTCAGCGAGATTTTCAACTTCAATTTGAATACTAACGTGCGCAGGTGCAATGGTGCGAGCCATCTCAATTGCATTCGCGATATTGCCTGCCGCTAAAATGTGATTCTCTTTGATTAAGATGCCATCGTACAAACCAATGCGTTGATTTTCTCCGCCACCCACTGTCACGGCATATTTTTGTGCACGACGTAGCCCTGGAATGGTTTTGCGGGTGTCGTGAACTTTAGCGACGGTGCCTTGTACTGCTTCAACGTAGCGATGTGTTTCTGTTGCAACAGCTGATAGTGTCTGCAAAAAATTAAGTGCCGAACGCTCTGCGGTAAGTAATGAACGAGTATTACCTTGTAGCTCACAAATAATTTGACCTGCAGCGATATACTCCCCTTCTGCTACTTTCCATTCAATTTGAATGTTGGCATCGACTTGATGAAAGACTTCATTAAACCACGCTTGCCCACAAATGATGGCCGACTCTCGCACCACAATGCGTGCAGTACCTTGTTGTTCGATGGGAATCAATTGGACTGTCCAGTCGCAATCACCGATGTCTTCGGCTAAGGCATTCGCCACATTGGCTGCGATTAGATGTTGGGGGGGGAGTTTCACATTCATCATCATTCTTCAATTTCTGGAAAAGGGAGCGGTGCAATCGCGTTGGCAAGTTCTTGCCGAATCCGCTGCAAGGCATGCATGTTATCGGCTTCAATGCGTAACGTTAAGACTGGCGTGGTGTTTGATGCGCGAATTAATCCAAAACCATCGGTATATTCAATGCGTAACCCATCAATACAGAGCACTTGATTGGCACTGGGAAAAGTAGCTCGCTGACGAATTTCATCAACCAAAGCATGGCCAGAGCCCGTTAATGGAACTTGCAGCTCTGGCGATGACACAGAAATTGGAAACCGTGCTAGCTCAGCATCTAAATCAACACCAGCGGCAATTTGTTGTAATAACTTGGCACCGGCATACAAAGCATCATCAACTTGCCAAGCTGCAAATGCAAAGTGCCCAGACAATTCACCTGCAACAACAGCCCCCGTTTCGCGCAAGCGGCGTTTCATATGCGAATGCCCAGTTGGTATCGCTTCTGAGGAGCCTCCCAACTGACTAACCCATTGGGCGACCGCTCGGCTTGATTTGATATCAAAGAGAACATGACCAGCCTGTTTGGCTAACTCGGCAGTGGCAAATAGCATCAGTAATTGGTCACCGGGAATTATTTTTCCGGTTCGCGTCACCACACCTAAACGATCGCCATCCCCATCAAACGCTAAACCGACATCGGCGTGTTCCGCCAGTACGGTCGCTTGTAACTCTAGGAGATTTTCTGCGACTTGAGGGTCTGGGTGATGATTGGGGAATCGTCCATCCACTTCACAATAAAGCTCAATCACTTCGCACGACAATTGTCGATACAAAGTAGGTGCCAACGCACCCGGTGAACCATTACCACAATCAATCACTATTTTTAATGGTTTTGCCAACGGCAATTGCTGTTCCAGCGCCACCACATAATCAGCAACGACATCGAGCATTTGGATTGAACCACCATCCTGAAGTGGTAATTGCTGCGCAATCATTCTTTGCCGCAAGGCTTGCAGCGCATCACCTGCAATTGTTACCCCAGCCAGCATAATTTTAATGCCGTTGTAATCAGGCGGGTTGTGACTACCCGTGATCATAATTCCCGAGCCTGCAGCTTGATGACGGGCCGCATAATACAACAGCGGCGTACAGGACAAGCCGAGATCTAATACGCTAATGCCAGCCTCAACCAATCCTTTTGCCAACGCCATAGCGAGGGCTGGACTGGACAAACGCCCATCAAAACCGAGGGCTATTTTTACAATGCCTTGCTCGCTAGCCACAGCACCGCAAGCTCGCCCCACCCAATACGCAAAATCAGGGGTTAATAAATGAATCTGGCCCCGAATATCATAAGCTTTAAATAAACTACTGGGTATTGAAGTCATTTTAATCATGCAGTCGGTAGATGAAATTGAAAAAGTGCATTTAGATACCTGAAAAATCGGGGATGCCATCAGCTTGAGTAGAAGCAAGCGACTCGCTATTTGCCAATCATGATCTACATGCTTAAAGCCATGCAAGTGCGCTGTTATTCGCAGATCAAATTAACGCAATATTTTGCTTTTTGTTTAACCTCCACCCTAAATTATGCAATCAACATCAATCGTCATTCAATGCTCAGCAGGTAATGACCAATAAAATAGGCATATGATCCTCACGCAAACGCGTAAAACATAAAATGAGCGCAAAGCAAAAAATCAGACTGATTACAAAAAAAGCCCATCAACACATGATGGGCTTTTTAACGTTGGTTTTAAATTAAACAGTCGATGCAAGTAGCTGCGACGAATCACCCACAATCAAATGAAATACATTGCCATCAAGCTTTGCCACCGCAGAAACACCCGATGCTAAAACTGCCGCCTCATTAAATTGTTTGGCGTCCTTTAATTGCACCCGAATCCGCGTAGCTGCAATTGGCGCTGTTTCGCTAATATTATCTTGACCACCTAAAGCTGCCAATAATGCTGGATTACGAATCGTACCTGCCGCCACACTGACTGCTGGTACAACCGCCGCAGGCGCTGCTACACCTGTTCCGCCAGCCTTCAAATACTCAGTCATATCGGTTTTAAGATTTTCTGAACGGGTACCAAAAATAGCCTGCATATTATTGCCAACTTGCATGACCCCAGCGGCACCCAATGCTTTTAATGAAGCTTGATTGACTTTAGCCGCATCGCGAACAGAGATCCGCAAACGTGTAATACATGCATCTAAGCTTTCAATATTCGCAGCACCACCAAATGCAACCACCAAATCATGCGCCATACCTTGGCCACTGGCTTGGTGTTGAACCGCATCAACCGCCACATCTTCACGACCTGGGGTTTTCATATTCCACTTGAGAATGGCATAACGGAAAGTAAAGTAATACAAGGCCGCATACATTGGCCCAAAGAACAGTACATACCACCAGTTTTGCGCGTTCTTACCAAAGACGTTAAACAACAAGAAATCGATACCACCTTGCGAGAAAGTAAAGCCCATATGCATACCAAAGGTATTGGCAACAAATTGAGTCGACGCCGCTAATACCGCATGAATGACATACAACACAGGAGCGACAAACATAAAGGCAAATTCAATCGGCTCGGTAATCCCAGTAAGGAATGAGGTCAGCGCGGCTGAAATCATAATCCCGCCCACCATCACCCGATTTTCAGGTTTTGCAGTATGCCAAATTGCAATGGCTGCAGCAGGCAAGCCAAACATTTTGAACAAGAATGCGCCAGACAAAATACCCGCAGTACGATCGCCGGCAAGGAAACGATTAATATCACCACGCACCACTTTACCTGCGGCATCAGTGAATTCGCCCATTTCAAAGAAAAACGGCACATTCCAAATATGATGCAGACCAAATGGAATCAACATCCGCTCTACAAAACCATACACCGTGGCAGCAGTTCGGGTATCAGATACCGCGGCCCAATGCGAGAAGGTATTCAACACATCTTGAATCGGTGGCCAAATTAGAGACATGACCAAACCAACAAAAATAGCCGCAATCCCGGTCACAATCGGAACAAAACGCTTGCCTGCAAAAAAGCCCAAATACGCTGGTAATTCGATTCGGTAGTACTTATTGAATAAAGCCGCTGCGACACCACCAATAATAATCCCCCCAAACACCCCAGTATTAATGGTTTTAAATCCAAATACTAGAGCAGGATAGACTTGCTGGCTTATCCCAAAAACAGTGGCTTCAAACGATTTATGTGATGCCAATAAAGCTTGAAATTGATCGGCAGGTAATGATGCGACTCCGGTCATTACCCCCATGGTCGCCTGCAATACCACAAAGCCAACCACAGCAGCAATTGCAGCAACGCCATCGTTATCGCTTAAACCTAATGCCACACCGATCGCAAAAATAATAGGCAAACTACCAAAGATCGCATCGCCACTACCGGCCATAATCTGCGAGACAATTTCTGGGATAAATGGAAAGTTTGAAGCACCAATCCCAAGTAATAAACCGGCCACAGGTAATACTGCGACCGGTAGCATCAATGCCTTACCAATTTTTTGTAAGACTGCAAAAGCATTCTTAAACATTATTTTTCTCCAAAGGCCATTGCTGTTTCTTATTTGTCATGCAATCGCCGGTTTATCGAACTCACTTTAGATTCTGTTACAAAAAGTAAACATTGACTATGCAGCGATGACCTTACAGGGATTTACCTTACCAATAAAATAATCAGTCATCTTTTTTAATATAAAGCACAGCAAGTAAAATTCACCGTTGATATCCATTTTGATAAAAAAAATCCACCGTTCTACCGGTGGATTTTTGTATTTATTTACGATCGATTTACTTAATTAAATGCACTGTATGTGCATCAATTTTGGCAACGGCAGCAACACCTAAATCTTTTAATACAGCTTCATTTAACAAAGCGGCATCTAGCAATTCAACACGGATACGTGTGGTTGCAATTGATTCAGCCAAGCGTACATTCGCTTTACCACCTAAAGCGGCATACCACTCTGGATTGAGTAATTCAGCTGACGATGAAGGCAATACTTCAATAACAACCGGTTTTTCAACCGATGCAGGTGCCACAGGCACTTGCCGACCCTTCAATACCCAACCAATACCAATTCCCACTAATAGTGCAATAACGACCAATACCATATCAAACCTCTTTAATCGACAAGTTGCGACAAACGAGCCCGAACTTCAGCAGCGGTACCCATTTGTAAAACTTCTGCAGCGAGTTTCTCACATTCCACTTTGTTTAAAGTCCGAACCAAAGCTTTAATTGCAGGAATCGTCGGTACACTCGCAGACAATTCATCCACACCGATACCCAGCAACAACGGGATAGCCATAGGGTCTGAGGCAATACCACCGCATACACCAACCCACTTGCCATGTGCATGTGCGCCTTTTACCGTCATATTGATCAAATTCAATACGCCTGGATGCATCACATCGGCTTGCTTGGCTAATTTTGGATGACCACGATCCATTGCCAAAGTGTATTGCGTTAAATCGTTGGTACCAATAGAGAAGAAATCAACTTCACGCGCAAATTGCTCGGCCATAACGGCAGTGGCCGGAACTTCAACCATAATGCCGACTTGAACGTCTTGAGTAATGCCTAAAGCCGCTTTTTCTTCAGCAACAATACGCTTCACTTCACGAACTTCTTCCAAGCTAGTAATCATTGGGAACATGATGGCTAGTTTCGAGAATGGCGCAGAACGTAGCACTGCACGAACTTGAGTATGTAATAACTCTGGTTCTGCTAAGCATAAACGCACGCCACGAACACCCAAGAATGGATTTTCTTCGACCGGCATTGGCAAGTAGGCCAATGGTTTATCACCACCCACATCCAAAGTACGCACTACAAATGTACGATCGTTACCAAGCGCTTTGGCGATGTCGATATAAATCTGGCTTTGCTCTTCTTCGGTCGGTGCATCAGTACGTTCTAAGTACAAGAACTCACTGCGTAACAAACCTACCCCTTCACTACCCAGTTTTACGCCTTGAACCGCATCGTCAATACCACCAATATTCGCCACCACTTCGACATGAATGCCATCTTGCGTCACAGCTGGTTCAAATGCTGCGGCTAATTCAGCATCACGTTTAATAGCTTGCTTGGCTTGTTTTTCACGAATATTGTTTACTTCGGCTTCAGATGGGTTTTTGCGCAAAGTACCACGGCTACCATCCAAAATCACCGGCATGCCGTTGGTCAAATTCAATGCATCTTCATCAATGCCACAGATTGCGGGAATATTGAGTGAACGAGCCAAAATTGCCACGTGGCTGGTTGCTCCGCCACCGACGGTGCAAAAACCAAGTACACGAGTACGATCCAAACTTGCGGTATCTGATGGCGTTAGGTCTTCTGCGATCAAAATCGCATTTTCTGGAACGACCATTGCTGTTTCTTCAATACCTGCAATCAAACGTAATACGCGCAAACCCACATCGCGAATATCATTCGCACGACCCGCTAGCACTTCATTTTTTAGTGCCGCAAGCTTAGCTGAATAAGTGTTGTAGGCTTCTTTCCACGCAAAACCGGCACTCTTGCCGTTGGTGATACCAGCAATCGCAATGGCTAACAAATCCGGATCTTCAAGCAACTCTTGGTGAGCAGCAAAAATCTCAGCTTTACTTTCATCGCTAATTTCAGATTTTAGATTTTCAAGTTGTTGATGCGCATCTTTCAACGCTTGGTCAAAACGACGACGCTCTAATTCTGGCGACTCGCCGGCTTCAACGACGGCAATATCCACTTGCTTAACTTGGAAAATTTGTCCCACAGCCAAGCCTGGCGATGCTGACACACCGGTCAACACATTTGGATCTTCTGACTTAGGTTGTGCCTTAGTGGTTTTAATCGTATCCAGTGGTGCCGGTTTATGTTTTGGTGCTACGCCACCTACATCTTCACCACAACCACTAATAATCAACGCGCTTAATTTTTGAATTGCCGCAGAAGCATCAGGACCAATAGCACGAACGCGGATTTCATCGCCGTTTTGTACTTCTAGACCCATGATTGCAACGACTGATTTAGCATTCGCTTCTTGGCCAGCGCGTACTAATTTAACTTCAGACTTAAATGTCTTTGCAGCATTGGCCAAAACAGCGGCAGGGCGAGCATGTAAACCTGTTGGATTAGGCGTACGAATTGGATCTGAATACGCCTCACCGGATGAATCTGCAGTAGCTGAAGTCTGAGCAATACCTTCAGCCAAGTCCAGTGTTAAAGCAATATCCTTACCGGCAATCACCAAACCTGTATTGGGAGTATAGCGCGCGACTTTTTCGCCACTAGTAATCACCATTTGCGTCAACAATGACAAGGCTTTACGACCCACGGCATCCATATCAAATTCAATTAATGGTTGACCCGCATCGACGATATCGCCTTCTTTGACCTTCGCAGTAAAGCCCTGGCCTTTCAGCATCACAGTGTCTAAACCAATATGGATTAATACTTCAATCCCATTAGCAGCAACCAAAGTAATTGCATGCTTTGCTGAATGCACCTGCGTTACCTTACCGGTAATCGGCGCCAACAACACATTACTTGTTGGATCTATTGAAACACCATCACCGACCATTTTTTGAGCAAAAACTGGATCAGGTACAGTATCCAAAGGCACCATCACACCCGATAGTGGGGCCAGCAATACAAATTGCGAAACTGGATTTATCGACATAACAACCTCTGTTGGTTTAATTCTTAGTCAAATTGGTCAATCAAATTGACCCGCATTAATTTTTATTGCGTTGACATATTCTTGTTTTTTAGTTTACCCGCCAATGCTATTGACATGGGGCGTAATATTGCTCAATTTATATGTAAATTTTACAGATCAAAATCAGATATGCTTAAACCATATTTATTCATTTTAACTTTATAAAAAACACATGTTTTGTGCTTAATCAGTTTCCAGAGTTCATTTAATTTAAAATATTACTTTATTACATTTTTTTACATGCAAAATAGAAAATGATTTTGAATACTTACTATTCAGAAGCAAATAGGGTGGCTTAAGCCACCCTATTTATAAATTTAACCGATTTAGTCTTCCCCACAGCCAGAAGCAATCATTGTGCTTACAGCAAGCATTGCTTCATTTGCATCCAATCCATCTGCTTTGATTTGAATCTGATCGTCTTTAGAAACATCCAAGCCCATCACAGAAACAAGGGATTTAGCATTAGCTTCAATTCCTTTGTGTAACAACTTAATCTCAGACTGGTACTGCTTGGCAGTGTTAACAATATTCGCCGCTGGTCTAGCATGAAGGCCTGCCGCATTCATAATACGAACAGGGGAAGAAATTACAGCAACCATAATTACCTCACTTGATTTGCTTCAAACCGTTGCGATGCAAATAGCATAGAGCAAGCTTGACATCATAAACAAGTAGAATGCGAAAGTATGTCAGTAATTTCACTACTCTCAATTGATAGGCGAGCGACGAATCCATCCTTGCTCTGTTGCAATTGCATCTAATTTTAAATCCCAAGCCTCACAGGGCAATCGCTCTACTTGTTGACATGAATATGCCAAGCCAATTAATGCTGGTTTAAGCCACGTTTTTCGTAATCGACGAAATGCAAATGTCGTATCGTAATAACCACCACCTTGCCCTAATCGAGCTAATTGCAAATCAAAACCAAGCAAAGGAACAAAAACAGAATCCAAATCACGGCTTGAACATTGCTCAGAATGACTGGGTGTTGGAATATTAAATGCACCATAAGACCAAACAGCACCTTCATTTAAGCGCACAAAATTTAATCGTCGACCCACTTTAGGTACAACCGGTAAATAGACTAAGCAACCCCGTTGCAGTGCTAAAAAAATTAATGGCCAGGCAGAAAACTCACTGCCAACAGGCACATATAAAGCAATTTTTTTGCCACGACGAAGTTTTTGTAAAATTTGCGGATAATGAGTTACAGCCCAAGCAGCGGCTTGTCGCTGTATTTTAGATATCGCCGTTCGGCGTTGCCGAAGATCACGACGTAATTGAGTTTTTTGAGTAATCACAAAAAATGAGGGCTTCCCACAGTGCCGTTTCGGTTCGCATCTTGAACCCATGGTTCAAGTTGTTGCCGGTCAGATGCCATCAGGTGCATTCTCAAGGAACGCTCACAACAGGCGTCTAGATGACTGGCAAACGTGCTATACAGCTTATCGGTTCAAAGATTTAGAACCGTCGCGAACACCGCAGGAAAGCTAACTTGCATCACGGCGCAGTTCGAAATACGTAAATTATTCCTGTAAAACTGCGTCGATCGTTGAACTTATATTTCCGATTTTACGCTGAAAATCACTAAAGTCAAAGCCACCTTCAACCTTTGCCGTTAAAAACTCGTGCGTCATATTTAAAGCCGTCATCATTGCAATCTTCTCAATGCCAATGACCTTACCTGCAGTGCGAATTTCATGCATCCGTGCATCGAGAAGTTGCACAGCTTGAAGTAAGGTTTCTTCTTCATGCGCAGGACAAGCCACACGAAACTCACGTCCCATGATTGAAATATCCAACAACTTCACGGCATCAGTCATACGCCATCCTCGGGTAATTTAGCCAAAATCGCATTTACTTTGTCTTTTGCGCCAACTAATTTCGTATTTAAGCTTTGATTTTCTTCTTGAGCCAATTGTAAATTAGCTCTAAGTTCTTGATTTTCAGTACGTAATTCACGGCATAAGTTCACTAATTGCAGGACTTTACCTTCCAAATGACCAAGCTCTACATCCATTTTTGATTTCCTATCAATCGCAGTTTTGACGTTATGTAGCGACAAAAATATAAAAATATTGATTATGCATACCAATACAAATTCAATAAATCATTAAACTTACATATAGGTATACACACAAAAACCTTTAAAACAAAGGTCTATAGCAATATACCTACACATAATCTAGATAATGCATGCCGAGTTACGCAATATGTGATGTTACATTTTACAAGCACATCATTGCCAACGAATACAAATCAATCGTCATCTTCAGTTTCAAGTACGTCAGGAAGATCATCCCCCGAACCTAAATCAACCCCGATAAAGTCGTCAGGTACTTCTAAAGTCATGCGACCAATCGCTTTGCTACGATAATCTGTGATAATTAAATCAGCTGTTTTTTGTTCATCAATCACACCACCAGCCATCAAAGCACCACGTTTACGACCAATCAAATTAAACAACTCATCCACACTACCATCCAGACTACTCAACTTATAGCGTGCCATCAATTCTTTAGGATAGCGCTCGCGTAAAGTTTCAATCGCAAAATAAGCCACCAAAATTTCATCATATGCATTGCGACCAATTGAGCCACCCAAAGCCAAACGAAAGCCAGAAGGTTCGTGTTCAACTTTAGGCCACATTAAACCTGGCGTGTCATACAAAATAACCCCATCAAGCGTTTCAATCCGCTGCTGAGACTTAGTAACACCCGGTGTATCTGCAACACGAGCCACTTTTCGCTTAGCCAGCGTATTTAATAAAGTGGACTTACCTACGTTGGGAATCCCCAAAATCATCGCTCGCAACGGCTTTTCAGCATCATTACGGAACGGTGCTAATTTTTTACACAAGACGGCGATCTGTTTAATTGCGGCTTGCTTGTTGTCTTCGCCCATCAACAAGGCTTCAGTACCTGCTTGCTGGCGGAAATAATTCAACCATAACTGACTTAACTTAGGATCAGCCAAATCTGTTTTATTGATAATTTTTAAAGCTGGACGTTGCCGATGTAAACGCAACTTCTCAATCATTGGGTTACTACTGGACAAGGGCATACGTGCATCCACGATTTCAATCACCATATCCACCTTGGCCATTGTCTCTGCCACTTTCTTCTGCGCCACATGCATATGACCCGGAAACCACTGAATTGCCATCAAACACCCCCAAGAAAAGCCGCGATTATACGCTTATTCACACAACCCTATACAAATCAATCACTTAAAATGTGGGGAAGTCCACGATCAATGTGGATAAGTGTTACCCACAGATCAAGCCAAAAACTCAACACATATTATCCACAGCAGGAACAAGGACTATCAGCACCCATGTGGACAACTTAAGATGTTGATAAATAAAGGTTTATAGAGTTATCCACAGATTTTTTGATCCTTATCTATTACTACTATCTTTTACTTATCAATATATATATAAAAAACAAACGCTTCAAAACATGATCAACTTAAAAATCAAGCAATATGAGAAAACATATATAAATCAATAACTTATTTACAAAATTAAAAATTAAGCTATAAAAATCAATGACTTAAAATATCTAAGCTACAAACATCAATCCAAACTGCAATACCAAATGCATATTCTTAAACAAACTAACTATGCTAATAATTTCCTCAACTGCTGTAATTTCAATAATTCATGCTTAACAAATAATTCAACTTCTTCATTACCGATATAACCAGTTATACAATTTGGATTTACTAAACTTAAATCAACACCTAATCGAGAAGCTAATTTTGCTGCAGAAGGTATTATCATTAATGAATTTTCAATATCAACTTCAGTTGAATCTTGACTACAGCGTTGATCTACCACATCTAAAAACCCAGTGGGCAATTCTTCAACTTCCATTGATAATAGTAAATCACCATTATTAATATCATCACCAATGTTAATAAATAAATAACTAATTTGACCATCTTCAATAGCATTAATATAAATATGATCATTGTTTTTATTTAAAGATATCAATAATTCATTTTTACTAACAAATTCACCTACTTTAATATTTATATTGCTTACTTTAAAAGTATCTGATAATTCAGGTGCACAAATAAGATGTGTAGTGTAATTAGTATTCATTTTTAACTATGACCTTCAAGACCTTGATATTAACCAAGTTATTATAATTTTCACGGTTTATAATGCTGTTAATTTTTGCTGTATGCAATTGGCATCGTTAAAAAATCAAGTAAAAACAAGATCAATATTAGAGGCTAACCACATACATTCTCTAGGTTAAAACTTTCATTACATGTAAATTTAGACGTGTTTGTAGTGCTAACACCTCATTAAATTGATGAATCAAGTTCTAACTTAATGATCAAAAAAAGACTGATTTTTTAAAAAAATATAATAAAATCAAATAGATGCAATTGATTTTAAGCCATGCCAACAATGATGTTATGCCACAATTTACTTTGCATAGCCTACAAGTGTTTGCCAAACTACACGTCATAATAAGTAAGTGACTGTAGTTCGTTGTAAATATAGCTTAAACCTTACATATTTTTAAAAGGACTACTTTAAGGAACGAAAAAACGTAAGCAAATCACAATGCAACTGTAGTTTTAGTTGTAAGAATTTATATGAACTATACATAAATCATACCATGATGCAATTTAATGCTTTTTGCATAGTTATGATTAAGTATTTTTTATTATTAAGACAAATTAAGACTAAATAGTATTTTAAAATATTAACTCTTTTTCATAGTGATAATTTTTTAAAATAAATTAATGCTGTATTGCCTTCTAGGTCTTGATTAGTAACATATGTAGATCAATACCCTTTGTTATTTTTAAATTTGGAGTAAAAAATGAGTGAATTAGTTTTAGTTATCAATGCCGGTTCTTCAAGTATTAAATTTTCATTATTTGAAACTAGCGCAGCTGATCCTATTGTCTTATTTAAAGGCCAAATGGAAGGTTTGTATGTAGAACCAAAATTCAGCGCAAAAGATGCCGCTGATAATAAAGTAGCCAATGAAACATTACCTAGTGATGCGCCAAAAAATCACGATTATGCTTTACGCTATATGCTCAACTGGTTGGAATCGCGTATTGAAGGACGTTCAATTGCAGTGATTGGCCATCGCGTAGTTCATGGCGGAACAACCTATTCAAAACCTGAACTTGTGACGCCTGAAGTAATTGCAGGTTTAGAAGCTTTGATTCCTTTGGCACCTTTGCATGAACCACATAACATCACACCAATTCGTGTTCTTGAAGAATTATTACCAAATGTGCCCCAAGTAACCTGCTTTGATACTGCATTTCATACTACGCAACCAGAATTGAACCAATTATTTGCACTACCGTATGAATTCTCGCAAAAAGAAGGCATTCGTCGTTATGGCTTCCATGGCTTATCGTATGAATATATTGCCAGCGTATTGCCAGAAATTGATACTCGTGCAGCAGAAGGTCGTACTGTCGTTGCTCACTTAGGTAATGGTTCTTCAATGGCTGGTTTACTTGGTGGTCGCTGCCAATTAACAACCATGGGCTTTACTGCATTAGATGGTTTGCCAATGGGTACTCGTTGTGGCCGTATTGATGCTGGTGTTGTATTGCATTTGATGAATCATTTAAAAATGGATGCAAAACAAATTGAAACCTTGTTGTACAAAGAATCAGGTCTACTTGGTTTGTCTGGTTTCTCTAGCGATATGCGTGATTTAGAAAATTCAGATTCACCGCGTGCAAAATTAGCAGTTGAGTATTTTGCTAGTAGTGTTGTTCGTGAAGCAGCTTCGTTAGCAGCAGCAATCGGTGGTATGGATGCTTTAGTATTTACTGCCGGTATTGGTGAAAATGATGCCAATACACGTAAAGCTGTTTGTCATCAATTGCGTTGGTTAGGCGTTGAGCTTGATGAAGCTGCAAATGCGGTACGTTCTAGTGAACCACGTCGCATTTCTTTGGCGGATAGTAAAATCGCAGTTTATGTGATTCCAACGAATGAAGAACTGATGATTGCTCGCCAAGCATTGGCGTGCATTGCATAAATTCATAGTGTTTTAATAAAAAAGCCGCTGATTTCAGCGGCTTTTTCATGTGCGCTTCATCTTTATCTGGCAAGATGCAAGCTTAAAAAAGATCTAATTTCAGTTACGATGTGGGTATAGACTTTTTTTAACCAGGTAATAAGTATGTTAGAACAAGATAATGTAATTGATGTAAGTATTGAGCCAAAAAAAATACCAGCCATACAAGGTTGGTATTGGATTGTGAGTGCATTTAAATTATTTAAACAAGCACCAACAATCTGGATAAGTATTTGTGGCGTTTTTGTTGTGCTATTTTTTGGTATTGCTTTCTTACCTATAATTGGTGGATTTATTTCTACTTTGCTTGGACCCGTTTTTTTAGGTGGTATTATGTGGTCGGCAAAAAAACAAGCAGCTGGAGATATACCACAATTAATTGATTTGTTTTCTGGATTTAAATTAAGATTCGTTGAATTATTGAAAGTTGGTGTTTTATATATGTTCGGCACCATATTTGTTATGGTATTGATGACTATGCTACTTGCAATATCATCTTTTTTTGGGTTTCTATCTGTTGATAAAAATATTCAAGTCATTGAGCAAATCGGTGTGATTTGGCCTTTGTTAATTGTTGTATTGTTTGCTTTTTTAATTGTTTATAGTGCTTATTTTTATGCGCCGACTTTAGTGATGCTTCAAGGAATGAAAGCTAATGAAGCAATGAAATTATCATTTTTAGCTTTTTGGCGTAATTGGCAACCAATTTTAATTATGTCTATTTTTGGTGGTGTTTTTTTGTTTTTAGCAATGCTACCAATGTTTTTAGGTTTGATTATCGCATTACCAGTAGCTTTATTAACAAGTTATATTTGCTATGTTGATGTATTTGAATCTTAACGGGAGAAAAAGAGTGAGCGAAAGCCCATTTAAAGGTAAAACAGGCGCAAAACGAGTTTTAAATGCATTAGGTTATTCAATTGATGGATTAAAAGCAGGTTGGATAAATGAAGCTGCTTTTCGCCAAGTCAGTTTGTTAGCGATTGTTGGTATTCCATTGTCTTTTTTTCTTGCTATGCCTGCTTGGGCTCATGCGATTATTGTCGCTAGCCATTTAGTTACTATGATTGTTGAATTATTAAATTCAGCAATTGAAGCTGCTGTAGATCATACTTCTTTAGCCAAGCATGATTTAGCAAAAAGGGCTAAGGATTTGGGTAGTGCAGCACAATTAGTTTGTTTATTTAATTTAGCTGCAATGTGGATTTTGGCTTTGTTAGCATAAAAAAAACGGGCCTTAGCCCGTTTTTTTTTGTTATTTTTTAGGATTTTTTATTTCATCTTCAATATCAGACAGTAAAATTTTTAATGCAGAATCTGATACCATAACTTCTTGTAAGCATAATATTAATGACCCTATCATTAATATTAAACTAGCAACAAATAATCCTTGTGCTAACTGATCTAAGTTGATTGCCATAAAAATCATTGAAATAATACACAATAATAGACTTGTAATTCCAAAGGCCTGCATATAACGAATAAGCCACACTCGTTTTCTTAGATTAGCTAACTGACGCAAAATATTAACATGCGGATTACTACGGTGATGATCATAAAGCTGGCGAATAATACTTGAAATAGCTAAAAATCGATTGGTGTACGCCAGCATTAACAAGGAAATAGCAGGAAATAATAATGAAGGGGTATTTATACTAAAATTATCCATCATGACCTTTTTTGAAATCTTTAATAATATGTTGTTGGCGACGACTTACAGGTAATCGCTCTGGCACATCACGTAATATAACGACCCAATGCGCCTCGCCCCCTGTTTGTACTTCGCGTTCGAATCCAGCAATATTATCGCGTGACACTAAGCAATTGCGATGTATTCGGACAAATTTTGATCCAAATTCATCTTCAAGCTTAGTTAACGAATCTTCAAGTAAGTATTCACGGTCGCGGGTGCGTAATGTGATGTATTTTTGTTCGGCTTTTAAAAAGCGAGCTTCACTCACTGGAATTAAATGAACTCGTCCGCGTTCAGTCACACTAAAATGACTACGAGCACCTTCAATAGTTTGATTGTTGCTTGGTATATGATGCTGCTGTCTTTGCTCTACGACTCGTTTTAATGCTGTAAGTAGACGATCTTGTCGAATTGGCTTAAGTAAGTAATCAACTGCACGCACATCAAATGCAGCAACGCCATAATCTTCAAATGCAGTCGCAAAAATAACAGCTGGTGGTTTTGCTAAATGCATTAGTTTTTTAGCCACCTCAATTCCACTCATTTGCGGCATTTGGATATCTAAAATCACCACATCAATGTCATGCTCTGCAATTTGCGGTAGCGCACTCATACCATTGGTTGCTGTGCCAATGACCTGATTTGGACATTCTTGTGCACAATCATTTAGCAGGTCCTGCAATCGGTTGAGTGCCGGTAGTTCGTCATCAACGAGAAAGAGTCGTAACGCAGTATTCATTGTTAAAGCTCCCGATAGGGCAGCATGATATGTATTTGATAATAGTCGTTTCCTGTGGTGATGCTGAGATTTGCTTCAGCATCATAATAAAGCAGTAAACGCTCGCGTACATTCTCTTGTGCCATGCCATTACCGCGTCGTAGCGGTGTACTATTTAAAAGAGGATTTCGAATGTTGATATGCACTTCCTCACGCACTCGAAATATATTCAATTGAATAATCCCAGGTTCGATATTTGGCTCAATACCATGATAAATTGCGTTTTCTAACAATGGTTGCAAAATCAATGGTGGGATCCGGGCTTTTTTAGGCATCTTGTCGATATGCCATTCAACTTGTAATCGATCACCTAAACGTACCTTTTCAATTTCAAGATAACCTTGCGCCAATTCGACTTCACGCGCCATTGTGGAAAGACCTGTCTCGGTACCCATTGCTACGCGAAAGAGTTCAGACAGGTTCTCAAGCAGCCGTTCTGCTAATTTTGGCTGACTTCGTATTAAAGATAGCACCGCATTCAAACTATTAAAGAAAAAATGCGGTCTTATTCTTGCTTGTAAGGCGACAAGTCTGGCCTCAGCCAAGCGCGGCGATAGGGCGCGAATCCAAAGCTGGTAATAATGTAGAAGCAAAAAAGTCACGCAGAGCGTAATAAACTCAAAGCGCCAAGGTACGACGCTATGATCAAGCGGGATTAAATTTTGAAATAGATTGGATATGCAAAACGCGACGCAGAAAACCCACAGCAATACACTCATCACTGCATTTTGGTAGTTCATTTTTTGTAGTGGTGCACTTACTACAGCTAGCCCTGCTAATGAAATAAGGAGCACGGGCTCAACCCACAAACTAATTTCAGTGAGTTTGTTTATCCATTCATTCCAGCGGTTAATACTAATAAATACATAAATCAAGACGCCTAAATGCACCAAGACTAGGGCGCGCAACACTACGCCTAAATTTCGGAAATTAGGCATTAAAATCGTTGATTGTTCCATTAAATCTGATTTTCCTGCTTACACTGTATAAATTAGCATAGCATTTGTGAATCTATCATGTCGCTTGCCGTTTTGTATTCTCGAGCATTAGATGGCTTATCTGCGCAGTCAGTTACTGTTGAGGTTCATTTGGCTAATGGCTTACCTGCATTTAATTTGGTGGGCTTGGCTGATACTGAAGTTCGTGAATCTCGAGAACGAGTTCGAGCGGCTTTGCAAGTCGTTGGTTTTGAATTTCCTAATCGCCGAATTACCGTAAATTTAGCGCCAGCCGATTTACCCAAAGGGGCAGGGCATTATGATTTAGCAATTGCGGTTGGCATATTAGCTGCGAGCGGGCAATTGCCCTGTGAGCATTTAGCGGATTATGAATTTGCCGGTGAATTAGGTTTAACTGGTCAATTACGCTCGGTGCGCGGTGGCTTGGCATTGGCCATGGCGGCGCGTGATGCGCAGCGAACATTGATTATTAGTGCCAGTAGTAGTAATGAAGCCGCATTAATTCAAAATGCAACGATATTGTCTGCTGCGCATTTACTTGAAGTTTGCCACCATCTGAGTGGTACTCAATCTTTGGTTACAGCTTTAGCGCCAACGGATAGAGAAAGCCCAATTTATCCTGATTTAGCTGATGTGAAAGGGCAGTCTGCCGCTCGGCGTGGTCTTGAGGTGGCCGCTGCTGGCAATCACTCATTATTGCTGATTGGCCCACCAGGGACGGGTAAATCAATGCTGGCACAGCGGCTACCGGGTTTATTACCGCCATTATTAGAATGTGAAGCGCTAGAGGCGGCCGCAATACAATCTTTAGGACAAAATGGGCTTGATTTGCGCAGTGTTGGCCAGCGGCCCTTTCGTAGCCCGCATCATACGGCGTCCAGCGTTGCTTTAGTCGGTGGTGGCAGTATTCCGCAACCCGGAGAGATCTCACTGGCGCATCACGGAGTTCTTTTTTTAGATGAGCTACCCGAATTCGATCGAAAAGTTTTAGAGGTTTTGCGAGAGCCGCTTGAGAGCGGAAAAATTCATATTTCACGCGCAGCACGGCAAGCTGAATTTCCGGCGCGATTTCAGCTGGTGGCGGCGATGAATCCCTGTCCTTGTGGATATTTAGGACACCTGAAGAAAGCATGTCGTTGCACGCCAGAACAAGTGCTGCGCTATCGAGGTCGCATTTCTGGGCCATTACTTGATCGTATTGATATGGTGGTCGAAGTACCGGCGATTCCTGATACGGTGTTATTGGCTAAAGGGCAAAGTGAAGGCAGTCTATTAGTGCGTGAACGAGTTTGTGCCGCACGTGCGCGGCAGTTAGCACGGCAAGGCCATAATAATTCGACTTTACTTGGCGCGGCAATGGAGACACATTGCCAAACGGATGCAGCAGGTTTGGCAATGTTGCAAAATGCGATTCAAAAATTAGCCTGGTCGGCGCGGGCTTATCACCGAGTATTGCGCGTAGCCCGAACGATTGCTGATTTAGCCGATAGTGAGACGATTTTAACGCCGCATCTGGCTGAAGCAATCCAATATCGTCGGGGTATTGAGTGAAGGTATTACTCTATAAGCTTTATTAATAATGTTGTTTATAGATATACCCAAGTTTATTCTGTTCTATACATCGATAGTGTTTCATCAAATATTGTTAAGCAGTATCAAGCAAATTGAGTGCGTCAAATCGACACCTTCATTGTGATGAGCCGAATCTAAAATAGACTTTCAATGTTTAAGATTGGTGCTGAGCTTGAGTATGCCAGCGTGGCTTTGGGGATTTGAAACGATGTCGTTGAGGACATTCTCTGCTAGACTTCCCTCCAATCATTTTTACCGGTTTCACGTGAAACAATGGCAGCTCCTAAATACGACGAATCTTCCGTTAAGGTTTTAAAAGGCCTTGATCCAGTCCGCCACCGTCCTGGCATGTATACCCGCACTGATAACCCCTTGCATATCTGCCAAGAGGTGATTGATAACGCTGCCGATGAAGCGCTTGGTGGTTATGCCACGCAAATCGACGTAGTTTTGTATCGCAATCAATCAATGCGCGTGGCTGATAATGGCCGGGGTATTCCGGTTGGTTTACATCCTGAAGAGGGCGTACCAACGGTGCAAGTGGTATTTACTCAGCTGCATGCCGGCGGTAAATTTGATAAAAAAGACGGCGGTGCTTATGCCTTCTCGGGTGGCTTACATGGCGTTGGTGTTTCTGTTACCAATGCTTTGTCGACACGATTAGAAGTTGAAGTTCGCCGTGAAGGACAAATTAATCGATTAGTTTTTTCTGGTGGTGAAGTCATCGAGCCATTACTCGTTGCGGGTAGCTGCTTAAAAAAAGACACGGGCACTCGGGTTTTTGTTGAACCGGATGCTAAATATTTTGATAGCCCAACCATTCCAGTTGCCGATCTTGAACATTTATTAAAATCCAAAGCCGTGCTCTTACCTGGGCTGATCGTAACGCTCAATATTGAGCAAGCCAATGGTGAATTACTGGAAAAACGCTGGTGTTATCCTGATGGATTACTGGGTTATTTAAATGAACAAGTTGCCGGTTATACCCAACTGATTCCCATTTTGCAGGGTGAAAAATACATCGAAGGTGAAGATGAAATTTTCTCCCGCGGGGAAGGTTGTGCTTGGGCGCTCACATGGACTGAAGACGGTAGCGTGAATCGCGAATCGTATGTGAATTTGATTCCAACGCCAGCCGGCGGCACGCATGAATCTGGTTTGCGCGATGGGGTGTTTCAGGTCGTAAAAACCTTTATCGATTTTCATAACTTGTTGCCCAAAGGCGTGAAGTTACTGCCGGAAGATTTATTTAGTCGCTGCTCATTTGTATTAAGCGCCAAAGTGCTCGACCCGCAGTTCCAAGGTCAAACCAAAGATAAACTCACTAGTCGCGATGGCCTGAAATTGGTTTCTGCCATGGTGCGCTCGCCATTTGAGTTATGGCTGAACGAACACGTTGATTTGGGTAAAAAACTCGCCGAACTGGCCATTCGCGCCGCGCAATCGCGGCAAAAAAACGCGCAAAAAGTCGAAAAGAAAAAATCCTCTGGCGTAGCAGTTTTACCAGGTAAATTGACCGATTGTGCATCGGATGAAACCGAGCGCTGCGAATTATTCCTGGTCGAAGGGGATTCGGCGGGCGGCTCGGCTAAAATGGGCCGTGATAAAGATTTTCAAGCCATTTTGCCGCTGCGCGGTAAAGTGCTTAATACTTGGGAAGTCGATAAAGACCAAATTTTCGGCAATAACGAAGTGCACGATATGGCCGTCGCCATCGGCGTTGATCCGCATACGCTCGATAGTGCGGCGGATTTAAGTGGTCTGCGCTACGGCAAAGTGATCATCATGTCTGATGCGGACGTGGATGGATCGCACATTCAAGTATTGCTGCTGACGCTGTTTTATCGCCATTTCCCACGGTTGGTTGCCAACGGCCATATTTATGTTGCGCAGCCACCGCTGTACCGCGTTGACGTGGGGGGCAGTGGTAAAAACAAACCGCCACGCAAGTTTTATGCGCTCGACGAAGGTGAATTGACCGCGATTCTCGATAAGCTCAAAGGCGAAAAACTACGTGAATCAGCTTGGAATATTTCACGTTTCAAAGGCTTGGGTGAAATGAATGCCGAGCAATTGTTCGATACGACGATGAATCCCGATACACGTCGCGTGATGCGGGTATCAATTCATGCTGATGTGGCTGCCAACACGCGTGATGTCATGAATATGTTGATGAGTAAATCTGAGGCGTCTAGCCGCCGTGCTTGGCTCGAAGCACGCGGGAATGAGGTTGAGGCGGATTTATAATAGCGTATTAAGCTGTAAGCCTTTATGTGATTAGCTTATGGCGATATACCACGTAAAAAACCCGCAAGCTGCGGGTTTTTTTATGCTTGAGTTATTCGCACTAGAAGCCTAGTTATCATTAAATTGTGCAGAACATACCGCGCGTACCATAGCATGGCAAAAACATTCATCAAGATGTTAGATCGGCTTAATCTATCAACTTATCTAAAATATGGATCATTTTTAAACTGGTATTTTCCATCCGATTGAGTGCTTCAATCACTTGTGATTTTTGCCCAGCTTGCCATGCGCTAAAGGCTTGGCTACCAATTTGATGAATTTCATTATGTGGCACTTCTAATTCGCGATAGGCCGGATGATTGCCCGCCTGTGCTTTGCCTTCACCTTCGTAATACCAGCGACCAAAACGGCATTGATGCGGATCATTGATATTTGGCATGGCAGCGCCACCGGCAACGCTTTCGTAAACTTTAAATTTAAATGCAATATGATCGAGTTTACTCACTTCAACAAACGTATTGAGTCTATTTTTACTCACCAGCGTTTCCATCTCGGCGGAAATTTTAATCAATAAACTCATTTCATCCGCCGCATTGCTGCCCATAGCACTAAATTGGGCCGTTTGCTCGGCGAGAGTGTTCATTGTGGATTTAACCGATTGGGTTTCAGTACGAATATCGCCGACTAATTGACTAATTTCTTTGGTTGCCGATCCGGTTCGTTCTGCAAGTTTACGTACTTCATCGGCAACGACTGCAAAACCCCGACCTTGTTCGCCGGCACGGGCGGCTTCAATGGCCGCATTGAGTGCTAATAGATTGGTTTGATCGGCAATTTCTTTGATCATTTGCACGATGCCGCTAATTTGATCAGATTGCTGGTTAAGTTTATCGACGTCACTCACTGATTGTACTGCGGTGCTGGATAGTTGATTTAAGCTATTTGCAATCGTATTAATTGCTTGGTTATTGTCTTGGGCCACGCGAGATAATTCAGCGGCGCAGCGTAATTCTTCGTGCATTTTATCGGTCAGATGGCCGATTGAGTGCGCACTTAATTTGAGCGACTCACCAAATAAATCCATAGTCTTGAATAAGGACTGATAGTATTTTCCATCGCCATTATCTTGCACTTGTAAACTGGAGATAAATTGCTGATCACCGTTTAGCTTTGAATTTTCTTTTTTTAGCTGTGCATTCTCGGCGTGCAATTGATGTATTTGTTCGTTTAAGTCGGCAATGTATTTTTTATCAGTAAAGAACATTTTAGTCTCCACAATGTTTAAGTTACTGAGTATAGCGAATAATATTGCTAGGACGCTTTTGTGGTGATGACAACGTGGTAAATAGCGACGCTTTGAGGTTCGATGTGATTGTGATTTTGTTTAATAAATAAATTTAATAATAAACAAGCGGGGAAACTACTGATTCGATTCAAATCCGCTCTCCGTATGATTTGCGACTTACAGAGCAATGGATGAATCATCATGAAAAAATGGATTGTGATTGCTGTTGCAATCATCGCTGCGCCGGTGTTGTATTTTTCGCTGTTACACAAAAAAACAGCAACGTCGACAACGCAGATCGCTAGTGCAGCGGCCGAATCGCAACCACTTTTACGTATTGCCCTAGAGGGTAAATATCCACCATTCGAGTATTTAGATAAAAATCAGCAATTAGTTGGTTTTAATATTGATTTGGCCAATGCGCTGTGTAAAGAAATGGCGGTTAAGTGCAGTATTGAGCGCTATGAATGGGATGATTTAATTCCTGCAGTGCAGGCTAAAAAAGCCGATGCGATTATTGCCACGATGTCGATTACTGATGAGCGTGAAAAATTAGTTCAGTTTACACAGCCTTATGCACGGGTTCCTGCGGCGTATTTGGCCAAAAATAATCGTCAATTTATCTTCCCAGTGATGACACCCGAACGTTTAGCAGGACAAACCATTGGCGTGGTTATCAATACAACTTTTTCTGATTATTTGGCGGCTGAATTTGATAATAGCAAAGTGAAATTAAAGCATTATCCTGATGCCGATGCCTTATTGCTGGCGATGAATAAAAATGAAGTCGATTTAGTGTTTGGTGATAGTGCCGTGTTTGGTGAGTTCTTACGTGATCCACTCCATGCAAAAGATTATAATTATGTGGGTAATATCATTAAGGGCGATCCTCGCTTAGGTCGAGGCGAAGCAATTGCTTTGGCCAAAGATGATCACGAAATGGCGGCAAAATTTAATAAAGCTTTAGATCAACTTATTAAATCGGGTCAATATCAAGAAATGCAGTTTAAGTATTTTACTTTCCAGATTTTATAAAATAAAACAGCCCCAATTTTTGGGGCTTTTTTATGCTTGTTTATATACCAAGTATCGATTTCGCTAATGTTTGATTTGGACAAATCATTGATTCGTTTTGAACACAGCCAAATTGCCAACTAAGCCGTAAACTCTATTTTTATTTCAGGTATTCATCATGAAATACATTGGGATTTTGGCATTATTGTTTTCGGTGCTCAATACAGCGCTCGCTGCAGAGCCAATTTTGGCGAGTGGACGTTGGGTGCACAACAATGGCAGTTATCAAGCAACATGGCCCGGTGGGGTGTTATCGGCTCAATTTACTGGGCAGCGCATTGGGATTGCGTTAAATGATGAGCGTAGTTATTACGCCGTCGAAGTTGATGGCCAATTCCTGCTAAATATCGCGCCAGCAGCAGGTAAACGAGTGATTTGGCTAAAAAATTTAACGGCAGCTCGGCATCGAATTGATTTAATACGCCGGAATGAAACCCCGGATTATATTGGCCAGGTGGATGGTTTTGTTTTAGCGGAGGGTGGGCAATGGTTGCCGGCTCCAGCGGCGAAGAAGCGCAAAATTGAATTTATTGGTGATTCTTTTACCGCAGCTTTGGCGGGTTTATCCACACAGCGTGAATGTAAAGACGCTGATTTGGCGGAAAATACCGATATTCGCCAAGGTTTTGCAGTCAATGTGGCACGCGAATTAGATGCCGAATGGCAAATTAATGCGATGTCGGGAATGGGTTTGGTGCGAAATTGGAATGGTCATTTACCAGATCGAGATTTTCGAACGTTTTATCCACGGACAATTCAAAGCGATGCGACTTCTGTGGTTACGACGACAGATTGGCAGCCACAAATGGTGGTTATTGCCTTGGGTTTAAATGATTTTTCCACGCCAGTTAATTCAACTGAAAAACGCAATGCTGAACAATTGGCTGCTGATTATCAATCGGCGTATCAAGCTTTAATCACTGAAATAAATGCAAAATATCAACAGCCACAGATTGTGTTGATGTCGTATAAGGTTTGGCCAGATGATCAATTACGCGTCCAAGTGCCAGCGGTTGTGGCGGCGGCCAAGGCGGCTGGGCTCAAAAATGTGCATTATTTAGCCGTCAATCCCTTGCAGCTAACGGCATGTCAGTGGCATCCAAATTTACAAGATCATCAACAAATTGCGCAGCAACTCTTAGTGAAAATTCGAGAAATCAAACCGTTATGGTTTACTGCGACTCAATAAATTGATTTGAACTGACGGCAAGCTACAGGAATACCCTAGTATTCCTCTGTGGCATGCTACTGCATGATGCGTTGAGCCTTACAATTATTGGTATTAATACCGATCCATCTTTTTCTCTGTTTTGGAATGTCCTGAAATGAATATCACTTCTTATAGTTTGATTGCTGCGGCCGTGATGGGTTTGGCTGCGTGTGGTAAACAAGCACCTGTTGGCAGCGAAGCGGCAAGCACGCCGACGGCGGCGGCGGAAGAGCCAAGCCAGTCGGTGATTAAAATTGGGCATTCAGCGGCTTTAACTGGCCCAGCTGCGCATTTTGGTAAAGACAATGAAAACGGCGTGAAGCTGGCGATTGATGAAATCAATGCGGCCGGTGGGGTGGATATTGGCGGCAAAAAAATGAAATTAGAAATGATTTCAGAAGACGACCAAGGTGACCCGAAAACAGCGACCACTGTGGCGCAGCGCTTTGTGGATGCCAATGTGGCAGGTGTTATTGGCCATATGAATTCAGGAACGACGATTCCAGCGTCTAAAATTTATTCTGATGCGGGAATTGCACAAATTTCACCATCGGCCACGGCGGTGAATTACACCAACCAAGGTTTTAAAACGGCATTTCGCGTAATGGCCAATGATGCACAGCAAGGTAAAGTACTGGGCCAATATGCTGTGAGTAAATTAGGCGCGAAAAAAGTTGCCATCATTGATGATCGCACTGCATATGGCCAAGGTTTGGCAGATGAATTTGAAATTGCCGCAAAAGCCGCTGGTGCGCAAATTGTTAAGCGTGAATTTAGTAATAACCAAGAAACTGATTTTAATGCGGTATTAACCAGTATTAAAGGCAGTAAACCAGATTTGATTTTTTACGGCGGCATGGATGCACAAGCCGCGCCAATGAAAAAACAAGCTAAAAAGCTGGGTTTGAATGTCATCATCATGGGTGGCGATGGTGCACAAACACCGGAATTTATTAAACTAGCCGGTGTGGATGCAGATGGTATGTATGCTACAAGCCCAGGCACACCTAAAGATCAGTTGGCTGGCGGCAAGGCATTCTTAGAAAAATTCAAAGCTAAGTTTGGCAATGAAGTGCAACTGTATTCGCCTTATTGCTACGATTCGGTGAATATGATGGTGAAAGCGATGCAAGAAGCAGGCTCCGCTGATCCAGCAAAATATCTACCAAAATTGGCCACGATGAAATATGAAGGGGTTACCGGACCGATTTCGTTTGATGCCAAAGGTGATATTAATAATGGCGCGATTACGGTTTACACCGTTAAAAACGGTAAATGGGAAATTCTAGAAGTCATTGGTGGCGCGGCAGCGGCCAAATAAGCCACTGACAGCGATAAAAATCAGGCGCCTGCGGGCGCCTTTTTTTATGTTTGGATTATTTTGATTTTTTTACTGCGGTTTTTATCGCCATACCAGCACGCTTGCGACGCGGTGTTGCGATGGTATAGTTGAATGATTGAGTCATTTTAAGGCGTATCCTCATGGCAAAAGTGAGCACTGTAAATCAGCCTATTTATCCAATCGGTACATTGGGTATAGCTTGGCAAGCAAAAGAAAAAGCTGATTGGCTGGCGATACAGCAAAGAAAACGCAATTACTGGGATGAAGTGGTTAGCCCATTAACGGCCTTATTGTTAGATCGAGATTCACCACTGGCTGATTGGGCCGAGTTGGTGGAATATGCGGTGTTGGATTATCAGCCTCAGGGTTTGGCACAGTATCCAGTGTTTGCTGTACGTAGCCGTGATTGGCAAGCGCATCGGCCAACAGTCTTAGTTACTGGTGGGGTACATGGTTATGAAACCAGTGGGGTGCAGGGGGCTTTGCAATTTATTGCCCAAAAATTAAGCCATTATCATGCTGCGGTTAATGTATTAATTTTGCCGTGCATTAGCCCTTGGGCTTATGAAACGATTAATCGTTGGAATCCGCTGGCCATTGATCCTAATCGTGCTTTTGTCGAGCATAGTCCAGCAGCAGAATCTGCCGCTGCGATGGCGTTTATTCGTGAACAAGCCAAACAGGTGACGTTGCATATCGATTTGCATGAAACAACCGATACTGATAACTCAGAGTTTGGCCCGGCTAAAGCTGCCCGGGATGGTGTCGCTTTTGAATATCACGATATTCCTGATGGCTTTTATTTGGTTGGCGATAGCGAAAATCCCCAGCCGGAGTTTCAACAGGCTTTAATCTCAGCGGTTTGCCAAGTAACACATATTGCCGCTGCCGATGCCGCGGGCTGCATTATTGGTGAGCCATTACAGCAATTGGGCGTGATCAATTACGCCAAAAAAGCCTTAGGTCTTTGTGGTGGCATGACTGATGCGATGTATGTGACGACCACCGAGGTGTATCCCGATAGCGCCAATGCCACAGCTGAGCAATGTAATCGAGCCCAAGTGGCGACCATCTGTGCCGCGATTGATTATGTTTTGCAGCATGGAAATAAATAGCCATTAAAACAAATGGGTATATTAATCCAATCCTTTTAAATCAAAGTATTGGACAATATACCTTTATTTTTTTGCTGGTCTTTTTGTTGAATGATATCGTCAGACCATGCTGCTAATGGCGCTGGTCGCCCAAAGAAATAACCCTGAACCCGCTGGCAACCTAGCTCGCGTAGCCGGTTGGCTTGGGCTTCAGTTTCTACGCCTTCACCAACTAAAATCACTTTAAAACCGGCCGCCATACTGATAATGGCCGAGACAATCGCTTCGTCTTGAATGTTTTCGAGCATTCTGGCGATAAAGGATTGATCGATTTTAAGGTAGTCAAAATCAAATTGATGCAAATACGCTAGCGATGAATAGCCGGTACCAAAGTCATCAATCGCAATGCCAACACCAAGCGCACGAACGCGGCGAATTAATTTGGCGACCACTTCGCTTTGGGTGACTAAACAAGATTCAGTGATTTCTAGCGTGAGGTTGTGCGCCGGCAAACCCGTGGTTTGTAAAATAAACAGCAGTTGTTCATAAAAATCTGACTGAATTAATTGCCGCACCGAGACATTCACATGCACATCAAAATCAGCCCGCCAGCCGGCTTTAAGTTGATTGGCAATTTGCTGGCAAGATTCTCGCAATACCCAATTACCAATTTGTAAAATTAATCCTGAATCTTCTGCTGCTGGGATAAATACGCCAGGGGAAATCATCCCGCGTGGGCTTTCCCAACGAATCAGCGCTTCTGCGCCGATGGTTTCGCCATTTTGTAAATCGATCACTGGCTGGAAAAACACGCGGAACTCTTGCCGTTCCAGCGCCAGTTTAAGCTCTGAAGTCAGCCGTGTTTTGGCGATGGATTGCTCAATCATTTGCGCTTCAAACAGCGTATAAGAGCCAAAGCCTTTGGCTTTGGCCTTACCGAGCGCCACGCTGGCATTACGTAGCCAATCGGTTAAATCACTGCGTTTAAAGCGTTCATACACGGCACCAATGGATGCGGTGACGACGATTTCATCAGCCGATTGCTCGGCTTGAAAAGCTTCTGAAAAATAGGCTAGATAACGTAGCGTGGTATAGGTCGCGTCTTCTGGGCTACTGATTTCTGGCAACAAAATGGTAAATTCAGCGCCTGCGGTGCGAGCAAGTAGGGCATTGGGCGGCAGATGCTCTAGGAGTCGCACTGAAATCGATTGCAATAATGCATCACCTAGCTCATGGCCTACGCTGTCGTTGATGGCGCGATAGCCATCCAAACCGATCAGCAGCATCAATTGCGACTGGCTTGGGGTATACGCCCAATCATTGATGGCAACAGCAAGGCCATTGCGATTCATGAGCCCAGTCATTGAGTCAAAACGGATCTGTTGATTCAGCTGCTCAAAAGACAAGGCTAGCTTGCTTGCCATCTCATTAAAGGTTTTGGTGAGTAGGGCGGTTTCTTTAAGCTGAATGCCTGAGCTAGGAATCGCTTGCCAATCGGCATGCCCGAGTTTTTCGGCGGCCAAAGTGGTGGAAATAATGGGCCGAGTAATACGCCCTAATACCCCCCATGCCAACATGGCTACCGCCAGCCCAATTAATAAAATGACCAGTACGGTATTGCGTTGATTTTGTTTTAGATTGCCAATCAGGTCTTTTTCAGGGATTAAAATAATAATTCGCCAATCAATGCCGGGCTGATTATTCAGTGAAATCGATTGAAAATAAACGCGCTCGCCTTGTACTTGAAAGTGAGTGCGCAAATTGGGCCCTTGATTGAGTAGGGCACTGGCGGCACGGATTTGGGCTTGCTCACTGTCTTTGGCGAAAGTGCGCTGCGCTGGGGCTTGTGGGTCTGGATTGGCAGTCATTACGCTACGCGGAGAGGAGTGCGTAACTAAGCGTTGTTGTTGGTCAACGATAAAGATCGCGCCATGACCGGGTAGGGCTTGTTCAAGTAGAAATTGATTAAAATGATCGATATTAATATCGCTCATTAATACCCCGATGAGCTGATTGGCTTGGTTATACACCGGGCTGGAATACGACAAGGTGGCCGATTGTTCTCGATTGTATGTGGCGTAGACATCAGACCAGCTGGCTTGACCGCTATGGATCGCTGCTTGATACCAAGGCCGCTCTCTAGGGTCGAAGCCAGGGATGGTTTGACTATCGGCACTGATTTCGGTGTGTGGGTATAACTGAAGTTGGTCTTGAGTTCTTTGGTCTTTCAGTAGCAGGCGAGTGATTTGTTGATCTCGCATTAGAGCGATAAATTGTCCGCTAACGCTACCAAAACCAATTAGGCTAAGTGCCGGCTTATTACCCAGCACTTGGGTATAGGTATTTATAAAGGGTTGATTCAGCGCGCTTAAATCAGTTTCGGCACTGATGGTTTTAATTTCAGATAAATTATTGAGAATTTGATTATTTAAAATTGGCGCCGTTAAAAAATCCAATAATTGATGCCGCACTTCAGTGGCCTGTGCGGTCATGATTTTTTCAGCTAAGTTTTCAATGGCCTTATTTTGGTTTTGAAATTGCAGCCAACTACTAAGCAATAGCGCCAAAATGAGTAAGGCGGCAAAAGTAAAACTCACGGCAAATCGTAGTGATATCTTGGTTTGCAATTCGTGCTCGAGCGAATAAAAATGGGCCTTGCACACTATAACAGTATTCTTACATATACCCTGAGTTCAATATATCTTTTGTTGTTTGTCGTTAGCGCTTTGAACCTAGCCATGCAGGCGGATAGAATACGAGGCTAGATTCACTTTGGCCTGATCCATGTCTGATGATTTACTCGACCCCGTAGAAATGCCTACGCCCTTGAAACCCAATCAAGGTGGCGCCGCGCGTTTTATTGCTACTCAAGCTTCTGCTGTACCTGATGATGGTGAATCAGTACAGCTAGGACTGTATGCCGAAAAAAGCTATCTTGAATACGCCATGAGCGTGGTGAAAAGCCGCGCCTTGCCGCAAATTGAAGATGGCCAAAAACCCGTGCAGCGGCGGATTTTATACGCGATGCACGAGCTGGGTTTAATGGCGACGGCCAAACCGATGAAATCGGCGCGGATTGTGGGTGATGTGTTGGGTAAATATCATCCTCACGGCGACCAATCGGCGTATGACGCATTGGTGCGTATTGCCCAAGATTTCTCGCTGCGCTATCCCTTGATTGATGGTCATGGCAATTTTGGTTCACGCGACGGTGACGGCGCTGCGGCTTATCGTTATACCGAGGCGCGTTTAACGCCAGTGGCGGATCTACTGCTCGGTGAGCTGGATAAAGGCACCACCGATTTCACGCCAAATTATGATGGCGCTTTTCAAGAGCCGGTTTTATTGCCGGCGCGATTGCCGATGTTGTTACTGAATGGCGCATCGGGCATTGCAGTGGGGATGGCCACTGAAATGCCATCGCATAATTTAGGCGAAGTGGCCGACGCGAGTATTGCGCTGATTCGTAATCCTAAATTATCCACTGCTGAGTTACTGACGTATCTCCAAGGCCCCGATTTACCGGGTGGCGGGCAGATTATTTCTTCGCATAAAGACATCGCCAGCGCGTATGAAAATGGCCGTGGCAGTTTGAAAGTCCGTGCTCGATGGGAAAAAGAAGATCTGGCGCGTGGGCAATGGCAAATGGTGGTGACTGAATTACCACAAGGTACGTCGAGCCAAAAAGTATTAGAAGAAATCGAAGAGCTGACTAATCCCAAAGTCAAAAAAGGCAAAAAAGCGCTCAGCCAAGATCAAGTGCAAACCAAGCAATTGATTTTGAGTGTGCTCGATCGTGTTCGCGATGAGTCAGGAAAAGACAAATCAGTTCGCTTGGTATTCGAGCCAAAATCATCGCGGCAAAGCTCGGATGATTTGATGAATTTGCTGCTAGCGCATACCAGCTTAGAAAGTAGCTTATCGATCAATATCGTTACCATTGGCCGGGATGGTCGACCAGGGCAAAAAACGCTACGTGATTTAATTGCCGAGTGGATTGATTTTCGCTTTGTGACGGTAACGCGTCGTTGCCAGCATCGTTTGGGCCAAGTGGATGATCGCATCCATATTTTGGAAGGGCGCTTGCTGGTCCTGCTCAATATTGATGAAGTAATTCGCATTATCCGCCATTCGGACGAGCCCAAATCAGCGTTGATGGCGGCGTTTAATTTGTCGGGGCGCCAAGCTGAAGACATCCTTGAGATTCGCTTGCGCCAATTGGCGCGACTGGAAGGGATTAAGATTGAGCAAGAATTGTCTGCGCTGCGGGCGGAAAAAACCGAGCTAGAAAACTTGTTGGCTAATCCGGCCGCAATGCAAAAACAAATTATCAAAGAAATCGAAGCCGACAAAAAGAAATACGCCGATCCACGTCGCACTTTAATTGAGCATGCCGAACGCGCGGTTGCTGAAGTGGCCGTAGTGGATGAGCCGGTAACGATTATCTTGTCAGAAAAAGGCTGGTTACGTGCTCGCCAAGGGCATGGCCTTGATTTGCAAAGCCTGAGCTTTAAAGATGGTGACAGCCAATTGGCAGCGATTGAATGTCGCACGATTGATCAGATTGCACTGTTTGGCAGCGATGGCCGGGTGTATTCGATTCAAGCCTCGGTGGTGCCGGGCGGGCGTGGTGATGGGGTGCCAGTCACCACTTTGGTTGATTTAGTGGCTAAAACGCGGATTACCCAAATGCTGGCGGCTAAATTAGGCGATTGGGTGGTGTTGGCTAACTCTAGTGGCTATGGCTTTAGCTGTTTGTTTGATAATTTACTCAGTCGACAAAAAGCCGGTAAAGCATTTTTGACCTTGGAAGAGAGCGAGACGCTGCTGCGGGTGTCGACTTTTGTTCCACGTGAAACATCTCTAGTCGCTTGCTTATCTACAGCAGGTAAATTGCACTTATTTGCCTATAGCGAATTTAAGCAGCTCACTGGCGGTGGTCGTGGTGTGATTACTATGGCACTCGATGCAAAAGATCAACTCAATGCCATTACCATTTGCGACGGTTTAACGTTAACCATTAATTACACTGGGCGTGCTGGTAAAGCACAAGAGTGGATTTTAAATGAGAACGAAATGGCGCCGTATATTGGTAAGCGCGCCAAAAAAGGCAAGCCGATTAGCACTGCATTTAAACTGCCTGGATTTTAAATGAAAGCACATCCATCAGGTATGACGCCAGAGTTAGCCATCGCTTGGGCAGAGCTGGGCATACCTTTTGAATTATTGCAAAGCCGTCATTTGACCTTGTTTACCGAAGCCTCAGAATTAATCGATGTGGCAGTGAGTGACGATGGACGAATCTGGCAATTGATTCCTGCGGCAGCTGCCGCATGGGAGAGAATGCAGCGGGCGGCTTGGCAAGATGGTGTTGATTTACAAATTGCCTCCGCTTATCGAGCTAGCACGCGGCAAGTGGAGTTAATCCAAAGAAAGTTGACTGCTGGCGTGCTGATCGACGATGTTTTGCAGGTGCTCGCACCACCGGGGTGTAGTGAGCATCATACCGGTAGGGCGGTGGATATTTTTACGCCGGGTGGCCCTGTGGTGACAGAAGAATTTGAAAATACGCCGGCATTTACTTGGTTAAATTCGCACGCAGCTGAGTTTGGTTTTAGTTTGTCTTTTCCACGCGACAATCGTTATGGCTATGTGTATGAGCCTTGGCATTGGTGTTGGGAGGAGAAAAATACAACTAAGTGATGCAGTGCAGCATTTTACTGACCAGTGGTAGTTCAGTTTTGCTCAATCTCAACGATATTAAAGCTAAGAGCAATAGATCAACGGCCTCTTGCCGTCGCGCTCAAAGTGATGAAGATCATGACTTACGCTATTCACCCCGTTTGGAGCACGACACAACAGCCACAATTGCTGCGCTACGGTTTATATAAAATCGGCGCAGACGGTGAGCAAGAAATTGCTCAAGCGGGCTGTCTTGAATCGATCGAAGCACTGCGCCAGCAATTACTACAGTTAGCATTGCTAGAAAATGCATAAAAAAACAGCACGGCTAGCCGTGCTGTTTTTTTGTGGGCGATGTTTAAACTTGACCCATATAGTCTTGTTTGCCAATGTCGACGCCATTGCTGCGTAAAATGGCATAAGCGGTGGTCAGGTGGAAATAAAAATTCGGCTGCACAAACGAGAGCAAATAAAAATCGGCGCTCATTGGATGATCAGGCAAAAAAGACAAGGTAATCGTTTTGCCGGCGGCGTCTTTAAAATCGTGTTCTGATAACGATTCAATAAATTCTTGAGTGGCAACAATCCGCCGTTGCAAGTCGGCAAATGTTTTTTCATCATCTTCATGTACCGGAGCGGTAACACCAGAAAGGCGAGCAACGCAGTATTTGGCGTTATCACACACGATTTGCACTTGCTTGGTTAGATTAAACATATCAGGTGCAAGGCGTAGGCCAAGCATGGTTTCGTCACTGATTTTTTTATGTGCTGCAAATTCTGCGGCCTTGTCCAAGAGATGAGCGAGTTGGTTGAGTGCACGATTGTAAACAGGCACGGTGAGCTGGTAGTAGTCGAACATGGCACTTCCTTACGTTGGTAAAATGGAAAGACTGAGTTGACCCTTACTATAATCGTGCTTTAGTTCAGCATATTCAAGTGCTCTAGCGTTTCGATTGCTCCTGTCCATGCACCATGCTTAAGTATGTCGCTACATAGCTTTTCAGCTGCTGCTTGTGGCGACATACTCGTCGTATCAATATTTAAATCGTATTGCATATCTTGATGAACGCGCTCACTTTGCCACGCGACCAAGCCAATCGCCCGATCTTTACGCGCTTGCTCGCGCGCCATTGCGACCTCTGAATTACAGTAAACGCCAACTAACGCCACCGAATAACCTGCTAGTTCGGTGAGCAACTCGCGCTTCTCGCCACGCTCACACCAAGCATGGTCCACTAATAGTCGGCAACCTGCTTGCAGCAAGGCTGGTAAGCAATAATGATAGCCGCGAACTAAACTCGGCCAATCATAGCCGGGCCGAGTTATTTCAATTCCAGCTTGCATCTGTTGCAAATCGCTAGCGGGCAGAGAATAGAGCACACTATCGATACTAAAATTGAGATATTGCTGTGGCAGCATTTCTTGTAATAATTTGGCGACAGCCGTTTTACCAGAGCTGCTACTGCCATTTAAAACAATGACTTGGGGAAGTGGCATAAATAATCCAAGGAGCGGTATAAAAATGCACCAGCGAGATGGGGATTCGATTTTAGCTGGACACGTTTATACCGCGATGTTTCACGTGAAACATCATGCTATGACTGGGTGGGTGGCTCTAATTCTTTACGGATTGCCGCTTCGATTTCTGCGGTTGCTTCTTCGTCGGTAGGGCGCGCCCAGAACATTCTATCGGGAACAAATTGCCCCATTCCCGGGCGAAATGCTGCCGATAGCGCTTGCGAAGTAAAGTCTTGCGCGTCTTTTACCGCATCACCGATTTCGGCGCCGTTGGCAAGAGCGCCGGCAATCGCTGAGGCCAATGTGGCACCGGCACCATGGTAGCTGCCGGGTAAACGTGGCCATTGATCAGTACGCACTCGGCCTAAGCGGCTATACAGGGTGTTGACCACTTTAGGTGTTTTTTCATGCGTTCCGGCGATTAACACATACTCGCAACCACATTCCAAAATACGTTGTGCAGCAGCATCGAGTGGCATTTCTTCTTGTTCGTCGGGATCATCGGAAGCCAGTAATCGCGCTTCGGTATTGTTTGGTGTTACCAAATGCGTGTGTGGCAACAGCAATTCGCGCATCGCACTAATTAACTCTTCATTGGATAATTCCTCGCCGCGCCCCATGCTAAATACCGGCTCTAAAATTAAAGGAATATCCGGATAGTCTGAGGCGATTTCAGCAATTACCGCTAAATTTTCCACGCTGCCGACCATGCCGACTTTGATCACATCAATTTTGATGTCTTCTAAAATAAAGCGCGCTTGTTCATCAACGATTTCAGAATCGACGGCATGAAATTCTTGCACGCCAGCGCTGTCTTGTACGGTGATCGCGGTAATAATCGGTAAGGTGTGGCAGCCCAATGAGGCGAGGGTCAATACATCGGCCATTAAACCCGCACCACCAGAAGGATCATTCGCAGCAAAAACTAGTACAGTGGGTGGCGTTGGATTCATAAGCACAGATTTTCTTTGTTCGGTAAAATTAGAATTCTAAACCACTCTGAGTGACTTATCGCAATGAAAAAATATATGTGCCTAATCTGTGCGTTTATTTACGATGAAGCTGAAGGCCGACCAGAGGACGGTATTCCAGCGGGAACGAAGTGGGAGGATGTGCCAATGAATTGGACTTGTCCTGATTGCGGTGCACGTAAAGATGATTTTGAAATGGTGCAAATCTAATTTTGCTGGAGCAGGCCGATGAAACGATTAATCCTTAGTTTAGCGCTGGCCTCGATGTTGACGGCTTGTCAGCAAGTGAACACCACTCAAGCCGGTGCAATTGGCGCTACGCGTAAACAAAGCATGCTGCTTTCTAGTCAGCAAGTTGATCAAATGTCGGCCGCTAGCTATGCCGAAACCATTAAAAAATCAGCATCTCAAGGTAAGCTCTTAGCCAGCAACGATCCTACCGTGCGTCGAGTGCGCGATATTGCCCAGCGACTCATTCCGCAAACGGCGGTATTTCGCCCGGATGCTTTGCAATGGCAATGGGAAGTGAATGTAGAAAAAAGCCCAGAGCTCAATGCCTATTGCATGTCTGGCGGTAAAATTATGTTTTACACCGGCATTATTGAACGCTTAAAACTCACCGATGATGAAATCGCGCAAATCATGGGCCACGAAATCGCCCATGCCTTGCGCGAACATGGTCGTGAAAAAATGAGCGAAGAATACGGCAAAAGCATTGCTTTACAAGGTGGTATGCAGCTGTTTTCTATCGTCACCGGCGGTAAATATGATGCCTACCAAGATCTTGCGGGCAGCGGTTTAAATACGCTGGTGGATGTGAGTTACTCATTACCCAATAGCCGAACCAATGAAAGCGAAGCTGATGCCATGGGTTTAGAGCTGGCCGCGCGTGCCGGGTATAACCCGAATGCCGCAGTAAGTTTATGGCAAAAAATGGCCGCCCAAGGCGCAGGTAAAGGGCTGGAATTTATGTCGACCCATCCTTCGAGCAATACGCGGATTGCCGAATTACAAGCCAAAATCCCGGTGGTGATGCCACTGTACGAAACCGCCAAAAATAAGCCAAAACCCAAGCCAAAGAAAAACGCGTCTTAACGTAGTTTGTTCCGCGTGTTGGCGCTCAAATAAGGAACAGCCGTGCTGTGGATTAAATCATTACATTTGATTTTTGTAATTAGCTGGTTTGCTGGGCTATTTTATTTGCCACGTATTTTTGTCAATTTAGCCATGGCCAAGCAGACCGATGAAATAGCTAGGCTCAATTTGATGGCGCATAAACTCTATCGATTTATGACGCCACTGGGTATTTTGGCGCTGATTTTTGGTGTCTGGACCTGGGGTTTTTATGACTTTTATATGGGTGAAGGCTGGCGCTGGATGCATGCCAAATTGGCCTTAGTGGCGATTTTAGTCGGCTACCATATTGCCTGCCGCCAAATGCTATTGGCTTTTGCCGCCAATAAAAATACTCGCAGTCATGTGTGGTTTCGTTTTTTTAACGAAATTCCGGTGCTGATTTTATTTGCCATCGTGATTTTAGTGATTGTTAAACCGTTTTAATTTTTGGGCTATCCATTGCGAGATAGCCCATTTTTTATGCAAAAGGATTCAAAAAAATGAAATTCATGCTGCCTATTGTCCTTGTCGCCTTACTCGCCGCCTGTGGCGAAACTGCGCCAACTGCCAAGCAATGTGGCGTTTATGCCATCGGCCCAAATCAAATTAAAAAGATTCTCGCTAGCCAGCAAAGTGAGCCAGCGCCAGGACGGACTGCCAAAGCCGATTTACCCGCTGACTTTCCCACTGCGCTACTCGACCCAGAAAATTTCTATCGTGGTATGGGCGTGTATTGCAGCGCAGATGAAGCACGGCAAGCCTTGATCGACCAAAAACACCAAGATTGGGGCGTATTTGAGATCGAAAGCGATTGGAATAACAACGTCTACAAAGCCGATGATGGTGCTTATCATCTACGCGAATCAGCAAAAATTAAAAAGGCTGTTGAATAATGGCAGTTGAAATCGAAAGAAAATTTTTACTTAAAAATGACGCTTGGCGTAGTGAAGTGCATCGCAGTACACGGATCGCCCAAGGCTATTTATGCACCGACCCTGAGCGTACGGTGCGAGTTCGGGTTAAAGGCGACGCGGCATTTTTGACGATTAAAGGCAAAAACTCAGGGATTAGTCGCTCGGAATTTGAATACGAAATCCCGCTGGCCGACGCGGTCGAATTACTCAAACTCTGCCCACAGGTTTTGGATAAAACCCGGCATTTACTCAGCATTGAATCACATACTTTTGAGATTGATGAGTTTCATGGCGAGAATGCCGGCTTAATCGTCGCAGAGCTCGAGCTGGCCAGCGAAACTAGCACTTATCCACAGCCAGAATGGCTAGGTGCAGAAGTTTCTGGTGATGCGCGTTATTACAACAGCGCACTGTCAATTACCCCGTTTAGTCGTTGGTTTTAAGCATGAATGATTTTCCAGTTTTACACACTGAGCGCCTTATCCTGCGCGAAATTGTCGATGCCGATGCACAAGCTCTATTTGCTATTCATGGCTGCGCTGAAGTGATGCGATACTTTGGTTCTGATCCTCTGATGGAGTTAGCACAAGCGAAGGCCTTGGTTGCTACTTTTTCGCACTGGCGTGGCGAAGGAAACTCCGGTATTCGCTGGGGCATTAGCCAAAAATCAGATGGGAAATTGCTCGGTAGTTGTGGATTTTTCCGTTGGAACCATGCTTGGCGCAGCGCGATGGTCGGCTACGAGCTCGCTCAATCGGCGTGGGGGCAAGGTTTGATGCAAGAGGCCTTAGCCGCCATTTTACCATATGGTTTTCACGCAATGAACCTCAACCGCATAGAAGCACAAATTCACCCTGACAATGCGGCATCACTTCAACTGATGCCCAAGCTCGGTTTTGTTCACGAAGGCCAGTTGCGTGAGGCTGGATTTTGGGGTGGAAAGTTCAACGATTTTGTGCAGTTTGGGGTTTTGCGGCGGGAGTATCTTGAGCAAGCATAGATGCCTATGTAACTAAAAATAATGTGAGGATTTCAATGATCAAGAAAGTGGGTGAGACCGTTATTCAGTTAAAGCACCCAGCAAGTTGTCATTGCGGTGCGGTGGTTTTAGAAATTGATTTGCCCGATGGCATTGTTGATCCTCGGCATTGCGATTGCTCGATATGCCGACGCAAAGGCGCGGTGGTGGCTTCGGTATTGTTGTCCGGGATTAAAATTATTCAGGGCGAAGCCGTTTTGCGCTTGTATCAATTTAATACCCAAACGGCAAAACATTATTTTTGCTCGGTATGCGGGATTTATACCCACCATCAACGCCGTTCAAACCCACATCTATATGGCTATAACGTCGGTTGTCTTGAGGGCGTTAATCCATACCAAATTCCCAATATTAAAATCTACGATGGCGTAAATCATCCTGCCGATCAAAGCACGACCGCTACAGTAGACTAGAATTCTTATTCAAAAATATTGATGTATATATCGCCATGCCTTTATTTATATGGGATATATCCAGATACCCTTCATATATAGCCATAGTAAATAGCTATTACGGTAAAGTCAGCACAGCAAACAAGTCTGAAAACCCGCAGTAAAATACGTTTAAATAGTCATTTTTCGTATAAAAATCAGCACTATGTGGGTAACTATTTATCGTGACTGATTAAATATTGAGCATGCTCGAGTGTTTCGAGCTAAACACGTCGATTACTCATGAGCTTCGAGCTTTTTTGCCAAACCCAATGCACGGATTGCGCGATAAATCGTCGCCAACAGGCAATATTGCGTCTTAATGCGGGCGGTTTTTATGCTAAAAGTAGTCTTCGTCTGCGTTTTGCTGTCCTAATAAACGATTTTTCTTTGTTGGCCCCCAGCGCAAAGCCTAAATGCATCGTTTCGCCTTACAAAAGTTGTATGAAGCGATGTTGGTCGACCACTTTGGTGGATCTTTATTGCATAATCGAGGGCGTGAGCAGGGTGATTGGTTTCGATTTTGGCGTATTTTTGAGTTTTATTTGTTTGTGCTGCCTGTGGCTTACAGTTTGCAAAAGAAAATGGAGATGCGCAGCGCATAAACAGGCCGATTAACGCGGTGGTTTTATGCTATTTGCGTCTTTTTTGCCAAAAACATAAGAATGTTCTTGTTTTTTGTTTGCTACGTACTTTGTTGTAGATGCCTACATTTTTTAGTAGGTATATGAATAAAACGCTTATAAATTAAGGCTTTTATCTATATACCCATTGTTTAAGAAGGAAAATCAAATGACTACACGCAATGAACAGCTGTTTGAATCGGCGAAAAAACATATTCCCGGTGGTGTGAACTCGCCAGTACGTGCTTTTGGCTCAGTTGGTGGTACGCCATGCTTTTTTACCAAGGGTGAGGGCGCTTATGTTTGGGATGCCGATGGTAAAAAATACATTGATTACGTTGGCTCGTGGGGTCCGTTGATTTTGGGCCATGCTCATCCAAAAGTGATCGATGCGGTGATTGATACCGCTAAAAATGGCATGAGTTTTGGTGCGCCAACCGAGGCTGAAGTGACGATTGCCGATGTATTGTGCGAAATGCTGCCCTCTTTGGAGCAAGTTCGTTTGGTATCGAGTGGTACCGAGGCGACGATGAGCGCAATTCGCTTGGCGCGCGGCTTTACGGGTCGCGATAAATTGATCAAGTTTGAAGGCTGCTACCACGGCCATGCCGATAGCTTGTTGGTGAAAGCTGGTTCTGGTTTGCTGACATTTGGTAATCCATCATCCGCTGGCGTGCCGGCTGCGGTGGCGGCAGATACGATTGTCTTACCTTACAACGATGTCGCCGCGCTTGAGGCCTTATTTGCCGAACAAGGCAGTGAAATTGCCGCGATTATTGTTGAGCCGATCGCTGGCAATATGAATATGGTGCAGCCGAGCGCGCAATTTGTCGCGGCAATGCGTAATTTAACCATGCAGCATGGTGCGGTGTTGATTTACGACGAAGTCATGACCGGCTTCCGTGTTGGCTTGCAGTGCACGCAAGGTTTGCATGGTGTTACGCCAGATCTAACGTGTTTGGGTAAGGTGGTTGGCGGTGGTATGCCTTTGGCCGCCTTCGGTGGTCGTGCCGATATCATGGGCTATTTAGCGCCTTTAGGCCCGGTGTATCAAGCGGGTACTTTGTCGGGAAATCCGGTTGCAGTTGCTGCAGGATTGGCGACGTTAGCCGAAATTAGACAAGATGGTTTCTTTGCGAAGTTAAGCGCACAAACGGCGAAGTTAGTTGCAGGATTGAATGAATTAGGCAAAGATCACGGACTTTGTGCGCAGTCAGTTGGGGGTATGTTTGGTGTGTATTTCGCCGAAGTTGTGCCAACGTCATTTGCCGATGTGATGGCCTCTGATCGCACCCGATTTAATGCTTTTTTCCATGCCATGCTCGATCAAGGCATTTATTTAGCCCCATCGGCATTTGAAGCTGGTTTTGTTTCGGCAGCGCATAGCGATGCCGATATTGATGCCACTTTGGCGGCAGCCAAAATCGCCTTAAGTCGCTGCTAAGAGGCCAATATGACTGCGATTACGCCTTTAAACGTTGAAATGGCCGGCATGCAGCTGGTCGGTAGCGCGCATTTGCCTGAGCAAGCCGAGCAAGCGGTCTTAATGCTGCATGGCTTTACTGGCAATCGAGTGGAATACACTTATTTTTTTGTTACTTTGGCGCGAGTATTGGCCGAACGTGGCATTGCGGTGTTTCGCTTTGATTTTTTGGGCTGCGGCGAGAGTGATGGGGCATTTGCTGAGGTTTCTGTCGCCAATCAAGCGGCACAAACCCAGCATTTATTGGCGTATTTAGCTAAAAACTATCCACAATATCAACGGCATTTGCTCGGATTTAGCATGGGCGGTTTGGTGGCATTACAAACCGCTTTGGCCGATTCGGCATTGATTCGCTCATTGTGCTTATTGGCGCCTGCAGCCAATTTGGCGCAAATTGTTGAATCGGTGGCGGCGAGTAATCCACAGGTGGGCGCTGCCGGCGGCGTGGATTTTTTAGGTTTAGAGATTAGCGCGCAATTTCGCCAAGAATTGGCGCAACTCGCGCCATTTTCCGGCTTAGCCAGTCTTGAAGTCCCCGCTTTGGTGGTGCATGGCCAAGCGGATGCCGCAGTACCGGTGGAGATGGGTGAACAAGTGGCGGCGTGTTTGCCTTGCTGTCAGTTTGAAGCTTGGGCTGATGCCGATCATACCTTCGCCCGGCAAGCCGATCGCCAGCGTTTAGGGCAGCGCATCGCTGATTTTATTTTGGCTTAAATCGCGATTCACCGCGTGCGCAAACTTGCGCACCATTACTTAGTGAGGTTTTTGTTGGGTATTGATCGGCAAGCTTTGTAAATAAAGCACTGCAATTAAATACCCAACAACACGTAATCTGAACATTGCCCAAATCGTAGGGGGCGCAAATCTGTAAAATTTGCGCACGCGGTGGCGGCGTGAATTTACGCCAAAGACTTAGTCAAAAACTGGCCAATCAATTGGATCTCAGGCAAGCAAACCGAGTGCTGAATCGGGTAGGTTTGCCATTGCACGTTCACCCCTAAATCCGCAACGAATTGTTTGGCTTTTTCGCCGAGCGAAATACCAACTACGGGATCGTGGCTGCCGTGGGCGGCCAAAACTGGCGTATTTTGGTTGGCGGCAATCGTGGCTGGCGTCAGTAAAGATTCTGCTGGCAGATAGGTCGACAACGCCACAATGCCTGCTAAGGCTTCTGGATGGGTTAAACCTGCGGTATAGGCAATGGCACCGCCTTGGGAAAAGCCCGCCAGAATGATACGGTGGCTCGGTATTCCTTTGGCGTTTTCGGCGGCAATCAAGGCGCGAATCGCCGCTACCGATTGCTCAACACCCGCGATGTCGGCTTGGCGGCTGATTTGATCAAAATGCACAATATCGTACCAAGCGCGCATCACATAGCCGTTATTGCAAGTAATCGGCATCATCGGCGCATGCGGGAAAATAAAGCGTACCGCTAAATCGCTTGGTAGACCTAGCTCCGGCACAATGCTCACAAAATCATTACCATCGGCGCCAAGGCCGTGTAGCCAAATTACGCTGGCGCTTGGATTGGGGGCGGTTTCAACGGTGACACAAGCGAGGGTGCTCATTACGACTCCAAAAGAAAATCAAACAATCTCGCTATGCTAACAAAGATTGGGCTTTCAGATAAAAAATCAGCCCGACAAAGCGGGCTGATTGAGTGAATGCGACGAGTGCGAGCTTATTTCAAAGCGGCGCGTACCCCAGCGGCGTAATCAGGATGAATCAATGCAAAGTGGCCTAATTGACGCTCAATGATAAACTCCGGCACACCCTTCATCGCTGCGGCCAAATTGCTATATAAGCGTGATTTTTGACCGTCATCAAACATCGCCCACAGTGCGCGCGGTTGCGAATAATCATCGTTGCCTTCGCGGTGATTAAAGCGATCAGCATCGCCGCTGATTTTAAGCGCTGGCTCAGCCACGGCAGGATTGGCGACTGGGCCGCCAAACGAATTTGGCTCGTAATACGCATCTGGATTTTTATCCATCGGCATAAAGTTCATCGCGCCGTCGCGATGGTAAGTATGCACTGGGCATTTTGGCGCATTCACTGGCAATGATTCGTAATGCGTACCAAGGCGATAGCGGTGTGCGTCGGCATAGCTAAATAAGCGCGCTTGCAAGACTTTGTCTGGAGAAAAACCAATCCCCGGAACAATATTCGATGGGCTAAACGACGCTTGTTCTAGCTCGGCAAAATAATTCACCAAATTGCGGTTCAATTCCATTACGCCGACTTCGATCAAAGGGTAATCGCCGTGCGGCCATACTTTGGTCAAATCAAATGGGTTGTAGCTGGTTTTGTCGGCGTCGCTTTCTGGCATGATTTGCACCGAAACCGTCCAGCGTGGGAAATCGCCTTTATCAATCGCGCTCAATAAATCTTCTTGTGTGCTTTCGCGAGTTTGCCCGACGACGGCCGCCGCCTCAGCATTAGTCCAATGGCGATGGCCTTGCTGGGTTTTAAAGTGAAATTTCACCCAGAAACGCTCGTTTTTAGCGTTAATAAAGCTAAATGTGTGCGAGCCGTAACCATTCATATGGCGAACATCGGTTGGCAAGCCGCGATCAGAGAATAAAATTGTTACTTGATGCAAAGACTCAGGTGACAACGACCAGTAATCCCACATTGCGGTATTGGAACGTAAATGCGTGCGGGGATGGCGTTTTTGCGTGTGGATAAAATCAGGGAATTTCAACGGATCGCGGATAAAAAACACCGGCGTATTATTGCCGACCAAATCCCAATTGCCTTCTTCGGTATAAAACTTCACCGCAAAACCGCGTACATCGCGCTCAGCATCCGCCGCGCCCAATTCACCGGCCACAGTAGAAAAACGCGCCAGCAATTCAGTTTTTTTGCCGATAGCGCCAAAAATATTCGCCTTGGTGTATTGGCTAATATCGTGGGTTACGGTGAAAGTGCCATGCGCGCCCCAGCCTTTAGCGTGGACTACGCGCTCAGGAATTCGCTCGCGATTTTGATGCGCTAGTTTTTCCAGCAATTGCCAATCTTGCAGCAAAATCGGGCCACGTGGACCTGCGGTCAGGCTGTTTTGATTGTCGGCAATTTGCGCACCGGCAGTGGTGGTTTGAAATGGACATTGGCTCATGGTCTTTCTCCTAATGGCTGGCGGCAAAATTAGCGCTGATTTCTTCTAACGCTATGAAGGATTCGAAAAGCAAATTGAGCATCGCTGGCGCTCTGGTTTAATTAAGGTGTCTGCAGTATATGTAGCGTTTTTAAATAGTGAAATTTGATTGTAAAGATCGTATCGATTGATTTTGACTAACGCCGTAGCAATATCGATTGATGTAGAGGGTATTGATAATCAATCTTATTAAATAAAGGGCTGCAGGATTATGCGGGGAGGGGGTATAGGAGGGGCTTGCGCTATATCAAGCTATAAATTGCCGATGAACGTAAAAATTCACAGCGTAATCGGCATAAAAAACGCCGTCATGGTGACGGCGTTGTGTCATTTTCTACTGAATAATTCAAAAATTATTCAGCGTCTTTAAATTCGGCCAACATGGTTTGCAATTCACCGCTGGCGTAAAGTTCTTTCATAATATCTGAGCCACCAACAAATTCGCCCTTGACATACAACTGTGGAATCGTTGGCCAGTTGGCGTATTCTTTAATGCCTTGGCGAATATCTGCATCGGCCAAGACATTGACTGCAGCAAAACTCACGCCACAGTTTTTAAGGATTTGTACTGCGCCCGATGAAAAACCGCACTGTGGAAACGATGGCGTGCCTTTCATGTACAACACCACAGAATTGTCGGTCACTTGCTGGCGAATAGTGTCTTGAATACTCATGATGGCCTCAAAAGCTTGATTGATTTAGTCGGGTATTGTAAGCGCATGCCGAGTTAGCGGCAAGCCCACCGAGCATGGATTTTCTAGCCGTAGCGGCCGCCGCTCACGCGGTCATTGTCGCCCAAATCACGCCACGTTTGCACTTCGCTAAAGCCTGCTTGCTGCAATAATTCGCGGCACGCTGCGCCTTGATCCCAGCCGTGTTCTAGCAACAGCCAAGCGCCCGGTTTGAGCTGCGCTCGGGCCGCGCTAATGATGTGTGCCAAGTGCTGCAAACCATCGTGACCATCAGTCAGCGCGCCGCTAGGCTCAAAGCGTAAATCGCCTTGGCTTAAATGCACGTCGGCCGCATCAATATACGGCGGATTGCTAACGATTAAATCAAAGCGCTCGCCAGCCACCGCTGCCAGCCAATCCGATTGCAAAAATCGCACCTCAGCGCCCAGCGTGGCCGCATTGCTGTGCGCTACAGCCAAAGCGGCCGGCGAAATATCCAGCGCCGCCACCGTCAGATCTGGCCGCTCGAGTTTGAGCGTAATCGGAATGCAGCCCGAGCCCGTGCCCAAATCAATGATGTGCCCGGCTTGCGGCGCACGCGCAATGGCCAATTCAACCAGTAATTCGGTATCCGGACGCGGAATCAGCACGGCGGGTGACACTTGAAATTCGCGGCCATAAAACTCACGCGAACCAAGGATATACGCCACCGGCTCGCCAGCTCGTCGCCGCGCTGCCAAAGCGGCAAACGCTGCTTGCTGATCTTCACTGGCCGCTTCGCTATCATGGCCAATCAGCCACGCGCGGTTTTTTTGCATGACATGCAGTAGCAACACCTGAGCATCAAAGCGCTCTAGGCCACTGTTTATAATTAATTCACGATACGTAGGCATATTGCTGGCTCTGGTTTACATCAAAAAGATCGTCGCCAATCCCAAAAAGATAAAAAATCCTAGGCTATCGGTGAGTGCGGTAATCAGCACCGACGAGCCATAAGCAGGGTCGCGACCGAATTTTTGCATAATCAGCGGCACAAACAAACCGACCAAGGCCGCCACAATCATATTGAGCATCATCGCGCCCATCATCACCAAGCCCAGACCAATCTGGCCGTATAAAGCCCACGCCATCACGCCCAATACACTGCCCCACATCAGGCCATTAATCAGCGCAATGCCCAATTCTTTGAGTAGCAACATTCGGGTATTAGACGGCTGAATTTGCCCCAGCGCCAAACCGCGAATAATCAGTGTGGTGGTTTGCGTGCCGGTATTGCCGCCAATGCCCGACACAATTGGCATTAAGGCCGCCAGCGCCACCAAATGCGAAATGGTATCTTCAAACGAGCCAATCACGCGGCTGGCGATAAAGGCGGTACAAATATTCAGTGCTAACCACGGCCAGCGATTTTTAACTGCCTTGCCGACGCTAGAAAACAAATCTTCGTCTTTCAAACCGGCTAAAGACAGCACTTCGGCGTCGGATTCTTCACGAATCACGTCAACCATTTGATCCACGGTAATGCGGCCAATCACTTTGTGATTGCTATCCACTACCGGAGCCGACACTAAGTCATAACGCTCAAACGCTTGCGCCGCTTCGCCGGCGTCGTCAAATGGCTGAAACACCACCACATCATCAGCCATTATTTCTTGAACGTATTTGTCTGGGTCGCTCACCAGTAAACGGTTAAGCGGCAATACCCCTTTGAGGATGTCATTGTCGTCGACGACAAACAGCTTATCGGTATGCGTGGGTAGCTCGTCAAAACGGCGCAAATAGCGCAAGACGACTTCAAGCTTAATATCCGCGCGAATCGTCACCATCTCAAAATCCATCAGCGAGCCGATTTGATCTTCGGTGTACGACATCGCCGATTGCACTTCGGCGCGATCTTCCGCGTCGAGGGTATCGAGCACTTCGCTTTGCACGGCGCTGGGTAAATCCGGCACCAAATCGGCCAGTTCGTCGGTATCGAGTTGCCCAGCGGCGGCAACCATTTCGTGCGGCGCCATATCAGCCAGCAACGATTCCCGAACGGCGTCGGAGACTTCGAGCAAAATCTCGCCGTCGTCTTCAGCATCGACCAAGCCCCACACCATTAAACGATCAGCGTGCGGCAGCGCTTCTAAAATATGCGCAATATCGGCCGGATGCAGCGTGGCCAACTTCATTTGTAATTCGGTGAGATTTTGTCGGTGGACGAGTTTTTCGACTAAATCATGCTTGGGGCCTTCTTGCTTATGTACCATCCCTTCCACGAGTTTGTGCCGCTCTAAAAGCCGAGTGACTTGTTGCAAACTTTCTTGCAGGCTCTCTTGTGGTTTCCGGGTGAGTACAGTCATAGGCAGGCCCTAGTCGGCGGCGGCAGGTATGCCGCGCAAATTGAAGATAGGCTCGCAGTTTAGCACGCGACCGTGACGAAACGGATTTACTGCGCCGCAGGCGCACAATGGCTATTCGCTTACCGCAGCATGACTGCTGGCGTGTTAGCATCAAAATATTCAAGCTGGGAGCGATGTATGCATTGGAATCAAATACTGGCCGTGGTGTTTGTTGCAATACAGTTGGTGTTTATTGCGCGGGCGATTTTGCGGCCGCAGCGCGAGCCGGCATCGCGGGTGGCGTGGATTGTGGTGATTATGCTGCTGCCGGGCTTGGGGGTGTTGGCGTATATCTTGCTCGGCGAAACCAGCATTGGCCGGCATCGCATTGCGCGCTTGCATCAAGTGAATCAAGTGCTGCAGCAGGCGCAAGCCACAGAATGGCCGCAGCAAATTCCCGAGCGATTTAGTCAACTATTTCGTTTTGGCCAATCGGTGAATGGCTTTGTGCCGGTGGCAGGCAATCTCGCGACTTTGCTGGCGGACTCTGATGCCGCAATTGACGCCATCGTGGCCGATATCGACGCCGCCACCGAGCATGTGCATCTGATTTTTTATATCTGGCTCACCGATCACAGCGGGCTGAAAGTCGTCGCCGCCTTGCAACGCGCCGCCGCGCGTAATGTCGCCTGCCGCGCCATGGCCGATGGCTTGGGGTCGCGATTAATGATTGCCTCGCCGCATTGGCAAGCGATGCAAGACGCTGGGGTGCAAGTGGCAGTGGCGCTGCCGATTGGTAACCCGCTATTGCGGCCATTGCGCGGTCGAATTGATTTGCGTAATCACCGCAAAATCGTCGTGATCGATCGCAATATCACCTATTGCGGCAGCCAAAACTGCGCCGATGCGGCATTTTTGGTCAAAGCCAAATTCGCTCCGTGGGTCGACATTATGTTGCGCTTCACTGGCCCGATTGCCCAGCAAAATCAGCTGTTATTTATGAGCGATTGGATGGCGCAAACCCACGAAGACTTAAGCCGCTACGCGCAATACACCCCACAGGCCAATGCCGGCGGCTTTGTTGCTCAAGTGATTGGCACTGGGCCAACGCTGCAGTATTCGGCGATGCCCGAGGTGTTTGTGACGCTGATGTTTGCCGCCCAGCGCGAGTTATTTATCACCACGCCGTATTTTGTACCGGATGAAGCGATGCAAGCGGCGCTATGCGCCACCGCGCGGCGCGGCGTAAAAACCACGATTATTTTCCCTGCCCGCAATGATTCATGGATTGTCGCCGCTGCCAGCCACAGCTATTACGGCGAATTACTCGCCGCAGGCGTTGAAATCTATGAATACATCGGCGGCGTTTTACACGCCAAAACGCTCACGCTGGATGGTGAAGTTAGCCTGATCGGCTCGGCCAATATGGATAGGCGTAGTTTTGAGCTTAATTTTGAAAACAACATCCTGCTGTACGACGCCGCCATTAGCCAAGATATCCGCCAACGCCAAGCGCACTATTTGGCGCAAAGCCAGCCCGTCACCGCCGAAATGGTCGAGCAATGGCCGATGCACCGCCGCTTTTGGAATAACACCATCGCCATGCTCGGGCCGGTATTGTGAGCCGATTTCACGCCGCATCCGCGTGCGTCGCAATGCTTCTGTAGGGCGACAATAAGCGAAGCGCATTGCGCCGCATGGATTTTGGTGCGCCTTGGCGCACGCGGTGGCGATGTTGGGCGCTGCGCATAAAAAAACCGCCAGTCATCACTGGCGGCTTGGGGGGCAATCGGGGCCGAATTAGCTGGCGTAGCCGATTTCTTCTAAATCTTGATGCAGCGTGTTGAATTTGTAATTGATATAAAACACCGTAAACAAAAACGTCCAACCGCCATGAAACCAATCGGGGCTGCTCGTTTCGTTGGCAAAAATCTGATTAAAACGGCTGCGCATCTGAAACGCCCACACAATCGCCAATACCGACGTGGCAATACTAAATAAACTGCTGGCGAGATTAAACGCATGCTCTGGCGGCACAAAAAACGACGCAATGGTAACAAACGCGCTCAACATATAGCAGCCAAATAGCCCTTGAATCAGCAGCGGAGAAATCGGCGACATATTTGGGATTTGCAGCAATTTTTGGCTTTGCTGCTGAATATAAAACGCCGTGTAAATCCCTAAACTGAGCGCGCTCAGCAAATACAAACGCCAAGTGCTTTGGCTTTTCATCAATTGGATGATTTCTTTACGGTTCACAATAAGTCCTGCTGGGGAATGAATCGGGCTAAAGCAGCGCCATCCGCCAACGACGACCCGCCCATGGCTGTAGCACTGCAGTCAAAGAGGCTAACACAATCAAGCCACCACCGATAAGCAGTTGTGCATTGAAAGCCTCACCCAGATACATCACCGCAAGGGTGAAATGCGCCTTACCGCTGTCTACTCGACGATCGCCTAACGCGCGTACTCCCCAATTGGCAACTGCAAACCGCCTACCAAGGCACCGCGTATTTGCTCTATCCACCGAATCGGTATTTGGCACAGAAGGTTAGGGGGTTGGTGGATTGGTTGGTTTTGCATGTTTGAAAACTTGAGGAAAAATTCGTGTAATTAGGCTTACGCTTTGTAGGTCAATGGCATAAGATGTGTGCCGACGAATGGTAGTTTAAGTGCGGTAGGTTGTGCTAGAAAGCCCAACGTTTACCCCGCTATTGTTGGGCTGCGATGAATGATTTTTAAATCTCTGAGTTAAATCATATGATAGAAGAAAGTGTTTTTTTATTTCGAGTTCGACTTTTTGAAAGAAGAGAAAATGATCTATTTGATAGGGCTTCTCGTGAGGAGGTTCTAATAAAGTCGGTTTCAAATAAAAATCTGACTTTTTTTAGTTTTGGCAGTGAATGGAGATTTGGGAACTTTGAAAAAATAAATGATGATTGGTGTTTTTTTCGTGTAGGTAAAACCCATCAAGAGAAAAATGAAAAGTATGAAAGTGGTGAGTACTCAGAGGCTACAGTAGATATTGGATTTTCTTCTAAAATTATTATGAATGTTAAAACAGGAGTCATGGCTGTTTTTCAGAATAGAAATTTGGCAGATAACACTAATATTATTGCTAAAAGAATTGGTGATTTAATTAATTTCTCAGAAATAGCTGCTTTTAATGGATATGATGTTGTAGTCAAGCAGATATTTGACACAAAGAATTTTATTGAATTAATTAATTCGTCTGAGAAAATACATGCAATTACTATCACTTGCCGACAGAGAAATCACCCTGACATAGGAATGTTTTTTCATGAGCAACTTGAAGAGGGGGTTGAAATTTTTAATGGTGAAGAAGCAAAAACCACAATTAGTGGTAATGATTTAGCTAAAGAACCAATTTTAGAAGCATTAAAATCTACCGCACAGACTGGTGATACTGTATCTGTAAAAATGAAATTACCAAATCAACGAAGATCTACTTGGCGGAGCTTCGAAAAAAAATATCCAGCAAAAATAATTTTACCCGAGTCTGCATCAAACACTGAATCCATAACAGAAATTGTAAATTGTTATAATGGGATTGGTAATGAAAATTGAATATTCAGAAATTAGGTTGAGTTCTAGTGAACAAATTTTGAATGAATTTAATCGCTGTCATGGATGGATTTTTAGAGGCCACAATGATCATAAATTTAAAATGGTTTCTTCATTAGAAAGATTTATTGATAGTAGGGATCAAGAATCATATGCAAAGTTTGCTCCAGATATAGAAGAATATTTATTGCACGAATTTAAGTCTAGGGCTCATCATTATATATCTAGAGATTCTCTTCCGATTACAAAATTGGGATGGTTATCTTTAATGCAGCATCATGGTTGTCCAACTAGAATGTTAGATTTTACATATTCACCATATATAGCATTGTTTTTTGCTCAAGATGGGTTTAAAGAGAAGCAAGATAAAGAAATGGCCGTGTGGGCTATTGATAATTCTTATTTAGAGAAAGAGTGTTTTAACTATTTAACTCGCTGCAATGTAATTAATGTTAACTATAAATCATATTCAACAACGAAGGATGATATATTTTCTAATAGTGTTGATAAAAATAATCATGAGATTATTTTTCCGACTCAGCCACTCCAAATTAATTTAAGATTGGAGAATCAAATGGGTTTGTTTTTGATGAGTGGATCGAACAAATTAAATCTAGACTCAATCTTCATGAAAGTAACGCATAGTGAAACACCAGCAAAAAAATTTATAATACCTGAGTGCATGCATAATGATGTATTAAAAATGCTGATAAGTATGGGAATAAATTATAGAAAAATATATCCAGGTCTTGATGGAATGGCAAAAGATATTGCTATTAATCTTCAAATTGGTTTGAAAGATAAATTCGCGAACAATATTATAAAAAATTAATTTGTAAGCAGTATACCGCGTCATCGCCGAAGGCAATACGCCACTTGCGGAGCACTTCATTCGGCGTATTGCCGCTTCGCGTCGAATACGCCCTACCTTATATGTATTTGAATGTAGCCTTTGATTTTCAATGCTTTGCTGGCAATACATCGATGTTATGGCTTGATCGTTGGGCTGGGGCTTGAGATCCCGTTCAAACACGCACCGAGCACGAAGAGAGACAAACGGTTTTTTGTTTGGCTCTCGCCACGCGAGGGAACCGCGGAGCGGGGCGTGTCTCGGGTCGCCTTCTTTTGCTTACTTTTCTTGGCGAAGCAAGAAAAGTGAGTGCCGCGCGGCATGAGCGCCATGCTGGAAACCGCGCTGCCGCTCAATATTGATCCCGCGCTTGTTGGGCTGCGCAGGCTTAGCCCAACTTACCAGAGTTACTCATTAGCTGCAGCGATAAGGTGCAATGCGCTAACGCTGATTGGCACCCTACAGCAGCCGTGATGTCGGCGGCTTGTGGCGGGTTACGCCTGCGGCTAACCCGCCCTACGATGCTGCGCCAGCTTCGGCCAATCTACCAAAGCGAACAACCCGTAAGCCGCAATCGTTGGGTGCTAAAAGCTACGCGAATCGCGCCGTTCAATTGCCAACATTCAAGATATAGAGACTGGCGACGAAGAGCATGCAAATGACGAGCAATTGGAATACACAGCACGATAAAAAATAGCCACATTAAGTGGCTATTTGCTTCATGTTATTTATTAATGCTAATTAAGCTTTACGACGCCGTGCAGCAAGCAAGCCCAGCAAGCCAATGCCCATCAAAGCATATGTTTCTGGCTCGGGTACCGGCGCAACTGGTGCTTTTTCTGAAAAGAAACCATAGCCCAGAGTATCGAAACCACTTTCATTAAATTTGCCATTTAATGGGTTAATCGCCACGCCATTTGCTGCAAAGCTTTTACCTAATTCGAAACCTTGGAAGCTGCCAGTGACAGTGGCTAGGTTGCCAGTTTGTTGGATATTGAAGCTAAAACCGCTCGATGCGCCATTTTGTCCATAGTAGCCAAATGCCGTTTTACCGTTCAATGCGGCACCTGCGATGAATGTGCCCACGAAAGTGTTGCGAGTGCCATCTGCAAATGAGGCTTTCGTTAAATCAGCAATACGCCCTAGCTGATTTAGCGTCAATGCAATGCCATTGATTGAAAGCGAGCTAAAGCCATCTACGCCAATTTCAACTTTATTGTTAGCTAGATCATCACCAAAACCGATAAATGCAGCATTAGCACCGGACGATGCTAATACCAGTGCGGTTGCTGTTACTTTAAGTAGCAGTGTTTTCATTGAATCAAATTCCCCATTAATTTTTTAGTTGGCTGTAAGGCGCCGCGAATTTTCCCTAAAAAATTATGACAAATCAATATTGCAAAGGTGTGATCGATACCCCAAAATGTTAAATTTTGTAACTTCATAAAGTTAGTTTACACATTGAATACAAGTTAATTGGTATTGATATCAATGAAGTAAACATACAAATCTATACAGCGACTTCAACTGATAAGCCGCAATCTTAGGGTGCTGAAAGCTACGCGAATCGCGCCGTTGCGATGCTTATTTACGGCGCATTCGGCGCAATTCGCTGCGCTCATTGACGCCCTACGATACTGTGCAGGCTTACAATTTACCCAACTTAAATCCGGAAGCGATTGACTGCCGATTGCAATTGCTCGGCCAAACTCGATAGCTGATTGGCGGTGCTGGCCAGATGCAGTACGGTATCGCCATTTTCTTCGGCCATTTGCGACACTTTTTCCATCCGCGCCGCGAGGTCTTGCCCGGCGAGCTTTTGCTCTTTGAGCGAGTCGCTGATATTGCTGATCGAGCTCACCACGGCGTTGGCGTTTTGTTCAATGTCATTGATGGCTAAGGCGGCCGATCCCGAGCTGAGGGTGGCTTCTTGCACGCTGCTCACGCTGTCGGCCATATATTGGTTCACTGACGAGCTGCCCTGCTGAATGCGGCTAATCATGGTGCTAATTTCATGCGCTGATCGGGTGGTGCGTTCGGCCAGTTTGCGAACTTCATCGGCGACTACGGCAAAGCCACGGCCAGTTTCGCCGGCGCGGGCCGCTTCAATGGCGGCATTGAGTGCGAGCAAATTGGTTTGATCAGCGACATCGCGAATGATTGAGGCCATTTTGCCGATTTCGCTCACGTCGCGTTCTAAATCCGACATTTTCGTTGCCGATTGGCTGACATGTTCACCCACTGCGGTCATTTGCTCGGCGGAGGTCACAACAAACGTGCCGCCCATTTTGGCCGTTTGCCCTGCCGTGCGCGCTTGCTGTGCGGCGTCTTCGGCATTATCGGCAACATGGTGAATGCTGACGGTGAGTTCTTCGAGCGTGGCGGCGGCGCCGCTGGTGGCTGCGGATTGGTTTTGCGCGCTATGGGCGACTTCTTGGGCTGATTCTGCCAATCCTTGCGCCGCACGGCCGACTTCGATGGCGTTTTGCTGAATGAGTTTGGTCATGTCGTGCAGGCTGGCGCGCATTTGTTGCAAGGCGAGCAATAGTCGGCTGGGTTCATCGCTGCCAGTGACTGGCATGTCGTTATTGGCGCGTAGATCACCTTGGGCAATGCGTTCGGCTTCACGCAGTGCATTGCTCAGCGGGTGGCTGATTGAACGGGCAATCCAAATGGCGGCAATCAGCCCGAGTACCGTCGCCAACAGGCCGCTCACAATCATTAGGCTGCGGGTGTAGCTAAAGTTTTCTTGCGTCTCCTTGCTGGTTTTTTGCATTTTATTTTTTTGCGACGCCATCATGGCTTCAACTTTAGCGAGGAAGTTTTTGTAGGCTGGATCATATTCATCGCGTAGCAGCGCAGTGGCTTCAAGGTCTTGATTGGCGCGCAGCATCCCATACAGTTTTTCGTACAGTGGGCCAAGTGGCACGCGTGTGGCGTTAATGTCAGCGAGGATTTGCTTACTCTCGGCGCTAGAGGTGTGTTCGTTCAGGTATTCCAATCGTTTGGAGCTATCGGCTCGCAGCTCGTCGATCTTGCGGATATTGCTGTCAATTTCGGCATTATTTTGGTCCATCACCGCTTCGCGCAGCAGCATGCCAATCAGTAAGCTGTTTTCAATAATGCCGTGTTGTTGTTCAATTTTTGGCTGTCGATCGGTGATCAGCGAATCAAGATTATCGCCGGTTTGGTTTAGCTCAAATAAGGCGAAGCCGATTTGCAGCGCCATGAGTAATAACAAAGTGCCACTAAGGATAAATAGTTTGGTGCGGGTAGTGATGTGCGACAACATGGGTATTTCCTAGCATGACGGGCAATAGATGGGTTTTGAAAGAATGCCTTACTTAGTAAATAGTTTACAAAGTAAGTTCATTCATTCGTGGCTAGGGTTTTCCTCTGTGCGGTAGGTGTATTTGATTGTAGGCTCTGATTTTTAACGCCTTACTGGCAATACCTTGTGATTTTTCTTTCTAATTTCCATGTTGTTGCTGTAAGTTTTGTTCGCTTAAAGAGGGCGCTATGTCGCGGGTGGAGGGGTTAATTGGCGGTATGGCTGCTTTGCGTACGCCCTACCTTGTAACTCGTAAGCCGCAATCGTAGGGTGCTGAAAGCGACGCGAATCGCGCCGTGGCGATGCTTATTTGCGGCGCATTCGGCGCAATTCGCGTAGCTTTCACACCCTACAGCGGTAGCGATGGCGGCGGCTTGTGGCGGGTTACGCCGGTGGCTAACCCGCCCTACGGTGTGATGTATTGGTATGCAGGCTTTAATGGATGATGCTTCGCTGGCGATACATCAAGATAATTGATTCATGCTTATACCGCTTGGCGGTGAAGAGATCCAATCGCTCGCGGCCTCACAGCACCAGCAATGATTCAAATCCACCAAAAATCATCCGTTTGCCGTCGCAAGGCATGGGGTTGGTTTTGATGTCGAATAGCGGTTCTTGCATTAGCTTTTCCCATGCGGCATCGCGAATGGCTTTGGATGGCCAAGTGATCCACGAAAACACCACGGTTTCGTCGGCTTGTAATTGCACGGCCAGTGGGAATGAGGTGAGTTTGCCTTCGGGTACGTCAACGCCCCAGCTTTCGACCACGCTGAGTGCGCCGTGGGCTTTAAAAAGTGGCGCGGCGGCTTGGGCGTAGGCTTGATACGCTGCGCGGTTGGCGGTGGGAACGGCGAGTACAAATCCATCGATATACATATTGAGCTCCTAGACGTAAATGATCGCTTTCAGGTTCAGCCCGTATTGACTTGAGCGCTGCACGGACTGCTAGAGGTATAGCTGAAATTGTCGATTTACATCGGCGCCGCCCGCGGATATTGGGCATGAGCGAGAAGGGTGGTTTGGGTTGATGATTGGCTGTCTATATGTCGGAGTGTGGTGGCGGGTTACGCCTTTGGCGAACCCGGCCTACGGTGTTGATGTATTTGAATGTAAACGTTGATTATCAAGGCCTAGCTGGCAATACGTCGATGTTATTACTTGATCGTTGCTCTGGGGCTGGAATGGCTAGGTTGGGTATCGCCATAGGGCGCCACCCATCCTAGCTACTGCGCAAATCTAATTTGCGGTGTAATCCAGTTTTAATCAAACCAGCGCTTTTTTTTGTAATACGGTTTTTTGCCGTAAGGTGATTGGCCTTGGTAATGGCCGCCGGTTTTTTTCTTCATCACCCATTTGAGCAACATTTCGAGTGCGCCGTAAAATAGCTTTTGCTTCATGCTCATGTGTGGCCCCTTAGCTCAACATCATCCGTAAACGACCTTCCCAATCAACGTTTTGCCATTGTTGATCCATATGCATGCTCGAATAGCTGTCGCGGCTAAAGCGGCGGTCGGCTTCGATCAACACATACACGCCATCGGCGCGGCTAATGCAGGTGATTTCCACTTCTTGAATGCGCGAAAATCCGTGCTGCATGGGGCGAAATTCAAATTCTTGGTAGCAACCAATTGAGCTGGCCACTTGGCCGATGCGCGCCGTGCCGATTTCAACGTCGCTGCTGACGTGGGCAAAGCCCAGATTGCCCATGGCGGCGATCAGACGCTGCATTTGCGGTAGCGGTTGCACGTCGAGAAAATCGCGATCTTTGGCGTCAATGGCCGAGGCAATGGCTAAGTCGGTATGAATCCACACCGCCGCTTTCACATTGGGCGCATAGCCGTAGCCCGGTGTGGCTAAGGCGTAGGCGTTATTTACTGGCGTTTCGAGCGGTAAGGTCAAAGAAAACGGCAGTCGACGCTCTAAACCGGCGGTGGCACTAAAGGCGTTGGCTACGCGAAATTTAGCGATGGTTTGCGCCACACGCACTTCGCTATCGCCGACTTTTTGTTCGGCTTCGGTCATTAGCACGAGGTCGACGTATTCAATCGCCTGATCGACGCTGCCGCCACGAATCAACACATAACCATTGAGTGTACTGCCGGGATAAACACTGGCGTTGTCGAGTACGGTATCCACCGTCGCGCCGCCCACACCCACGGCGGCAAACAATTTCTTGAACATCTGTCGCATCTCTATAAAAGCAGCCCGAATGGCCGCGCCAATAGGAGTGGGACAGCGGTGAAAGGTTCAACGGTTTTGGTGGTTTAACCGGAAATATTATTGCGCGAGGTTGGACGGTGAAAGACGGCGATGAATGGCGGTTGATTTGCTCAAAGCAGAGTCAGCGAAGCGCAAGCACTGTCCGTGTACGGCGCAATAGCGTAGGGCGCTGAAAGCTACGCGAATCGCACCGTTGCGATGGTTATTTGCGGCTGATGCGGCGCAATTCGCTGCGCTCATTGACGCCCTACGGTGATGATGTATTTGAATGTAGCCTCAGATTCTCAATGCTTTGCTGGCAACACATCGATGTTATGCCTTGATCGTTGGTCTGGGGCTGGAGATCCCGTGTAAGCGCACCGAGTGCGAAGTGAGACAAACAGTTTTATCGTTTGGCTCGCGCCAATCGAGGGAACCGCGGAGCGGGGCGCGTTCGGGTCGCCTTTCTTTGGCGAAGCAAAGAAAACGAAGTTTCTGCGCAGCTAAAAGTAGGTGCCGCGCGGCATGAGCGCAATGCCGGAAAGAGCGATGCCGCTCAATATTTACCCCGCGATTGTTGGGCTGCGCAGGCTTAGCCCAACTTACCCAATAACTCATTAGCTGCTGCGATATGGTGCAATGCGCTAACGCTTATTGGCACCCTACAGCGGTCGTGATGTTGGCGACTTGTGGCGGGTTACGCCTGCAGTGAGTAGGGCGTAATCGCCGAAGGCATTACGCCGCTTGCGGAGCACTTCATTTAACGCTTGGCGATGATCTTCGCGTGCGCAAACCCTAAGGATTTGCACACTCCACCAATACGCTATTGCGGTTTATTTTTTGTCGGCAGGGTCGACGTGGGTCATGACGTTGAGCACGTCGGCGTGTTGGCTGAGCACGCGCTGGCGGGCAAGGACGGCGATGTCGTGGCCTTGCTCAACGCTCATGGTGCGATCGACTTCTAAATGCACATCAACCAAAATCAAATCGCCCATTTTGCGGGTTTTGAGCGCATGAATGCCTAGTAATTGAGGCGTTTCGCGCAGGGTTTGCTCAATGCTGCTGATGGTGGCTTCATCGACCGCTCGGTCCATCAAGTCGTGCATCGCGTCCCATGCAAAGCGCCAGCCCATTTTGCCGACCATGAGGCCAACAATCATCGCGGCAATCGGGTCGAGAAAATGATAGCCAAGCATATTGCCGCCAATACCCAGCGCCACCACTAAAGACGATGCGGCATCAGAGCGGGCGTGCCAAGCGTTGGCGACCAACATGCTTGAGCGCACGCGCTCGGCGACGGCGAGCATATAGCGAAACAGCAATTCTTTACTCAGTAGCGCGGCCAGCGCCACCCACAGCGCAATGCTTTTAACTGGGGCGATGGATTCAGGATGTTGGATTTTACCCAGTGCCGACCACAACATGCCCGCGCCCACCACCAACAGCAAGGTACCCAGCACCAGCGAGGCGGCGTTTTCATAGCGTTGATGGCCGTAATGATGGTCGGCGTCGGCGTCTTTTTGGCTGTGATGATTAGCAAATAGCACCACAAAGTCGGCGATTAAGTCCGATAGCGAATGAATCGCATCGGCGATCAAGGCTTGCGAATGCGCGAATACGCCGGCAACTAGCTGGATGGCGGTGAGCACCACATTCACCACCACGCTAATCCAAGTACTGCGTTTAGCGGCGGCTTGTTTCTCTGCGGAGGCAGTCTGGTCATTGTGCATGGTGTCGTCCAGCGTGAAGGCGGGCATTGGTGATAGTGGATTATACGGTTTTATATTGGCGTCGGTCTGCGCGTGGTCAAGTTGGTGAGGGTCTGTTGTTTTACCTTGTGCTGCTGGATGTTGGGGTGGCGGTTTGATGTTGATCTAGCGGGTATTTTTCGCTTTTGCGTGGGCGGCGATCTAGGCTAAGTGAGGGATTTGGACCAAACAAGGTGAGGCCGATGTTGGAAGTTAAGCTGGCAAGCAATCGTTATTTGGCGCTGTTTTTTCGCTGTTTTAAACCGCATGCCGCGGCGGTAAAGCACAATATTACGCATGAATTACCCAATATTATTTTGCATCGACCAGAGCAAATCAAAGCGGCTTATCAGCTCACGCGTGAAGGGCGGGTAATTTATGAATACAAAATCGTGTTGCCACAGCATATTTGTTTCCGAGCGGCTTACACGCAAAATGGGCGCTGTATTACGGTGTTTTTTATTTCCGACATTTTAATTAAGCATGAATTTGTGCAACGGTTGGCGGCCACCGATTTGGTCGATGGATGAGTTCGGCAAAAAAAGACCCGCCGGTGCGGCGGGTCAAAGCAGTTGATTGTTGCTGCTTAGCGCATAGCAAAAGCTTCATGGTGAAAGCGGGGTGCGCTGGCTTGCTGGCTTAAATAATCCTGAATCATTTGCCCTAATCCGGCTGGGCCGCAGTACCAAATATCACTCAGTTGCTCGATGGGGATTTGGCGAATATCGAGTCTTTGCCCTAAATCGCTTTCGATTAAATGCAAACGAATTTGTTTTTTGGCGCAAGCGGCTTGGATTTCAGCCAGTCGTGCCGCATGGTCGGCGTGGGTGACACAGTAATAAAAATCAATCGGCTGCTGCTGAAAATTGGCGCTTTCTAGCCAAGCTAAAAAAGGCGTTACGCCAATCCCACCGGCAATCCACGCTTGACGCTGTGCGCCGCTGGCCTTGCCATCAAAGCGGCCATACGGGCCTTCGATTTGTACGGGGCCGCCAACGTGCAGCTGCTGCGCGAGTGTACGGGTATAGTCACCCAAGCCTTTGATGATAAAGCGTAGCTGGCCATTCCCCCTATCAGCAGAGGCAATCGTATAGGGATGAGCGCCCTCGGCGGGGTCAAAACTCACTAGCGCAAATTGGCCAGCGGTATGCCCAGGCCAGCGGTTTAACTGGCAAGTCACTTCTAACTGATTGGCCGCCAGTTGTTCAATATGTTGGATCTGGCCTTGGTGTTGTTGGCGTTTGCCAATTTGCCCAAATAGCGAATACAGCGCACACAGCGAGCCAGCGAGCAAAGCAACGGCCATTAAGCCACCCACTGGCGTTAGCCAAAATTCGCTTGGCATTAAAATCAGGCCATGAAATGCGCCCATTAAAAATAGCGGGGCAAATAGCTTGTGCACTTTGCGCCAGTAGCGATAAGGCACGGCGCGCAGTAGCGCTAAAATCACCATCGCCAAAATCGCCCATGCCGCCCATTCACCGACGTCTTTGGCCAAAGACACCAGCGGATCTTTGATTTTGGCGCCGCTACGAATGCGTGGCGCAGCCCATTCCATTGCCATTACTAGTTTGGGCGACAATTTAATTAACCAATGCGCGGCCAGTAAAATCCCCGCCGCAATCCCGAGTTGCTTGTGCAGCGCATACATTTTATCCAGACCACTAAGCCAGTTTTCTAGCCATGCTGGGCGTACGGCCAAGAGCATCGCGGCAGACATCACCGTCATCAGCTGCACACCTGTGAGCAGCACCAGCTCGTGCCGCCATTGCCAATAAGTTACAGGCATGCCGTTTTGTAAGTAAGTGGCTGCGCAGTACAGCAGCGTGCTGATGAGTAAAATCAGCGGCAGTGGTTTGATATGCATTTGAATTTCCTTGGCGGTGGCGGGCATCTCGGTGGCGTTTTGATTGGCGGTTTAAACCGCAACGCCGCGAGCCCAATTCATTCAGCGCGGCAAAAAAACCAACGTCAACAGACCCTAGCTGCGTTAATCCGAGTTGCCATTAAGCGCCGGGAATATGAAGTGAAACTTAAGCTATGTTATTTAGCTGAACATGGCCTGTCGTTGACTTACAAATTGGCGCGGGCTAAATACAGTGTTTGCTGAGGGTTGGTCGCAAATGACTATGCCAATCCCATGTGTTTTGATGACTACGGCGGTATTGCGGCGATTGTACGAATGGATGCAATTTGTCGTGTGCAGCAGGGCAAATTGCCTGTAGCGCAGCGGCTGCGCGGCGTATAATCGGCGCGTTTGCCGCTTTAACCTTTCAAGGCTCATTATGCTCAATGCCTTTGTACTGTCTGCTGGTCGTTTAATTCAGGTGCCTGCCTTGGTACCCGAGGATTTATCGCGCCCCGAAGTGTTGTGGGTCGATATGGTCGATCCCACCGACGACGAGCGTGAATTAGTGCAAAAGGTGTTTAAGCTCGAACTGCCCGAAGACGAAGAAGTCAAAGACTTGGAAGAGTCGGCGCGCTGTTATGTTGATGAAAACGGCGTGCATATGAGCTCGTTTTTTCTATCGCATTCTGAAGACGAATACGCCAACGTAACCGTGTCGTTTTTGCTGAATCAAGGGCGCTTACTGACCATTCGCCAAGACGAGCTGGCGGTGTTTCGCTTGTTTCGCTTACGCGCTCGGGTTCAGCCGGGTTTTGTTGCTACCGCGCAAGAGATTTTGCTGGCGATTTATGATGCCGCAGTGGAATACGACGCCGATGTACTCGAAGAAATTTATACCCAGCTCGATGGCGTGAGCCGCCGAGTGCTCGATCGCAGCGCCGAAATGACCGATGAAATCATGGGCCAAGCGCTGGCCGAGCTGGCTGGCCATGAAGACATTAACGGTAAAGTGCGCCTCGATTTAATGGACACACGCCGCGCGCTGTCGTTTTTGCTACGCAGCCGCGTGTTGGCCACCGCGCAAGAGGGCGATTTGCGCGAAGTGCTGCGCGATTTAGAGTCACTGAATAACCACAGCGCGTTTTTGTTCGACAAGATTAACTTCTTGATGGATGCGGTGATGGGTTTGATTAATCTGGCGCAGAATAAAATCATTAAAATTTTCTCGATTGCCAGCGTGGTGTTTCTACCGCCCACCTTGGTCGCCTCAATCTACGGCATGAACTTCGCCCACATGCCCGAGCTCGCCGAAAGCTGGGGCTACCCCGCCGCCTTGGTGCTGATGGTTCTATCCGGTATTTCTCCGTATTGGTTCTTTAAGCGTAAGGGCTGGCTGTAGGTATATGGCTGTAGCAATTTTTGAATGTTGGCTACAAGCAAATACCCATAGATTAAGGGCAATGTTCAGATTACGTGTTGATCGTTTTTTAAGTGCCTGCGGCACGGGTGTTTTACAGTCGCAGTCCGCGACGGGGACCCTCTTTTCTTTGTCTCGCCAAAGAAAAGAGGGGAAAAGAAAGGCGATTTTGATCTCGCCCAGCTCCGCTGTTCCCTCGATCGATCGTGAGCCAAACGATAAAGCTGTTTGTCTCTCTCCTCACTCGGTGCGCTTGGACGGGTGTTTAAGCCCCAGACCGACGAGCGCGGCACGGCATCAAATCTGAAATCACCCGATGATAAAAGCCAGTTTAACTATGGATGTGCGTCCGTCGCGGACTGCGACTGTAAAACAATGTGCCGCAGGCACTTAAAACCATCAACACGTAATCTGAAACGCCAGATTAATCGGCGCTACGTTGTAAATGCGGGGCGTTTTTTAGGCTGCTGACGGCATTGCGTAGCAGGCGTTCGCAATCGCTGGCGGCGGCGTTGGGGCGCTCGGGGTAAAAGTCTTGCAGCAAATCATATAAACCATCAAACACCGTATGCAGATACAAATTACTCAGCCGCAAATCGAGCTTGTTGGCTAAGGCTTGCTGCGCGACCGCGCGGCGTAATAGCCGTAGGCTGTAATGCATCGAGCGTTTGGTGATCAAATCGCGGTGCCGAATCAGCGGCATGTTTTCCGCACTGCGCTCGCAGCGGTAATACAAAATGCTAATCACCGTTTGAATCGAGCCAGATTGATTAAATAAATTCAGATAATACATGCCGGTTTGCACCAAGGCTTCCAGCGCATCGCTGCTACTGGGCGTGAACTGCATTGCCGGGTGCGCCAGCATACGGTCGCTCATGGCTTTGCAAACGTCGATTTTATTGGGGTAGTGACCATACACCGCGCCACGTGACACTTGGGCAGCATTGGCAATGTCGGCCATGGTGGTTTGGGCAATGCCTTGTTTAAAAAACACTTGTTCGGCGGCGTCTAAAATTGCGTCACGGGTTTTTTGCGCGTCTTCTTTGGTTTTTCTGGCCATGATTACCCTTGTTCAACCCAGCTTAATCAGTCGGTAATTATTGCATGAATTTAATTAATCGTGCGTGATTGATTAAATGTTACGATGCCGACTTTATTGACTTTGCACCCTGCGTGCATTGAGATTGTATGTCGTCACAAGCAAGGGCGGATTTAAATCAACTGCCGGCAAACAGCCAATTTTGGCGCTATGTGCTGCCCTCGGTCGCCGGGATGTTGGTGGTGAGTTTAGATGTTTTAATCGACGGGATTTTTGTCGGCCGTTATGTCGGCGCGCATGCGCTGGCGGCGATTAATTTGGTGTATCCCATTGTGATGTTGCAGATTGGCTTGGGCACCATGGTCAGCATGGGGGCGGCAACGCGGATTTCGATTTTGCAAGGCGCAGGGCAAACCGCAGCAGCGCGGCAAACCTTGGTCAATACGCTAATTATCATTGCCCTATTGGGTATTGCGCTACCCGCCATTGGTATCAGCCAGTTGGAGCGGATACTGGTGCTACTAAATGCCGATAATGCGGCGAGTGTGTTGCATGAAGCGCGCTCGTATTTGCGGTTTATGCTATGGGGCGCCGTGGTGAATATTGGCCAGATTGCGGCGATCTTTTTGATCCGCAATGATGGCCAGCCTAGGTTGGCCACGGTGTTAGTGATTTTGAGTGCCTTGAGCAATATCGCTTTAAATTATCTATTTTTGGTGCATTTTCAGCTGGGTTTAGCGGGCGCGGCGATGGCCACGCTGCTGATTGAGGGCTTTATTACGCTGGCGGGCTTGGTGTATTTCTTTAGCCCAATGGCGCATTTACGCTTGGTGCTGGCTGATTTACGCGCTGATTGGGCCAGTATGCCGGCGATGCTGAAACTGGGCGTTTCGAGCTTATTGATGGAGGGTAATTTGGCGCTGTTGATGTTTGCGCATAATTATCAGCTATTGGAATACGGTAAGGGCAATGATGTCGCGGCATATGCGATTGCCGGTTATACCGAGGCGGTGTTTATTTTGCTGATTCACGGTTTGGCGATGGGGATGCAGCCCTTGCTGAGCCACGCCACAGGCGCTAAAGACGACAAACGCTTGGCGCATATTTTAAGCTACGGTTTGCGAGTCAGTTTGGCGATTAGTGTGGTGCTATTGATTACCGTACAGTTGTTTCCGGCGGCAATTGCATCGCTGTATATTGGCAACGATCCCGCCTTGGTCACGTTGGCAACCGAAGCTTTACAGCTCCATCTCTTTGCCTTGCCGTTTGATGGCATCTTGATTGTGGGGGTGATTGCGTTACAAGCCATGGCGCTAACGCGCTTGGCGATGGTAGGGACCTTGGGTAAAACATTGCTGTTGATCCCGGCACTATGGCTGATGCCGCAATGGTGGGGCGTTACCGGTATTTACACCGCCTTGCCGCTGGTAAACATGCTGCTCGGCAGCGTGATTGGCTTGGTGCTTTGGCAGCAGCTACGTCGGCTAAAAAATGAGGGCTAATTAAATAGTACCAGGTGAGTATGTCTTTACCCGCACATCCAAAAAGGCCAGATAGTAATACTTTGAGATTACTATCTGGCAAGTGCGGGTACATTATTCGCTTAATTCAAGCCATAGTTAGGTGAACGTGGGCCATAAAGCAGTCCATTCACTCGATTAGGATTTAATAGGCGATAACTAGTAACACCCGCCATCACATGGCTTTGATCGGTGGTTGTGTTGATAATTTGATTTACGACGGCAGTAACTAAGAGCGCAATAAGACTGCTACTTGCCGCTTGGTTTTCTGCGCTAGAGGCCGTGGCACTACCGTTCCAAAGCATTTCTCCTGTGCGTAAATCCATCAGTTTGGCATTGGCAGAAACGACGACATCGCTGCTGATAATGTTATAGCTGGTGCCGTATTTTACTACGTCGATATACAGTGCTGTGTCAGCACCAAATATTTCTACTAATTTGGCTGCTTCAACAGATTGAATCTCATTTGGGTGAACCAAACCATTTTGTTTAAAGGTTTCATTCACGACGGCGACGGGATAAACGTAGTAGCCTGATTCAGCTAATGGCAAAGTCAGATGCGACAGTACGCTATAACTAGCATTTATATCCGGAGATGAATTGACTGGAGGTAAAACTAAAATTGATTTAGGTTTATTTTTTTTTAGCGCCGTGTAGTCATAAGGTACGGGCTGATGAGCACATGCCGTTGCCAATAAGGCAATTAGCAGTGTTAATGCGAGCTTGATCGTTCTCTTCATCACTGTATCCAATTATTTTTTATTTAGATTGAGAAGTAAAAAATTCATATAGGTTGTTGATTCAGGATAAAGCAGTTTTTCATTTTCAAATTGTTGCTGCACTTTATCGATTTGACCTGAATTAGCGTAAAGCATACCTAAATGTGCATGAAAGCCGGGAGGAACTGCCAAGCCTTGCGCTTTGGCTTTTTGCTCTTGCTGTTCTAATGCAATGATTTGCTCGGCTGGGCTTGACTGCGTATTTTTAAAATAAGCATAAACCTCTTTTTGATAACTGCCCCAGCTATAGAGTGGTTTTTGTGGTGTAGCACAACCCATTAAGACGCCTAAAATAAGCACACTACTCCAGCATGTGACGCGTTTGAATACCATGGTTTTCATCGTGTTTATACCTTGATCAAAAGTTATTTGTTTGGCTGCCAAGCACCTGATTCAATGCCTTTAACCAAATTGTTCACTGATTCACGAATGGCTAAATCAAGCACTTTACCGTTCAACGTTGAGTCATAACTCGCGGTGCCACCAAAGCCAAGGACTTCACGATTGTTGAGTTCATATTCACCAGCGCCTTGGGCTGAGTAAACTACTTCAGCCGTTTCGGTATTAACGATATTTAAATTTACTTTTGCATAAGCAATTTGAGATTTACCACGACCGAGTAAACCAAAAAGCTGCATGTCACCGATTTCTTTTCGACCAAATTCTGTTACATCACCAGTGACAATATAATCAGCCCCTTTTAGTTTCTGTTTCTTGTTTTTAAAATTAGTTTCTTGCTCTAATTCTGCGAGATTTTCTCGCTCAAGAACTGTAAATCGTCCTGTTTGCTGTAAATGAGTAATTAAAATTGTTTTAGCTTGGCTACCAAGTTGATCCACCTTTCCAGCAAAGACACCGCGCATATAGCTGGAACGATTATCAAATTTACCTACTGCAATTGGTGCGCGCTGGCCGGTATAAACCGTATTTGCACTGGTCACTTGTGTGATCGGTAAATTGCGCGACTGTTCAGTAGCACATCCGCTGAATGCGGCCAAAAGGATTACTGCATATGACATTGAGCGATAATTCATTTTTTTTCCAAAGCATTTTGATTAGAGTCCAACTTACGAGATTCTAACATTTAGCTTTGTTTTTCGCTGATAATAGTGCGGCGTCATATTTTTTCGCAATGTTGATTGAATTCCGTTGAAAAATTCTGAATTGCATTGTTTGCTTGGATATAAAAACACCCCAGAAATATGGATTGCTCCAATTTGTGGGGTGTATTTAAATTTTGCGGAGTTTTCGATTAAATCAACGTCAATTAAGCCAAAGCGCGGCGCTGGGCGACGGCTTGGGCTAGATCGCTCAGTACCGTTTCGGTGGTGTCCCAGCCGATACAGGCATCGGTAATCGATTGACCGTAAGTGAGTTCTTTGCCCGCGCCATCGTCTTGGCGGCCTTCAATCAAATGGCTTTCGACCATCACGCCAAAAATCGCGGCACTGCCGGCGGCGATTTGGGCGCAAGTGTCAGCGCAAACCACGCTTTGGCGGCGATAGTCTTTGCTGCTATTGCCGTGGCTAAAGTCGATCATGATTTTCGGGGCTAAACCGGCTTTGCTGAGTTCTTCAGCGGCAGCGCGCACATGGCTTTCTTCGTAATTAGGCGTTTTGCCGCCGCGCAAAATCACGTGACAATCTGGATTGCCACCGGTGCCAACAATCGCTGAATGACCGTATTTGGTGACCGACAAGAAATGATGCGGCTGACCAGCTGATTTAATGGCGTCAAAAGCAATTTTAAGATTGCCATCGGTGCCGTTTTTAAAGCCAACTGGGCAAGACAAGCCCGATGCCAGTTCGCGATGCACTTGTGATTCGGTAGTGCGCGCGCCAATCGCGCCCCAGCTCATTAAATCAGCCACGTATTGCGGCGTGATCATGTCGAGAAACTCACCGGCAGTCGGTAGACCGAGATTGTTTAAATCGACCAATAATTTACGCGCAATGCGTAGGCCTTCATTGATATTGAAGCTGCCATTAAGGAATGGATCGTTAATCAGTCCTTTCCAGCCGACGGTGGTGCGCGGCTTTTCAAAGTAAACGCGCATGACAATTTCAAGGTGATCTTTATATTGTTCACGCAGTTTGACTAAGCGCTGACCATATTCAATCGCCGATTTTGGATCGTGAATCGAGCATGGGCCAATGATGACTAAGAGGCGATCATCTTTGCCAGTGAGCATGTGATGAATCGCTTGGCGCGTTTCAAACACCGCGGTGGAAGCCAGCTCGTTGACTGGATATTTTTCAATCACAGCCACTGGCGGTAGTAATTCTTTAATTTCGCGGATACGGACGTCGTCGGTTTGGTATTGCATGTGATCTTTCCCTGCCAGCGGCTGCCATGACGGCATTTATTCTTAGAAAAGGCCTAGGGCCTGTTGACGTTGAATTTTTTGCGGGTAAACCAATCGTCAACAGGCCCTAGATTAAAGACTAATGCTAGTCAGTTCAAGGAAATATCCATTAAAGCCTGCAAAGGTGTTGCTTCATTAAATGTGCAGGGTGTGCCAAGCCTTAGGGTTTGCGCACGCGGATACCATCGCTAATTCATCGGCCTCGACTTGCGCCAAATCATCGCCACTGCGTACGCCAAGGTGCGCGCTACAAAACCATAGGTAGTATCAAAGAGGGCAATACGAATCAGTCGGGTGCGGTAATCGGCAGAGCGCGGGCTTATTTTAAACAACTGGCGCAGACGCCTTTGACGGTGATTTCAACCGCGTCGATTAAAAATTGCGCTGGAACGGTGAGGGATAAATCGGTGCTGACATGTTCAAGGCAGTAAAAGCGCCCGCAGCGGGTGCATTGAAAATGCGCGTGTTGATGGGGTTTGGATGCGACCGAAAAACGCCAAACGCGATCGTCGCCGGCGAGTTTATGCGCCAAAGCCATGTCGGTTAGCCAATCGAGTACGCGATACACCGTCACCCGATCGGCATCGGGATCGAGCGTGGTTAATACATCTTGGTGTGACAACGGGCGTTGGGCGGTGAGTAGAACGGCCAAAATATTAACCCGCGCTGCGGTGACGCGCGCGCGGGTTTGTTTGATCAGTTCGCTCGCTTGCGCTTGCGCTGTCTTATTCATTTTAGTCTGCGTATTGCTTTTTCTGGCGTTCGCGGCGCTCTTGCGCTTCAACGGTTAAAGACGCTGTTGGACGAGCCAAGAGGCGCAATAAACCGATTGGTTCGCCAGTGTCTTCACAAAAACCGTAGTTGTTGGCGTCAATATTGCGCAGCGTTGAGTCGATTTTCAACAGCAATTTGCGTTCACGATCACGGGTACGCAGTTCAAGTGCGTATTCTTCTTCGAGTGTTGCGCGGTCCGCCGGATCAGGGGTGGCTTCTTGTTCTTGCAAATGATTGGTGGTTTGTGTCGCGTTGGCGACCAATTCTTCCTTCATTTGCACCAAACGCTCGCGAAAAAACTCGAGTTGGTCCGCATTCATATAATCATCTTCTGAACCTTTCCAGTTGATGATGTCTTGTTCTGTGAGCTTGGCCATGTTTCTCTTCTCGCTTATCTGTAAACCATTACTGAGGTAATCGCTGCTGATCAGCGCTTACATATGATGAAACAGTAAATGGGGAAGCAGCTTAATCAACAACGCATTGTTATGCAATACACCATTTATCACACTTTTGTTAATCTTTTGTCTTATTGCGCTAAAACCCAGCGAATGATAGTGCGTAAATCTTTATCATCAATTTGCTGTGCTGGCATCGGAATCGGCCCCCATTTGCCGCCTGGCAAGCCTTTGCGGACTTCAGCCATCAACATTTCTTCGGCGCCTTTTTGCCCTTTGTACTTGGCAGCGACCTCTTTATACGATGGACCAACAATCTTTTTATCGATTGAATGACATGCCAAACAGTTGTATTTTGCCGCCACTTTTGCGCCATCATCAGCCGCAAGTGCGGGCGTAGCCAGTAAGGCAGAAATTAATATCAGTCGCAACATCATCGAATCCCTTAAAGAAATAAGTGTTTCCTTTATTCTACTCCGCTTCCTCTAAACCTAGGGTGCTGCGTAAGCCGAGTGTCGGCTGTGCTACACTCGCGCGGTTAAAGCTTGGGTTTAGATTAGGAATAGAAAATGGATCGGCGGGAGCGTTTTATGGCAATGGCCATTGGTTTTTCAATCATTGCGCATGCCTTTCCAATTTTTGGCATCAAATTTGTGATGCCCGATCCACGGCAGTTTTTATCGCAACAGCCCTTGGATATTGTGCTGGTGAATCAAAAAACCAAAACTCGGCCAACGAAAACCGACGTTGAAGCGCAAGCCGATCTTGATGGCGGGGGCAATACCGATGCTGCTAATCATCGGGTGAAATCACCGTTGCCTGCCGATAGCCGTGTGCCATCACCTGAGTTAGAGCAAATCGAATCGCAGCAAAAGCAGCTGGAAGCGCGCGCTGAGCAGCTATTAACCCAACTAAAAAATAATCCTAGCTTGAGTAACGCCGGCAAAAATAGCCCCGATCAGCAGCAAGGTCAGGGGCAGGCGGCAGAAACCCGCAAGCAGCAAGATCTAAAAATGGCCGGTTTAGCCGCGCAAATCGATAAGCAAAATCACGATTATCAAAGTAAACCGCGTAAAGCTTTTGTCGGCGCGCGCGCCAGACAAACTAGCGTGGCGGTATATATGGACGATTGGCGACAAAGAATCGAGAAAGTCGGCACGCTGGCTTATCCGGTCGACAGCCATGGCAATAAAATCTATGGCCAGCTACGCGTCACGGTAGAAATTGCTGCCGATGGTCGTTTGCTGCATACCGAGATTGATAAATCCTCGGGGAATTCGCAATTAGACGCTGCGGCGGTGCGGATTTTAAAAATGTCATCGCCGTTTAAAAAACTGCCGCCCGATATGCTCGACGCTGCTGGTAAACCCGCTCAAATTCTCGTGATTACCCGCACGTGGACGTTTGAGCGCCAAGCGACATCGATTAACTGATGCGTATCCTTGGCATCGACCCAGGTTCCCGCACCACTGGTTTTGGCGTGATTGATGTGGTGGGGCAAAATCGTATTTATGTGGCATCGGGCTGTATCAAAACCCAAGGCGGCCCGCTGCCTGAGCGGATTAAAATTATCCTCGACGGCATCGCCGAAATTATCCGCACCTATCAGCCCGATGAATCGGCGGTGGAACAAGTGTTCGTCAACGTCAACCCTGCCGCGACGTTGATGCTCGGCCAAGCACGCGGCGCTGCGGTGGCGGCCCTGGTATTGGCCAACCTGCCAGTGGCCGACTACACCGCGCTGCAAGTTAAACAAGCGGTGGTCGGCAATGGCCATGCTGATAAAGAACAAGTTGGCCTGATGGTGCAGCGGCATTTGCGCCTATCGGGCGTACCGCAAGCCGACGCCGCCGACGCGCTCGGCGTCGCTCTCACTCACGCCCAACACAGCGGCGGTATTGCCAAAAAGTTGATGGAATATCAACTCTCAATGAAACGCGGCCGCATGGCGTAGTGTGGCATGTTCAGATTTGGTGTTGATGCATTAAATCACCACTGCTTGAGTTGCGCGACTGCAGCGCCTTCCCCCTTGATGGGGGAAGGGTGGGATGGGGGTGTTGAGCGGTGCGCCGGCGTATCACCCTCACCCTAGCCCTCTCCCATCAAGGGAGAGGGAATGCCGCGATGCTTTAACCACCATCAACACCTCATCTGAACGACACCAAATATATACAGGTATATCTGCATAACCATTTATTCACAACGCCTAGAGGCCAAACCTATGACGATCAATGATTACGCGCTGTGGCGTGGGCTGCATGTGTTGGGCGTGGTGTTGTGGATTGGTGGTGTGGCCTTTGTGACGACGATTCTGATTCCGGCGCTGCGCCGCAGCGGTAATGATTATGCTTTGTTTGAAAAGCTAGAGCATCGTTTTGGGCTGCAGGCCAAATTGAGTACGCAAATTGTGCTGATTTCGGGCTTGGCGATGCTGTATCTCAGCAATGCTTGGTCGCGCTTGGCCGATACCTGGTGGCTGTGGGCGATGATTGTCACGTGGGGTATCTTCACGTTGATGTTGTTTGTGCTGGAACCGTGGCTGATACATGGCTGGTTAAAGCGCAAAGCACAGCTTGATTCAGCGGCTACGATGCGCTTGTTGCAGCGATTGCATTACGCTTTACTCGCGCTCAGTTTGCTCACCGTTGGTGCTGGCGTAGTGGGGGCGCATGGCGGCGCTTGGTTTTAAAAGCGTATGACTTATTACCTACATTGTCATTTTCAGCTCAGTTAGAATCGCGCAAAATTGATTTGGAATAATTAAATGCGCTCTTTTAGCTTACGGCAACATCCTCGCACCCAGGCCGTGCGGCGTTTTCAATGGTTGGCGCTGGCGGGGATGGCACTATTGCTACTACTCATCTTGGCGCTGGAGCATCCTTATTTAAATGCCCTTGATTTGGCGATGAGCCAAGCGCTGTATAGCGGCCCGGTGCGTTTGAGCCAGATCTTGGCTGCGCTGATGAGCTTTGCCGGTTCGCTGTTACTGGCCTTGGTGTTGGCTGCCTACTTTTGGCGCTCCGATCGGCTGGCGGCAATCGGTTTACCGTTGAGCGTCGGTGCGTGTTGGGCTTTGGCGGCAGCAATTAAATACACCGTGCAAAGACCTCGACCGGAGATTTTACATTTGGCGCACGCCAGTTCGCCCTCGTTTCCCAGTGGCCACTCGATGGCGGCGTGGACGCTGTCGATGGGGTTGGCGTTTATTTTTGCGCAGCGCTATCCCGAGCGGCAAAGCCTGTTTTATATCTTGGCGCTGCTGTTTGCGCTGGTGTGTGGCTTATCGCGTGTGGCTTTAGGCGTGCATTATTTTAGCGATGTGCTGGCGGGCTTTGCTGCGGCCACGTTGATTGTGGCGGTTTTTGTCATGCGCTACGCCAAATCAAGGCGGGATTTTTAGTCGATAGCGGCTTATTTGCAGCGCGCTGATTTCAAAGTGAACGAACGTCCAGTATTCGCTGTTACAATTGAGTGTATTCATGGGTCGGCCGAGACCGACATATTGTCGATCGTCGTGATGAGTCGACGACTCTTTTGCTTCACTTTAAGGAAATCAGCGCATGATCGGACGTCTTACTGGCCTTATTCTCGAAAAACAGCCGCCGCATATTGTGATTGACGTGAATGGCGTTGGTTATGAAGTGGATGTGCCGATGAGCACTTTTTATGTGCTGCCGCATTTGGGTGAAAAAACCACGCTGTTTACGCATTTATTGGTGCGCGAAGACGCGCAATTACTCTACGGCTTTGCCAGTAAAGACGAGCGCAATAGCTTTCGTACCTTAATTAAAGTCTCGGGCATTGGCGCCAAAATTGCCTTGGCGATTTTATCGGGCATGGGTGCTGACGAGTTAGCCAGCGCGGTGGCCGCCGAAGACATTAAGCGCTTATCGACCATCCCCGGCATCGGTAAAAAAACTGCTGAGCGTTTGGTGCTCGAATTACGCGGTAAGCTGGCGACCAGCAGTTTAACCAGCACGCCCGGCGGCTTGCCATTCGCTACCACGCCGGATGATCGAAGTGATATTCTCAACGCCTTGCTGGCCTTAGGCTACAACGAGCGCGAAGCCAATATGGCAATGAAAACGCTGCCGCTGGATGCAGATGTTTCTACTGGCATTCGGATGGCGCTCAAATCATTGGCTAAAGGCTAAGGTGTTTTGGATACACGTGGCATCGTCTACTGTTGAGCACGGCAATGTTCAGATTGGGCGTTGATGCTGTGCCGCGCTCGTTGAGTTGGGGCTTGAAACCCGTCCAAGCGCACCGAGTGCGGAGGGAGACAAACGGTTTTATCGTTTGGCTCACGACAATCGAGGGCACAGCGGAGCTGGGCGCGCTCGGGTCGCTTTTCTTTGCTTACTTTCTTTGGCGACGCAAAGAAAACGAAGTTTCTGCGCAGCTAAAGTAAGTCCTCGTCGCGGATTGCGACTGTAAAGCAAGGTGCCGCAGGCACTTAAAAAACGATCAACACGTAATCTGAACATTGCCCTTGGCACAATGGTATTGAGTTGCAGCCCATGCTTTTCATTGGCTAGGTTCAGATACATCACTAAAAGTAAAAATCATGATCGAAACTGACTCGCTGTTTTCAGCTCCGCCGCCCGATCGATTGATTGCGGCGCAAAAGATTTCCAGTAATGAAGACGCGCAAGAGCGTGCTTTACGGCCTAAATTGCTCGACGAATACGTAGGGCAAATGAAGGCACGCGGCCAGCTGGAGATTTTTATCGAAGCGGCGAAAAAACGCGGTGAAGCGCTAGATCATGTGCTGTTGTTTGGCCCGCCGGGCTTGGGTAAGACTACGCTGGCGCATATTATTTCCCGCGAATTGGGGGTGAATTTGCGGCAAACGTCGGGCCCGGTGTTGGAACGCGCCGGCGATTTGGCGGCATTGCTGACCAATCTTGAGCCGCACGACGTGTTGTTTATTGATGAAATCCATCGACTCTCGCCGGTGGTAGAAGAAATCCTCTACCCAGCGCTCGAAGACTTTCAGCTCGATATTATGATTGGCGAAGGCCCTGCGGCGCGCTCAGTCAAACTCGATCTGCCACCGTTTACCTTGATTGGCGCGACCACGCGCGCTGGGATGTTGACCAATCCGCTGCGTGATCGCTTTGGTATTGTGGCGCGTTTAGAGTTTTATACGCCGGAAGAGCTAACCCGCATCGTCACGCGTTCAGCGAGCTTGATGCAGGTGGAGATGGACGAAGAGGGCGCTTTTGAAGTGGCGCGGCGCTCACGCGGCACGCCACGGATTGCCAATCGTTTATTGCGGCGAGTACGCGATTTTGCCGAAGTGAAACACGATGGCAAAGTCACGCGCGAAGTGGCGGATGCGGCGCTGCAAATGCTCGACGTCGATCATGCGGGTTTGGATGTGATGGATAGAAAAGTGTTACGCGCGATTTTGGATAAATTTGCCGGTGGCCCCGTGGGGCTAGACAATGTGGCGGCGGCGATTGGTGAATCGTCCGACACCATCGAAGAAGTGATTGAGCCGTATTTAATTCAACAAGGCTTTTTGCAGCGCACGCCGCGTGGCCGAATGGCGACTTTAAGTGCGTATCTACATTTTGGTCTGGAAGCGCCAAAAACAGAGTAATGGCAAACTTCGTGTAAATATTACGCAATTTATGCCATTCCATTAAATCTTCATCGATTGACCGCGGATAAATCCCGTAAAATAAGTAAACTTTTTACGCCAAGCTCACTCTTAAGGAGCTTGGTCGGTGCCATCGAATCTAATTGTGGTGGTGGCGCTGGGGCTGAAACCACCGCGCGGCGAAGTCTGCGCATTGGAATGCTGCGCGTGCTACCGCTGTTCGTTCTTCGTTTGCCAATCAATTTTTCTACTTTTATGCGAAATCGAGTCGTTACTCGAGTTCGCTGAGCCCTATTTGGAGTTTTGCTACATGGCACCTGTTGAAGATATGTCGATTATTAGCTTGGTTTTGCAAGCGAGCTTTGTCGTTCAGATGGTAATGGTGTTATTGCTGGCGCTGTCGTTCATGTCGTGGTGGCATATTTTTACCAAGCATTTCACCATCAGTACCGCCAAAAAACATACTGATGAATTTGAAGATCGTTTTTGGGGCGGCTCGGATTTGAACGCCTTGTATGAACAGGTAAAACACAGCCGCAACAATATCGGCATGGAAAAAATCTTTATGGCCGGTTTTAGCGAGTTTTTAAAATTGCGCCAAAAATCGGGTATGGAGTTATCCGATGTGATGGAAGGCACCCGCCGCGCGATGCGAGCGTCTTGCCAGCGTGAACTGGATTATTTAGATAAGCACACCTCGTTTTTGGCCTCGGTCGGTTCAGTCAGCCCGTATATTGGTTTGTTTGGTACGGTGTGGGGCATTATGTATGCGTTTAAAGGCTTGGGTAATGTGGGCCAAGCGACTTTAGCCACCGTGGCACCGCATATTGCCGAGGCTTTGGTGGCTACGGCGATTGGTTTGTTTGCCGCGATTCCTGCCGTGGTGGCGTATAACCGCTTTGCGCATGATGTGGATCGTTTAGCCGGTCGTTTTGATACGTTTATTGAAGAATTCTCGAATGTATTGCAACGCCAAATTGGGCGCTAAGTATAAAAAATATTGAACCACAGCGGCGCAGAGGCGTAGAGAAAAACCGCTTCGATTTTGAATTTCTCCGTGCCTCGGTGTCTTGGTGGTTTAAGACGTGGCTTTAAATTGCCGCCATATTCTAAGGATTGATCTTATGGCTCGTCGCCCTCGCCGTGCTAAGAATGAAATTAATGTTGTGCCCTATGTTGACGTGATGTTGGTGTTGCTGGTGATCTTTATGGTGGCCGCACCGGGAATGCCTTCGGGTTTGGTCGAGCTGCCCTCGGCTGGCAAATCGAGCCAGCAAGTGACCGGCAATCCCATGACGGTGGATATTGATAAAGATGGCGCCATTACGCTCAAAGACGGTCAAGAAGTCACGTCTTATCCCGATGCCAAGGCGCTCGCTGCGGCGATTAAAATCAAAGTGGATGCTGCCGCCGGTACTGAGCGCCCAGTGGTGATTGCTGCGGATAAAAATGTGCGCTACGACGCAGTGATGCAAACCACCGACGCGCTACGCATGGCCGAAATTCCCCGAGTTGCTTTACAGGTCTCACAGCAGTAATGAAGCCAAATCAATCCAATTATCCGTCTGAACATCAAGGCCTGGCGCTGGTTTTAGCCATTGCGATGCATTTGCTGTTGCTCGGATTATTGCTGTTTTCTGTGCAATGGAAAACCAAGCAGCCCGATCCGGTGGTGGTCGAATTGTGGGGCGCGCCGCCGCCAGCACCGGTACGCCAGCCTATGGTTGAAGCTAAACCAGAGCGTAAAGTGGAGGCCAAAGTTGAGCCGCAAATTGATCCAGTCAAAGCGCCGGATGTGGTGACAGAAAAAATCAAAGCTAAGCCAACCGCCACCGTGAAACCAACGCCGACGCCGACGGTCAAACCGACGCCAACGCCAAGCGCTAAACCGAGCGCCAAGCCTACCGTGAAGCCGACCCCAGTGGCGACAGCTAAGCCAAGCGTGGTGGTGCCGCCAGCGAAAGCCAGCGCCGCGCCGAAAAAAGCCGAAGTGAAAAAACCGAAGAGCGAATTAGAAAGCGCCTTGGGCTTTGATAATTTATTAGGTGCCGATACGCAGAGCAAACCCAATCCGAACGCTAAAGCCGGCGGTAAAGTCGGTGGCACTGGCGACACCGTTGGTGCTACGGGTGGCGCGGGTAAAGGCAAGGGTTCGGGCGTGGGTGAAGGCTATGCACGTGGCGTGGGGCAAGATATTAAACAGAAGATTGTTTATACCCCAAGCAATCAAAATCCACGCGTGACGTATAAGATTCATTTATTGCCAAGCGGTGAGATTCGCCAGATTGAGTTAATCAAGGCCAGTGGCGACCCGAAATGGGATGAAGCGGTGAAGCGCGCAATTCAGTTGTATGCGCCATTCCCAAAACCGCCAGCTGGCGCAACATTTAATGATTACCGTGATATTCGCTGGGAATTTGCCCCCAAAGAGTAATGACTTAGGAGAAGAGTGTGCTGCAACGTGTATTCCGTCAGTTGGCCTTTTTACTCTTGCTCGCCAGCAGTGTGGCGCAAGCGGATATGACCATCGAAGTCGTTGGCGTAGGTAGCCAGCAGTATCCGATTGCGATTTTGCCGTTTCAAAATGAGCAGCTCGATCGCCAGTCAGTCACGCCAGTGATTGGCAGTGATTTAAATACCAGTGGGGTGTTTAAAGTGCTGAACTTTAATGATCCTAGCTTGCGGGCCTATACCCCTTCGACGCTGAATTATTCAGCGCTGCAATCCGGTGGTGCGCAATATGCGGTGATTGGGCAGTTGCTCAATGATGGCGGGCAGATACTGGTTAAATTTTGGCTGATTGATGTGGCTAGCAAGCAAGAGCTGATTGCGTTTGAAAAACGCGGTAGCCCGAATCAATTGCGCCGGATTAGCCATCAAATCGCCGATATGATTTACGCCAAAATCACGGGTAACCCAGGTGCTTTTGCTTCGCGCATTGCTTATGTGTTGAAAAACGGCAAGAGCTATCAATTGCAAGTGGCCGATGCCGATGGCTATGGCGCGCAAACGGTATTGAAATCCAGAATGCCGATTATGTCGCCAAAATGGTCGCCCGACGGTGGCAAGTTAGCGTATGTGTCGTTTGAATTAGAAAAACCAGTGGTGTATGTGCATGAATTAGCGACGGGTAAGCGTTGGACTGCGGCTAATTTTAAAGGCAGTAATTCAGCGCCAGCTTGGTCGCCAGATGGTCGTCAATTGGCGGTGGTGTTGACTAAAGATGGCGGCAGCCAAATCTTTTTGGTGAATGTCGACGGCACTAATCCGCGCCGCATCAGCCAAGGTGGTGAAATTAATACGGAACCGACGTTCACTGCCGATGGTCGAAGCATTTTATTTACATCGGATCGTGGCGGTAGCCCGCAAATTTATCGCTCGAGCGTGAATGGCGGCAATGCCGAGCGACTGACTTTTTCTGGCGCTTACAATGCCAGCGCCAAAGTCTCGCCCGATGGTAAATATATGACTTACATTACCCGTGATAACGGGTATCGTGTTGCGGTCATGGATTTGAATACGCGGCGTAGCAATACCCTAACGTCGAGCACGATGGACGACTCTCCGTCGTTTGCGCCCAATAGCGCAATGATTTTGTACGAAACTGATATTGGTCGCCGTGGCACATTGGCGATTGTTTCTAGCGATGGCAAAGTGAAGCAGCGCTTGAAGTCGCCTAACGGTGAAGTTCGTCAGCCTGCTTGGGGGCCGATGCTGCGCTAATATTGTCCACCAGCAGGTCAAAATCGATCACCACAGAGGCATAGAGACAACTAGAAATAACCATCTTAATTCGCGCTTAGGCGTCGGATTTGGTGGTGAATTTGTGCCTTAGTGCCTCTGTGGTGAGTTTTTATTTTTTATTGGAGAACTACAAATGAAAAAAATCGCTCTAAGTATCATGATGGCCGCCTTGTTAGGCGCTTGTTCAACCACACCACCGGCAGCGATTGTTGATCCTGCTGCGGGTAATGCGGGCAAAGACGGCAATGGCAGCGAAATCAAAACCGTGGATACCAGCAAAACCAGTGGTAAGTCGATGTATCCTGAATTGACTGATCCAAACAATGTTTTGTCACAACGTCGGGTTTATTTTGATTACGATTCGTATGTGGTTCGCCCAGATTTTAATGAAATGGTGCAAGCGCACGCTAAGTTTTTGTTGAACCACAAAGACGTTAAAATCATCTTGCAAGGTAATACCGATAACCGCGGTACCGCTGAATACAATTTGGCTTTAGGTCAAAAGCGCGCTGAAGCAGTGAACTCGATGCTGAAAGCTTTGGGCGTACCGGCTGGCCAAATCGAAGCGGTGAGCTTTGGTGAAGAGCGTCCGCTAGAAAACGGTGATACTGATGAAGCATGGTCGCGTAATCGTCGTGCAGACATCGTTTACGCTGGTGAGCAAAGCCAGTAATCGACTGCGTGTTGGCGATTTATTCCGCTAGCGTCATCCGCACAAGCCCCGCCGGTCGGGGTTTGTGCTTTTTATAAGAATACGGATTAACTTATGACTCACTTCAAAAAAAGTCTGATTGCTTTGGCATTATTGGCTTGGAGCGCGCATTCTCAGGCCGGTTTATTTGATGACAATGTAGCTCGCCAACAGGTCATTGATTTGACCAATAAAGTGCAAACTTTGCAGCAGCAAAATCAAATGCGAATTGATCAGCTGGAAGCCGGTAATAAACAAATTCTCAATTTGGTGCGCCAAATTGAACTGCAAAAAGATGAATTGGCCAAATTGAATGGCCAAAATGAAGTGCTGCAATTTAATTTAAATGAAGCGATTCAGCGCCAAAAAGATTTGTATATCGATTTGGATAATCGTTTACGCGCGATTGAACAAGGTAAAGCCGAGATTAAAGCTGGCCAACAAGCCAATGAGCAAGGCAGCTTTGATGCCGCAGTGGCCTTAGTGCAAGCTAAAAAATTCAAAGAGGCGAGCGCGGCTTTAAATAAATTTGCGACTGAATTTCCTAAAAGCGACAAACTGCCCGCGGCGCAATATTGGCTGGGTACGAGTTACGCAATGAGTAAAGATTATAAGTCCGCGACGACTGCATTTAAAAATGTGGTAGAAAACGCGCCAACGGACCCGAAAGCGGCCGATGCTTTGCTGGGTTTAGCGTCGGTAGCTGCGGCAATGAATGATAAAAAGACCTCGCGTAATTACCTCATTACGATTATTGAGCAATATCCGCAATCGGATGCGGCAGTGCGCGCCAAAAAAGCCTTGATGGCTCCGAATTAAGCCGTCATGTGCTTGGGGAATTGTTACCTGCTGTAAACATGATTTCGGTATAAAATAGCACCTCGGCATCGATCATCGATGCCGTTTTTTATTCCCCCGGACTGTATTCCGGCTAGGAGATTGGTAATGCGTACGACCCTTAGAATCTCTGAAATATTCCATTCGCTGCAAGGCGAAACTCGCCGTATGGGTTTACCGACGGTGTTTGTTCGCCTAACTGGCTGCCCTATGCGCTGCGGTTATTGCGATAGCGCTTATGCGTTTACCGGCGGCAAAACGTTAGAAATCGACGTCATCATGCAGCAAATCCGCGATTTTGGCTGTAAAACGATATGTGTCACTGGCGGCGAGCCTTTGGCGCAAAAAGCGGTGCATCTTTTATTTGCACAACTGTGTGATGAAGGTTTTGACGTGAGCGTTGAAACCGGCGGTGGTCAGCCGATTGATACGGTGGATCCACGTGTGTCACGGGTGTTGGATATCAAAACGCCGGGTTCTGGCGAGATGCACAATATGCATTGGCCCAATGTTGATGCCGTTAATCAAAATGATGAAATCAAATTTGTTTTAGTCGATCGCGCCGATTATGAATGGGCGCGCGATAAAGTGCGTGCCGAACAACTCGAGCTACGTGCGCCAGTGATTTTCTCTCCGGTTTGGGAGAGCCTCAAACCCGCCGATTTGGCGCAATGGGTGATTGATGATCGCTTGCCGGTGCGGGTTCAAGTGCAATTGCATAAAATCCTCTGGGGTGACAAGCCAGGGGTATAGGCTAGCAAGCCAAGATAATAGTAATTTAGCTGAATATACCTAGGATATCCGATGGTCTTTAAGCGTGTATTGGTCAAACTTTATCATTTACCCAGCCGCAGTCGAACGACGATTGCTTTGTGGTTGGGGGCTGCCCTAGTCGGGCTAGTGGCTTTTTTGCTGGCGAGCGCAGCCAATTGGGCGTTCGTGGGCTTTAGCGCGATGCAGCAAAAATGGTGGTGGTGGCCATTGTTGTCTTTGCCATTAGGCGGGATGGCGATTCGCTGGATTATGGAGCACATTGGTTCTGGCGCTCAGGGCAGCGGGATTCCGCAGGCCCAAGCCGCTTTGCAGCTCAATCATGATACCGAGCAGATCGAACGTTTATTGTCGCTAAGGATTGCCGTCGCTAAATTTATTGGCATTGTGTTGGGGCTTGGTAGTGGCTTTGTTTTAGGCCGCGAAGGGCCAACGGTGCAAATCGGCGCGAGTATTATGTTTGCTTGCCGCAAGCTTTTGCCGATTGATGATCCGGTTTTTCGCCGGCAATTGATTTTGGCCGGCGGCGCAGCGGGGATTGCAGCGGCATTTAATACGCCGTTGGCGGGGATTGTGTTTGCTTTTGAAGAGCTGGCGCGCTCGGTGGAAGAAAAAACCTCGGGTAAATTACTCGGCGCGGTGATTTTGGCCGGCTTGGTCTCCTTGGCTTTGCAAGGCGATTACGTTTATTTTGGCAAGATTCATGTGCCGCCGTTTAGTTATTCTATTTTGCTACCTTTGGTGCTGATTGCGCTATTGGCGGGCTTAATTGGCGGGGCTTTTTCTTGGCTTTGTGTGAACGTATCGACTTGGATGCCACCAAAGATCAAGGATTACCGGCAATACCATCCCTATTATTTTATTGCTGCGTGTGGATTTTTAATTGGGATTTGTGGATTGATCGCGCCGATTTATGGCAGCGGCGCTGAAATCACCAGCGAAGTGATTGCGGGGCATACTGAGTTGGCGTGGTACTTTTTGCCGCTTAAATTCATTGGGCAATTAGGCACGTTTTTAACCGGTTTGCCGGGTGGTATTTTTGCGCCGTCATTGAGTTTGGGCGCAGGGATTGGCAGTTGGTTTGTGCCATTTTTTGATCCCGAACTCAAAATTAAGTTGATTGCCTTGGGCATGGTGGCGGCATTGGCAGCCATTACTCGAGCGCCGCTAACGTCGGCGATTATTTTGATGGAAATGACTGATGGCCACGATATGGTGATTTCCATCATGATCTCGGCCATGATCGCTTCGAGTGTGGCCCGAATTTATAAAACGAATTTATATCATGATCTCGCTGAACAAGTGCTGGCCGGATTGAGTAAAACGGCAAGCGCGCAGTCGAGTCAAACAGAGAAGTCAAAATGATGAAGAAAAAAGCAGTTATTTTATTGTCGGGTGGTTTGGATTCTGCAACGTGCTTGGCGATTGCCAAAGCCAAGGGCTTTGATTGCTATGCATTGTCGTTTGATTATGGCCAACGGCATAATGCCGAATTGCAAGCTGCTGCGCGGGTGGCAAAAGCTTTAGGTGCCATTGAGCATCGGGTGATTAAGATTGATTTGGCGGGCTTTGGTGGCTCGGCGCTGACTGACGCGAATATTGCGATGCCAGTGGATGGTATTGAAGTGGAAAACGAAATTCCAGTGACCTACGTACCGGCACGCAATACCGTGTTACTGTCGTTTGCCTTGGCTTGGTCAGAAGTGCTGAAAGCGGATGATATTTTTATTGGTGTGAATGCGGTGGATTATTCGGGTTACCCAGATTGCCGCCCAGAGTATATTTCGGCCTTTCAAGCAATGGCGCGTTTGGCGACTAAAGTGGGCGTTGAAGGCTCTTCGCTGAATATTCATACGCCACTGATTCGTTGGTCAAAAGCTGAAATCGTCACTGAAGGCCAAAAATTGGGCGTTGATTACAGTTTGACGGTGACTTGCTATCAGGCCAATGATCAAGGTGAGGCGTGTGGTGTGTGTGATGCTTGTCGTTTGCGCGCTGCGGGTTTTGCGGCGGCCAATATGACTGATCCGACGCGCTACGCAGCTTAAATTTCTTTTCGGCCGATGATGGCCATTCTTTTTATTGGTTTTTATGTCAAATTCTATTCAACATCGCCTTGGTTTGGTTTTTGCCATGGTCGAAGAGCAGCAAGGTCTAACTCAGTATTTGCAAGATGCACACACGCAAACTGTGGGTAATCGTGAATACATCACCGGTACTTTATGGGGCGTGCCTTGTGTTTGCGTCTTATCGGGGATTGGTAAGGTGGCGGCATCGAGCACTGTAACTAGCTTGATTCAGCAATTTGGCGTGTCGCACATTGTGTTGAGTGGTGTGGCGGGTGCGGCGGATCACGGTTTGAGCGTTGGTGATATTGTGATTGCCGATCAGTTGATTCAGCACGATATGAATGTATCGCCAATGCTGCCGAAGTTTGAAATTCCACGTACTGGCAAGAGCCGCTTTGATAGCTGCTCTGATTTAAGTACGCAATTGCGCAGTGCTGCCGAGCATTTCTTGGCCAATGAATTTGCTGAAAAAATTAGCAGTGAATCGCAGCAACAGTTTGCTTTAAATCGCGTCAATATCGTCAATGGTTTGATTGGCAGTGGTGATCAATTCATTAATGATATGAAAGTGTTGGCGGGCTTAAAGCTTGAATTGCCGGATTTATTGGCGGTTGAAATGGAAGGCGCAGCAATTGCTCAGGTTTGTGATGATTACCAAATCCCATTTGCGATTATGCGCACGATTTCTGACGAAGCCAATGACAGCGCGCCGCTGGATTTCAAATTGTTTATTGACGAAGTCGCAGCACAATACAGCATCGGTATTTTGCGCCAGTTTTGCGCGCAATGGACGCACAGCAATCGCTAATTGCAGCGAATGAAAAGAAAAAGCCATTCATTGTTGAATGGCTTTTTTTGTGGGTATATAAATCAATGCAATGAAATGCTAAGCCTACAATTAGATACCCATGGTTTTAGTAGCCATAACCTAATTCATCAATTTGCGTCACTTCGCCAGACATAAAGCGCAGCCTAGCCATAAAGCGATTCGGCCCAAAATTGTAAACCCAATCGGTATATTCTTGCTTACCGCCATGACGGCGATGACCATGCTTATCGAGATAAGTGATTGGCACCTTGTATTGTTGCGCCTTGGTTGGCGAGCCGCAATATTGCTCAACTCGGCCCATTGAATCGCCCACGTCAATAAGCACTTGATTACAACGGATGCTGGCCGCCATGACGGGGCTAGCTAAACACGCCAGCAAAAGTGTTGTGCGGTATTTCATGTTGAATTCCTCTTTGGCCACAATAAGAGTGGCGCAGCAATGCCAAATGCCAGCGCTAGGACTATCATCACGGCTTTTACACCACTCACTCCGGCAGTAACGAGTAATGCTTGGCCGGTTTCCGTCGCAGGTAGGCTGGCAATACCCAGTAAAGCTTGTACCGATTTATACATATACGTACCGGGCACCATTGGAATTGCAGCGCTGATGGCATAGATAATGGCGGGTTCATTGCGCCGAGTCGACCACCATTCGGCAATTAAGCCGATTAAAATCGCTGCCGCTAAGGTGGCAAAAACAATATCACCTTGTAAAAAAACCACCCATTTTCTTGCCGCATGGCCCAAAACCGCCAAGCCAGCACACAGCCACAAAGCACGTGGCGGCACATTAAATAACAGCGCAAAGCCTAATGCTGCTGGCGCGGCCCATAATTCTAGAAGCCAATTGTGCATTTTTTATATCCCCAAGATTCGCAATGCTAAGCTCACCCCAATGGCAATCCCCAGCACAATCACGCCACTCATGGCAAAGCGCACCATACCGTTAAGATAATTGGCATTGAGTAAATCGGCCGCGCCATTAATGAGGGGTACGCCAGGAATTAAAAACAAGACTGAGGCCGCTAATGCCGCCTCAGGTGTTTGCGTCCAATGGCTGAGCAAGCCGGTAGTGAGTAGTGCAACAAAACTGGCGGCAGTGGCAAACACCGATGGTTTGAAATGACGCAATACACAGTAAAAACGCACCATCATGCCCAGCGTTGCGCCGAATGTGGTGATCACGATTGCTGCGCTATCACCACCAAACAAGGCGGCAAAGCTGCCGCAAGATAGGCCGACCAAGATAATGATGAGCCAACGCGGATAGTGGACTGGCTTTTGCGCCATTTCATCCAGTGCTTGCTGTGCCATTTCGGGGTTCGCCTCACCTTGCTCGACTGCGCATAGCCACTGATTTAGCGTGGTGAGCAAAGCAAAATTAGCCCCCATATGCGGGGCTTTGCGAAAGCCGGTTTCTCGCTCATTACCCCATTCGATGGTGGCACCAATATTGGTTGAAGAAATAATCACTTCAACTCGCGCAGCGCCGAGCGCTTTGGCCGTGCGCTGAATAATTAAAGAAGTGCGGTGAGTTCCCGCCCCCGATTGATGCGCGAGCAAACCCGCTTGTAAAGCGATGGTGAGTACGGACGCGAGAGATTGGCTTGGTTTCATGTTAACCATGATAAACAAAGCCGCCTTATCGATCTTGGGATCTATCAAAAATTCACCATAAACCCACAGTCAAATACCGCCAGCTGCCATTGAACTAGCAAAAATAACCAACTATCAGGCGATACAGTAAATGTGAGGCGCAGCGCTTATATTGGGCCAATGGCTGAATAGAACGAAGCAACAGGTAAGCTTGTTTAAGCTAATTGCTAAGTTAGTTGTTTGATTTTTACTATATTTGTTGGGTAGGTGTGTAATTTTTTAATGGTGTAAAAAGCAAGCTTGGGGTGTGCAATGAATAATTCATTCAAAGTAAAGCCGATTTATATTTGGCTAACATTGGCATTAGCGCTTCAAGATTTGACCTTTGCTGGCGGATATTATCCAGCGTTACCACCGACATTATCCACCTCGGTCACACCCAACGTCATGCTGATGATCGATAACTCCGGCAGTATGGTGCAAGATCAAAACAATGATTGGATTGCCAAAAGATCTAGTTGTGATAGTGCGGGTGAGATTTGGACCGGCTGCCTTGTTAATAACACTGATGGTTATCGCACGTGGATTGATAGTGATAGCAGCAATCCAAATACCAAAATGAATATCGCGAAGCGGGTAGCTAAGAATTTAGTCAATAATAATTCAACGCTACGCTGGGGCGTGGCTTCATTTCGGGTGAATAATCCTGATGGGATTGGCGGATCTGAACGTAGCGCAGGATCAAAAATTGTCACCACTATTGGCAGTAGTACCAGTAATGTCATTAACGGAATTGATTCTTTAGTCGGCCGAACTGCGACGCCATTGGGCGAGGCATTATTAGAAATAACGCAATATTATCAAGGTAAAGCATCTCTGAATGGATTGGGCAGTTACACCAGCCCTATTCAATATCGCTGCCAAAAAAACTTTACCATTGTCATTACCGATGGTGATGCCAGTGATGATAATGTTTTTCCATCGATTAATTACACATCGATTAATTCATCCAATGCTGCGGTTAGTAAAACATTTAATGTTTGCTCCACGGCTTCAGGAACGGATTGCCCGGCAACTTTAGAGGGCGCGACCGATACCAATCCTACATTTGGTGATACCAGCAATCGGCCAAGGGCATTACGTGATGTGGCCAAGTATGCCAATGATTTAGATATGCGAGTATCCACCACTGGAGCACCATTGAATGATTTAGATGGCAAATCATTTGATGATGAGAAATTCAAAAAACAAAGTATGCAAACGTATACCGTTGGTTTTAAGGTACTGAATAATGTATTACCTGCTGCGGCATCAGTTGGTGGTGGTAAATATTATAATGCCGATAATGAAGCTCAATTAACCACCGCATTAACGAGTGCGGTCAATGATATTGTGGCTTCAACTTCGAATGCTGGTGGCGTGGCAACTCAGGCTGATTTTTTAACGTCGGGTAATAAAGTATTCCAACCGGTATTTAATCCCAATGGCTGGTATGGTGAATTGCGGTGTTTTAATCTCGATGCCACAGGTAATTTTAATCCGGCAACATCACAATGCTCTCCCGCCAAAGCCATTATTCCATCAGAAGCCAGTCGTAAAATCTACTCATCCAAAGTCGCTTCAGGCGTTACTACCAGCTTTGATTTCAATGTGGCAGGTTTAGCATCAATGACCACAGCGCAATTAAATGCACTCGGCACGGCAGCGAGCGATAGAACGAATGTGCTTAATTTTATTCGTGGCAGTACCGTAGGCGGCTTTCGCACTCGAAGCAATGGCTTACTCGGCGATATTATCGATAGCCAACCCGTGGTGATTTCTAAACCGGCAGGCACGACGACCGATAGCAGCTATGGCGCATTTCAAACCAGTAATGCCAATCGGAATATGGTTTTTATTGGTGCCAATGATGGCATGTTGCATGCATTTAGCGTCGCTACGATGTCAGAGTTGATGGCGTATATTCCATCATCGGTGTATGGCAATTTAAAAGCATTAACGGCCACCGATTACGGCCAAAGCGGTGGCACACCACATGAATATCATGTGAATGGTAGCTTGCGGCAGGCCGATGTGAAAATAGGGTCAAATTGGAAAACCATTCTCGTCGGCGGCTTAGGGCAAGGCGGTAAAGGATTCTTTGCCGTTGATGCCACATCCGAATCAACCTTAAATAGCAATAGCAGCATTAAATGGGAATGGACTGATGTCAGTACCAATACCATGGGTTATGCGTTTGGTACGCCGATTATTTATAACGTTCGCACCTCAGATAGCGCCGTGGTACCCGCGGTCATTTTAACGAATGGCTATGAAAATAAATGGGTTAAAGGGGCTTCGCCACAATTGGCGAATAGCTCGTCCTTATATATCGTGAATGCCGATACCGGCACATTATTAAAACAAATTGACGTTCCCGGCGGGGCGGGTTTGTCGTCTCCTGCTGGCGTGGATGCGGGGCAGGACGGGGTATTAGATTATGTTTATGCCGGTGATATCAATGGCAAGCTATGGCGCTTTGATTTAACCGATGCCAGTCCGAGTAATTTTAAAGTCATTAGCACGCCAATTTATGATGCCGGAACCAGCAAACCGATTGTTATGCGCCCGGCAGTGATGGCCGTGAATTCGACCAGTGGTGAACCGATTGGTAGTTTGGTGATGTTTGGTACCGGTAAATTATTAACCGATAGCGATCGATCCGATACCAGCCAGCAAACATTTTATGCGGTACTGGATAAAATGGAAGATTCACCTTCAACCATCACTGAATCTAATTTACAAAAACAAGAAATTCTAACGACTCAGACACTGAGTGGTAGCAGCACGATACGCGCCGGGAATTATCGCAAAATATCAAGTAATTCGATTGATTTACAATCTAGTAGTAATACTAAGTTGGGCTGGTATATTGATTTTCCGGTGAGTAGTGAGCGCTTAGTGACATCACCAATGATTTTTGAAGATAAATTATTATTTGGTACTGGCATTCCATTGGCGACTGAAAAATGCCTGCCTGGTGGTAAAGGTTGGATTATGGGGGTTAATCCATTAACTGGGTCAGTAACAAAAAATATAAATAAAAAAACGCCACAAACTTATAGTTTTATCGACATTAATTATGATGGTAAATCTACGGCCAGCGATAAAATTTCTTTTTCTGGCGGTGCTGAGTATATGAGTGGCTATGAAAAAGATGGCATTCCCACTGAATTAACTTATGTTTCAACTGAAAATAAATTGGTAACACCTGCCGACGCAAGTAATACCACAGGCTCACCCGGTAATATCATTGCTCAGCGAGAAGCGAATTCGATGGCGGTTTATACCGGCAATCCAAAAACTACATTAGTTAATGGTAAAAGAGTACCGGCAATTAAAATATTTAAACCTATTCCTCGCCCTGCGTCGACCGGTAAAGGCTCGTTGTACACCGGCACCATTGGTAATGACACAGTAGAAAAAACCGGGTTATTAACTAAATCCACTGGTGTGAAAGTTGAAACCACACTTTGGCGTGAGATTAAATAATGTTAAAACCATCCCATTTAATTGAACGAGGAATGTCTTTAATTGAATTGATGGTGTCAGTGGCTATTTTAAGTATTTTATTGGCCATTGCCGCGCCCGATATGATTAGTTTATTTCGCGATGCGCGACTGTCATCGCAAACCGACTTATTGGTGACGAGTTTAAATACCGCTCGACTTGAGGCAATTAAACAAAAACAGAATGTTACTTTGTGTCCAGCAAGTAATGCCAATACTGCCACTACATGCTCAGTGACATTAAGCGATTGGTCTAAAGGCTGGATTATTATTCAGGGCACCACCATTTTACAGCGAATTATCGTGCAAAAAGACGTGGTTGTTACCACCACCAGTAGCAGTATTATTTTTAATTCAACCTTGGGTAGCACTACCGCTGCGGCTAGCTTCACTTTGTGTTCGCCTGCCAGAAAGCAGCAAAATGTTAATGTCTCTCTCTCTGGGCGAATCAATAAAACTGTGAGCAGCACCGTGTGTAGTTAAGTACGGATGACAATGGCCTTGAGGATTTAAAGCAATGTTTAAATCAATACATCAACAGTCTGGCTTATCACTAATTGAAGTGATGGTTTCAGTGATGATATTAGGGCTCGGTTTATTGGGCTTGGCGGCGTTACAAACGCGCTCAGTAATGATGAATCAAAGTGCGTATTACCGCAGTATTGCCGCTGATTTAGCCGCTGAACTAAGTGATCGAATTCGCGCCAATCGCACGCCTTTTTTAGCCAGTAGTGATGCTGATAATCCAGTGGCATTACCACCAGATTTTTCTAAGTGCGTCCAAAATTCAGCAAATAAAGACAATATTGATTGTACTGCGCAAGCATCTGGTGTTGAGTCTTATTTAGTGAGCACTGAAATGACGAACTGGAATCAATTTTTACGTTCTCAATTACCCGAGGCAACATTTACTTTAGTGCAGGCATCAGGTCAATCTACTGGTTTTTATCGTTATACATTAGAAATAAGCTGGCTTGATAATCGATCGGCATCATCGGTAGCAAGTCAAACCGCGACCTATTCAACGGTTATTGAATAATGATTAAACACTTTGGATTTACATTAATTGAATTAATGGTGGCCATGGCTATTTCTTTAATTGCCTTATTGGCTTTGTCTGAGCTGTATATCAATACGCGACAAACCGCGAGTTTGCAGATGATTCAAAATCAGGTTTCTGAAGATGGCCGCTATGCCATCTCGATGTTGCAGCGCGCGATTGCTCAGGCTGGATTTCGTGCTGATCCAACAGTGGCTTTAGCGAGTGATCGAATTGCCGCGACGTCGAATGAATCAATTAGCATTAAGTTTACTTCGGATGGTCAAAATCAAATTGATTGTAATGGCAGCGTTGCCGCCGCTGGCGCGACGACGCTGGTGATTGCCAAATCGAGTAGTAAATTGCAATGCGGCACGGTGGATTGGATTGCGCCGAGCACTTCGGGTTCTGGCAATGGAACTGAATTAATTGATTTTAAAATTTTATATGGTATCGATACTGGGCCAAATTTAACGGATGGTAGTTATGGCTGCGGCAGTGACCCGGGTGATGGTAGTAAACCGAGAGATTGTATTGCTGATAGCTATGTGAGCAGCTTAACTGGTGGTGTAACTGCCAGCCAAATTGCCTCCATTAAAGTGTGCTTGGTATTAAGGTCAGAAAAAACCGATACATCAATTGTAAAGTCTGCCGCAGTTAAAGATTGTAGTGGTAGTGATATTAGTGGCTCGGATACGGATAAAAAACTGTATCGAATGTTTCGCTCAACGATTGTATTGAAAAATAATTAGGGGGCGATATAAAAAATCGTAGCGATAAAACCCAACACCATAATACGGCATACAGTTGATTTACTTTTAGGCGATATCGAAATGAAAAATCATAAAGATAATGGCTTTATTTTAATCATCGCTTTAATTTTATTAGCCGTGGTGACGATTTTGGTCGTCAATGGGATGCGCAGCACGACGATGAATGAAAAAATGGCCGGCAATTATATGGATAGAAATCGCGCCTACCAAGCGGCTGAATTGGCGCTGCGACAAGGCTCGGCCTTATTGCAAGCCAACGCGGATAGTTGTTTGGACGGCTGTAGCAATGCCACGGTGACGGGGGTTGGCCCCGTGGTGACTGCAATGCCAAGCGTGTGGTCAGATAATCTTTCGACGCAAGCGGTGATTCCAGTGCCCACGAGTTCACCCGCGCCAGCATGGGTTTCTGCCAAATACTTGATTAATCAATTACCCGATGCGATGCGCCCGAGTGATAAGACGTCTTGTAAAGCGTATAGCGTCATGGGGCGAGGGCAAGGAATTGATACACGCTCAGTGGTGGTATTACAAACAACGGCTTTTGTCTGCCCACTTTAAGGAATCAGTATGCTCAATCACCGCGGTTTTAGCTTAATTGAATTGATGATTGCAGTGGCGATTATTGGTATTTTATCGGCGATCGCTTTGCCGAGTTATCAACAATATATTGTGAAAACCCGCCGTACCGATGTGCAGCAAACGCTGAGCTCCCAAGCTCAGGCCTTAGAGCGTTATTTTACTAGTAATGGACGTTATACCAGCAGTGGCACTACCTGCGGTGTGAGCAACTCGACCAATACTTATTACACCATCTCGTCGGACTGCAGCACAGCGAATGCATTTACGGTTACGGCAACGCCAATTAGTGGTAAATCCCAAGCCAGTGATGGCACGCTGACTTTAGATCACGCAGGTACCCGTACTGGTACTTGGGCTAATTAATACTTGAGAGTTTGCCGCGCAGCTCGGGCAGAATAAAATCAATAAAAGCGCGGTATTTTTTGGGCATGGTGCTGCGTTGTGGGTAAACCAAATAAATCGGCGTTGGTTTTTCGTACCACTGCGGCAGCACCGCCTGTAATAAGCCTAAGCGACAATAGCTTTCACCAACGATGTCGGGCAATAGAGCGATACCGTGCCCGGCTACGGCACTCATTGCGAGGGTGGGATTGTTGTTACTACACAGCACCGGTTGCAAGTCGACGGTGAGTTTGGCGCCAGCCGATTGCATTTGCCATTGCCGCGTTGTTTGATACTCATCGTTAATCAAAATGTCGTGCAAAGTCAGATCTGCGGGATTGTGTAATTGCGGCGCTTGCTGCAAATAATGCGGTGAGGCGTAGAGTTTTTCGAGTGAATGGCCAGCAAGTCGTCCGACTAAACGTTCATCTCCCACCGTGCCTGAGCGAATACAAAAATCAATGCCTTCCAAAATCGGGTCTTGTATTCGGTTATTGGCGTCAACACGAATATTGAGCTTGGGCTGTAATTTGGCAAATTGCGCCATTAAAGGGCCGATCACATATTGCGCCATCGATGGCGTGGTGCTGATGAATAATTCGCCTTCAATATGTTGCTGCGTATCTTCAATATCTAAGCGCACTTGGCCTAATAATTCGCGCAAAGCCTGCGCGTGGATCAATAGGGTTTGCCCCGATTCAGTTAAAGAGATGCGCCGCGTGCTGCGTAGCAATAACACCGAGCTCAATTCAAGCTCTAATTGGCTAATTAACTGGCTAACATGGCTTTTAGCGCAGCTCATTTCTTGTGCCGCTGCCGTAAAGCTACCAAGGCGAGCAAGTGATTCAAAGGCCAGCAAAGCTTCGGGCAGCAATTTTGTTTTCATTGAAGAACAACTCGTTTTGGGTTTGATGACTAATCAATACTGCATTATGCACATAGGATATGCCGCTGGGTCAATCGATGTGGGATGGGGTATGCGCTGTTATTTAAAGCAATTTTGGCGATGTTTGGCGACGAATGATGTGAAATATGATGCTTTTTCCCGTCATCATTCAATCTGGTGGGCGCAGTTTCAGCCGCCTGTTTGCCAAGCTAATCGCCATAAAAAGAGTTGGCGAGGCGAAACGCATTGTTCTTTAAATCAGCTTAAATAGTATGAATTTAAGCGATTACGTACTGGATGCGCGTTGCTGGGATCGCATTGCTGTTTTTGGCTAAAGGGTGTTTTTAGTGCTATGCCGGTATTGCTCTAGATGCTTTATATATAAAAGCATTGATGCATATACCTATAGATACCTTGTTGCTGTGGTGATGGAGAGCTTGAATTTGGCCACTTAGCCGCCATATCTTGCAGATCCCTTTCTACTTTCGCCGGAGTCGCCATGAGCGTGCCGCACCTGACTACAGCCTTAACTGGGCCTCTCTTAGACCTTGAGCGAAAAATCCTCGCTGCGCAACCCGAGATTGAGCACTGGTTTCGCAATCAATGGCAAGAGCATACCCCACCGTTTTATGGTTCGGTCGATTTACGCAACGCGGCTTATAAACTAGCACCGGTCGATATGAATCTATTTCCGGGTGGCTTTAATAATTTAAATCCGGATTTTCACCCGCTGGCAGTGCAAGCGGCGATGACCGCGCTGGAAGGCTATTGCCCTGATGCGCGCCGCGTCTTGTTGATTCCAGAAAATCACACTCGCAATCAGTTCTATCTACAAAATGTGGCGGCGCTGAGCAAGATTTTGCGCCAAGCTGGGATGGTCGTGCGAATCGGTAGCCTGAATCCAGAAATCACTGCTGCCACAACGCTGGAATTGCCTGATGGCAGCACCATGGTGCAAGAGCCTGTCATTCGTACCGGCAATCGCGTTGGTTTGGCCGATTTTGATCCTTGCGTGGTGCTACTCAATAACGATTTGTCATCGGGTATTCCGAGCGTATTAGTCAATATTGAGCAAACGCTGTTGCCGCCATTGCATGCGGGCTGGTCAACGCGCACTAAAACGCAGCACTTTACGGCTTATGATCGGGTGGTGAATGATTTTGCGCAATTGATTGGCATCGATCCTTGGGTGGTGAATCCTTATTTTGATCATGTCGATGGCCTGGATTTTCAGTCGCGCGAAGGCGAAGAAAAACTGGCGGCTACAGTCGATCAAATGATTCAAAAGATTGCGCTTAAATATGCCGAACACGGGATTGAGCAAACGCCATTTGTGATTGTAAAAGCCAATGCCGGCACGTATGGCATGGGGATTATGAGCGTGAAATCGGGCGAAGAACTGCTCGGCTTAAATCGTAAGCAGCGCAATAAAATGTCGGTGATTAAAGAAGGAATGCAAGTGCACGATGTGATCGTGCAAGAAGGTGTGCCAACGATGGAAATCGTCGATGACGGCGTTGCCGAACCCGTGGTGTATATGTTGGATCGATTTGTAATTGGCGGTTTTTATCGTGTGCATACCGGCCGTGGTATCGATGAAAACCTCAATGCGCCGGGGATGCACTTTAAGCCATTGGCTTTTGCGACGCCGTTGACTACGCCCGATTGTGACGGCTCGCCTGATTGTGAAGCGAATCGTTTTTATGCCTACGGCGTGGTGGCGCGTTTGGCGCTGTTGGCCGCTTCGCTTGAATTGGAACAAAAATAATGTCGGCTTTAAGCCAGGCTTGGCTGCTGTTGCTCGGTGCTGGTATTTGTGAAATTGGCTGGCCCTTGGGGTTTAAGCTGTCACAAACCAGCCAGTACCCCAAATTGGCCATTGCTGCGTCGATTATCTCGATTGCTGTGAGTGGTCTATTGCTGTGGATGGCGCAAAAGCAGATTCCAATTGGTACCGCGTATGCGGTGTGGACAGGCATTGGCGCAGCAGGGACATTTTTAGTTGGCGTAATGTGGTTTAACGATCCGCTCACCGTGATGCGTAGCGTGGGGGCGATGATGATTATTGGCGGCGTGATTGTGATGAAATTGGCGCACTAATTTACGTCATTAATGTCATCTAGAATTTCTCTGAGTCAAGGCGCCATCATTGGCTAACAATGATGGCGATTCTTTTCAAGCGACGGCATTAAATACGTGAAATCGAGTTGGGCTATTTAAAAAGGATTCAAAAATGCGATTTTTATTTGTTGTTGATCCACTCGCTAGTTTCAAAATTTATAAAGACACAACTTTTGTGATGATGCGCGAAGCGATTGCGCGTGGACATGAAGTTTGGACGTGTTTGATTGACGAGTTGAGTTTGAAGCAAACGCTGGTTCAAGCGACTGCGCGGCGTTTAACGTTAACGCCTAATTCGGATGATTGGTATCAAGAAGGCGACGCAGAAACGATTGCTTTACGTGATTTTTCTGGCGTATTAATGCGTAAAGATCCGCCATTTAATCAGCAATATTATTATGCAACGCAGCTATTTAGTTTGGCTGAAGAGCAAGGCGCTAATGTATTTAATAGCGGCCAAGCTTTGCGTGATTTTAATGAAAAATTGGCGATTTTTAAGTTTCCGGAATTCACCACCGAAACCATGGTCAGCCAAAATCCTGTGGATATTCGCGCCTTTGTCGCAGAGTTCGGTGATGTGATTGTGAAGCCACTCGATGGTATGGGTGGGGCGGGTATCTTTCGCTTGCGCCCAGACGACGCCAACTTGGGCTCGATACTCGAGATGCTCACCGCTAATGGCACGGTTTCCATTATGGCGCAAAATTATCTGCCGGCGATTAAAGACGGCGATAAACGCATTTTGCTGATTGATGGCGTACCCGTTGAATGGTGTTTAGCAAGAATTCCGGCGCAGGGTGAAACGCGGGGCAATTTAGCCGCTGGTGGCACAGGGGTGGCGCGGCCTTTGACGGCGCGTGATCGTGAAATTGCCAGCCAGCTTGGTCCGCGTTTGGCGGCACAAGGTTTACTCTTGGTGGGGCTGGATGTGATTGGCGATCATCTCACCGAGGTCAATGTCACTAGCCCAACGTGTTTTCAAGAAATCACCGCTCAATCGGGGATTGATGTTGCAGCCCTATTTATTGACGCTTTAGAGCGTAAGGTGCTGGAGCAGTGCTAAACACCGCTGAGCGAGTCGTGCATTTAACGACCGTTGGCATCGTGCCGCGTTTGTTGCGTGCGGCGAGGCGCTTTGGCGGCCGTTATGCTTGGCTCGCTGCGGGTTTGCTATTGAGCGCCTGCAGCCAGCCGCAGTTGTATACCCAAGAGAGCTATGTTTTTGGCACTCGAGTACAAATTAGTATTTATGGTTTAGAGCCTGATGTGGCTGCAAAGCATGCCAATGCCGTCTTAAAAGAACTCGATCGTTTACACGTTAAGCTGCACGCTTGGCAGCCTTCTGAAGTGACCCGTTTAAATCAAGCTTTTGCCCGCGGTGAACCGGCGCTGGTGGATATTGAATTGGCGCAAATGATTCAGCAAGCTGCCAATTACGCACAGCGCTCTGATCAATTATTTAATCCTGCCGTTGGCAATTTGGTGCAATTATGGGGGTTTCATCAAGACCAGTTTGCACCGGTGACGCCAGACCCTGCGGCGTTACAAGCGGCATTGGCCGCACAACCTAGCCTAGATGATTTAACGTGGAATGGTGCTAGCGTGAGTAGCAGCAATCCACAGTTGGCGATTGATTTTGGTGGTTTTGCTAAGGGCTGGGCTTTAGATCATTCGGCCAATTATTTGCGAAAAGCGCGGGTGATGAATGCGCTGGTGAATATTGGTGGCAATGTGATTGCGCTGGGCAAAAAAGGCGGCGAGCCTTGGGTGGTGGGTTTGCAACATCCACGTTTGCCTGAGGCCATGGCGACATTGCCCTTGTATGACGGCGAAGCGATTGGCACGACGGGAGATTATCAACGCTTTTTTGAAATGAATGGTCGGCGTTATTCTCATGTGATTGATCCCCGCAGTGGGCAGCCAGCACAAGGCGTACAGGCGGTGACGGTCCTTAGCCCAAGCCATGCCGATGCCGGGACGGTGTCTGATGTGGCAACCAAACCGATGTTTATTCAGGGGGTACCATCAGCACTGCGTTATGCGCAGCGCTTTGGAATCAAAGACGTGTTAATGGTGAGTGCCAACGGCGATGTGTATATTACTGAGCAATTACAACAGCGTTTAACATGGCTAAAACCACCGCCGCATTTGTATCGATTACGCTAAATTGTTGTAGTGATGTTATTAGGTACTATGAACATGTCGTAAGTTTTAAAACAGCTATATTATATCTATGGTCTGTTAATGTTTTGGTTTTGCTAAATCATGCGTTAACAAACTCTAGCTAAATAGATATCAAAAGCTCTAAAAACGAGCAGTAAAAGGATCCCGTCACACATGGTAGGAATCATCATTGTCACTCATTACACCATGGGTGAAGCGCTTATTGCCTGTGCTCAGCACATTATGGGACGTGCTTTGCCGCAATTGGCTCAATTGGCGGTGAGTAAAGCCGATGATCCCGATGAATTAATGAAGCGAGCGCAAGAATTGATCAATCAGCTGGACGATGGCTCTGGCGTCTTATTGTTGACCGATATTTATGGCGGCACGCCTTCAAATATCGCCAATCGTTTAATTGTTCCGGGCCACGTTGAAGCGGTTGCAGGGGTTAATTTGCCGATGCTGGTTCGAGCATTAACTTATGGGCATCAATCGCTAGATATTGCCGTTAGCAAAGCCATTACCGGTGGTTTAGAAGGGGTGTTGTATATGCTGCCGACGGTGCCACAAGATGAAAAAGGCGATTAATAATGTTGCAACAAGAAGTAGAAATCATTAATAAATTAGGATTACATGCGCGAGCATCGAGTAAGTTAACGCAATTAGCCAGCCAGTTTCAATGTGAGGTATGGATTACTCGTAATCAACGTCGCGTCAATGCCAAGTCAATTATGGGTGTGATGATGTTGGCCGCAGGCAAGGGCAGCAAAATTACGATTGAAACTAGTAATGCTCCCGATGAGGCAGAAGCGATGAATGCATTGCTAGCCTTGATTGCGGATAAATTTGGTGAAGGCGAGTAAGTCCTCGTACATGCATAACATGCAGGCCGCAAGGGCGATGTGTTGATGCGAGGCCACGCAGCAAGCAAACAATTGGTTCACTTGGCATGATCTAGCGATGTGAATGAATGCATTGGGCGAAATGCTCGCCTTGGAGGGAAATGGATGAGTATTACTTTGCATGGTTTAGGCATTGGTGGCGGTATTGCCATCGGTCACGCGCATTTAATATCGCAAGCCGATATTGAAATCGTGCATTACCAATTGCCGCCCGAAGCGATTGCCGGTGAAGTACTGCGCTTTGAAGACGCAATTCGTAATACACGCAAAGAGCTTGAAATGCTATGGGGAAGCATCCCCGAAAATGCGCCCACTGAACTGGGGGCATTTTTAAGCCTGCATATAATGCTGCTCAACGATCACACCTTATCCAAAGACCCGATTCATTTAATTCAAACCCAGCATTGCAATGCCGAGTGGGCTTTGCAGCAACAACTGGATGTATTGTTGGCGCAGTTTGATGAAATCGAAGAGGAATATCTGCGCGAACGGCGCACCGACGTCATTCAAGTGACTGAGCGTATCTTTAAAACCCTGGCCGGACATGAGCCGATTTTTCATGCCCCGCACTGTGGGGGCGACGACTGCATTTTAGTCGCGCATGATTTATCGCCCACCGATATGGTGCTGTTTAAAGATAGTAATTATCGTGCTTTTATTACTGACGTGGGTGGGGTGACTTCACATACCGCGATTTTAGCGCGCAGTCTTGATTTACCTTCGGTATTGGCTTTGCGCCATGCGCGAGAAATGATTCGCGAGCAAGAGCTCATCATTGTCGACGGGATTAATGGCGTCGTTATTATTGATCCCGATGAGCTGATTTTGGCCGAATATCGTTTGCGGCAAAACGATTGGCTGCTGAAACAAAATGCCTTGCAAGACATCCGAACCAGTCAAGCCATCACGCGCGATGGCACGCCGATTGAGTTGTATGCCAATATTGAATTACCCGAAGATTGTGAGCTGGCGCTAGAAAATAACGCTTTTGGGATTGGTTTATTTCGCTCTGAGTTTTTGTTTTTAAAAGAGGACGATTTACCCAGCGAAGAAGAGCAATTTATTGCGTATAAGGCCGTTGCTGAGTCAATGCAGGGCAAGCCGGTCATTATTCGTACTGTCGATTTGGGTAAAGATAAAATCCCTTCGTGGCAGTCTGAAAGCGAAGCTCCCAACCCTGCGCTGGGTTTGACTGGGATTCGCTTATGTATGGCCGAGCCGCAAATGTTTCGCACGCAATTGCGCGCGCTATTACGTGCCTCGGCTTTTGGCAAGGTGAAGCTGCTCTTGCCAATGCTGTCGACCATTAACGAAGTGAAACAAACGCGAGTGCATTTGGATGAGGTAAAAGCCGATTTGCGCCGTCATCAGATTTTATTTGATGAAGGCATCGAGCTCGGCGGCATGATTGAAGTCCCCGCTGCGGCGATGGCGGTGGGCACTTTTTTAAATCATCTGGACTTTGTTTCAATTGGCACAAATGACTTGATTCAATACGCCTTGGCAGTCGATCGCAACGATGATGCAGTCAGCCATTTGTACGATCCACTCAATCCTGGCGTTTTGCAGCTGTTGTATCACGTGATCAGTACTGCGAATCGTTTGGGCAAGCCAGTGTCGATGTGTGGTGAAATGGCCGGTGATCCGAGTTTAAGCCGTTTATTGCTCGGCTTAGGCTTACGACGGTTCTCGATGTTGCCGATTCAATTACTGAAAGTGAAGCAGCTGATTTTATCGGCAGAAATGGCGTTTATCACGCCGATTGTGGCGCAAATGCTGGCGGCTGAAGACAGCGATCGTTTACGCGAACTTTTACAAGAGCTTAACAAATAGCAGGGTATCTGCTTGTGGGTAATGTATATCAACGATTAAAAGCTGATACCTTGGTGGTGTATTAATTGGCTAAAATCCAATCTAGCAATTGTTCGAACAATCAGGTTGCAGAGCTTGACGCTTTATTGATGGCTGCGCGGCAGCAATATCGCAGTGATTGCCAGCAAACGCTGCTTTTAGCCGAGCAAGCGCTGCGGATTGCGCAGCAGCAACGTGATGCAGCGGCGCTCGCTCACGCCACTTTACTGCTTGGCCAAGCGCATTACATTTTATCTGGCGCGGAAACCGCACTCCCCATTTTACGTAAGGCACTCACACAAGCCAAAGCCATCGCGGCGCATCGCTTGGCTGCTGAAAGTTTGATCGGTATTGCATGTGCCCTGCAAAGCCTAGGGCAATTGCATGCGGCGTTTTTAGCCAATCTTGACGCTTTGCAAGCGGCCATTTTAGACAATGCACTTACACTATATGCCGAAGCTTATTTAGGCATGGGTAATCTCTATGTGCAGCACAACGAGCATAGTAAAGCGCTGCATTATTTAGCCTTAGCCAGTGAATGGGCGGATTTATCGGCAGACCAAGATTTACGCTGTAAAACCCGGCTACACCTGAGCGCCACTTTGTTATCGTTACGAGAGTTTTCGCTCGCTTACGACGTACTGCAACAAGCCAAAACGTTTTTAATTTTGCCATTACGGCGCGATTGGCAAGCCGAGATTTTTAATTACCTCGGTTTAATTCATGTCGAGCAGGGTGAATCGAGCTTGGCGCTCGATTGCCTACAAATGGCGTGCAAAATTAATGCCGAAGCCGGTTTTGTTTGGGGGCAAACGGTCAATTTATTGGGTTTGGGCAAGTTAAGCTTTCGGCTTGAGCAACCGCAAGCGGCGTTAAGCTATTTGCAGCAAGCTTTGGCGTTGGTGGATGAATTCCAAGACTTATATCTATTGCAGCAAATTCATTATCAACTTTATCTGATTTATGAAGCGCAAGGCGATGTTGTGCGAGCGATGATGCATCACATTGCTTATCACGATCATTACATGAAATTGCAACGGCAAAAAGAATACAGCCAATTTCGCGCCAATGATAAGCGTCGTCTGCAAAATGTTGAGATGAAGTTGAAGCTACTCAGCTCTGAGCTGGAAGTTAACCAGCTGAAGCAGCAACGTCATCAAGAAGTGGATCGCTTACGAGAGCTAGAAAGCGCGGTCTATCACGATGGGCTCACAGGCGTGTACAACCGCCGTGCTTTGGATGAACGCTTGCCAGAATTACTGCGGTTAACGCAAGAAAGCCAAGGGCACTTATTGGCGATAATGATCGATTTTGATCACTTTAAGCAGGTTAATGATCGCTTTTCACATCATATTGGCGATGTTGTGTTGCGCACAGCGTGTGAATTGCTATCTAAATTAACTCGTGATAACGATATGCTGGCGCGGTATGGCGGTGAAGAGTTTGTGTTGATTGTGCATCATATTGATGCCGCTATTGCGAACCATATTGCTGAAAGAATGCGGCAAAAGATCGAACAATTTAATTGGGCCGATTTGCAAACCGGCTTGCATGTATCGATTAGTTTGGGCTGTGCCGTATGGCAATACGGTGAAAGCGCAGAACAACTATTGGCGCGTGCCGATAAGGCCTTGTATGCCGCCAAACATGGCGGGCGAAATTGTGTGCGTTTTGCCGAGGTCGATCATGCTTGATTTAAGCCAATTACAGGCGCGCGGCAATGCCATTGCGATCTTGGCCAATCAAGATTCTACCGCTGCTTTGCTACAAGCTGACGCGATGCTCGATGCAATGCAGGCGCAGCAATTGCCAGAGGCGATTGCCATCGCACTGCAAACCAAGGTGCGCGTGTTACAACGGCTACCGAATAAAACCCAAGCAATTGCGCTGCAAAATGAATTAATTCGCTATTTAAAGCGCGAACAACTGCCGCAAAATCTGGCTGCGGCCTATTGGCGACTGGGGCAAATTTATTACGACAGCCTGGCGTTTTATCGTGCTTTGGATGCTTGGCTTAAGTCACTCGAGATCGCCGGAGAGCGGCAAGATATCCATGCTGCAGCGCGGGCGTATATTGGCGTAGGCAAGTTCTTCTTTGGCCTTGGTGAATATACCCGTGCTCTACATTGCCATAATATGGCACAAATGATTGCCAGCTCGCTCAATCTGGTACAGCTGGATACTGAAATTGGTTTGAATATTGCTGCCGATGCTTTTCGATTACAAGATTTTGCAACGGCGTTAACGGCACTCACTAAGGCCAGAGCCGCGTTTGATGCTGGTTTAAATCGACCTTCTTGGTTAGGCGAGGCCGATTTTTATCAAGGTATGATTTGTTTTGAACATGGTGAGTTTGCTAAGGCGCAGGAGTTTTTAAGCCGAGCTTATAAAATTCACCATAAGCAGCATAATTCATGGGGTGAAAGCCATGTTTTATTGGCGCTAGCACGAACATTTATTAAATTGGCCGAGTACGAACATGCCGTTGAATGCCTAGAAACTGTTTGCGCATTAAGCGAGCAACATCAGCAAATTTTGCTGAGTATTGAAGCCTACGAAGTTTTATCCATGCTGTATGTTGAGCAAGGTGATTATGCAAAAGCCTTGCAGTTTCATAAACGGCTCCATGAATTAATTCGCAATAATCCACCCGAGCAAAGGCCGGGCTTACGATTAAGCCGGCATGCTAGTCAACGCTTACAATCGATTGAGTCAACGCTAGAGCTGATTCGAATTCAAGCACGTTTGCAGTGCTAGCGACGTTTCGCTGGCACTGATTGAGCCTGCCAAGCGGCGCTTTTTACGCCAAATCCATATTAATGCCACAGGTAAAGCGGATCGTTCACGCGGTATAATCGTTTTTTTGCTGTAGTGAATGAGTATTATGTCTCGCGAAACGCTGTCTTTAAACGATGAAATGCGCAATTATTTCCTCGATACCGCCTTGCGCGAACCGGCTATTTTAGGTGAATTGCGTGATTTTACTGCCCAACATCGGGTGGCAAAAATGCAGTTTGCGCCAGAGCAAGGCGCGCTGCTGATTTTCTTATTGCGCCTAATTCGTGCTAAAAAATACCTCGAAGTCGGCACATTTACTGGCTATAGCTCAATCGCTGCGGCGTTGGCGATGGGGCCAGAAGGGCGCGTCATTGCCTGCGATTTGGTCGAAGAATTTACCAATATTGCCCAAGAGTGGTGGAAAAAAGCCGGCGTTGCAGAGCAAATCACCCTTAAATTGCAAGCTGCGGTGTTTTCTTTAGAAACCTTGGTCGCCGAAGGTCATTCCGGCAGTTTTGATTGCATGTTGATTGACGCCGATAAGCCGTTTTATCCAACGTATTATGATTTTGCTTTGGAATTGGTGCGCCCGGGCGGTTTGATTATTTTGGACAATATGTTTCTTGGTGGCCGTGTTGCCAACCCCAAGCCACATCATCCGGCCAGCGTACAAATCTTGCATGATTTTAATCGGCAGTTGCGGGATGATCCACGCGTCGAGCATGCTATGTTGCCAGCAGGCGATGGGATGACATTGCTATTTAAACGTTAAGTTTTTGGCTGAATAGAAAAAAGGAAGACATCACAAAGCCCTAGGGTATATACCGCTAGGGCTTTTTTGTTAATGGCTGTAGCTCAATACCAAGTTACTTGGCCATTGCTGGTGTTGTACATTGCGCCAACAATTTTAATTTTGCCTTGTTCTTCCATTTCTTTCAGAATTGGGCTCATTTGGCGGATTTTTTCAACCGTTTGCTGCACATTCATTTCGGCCACGTCTTGCACGAACTCATGGTTGTGAGAGTTACGCTCGCCAGTGGTTTTTGTTGCGTTAACTGCCGGCATCAGTTTATCGAGTAAACCAGTTAAATTGCCCATTTTAACGTTGTCGCATGCGCCTTTAATTGCGCCACAGCTGGTGTGGCCCAGCACGACAATCGCGCGTGATCCGGCCACTTTGGCGGCATATTCAAGACTACCAAGCATATCTTCATTGACCGTATTGCCCGCAACACGAGTGGTAAATAAATCACCAATCCCTTGATTAAAGACCAACTCCGGCGCCGAGCGCGAATCAATACAGGCCACAATGCTGGCCAGTGGATATTGCCCAAGCGCGGTTTGTGTTACTTGTTTTTTATAATCGGGGGCAAGGGCTTTGCCGCCACTAAAGCGCGCATTGCCATTTTTAAGAATGGTAATTGCTTGCTCTGGCGTAATGCTAGCTTGTACCGATTTAGTCAGGGTTTTGCCAACGGCATAAGGCTCTGGTTTAACTTCACCACCATGATCATCGCCCGCCCAAGCCGCTGAAACAGCCAATGCCGATGATAGAACAAGAGGAAGTAGTAAGGATTTCGCTTTCATTGTGTTGACTCCAGATCAAACGTGATGAGAAAAACGTAAAAATTTATATATAATATGTCAGAAAATATGGCGATATGACACTGTGTTTCTGAATATAGTTCTTATTTTTACTGACATAAGTCTTGGATAGCAACAAAATCCATCCGCGAATTGCCATCCGACTGACGGCGGTGTTCAGTTTGAAAAAGATCATGCCGTTTGCAGTGCTACATGGAAATGAAATGCGAGCTTAAATCTGACTTAAATCCTTAAAAACATTAAGGTTTTTCATTGCTGGGATAGATAAATAACTCGCGGTTTAGCTCTGCATTCCAGCAAAAATCTGCGACAATGCGCGATTAGCCTTGTTTGTGATCAGCATGAATACCTCTCATTCCCCGATTTATGATTTGCCCGCAGGCGTAACGCCGCGTCAACCTGCGCCTTTTTTGCCGATGAGCCGCAAGGAAATGGATGCGCTGGGTTGGGATGAGTGCGACATTATTCTGGTGACCGGCGACGCGTATATTGATCATCCGAGCTTTGGGATGGCGCTGTTGGGACGGTTACTTGAAGCGCAGGGTTTTCGCGTTGGGATTATCAGCCAGCCCGATTGGACCTCGGCCGACGAATTTAAACAGCTTGGCAAACCGCGACTGTATTTCGGTGTCACGTCGGGCAATATGGATTCGATGATTAACCGTTATACCGCGGATAAAAAACCACGCTCGGACGATGCCTACACCGCTGGCGGTATGGCCGGTAAACGACCCGATCGCGCGCTAAATGTATATTGCCAACGTTGCCGCGAAGCCTATCCGGGCGTGCAAATTATGGCGGGCGGCATCGAAGCCAGTTTGCGCCGCATCGCGCAATATGATTATTGGAGCGATAAAATCCGCCAGTCGGCGCTGATTTATTCTAAAGCTGATATTTTACTGTTCGGCAATGCCGAACGCGCCTTGGTGGAAGTCACGCAGCGCGTTGCTGCCGGTGAAAAAATGAGCGAAATTCGCGATGTTCGCGGTACCGCATTTTTAGCCCCGCATGGCTGGCGACCTGCTGGTTGGGTAGAGCTGGATTCATCGATTGTGGATATTCCGGGCAAGGTTGAAGTCCATCCTAACCCGTATGCGATGGAAGACGAGAAGCAGCAAAGCGCTGCTGCCGATGCCCCTGCACAAGATGCAGTAAAAACCATTCAAATTGTTTCTCGCGAAGCGCGCCTTGCCGCGCGCCGCGAAGTGCGTGGCCGCACGGTGATTCGGATTCCGTCGTTTGAAACGGTGACTTATGATCCAGTCAGTTACGCCCATGCCAGCCGCACGCTGCATTTGGAATCCAACCCCGGTAATGCCCGCGCCTTGGTGCAGCAACATGGCGAACGGGATGTGTGGATGAATCCACCGCCGATTCCGCTAGAAACTGCCGAAATGGATTACGCTTTTGATCAATACTTTGCGCGTAATCCGCATCCAAGCTACGGCCAGCAAGTGATTCCCGCGTGGGATATGATCCGGTTTTCGATCAATATTATGCGCGGCTGTTTTGGCGGCTGTACATTCTGCTCAATTACCGAGCACGAAGGGCGGATTATTCAAAGCCGTAGTGAGGGCTCGGTATTGCGTGAAATCGAAGAAATTCGCGATAAAACCGCGGGCTTTACTGGCCATATTTCCGATTTGGGTGGGCCGACGGCGAATATGTATCGCTTGGCGTGTAAAGATCCAAAAATCGAAAAATCCTGCCGCCGTTTAAGCTGTGTTTATCCCGGTATTTGCGAGAATTTAAACACCGATCACAGTAGTTTGATTCAACTTTATCGCAAAGCACGTAAGATTCCGGGCGTGAAAAAAATCACCATTGGTTCGGGGCTACGTTACGACTTAGCGGTCACGTCACCGGAATACGTGAAAGAATTGGTCACGCATCATGTGTCTGGTTATTTGAAAATCGCGCCGGAGCATACCGAAGAAGGCCCGTTGTCCAAAATGATGAAACCGGGCATCGGTACCTTTGAAAAATTCAAAGCGATGTTTGAAAAATTTAGTGCTGAAGCCGGCAAGCGGCAGTATTTAATTCCTTACTTTATCGCCGCGCATCCGGGAACGTCGGATGAAGACATGCTGAACTTGGCGCTGTGGCTGAAGAAAAACGATTTCCGCCCCGATCAAGTGCAAGCGTTTACGCCAACGCCGATGGCAATGGCCACGACGATGTGGCATACCAAGCGCAATCCATTGAAGAAAATTCATCGCAGCTCGGAAAAAGTCGATGTGATTCGTGATGAAAAACGCCGTAAAGCGCATAAAGCGTTCTTGCGTTATCACGATCCAAAAAACTGGCCGCTACTGCGCGAAACACTGCGCGAGATGGGCCGTGCTGATTTGATTGGCAATAGCCCGAAACATTTGATTCCAATGGAGTCGCCCGAAGAGCGCGCCATGCAAGCCCGACCGGTGCCGAAGGGTAACGCACGTGGTGGCGGTGGCCCGGGTTCGGTCGGCAAGATACCTAATAGAAGTAATGGCGCACGTAATAGTACAAACAATACTCAGCGAGCAATACCCCGTGGTGCTGCGCCAGGTAAACCCAAAGCAGCGGCGACGCCTAGCCGCCCGCAGTCAGGTAAACCGGGCGCAACGCTAGCAAAGAAACCCCGCGCTCGTTAGCGCCAGGATGAACTAAGCCACAGCAGTGGCTTAGTTCGATGACGCACAGTTTTAACACGAGATACTGGCAAAGGCGCTGGCATGTAGGTCGAGAAAATCGGCTGCAGCGGTTTTGCTGCTAAAGATGGACGGTGTGGTTTGATTGGCTTCACGCAGCATCGCGACTAGATCGGCATCGTCAGTGAAGGCCATTTTTTTGCCAAATAAAATCAGCCAATCACCGTGCACTTCAACGATGCGGGCATGCAGTTGTGGCGCTTGATCGCGTGCTTCTGGCAGGGTGTAAAGATGGATACCTTGAAATTGAATGGTCATCGAACATATAGCTGTGTGGTTGATCTCCGCATTATCTTGCCTTGGACTGCTGATTTTGGCTAGGGTGGTGCTCAGTGTTTTAAAAACGAAATCTGCTGCTGAGCGAGTATCATCAAATTGATATTGAAGTTTATTGGAGTAATTATGGAAGCGCGCATCACCGAATTAGAAATCCGCCTTGTATTGCAAGACGAATTACTCGATGATTTAAATCAAATCATCGCGCGGCAACAGCAGCAAATTGACCATTTGCAACAGCAAGTGAGTTATTTACAAGAGCGCAGTGTTGGCCCCGAGCAGTCTGGACGCAGTCTTTTGGATGAAATCCCGCCGCATTACTAGGCTTCATTTTATGTTGATCACGGTGATGCCATTGCGAGATGTTGGCGTTTCATGCTTGATCCAATGATGGGATTTTTATTTCGCCAAGGCCGCCGTTAGTGCGGCTTTTTTGTGTTTGCAATATGTATTAGTCATACTGAAAAGTGTCGATGATTTTTTCATTTTCAGCACGTATTTCCTTACAAAGATGTACATATTTGGGTGGGTTGATCGAGTTCAGCATGTTATGGTGTTTTTTCTGAAAATGAAAAGGAGTAGTGGATGAAGACGTCTACCTTATCAACACGAACGACCTTTTGCTGGCCAGTTGTACTACCTAGTTTGGCTTTAGTGCTGGTGTTATTGCTATTTTCAATGCTTGCGCCGAGTCAGGCCGAGTACATTTTTAACTCCAGTAAAAGCTGGATTACCACGTATTTCTCTTGGTTTTACACTCTGGCTGTCGCCGCTTTCGTTATTTTATTAATTGGTATCGCGATTAGTCGTTACGGCAATATTCGCTTAGGGCCAGATGATGCCGAGCCCGAGTTTCGTTTTTCATCGTGGATCGCCATGCTGTTTGCCGCAGGTATGGGCGTAGGACTGATGTATTTCGGGGTCGGCGAGCCAATACAGCACTTGATTGCACCACCGACTGCTGTCGTCGGCACGCCATCTGCTGCGCGCGAGGCCATGCTGATGACCTTCTTTCATTGGGGCATTCATGCTTGGGCGATTTATGGCGTGGTCGGGCTGGTGCTGGCCTATTTTGGCTTTCGCTACAATCTACCACTGACAGTGCGCTCGGGGCTTTATCCCATTTTAAAAGATCGGATTAATGGTCCGTGGGGACATGCGGTTGATGTGTTTGCGCTGTGTGGCACGATTTTCGGGATTGCAACCACGCTAGGTTATGGTGTGTTACAGCTGTCAGCTGGATTAACTCACGTCAGTGGCTGGGATTTTTCCGGCTTGCCGATGCAATTGGGTTTGATCGCTGCCGTTGTGACTTTAGCTGGTTTATCAGCAGCATCTGGCTTGGGAAAGGGCGTTCGAATTTTAAGTGAGATTAATTTATCGCTGGCTATTTTCCTCATGCTGTTTGTTTTAATTGCTGGCCCAACACTCTATTTATTGGGCAGTTTTAGTGAAAATATTGGCAATTATTTAGCCAATATTGTGCAGCTGACTTTCCGCAATTTTACCTATGAGCCGGCTAATTCAGAAAATTGGTATCAAGGCTGGACCATTCTGTATTGGGCGTGGTGGATTTCTTGGGCGCCTTTTGTTGGCATGTTTATCGCGCGGATTTCACGTGGCCGTACCATTCGGGAGTTCATTATCGGGGTGCTGCTGATTCCGGCAACGTTTAATTTCTTGTGGATGACGGTGTTTGGTAATGCCGCGATTTGGGTCGATACCCATACTGCGATGGGGGCGCTGGGCGCAAGTGCCAGCAATGTCGATGCACTATTGTTTACCTTCCTCGATTATTTACCGATGGCCGGTGTAAGCTCGACGGTTGCCTTGGCGCTGATTGCGATTTTCTTTGTCACTTCCGCTGATTCGGGCGCTTTTGTGATCGACAATATTGCTAGCCGTGGCAATACCCAATCGCCAGTGTGGCAACGCTTATTTTGGGCGGTGATTTTGGGCTTAGTTGCGGGCTGCTTATTGACCGCTGGTGGTCTAAAAGCGCTGCAATCGATGACGATAGTTGCTGCGCTGCCTTTTGCCATTGTGATGTTGCTATTGTGTTTTAGTTTGCTCAAAGGTTTACGGGCGGATGAATTGCATGCTCGGCAAAAATTGTCGCATGCGAGTAATTTTTGGAATGGTCAGCGCTGGCGCTCACGCTTAGTGCAGATTTTACGCCAGCCAACGCAGCAAGATGTTCGTACTTTTTTAAGCGATACGGTGCAACCGGCGATGGAAAAAATAGCCGAAGAATTGCTTAAAAATGGGGTTGAGGCGAAGGTTGAGCGCGTTAGCGAAGATAAAGTGCAATTGGAAGTCATCCAAAATCAGTTGCGTGATTTTGTGTATGGCGTGGCATGTACGCAAAAACTGGTACCTGATTTTGCTTTAGCCAATACCGCTTTACCCACCTCAGAACAAGCCGAAACGTTTGAACCGACGACTTATTTCACCGATGGCCGTAAAGGTTATGACGTGCAGTCTTTGGTTGAATCTGAAGTGCTGGCTGATATTTTGAAGCAATATGAGCGGCATTTGAGTCTTTCGCTCAATGCTGACGCCTCTTTATTACAACACGCGCCATCTCATCGTTGATTTAGCGTAAAGAAACAGCGCACATTTGTGCGCTGTTTCAACTTATACGCTATAAAAACACATATTCTTTCTTAAAAAGTTGGTCAAATGCGTCATTCGTTAACTCGACGCTGTTGCCAGTGGTTAAGACCACTCGTTTCTCAATTTGGCGTGTATTTCTTTTTTGCGGTCGTGATTGGTCTTGGTTTATTACTGAGCATCATCGTGCTTTATAGTGGCAAGCAAGTGAACGCGGTCATTCAGCCTTTAGTGAATGAATCAGTTCCTATCTTGCGCACAATCAGTGAGCTTAAAACCAAGGTGACTGAACGCCAAGTCATCATGAATCAATACTTTGCTTATGGGCTCAATCAAGCACAGTTCAAAAAGAAATACCGCGAGAATCAAATACGATTAAGTCTGCTGGTACAGCAATCAGACCCGAAACGACATCAGCATCCACGGCACATTGCGATTATGGCCTTGAATGACAATGCTCAGCTATTGGCCGAACGGCTAGAGCAAGTGATGAGTAGTAATCCCGTTGATGCGGATGAAGCACGAGCTATTTTGGTCGAAAGTGCCATTGATACCAATGAATTGCTATTGCAACTGGATCGCTCTTTTGTCGATGTGAGTCAAGAAATCGAAACCGCGAGTCGTCGATCTTTATATGACGTTAGTGTGATGATTAAGCTGGTGCTGGCGTATAGCTTAGCAATTGTGGTGATTGCTATTTTGGTCGCGTATTACATTCATGCACGCCAACGCGCCGAGAAAAAATTAGCCCATGCCGCACGCCATGATCGCTTAACCGACCTACTCAATCGACGCGTTTTTGAGGCCGATATTGCCGCTTTGGGTGATACGCCGTATGCGGTTATTTTGATTGCAATTGATCGTTTTCAGCGGGTACAAGGCGGTTTGGGTTATGAAGCGGGTGACGAATTATTGGTCGCCGTGACCGCCAGATTGCAGCCGATTATTCAACAATTTGGTGGGGTGTTATATCGATTTGAGAGTTCGTATTTTGCGGCTTTATTGGATTTAAGCGGCGAAGAGAGACCGCCAGAGTTGCTTGCCAAAGAGCTGCACGATGCCTTGCAAGTGGGTATTTTGATTGCGGGTCATGAATTATTTTTAACCTTGAGTATGGGTGGCGCCATTTATCCGCAAGATGGCGGTGATGCGGTGACATTAATTCGCAATATGGATGCAGCACTGGAGCAAGCGCAGCAACAAGGTGGCAATGCCTTACGCTATTACGATCAAGAAATGAATGCACGTGCTATCGAGCGTTTGGCCCTTGAGGCCGATTTGCGCTATGCGATCGAACGCAATCAATTGCAGCTGTATTTTCAACCCCAAGCGCATATTCATTCATTACAGATTATTGGCGTTGAGTGTTTAATTCGTTGGCATCATCTTGGTAAATTGGTTTCACCGATTGAGTTTATTCCCTTAGCTGAAGAATCTGGACTGATTATTCCGATGGGCGAATGGATTTTACGTACCGCTTGCCAGCAGGCGAAAGCTTGGCAAGATGCGGGTACGCCGCTGATTGTGGCGATTAATATCTCGGTTCGGCAGTTTCAGCACCCGCATTTTTTGTCCTTGGTGCGTCAGGTTTTGCAAACCACGGCAGTCGATCCGGCATGGATAGAATTAGAAATTACCGAAAGTGTGGTGATGCAAGACGCCGATCATACGATTGAACTACTGCAGCAATTACGCGATTTAGGAGTGATGCTGTCGATTGATGATTTTGGTACTGGTTATTCTAGTTTGTCTTACTTAAGACGATTCCCGATTAATAAATTAAAAATTGACCAAAGTTTTGTCGGTAATTTGGTGTCTGGAAACCAAGACGCTGCCATTGTCGATGCCATCGTTCGCTTGGGGCATAATCTGGGCTTAACAGTGATTGCCGAAGGGGTTGAAACAGAGGCCCATTTAGCTGTTTTAGCGCAGCTGCATTGCGATGAAATTCAAGGATATTATTTCTCACGGCCATTACCGTTGGCTGAGCTGACCCGCTTTTTATCCTCACAAATCGCTTGATCAATATCTTGTGGCGATTGATCCAGATCTGATGGGCGGTTTTTCCAGTAAAAAATGCGTAAAAACAGCAAATTGTGCAGTCTTAGCCGGTGAATTTCGGTATAAGAGAGCCTTCGCGTTTTATTGCCTTTGAGTTTGGATTTCCTATGCCTAAGAAAAAATCGACTGCCTCTCCCTCTGTTGCCATTATTGGTGGTGGCCCTGCTGGCTTGATGGCGGCCGAAGTGATTGCGGCGGCTGGATTTTCAGTAGAATTATTTGATGCAATGCCTTCGGTTGGACGTAAATTTTTATTAGCCGGTGTCGGCGGAATGAATATTACCCATGCCGAAGATGCGGTGCAATTTTTAGGCCGTTACGGCTCAGCTAGCCAAAACCTAGCGCCAATGATTGAACAATTCGGTGCCAATGCACTCACTGCTTGGGTGCATGATTTAGGCATTGAAACCTTTATTGGTTCATCAGGGCGGGTATTTCCAAAAGAAATGAAAGCCGCGCCATTATTACGTGCGTGGTTAGCGCGGCTTAAAGCCAGCGGCGTTAAATTTCATGTTCGTCATCGCTGGTTAGGTTGGGATCAAAACCAAGCGTTGCGCTTTGCCAATCCAGAAGGTGAAGTTCAGCGCACATTTGATGCCGTGGTGTTGGCTTTAGGTGGTGGTAGCTGGGCTAAGCTCGGTTCAGATGGCGCTTGGGTGCCATTATTGGCCGAGCAAGGCGTGGATATTGCACCATTAAAACCAGCCAATTGCGGTTTTGATGTCGCTTGGAGCACGCATTTAAGTGATAAATTCGCCGGTAGCCCACTCAAATCGGTTGCGGCAGCCACTCGTCCTCACGATGCGAAAAAAGTCGGTGAATTTGTACTCACTGCTGGCGGGATTGAGGGGAGTTTGGTCTATGCCTTGTCTAGCCAATTACGAGATGATATTGCTGAGCACGGCAGTGCGACCTTGTGGTTGGATTTAGTGCCACAAAAATCATTGGCGCGTATTACCGAAGAATTATCGTTGCCGCGCGGCGCTGATTCGATGGCCAATCATTTACGCCGCAAGCTGGGGATTGAAGGTGTGAAAGCCGGCTTATTGCGTGAATTGGTGAGTAAAGAAGACTTTATGCAACCGGCGAAATTGGCAGCGGCGATTAAATCATTAGCCATTACACTATTGGCACCGCGCCCGCTGGATGAAGCCATTAGCACTGCCGGTGGCGTGAGCTTTGCCGCGTTAGATGCTAATTTAATGCTGAAATCCGCGCCTAAGGTATTTTGTGCTGGTGAAATGCTCGATTGGGAAGCGCCAACTGGTGGTTATTTACTCACCGCGTGTTTTAGTAGTGGCCGTGCAGCAGGCTTGGGCGTGATCAATTGCTTGCAAGCCGCCTCTGAGACTAAGCCTAAAAAAGCCGCCAGCAGCAGCGCTGAAGGTAAAGTTGCCAAGCCTAAAGCCAGCGTCGCAATGGATAGCGAAGCCGTGCCGGTGAAAGCAAAGCGGGTGAGTAAAGCCAAGGTAGATGCTGCCGAATCAATTGCCGCTACCGCTGAAAACCCCAAAACCCGTGCTGCAAAAACAGTACCTGCAGCGAGCACGGAACTTGAAGCTGCACCGGTGAAGCCCAAACGCAGCCGAAAAGTCGCCGAAGCCCCTGCGGTCGAAGAAACGGATGTTGTGCCGGCGAAAGCCAAGCGCACCCGCAAACCGACCCAAGAATAAACCCATTACAATTTAATTGAGATAGAGCATGACTGATACGATGCAAGAACCATTGTTTTCCTTACTTGATACGGCGTTAGCCAATCGCGCGGAACTAATTACTCAACTTGCTGCTGAGCAAACCAATACTTACCGTTTATTTCACGGCAGTATTGAAGGTGTGCCAGGGTTAACGATTGATCGTTATAACGATTTAATCTTGATTCAAACTTTCCACCGCGCTTTGTCGATTGAGCAATACGCTGAAATTGAAGCGTTTTATGCCCGCACTTACCCGGCATGCGCGCTGGTTTATAACGACCGCAGCCACGGCAATTCGCGGGTGATGAATCGCTTAACCGAAGCCGAAGAAATCATCGCTTACGAGCCGCGCATTGCTCAAGAACTGGGCGTGAATTACCGCATTCAAGGTCGTCATAACGGCCAAGATCCATGGTTATTTTTGGATTTACGCGCCGGCCGTCGCCGCGTGATGCAAGAAGCCGCTGGCAAATCAGTGCTCAATCTATTTGCCTACACCTGCGGTGTGGGTATTGCTGCTGCCAAAGCCGGGGCACGCCATGTGGTGAATATTGATTTTGCTGAATCGAGTTTATTGGTGGGTAAAGATAATGCCAAACTTAACGATTTGCCGATCCGCGTGCGCTTTGTGCAATCGGATGCATTTGCCGCATTGAATCAATTGTCGGGTAAAGGTCAAGCGACAATGGTGCGCGGTAAACGTATGCCAACGTTCCCAAAACTGGAAAAACAACAATTTGATTTGGTGATGCTCGATCCACCACGCTTCTCGAAAAGCCCATTTGGCGTCGTTGATTTGGTGAATGATTACGCCTCAGTATTTAAGCCGGCACTGCTGTCGACCGCTGAAGGCGGTACGCTGATTTGTTGCAATAACGTCGCGCAAGTGTCACGCGATGCTTGGCTGGATCAACTCGAGCGCTCTGCGGCTAAAGCCGGCCGCCCTATCAGCAGCATGGAATGGATTAAGCCCGATAGCGACTTCCCAACATCGGATGGTCAGCACCCACTTAAAATCGCGCTATTACGCGTTTAATCTGTCGTATCACAATGGCCTGCTTTGCAGGCCATTTTTTTTGAATTGGTTGCTGAAAAGTAACGCCCTTTTTTGATTTAAGTTGAGTTATTGGTTTTTTTGATTTTTTTCATTTTCCATTGTGGCATAGTCAGCATAAATGACCCGCGACGAGGTCATCCCAATGGATGGAAGGAAACAATGCAAACTCTAATCTTCGGCACTTCATGCCAGATCATCATCACTCCTGCCCGCAATATCGGAATTAGGAGTAAATCATGAATAAAATTAATCACTACCTTAATGCTATTTTATTACTGGGTTTAGTATTGATTGGTTGGATATATTTTAAAACCGACCCGCTACGCGTAGACGAACATACCAATCTATCGCAAATTGTGACTTATGCATCGGGTCGATTGATTCATGATCCATTTTTAACCAGTGTTTCTGGTTATCATTATTTAATGTCTTGGATTGTTCGCTTATTTGATTCAGATTCAACCGCCTTATTACGTGGTTTCAGTGCCGTGCTGGGTTTGGGGTGTATTGCATTTTTTTATCAATCAAATCGCGTATTGCAGCAAACAACCAGCATTGAACGCGTGGTTCAATTTGCTGTTTTTCCAACGATTTTTCCGTTTTTCTTTTTGATTTATAACGACGTTGCATCGTTGTTTTTTATTCTAGCAGGCTTGTCTTTATGTTTGCGGCAGCGTTATTTACTTGGCTGTTTTATCTTAATTTTAAGTATGGGAATACGGCAAAATAATGTGATTTGGCTAGTCGCCATTCCCGCACTTTGCTGGCTGCAACAAACTCAATTTAGTGTTAATCGCGCTAATTTTTTGGCTTTTGCTCGAAATTGCTGGCCGATTGGCTTAGGTTTAGTCGGCTTTACTATTTTTCTAGTGCTCAATAAAGGCGTGGCCGTGGGGGATCGCAGTATGCATCCACCGTTTGCTTTGAATAGCGGCAATGTGTTTTTTTTCTTATTTTGCTATTGCCTTATTTTCTTGCCGCTAGTGTTGTCTCGAACACGTGACAATATTCGTTTTGCTTTGGCGCAGCAGCATACCGGCTTGATGCTGGCCGTGTTGTTTGCGCTGTATTTATTCGCGTTTAATAATACGCATCCGTATAACAATGTGAATGAAGATTTATTTATTAGAAATTGGATATTAATGAAGATTTTTGCCAGCTTTGAGCTAAAAATCTTGTTTTTTATTCCGGTGGTACTCGCAATATTGGATTTGGCGCATAGTCTGCAGCAACGGCCAATCTTATTGCCGATTCTTTTCGCCAGCCTGCTATTTTTGATGCCTTCATGGCTTATTGAGCCGCGTTATTACATGATTAGTTTTGCCTTGATCATGCTGTTTCGTCCCGATGGCCGTCTGGCGGTAGAAAAGCTCACTAGCATGTATTGCGCGCTGTTGTCGGTTTTGGTGCTGTATGCGACACATCAAAATATGTTATTTCTATAATCTATTGGGTATATCTTTGTATTGATTATATGGATATACCTCGTAATACATCCTTAATTTAAATGCGAATCCGGCAAATCAAATGCATGCCGGATTCGTGCGCCAAGCTCTACTGGCGTGCGTGAAATAATCACTTCGGGCACCGCGTATTTGAGCGTCAACCGCTGTAGGTCTTCAAAGCCATACGACACCATAAAGGGATTCACGCCGGCCGCTTGCATGGCCAGATAATCTTTATGCTCGTCACCACAAGCAAACGCGCGAGCGGGGTTGATACCCAGTTGGCTGAGCGCAGTGCTGAAATACACGTTTTTCGGCGTTTTTAACGCTATGCAGCTAAAAAAATCCAATTGCTGAATATCTAAATCATGCCGAGCAAATAGGCGGGCCAGAGTAATGGCGGGTTCGTGCGTCACATTGCGCGTCACCAGACCGACTTTAATGCCGGGCGTGGCGAGCAATTGCCGCAGCAAAGGCGCAATGCTGGGGTAGAGCATCGCTTGTTCGCGGTAAATATCGGTCAGTGTGGCAATGAGTTCTTTGCGATTGGAATTGCCGAGGCTTTTGGCTAGATTGCGCGGAAATTCTTTCAGGCCGCCCAGATATTTGAATAAATTGCGCCTTTTTTGAAAGCGTTCCAAATCGCCAATTTGCATGCCATGCAAGCTAAAAGCGGTTTCTATGGCGCTAAATGCATCGATAATGGTGCCATCAGCGTCCAATAAGATAAGGCGATCGTGGCTGGCATACATAGACGTTCCGATGCTGGAAATAATCGCTACGGTAGCTGCCAATTATTGAAATAAGATGAATTGCCGATTTTATGCCCATAAAGAGACAAATCACGCCGCAGCTGTGCTTTTGATTTGGCATTGATTTTGTTGCTCACGCCGATTTGGGCAGATTCCGTTACACTGTTGGCCTTCATAAGGACGACAATCAATGGCAATTAAATCAACGGTATTCAAGGCCGAGCTAAATATCACGGATATGGACCGTGGTTATTATCAAAGTCATGCGCTCACGATCGCGCGCCATCCTTCGGAAACGGACGAGCGCATGATGTTGCGTTTGGTGGCTTTTGCGCGGCATGCGAGTGAATCGTTGGAATTAACTCGCGGCTTATCGGCCGATGATGAGCCTGATGTTTGGCAAAAAGACTTAACTGGCGCGATTGAAACTTGGATTGAGTTGGGTTTACCCGATGAAAAACGCATCAAAAAAGGCTGCGGCCGCGCCAATGAAGTGTGGATTTATGCCTATGGCGGGCGAGTGGTGGATATTTGGTGGGATGGCATTAAAAATGCATTAACACGGTTTGATCATTTAAATGTGGTGAGCATTCCAAGTGATACCTTGGCCGAGTTAACCCAAATGACAGCGCGTACCATGCAGTTGCAGTGCACCATTCAGGATGGCCAATTGTGGATGTCGGATGCCAACCACAATGTGCTGGTTGAAGTCACTACACTACAATCTGCGGCAGTATAGGTTTGTAGGCGTTTTATTTTATTTTGTAGCGAGATATACCCACTATTCATGCCGAGATGGGTGGGATTGACTCAAAGTGCAGTGCGCCGGCTTTATTCTATGGTGCATTGCGGTTTCAATTTCTATACTCAATGGCCACCTTGAGGTTGCCATGCTGCCACTCTTTTTTCATCATCTGTTTCAAAGCGCCAAAACGGAATCGGATTTGGCGGCGTTTGAACGTCTCAATGCTTTATCTCCTCGTATCAGCACGATAGAGGAGTCCGTGCCGCATCCTGAAGAAAAAACCATTATTTGTCGTGAAAGCATCGTTAATCGACAAGAGCGAGTGGTGGGGCATGAGTTTATGCTGAAAAAAAACATCACCGAGCGCGTGCATACGGGGCACGCGATGCGGCGTTTATACGATCAAGCTTTGCTCAGCCAGCTACTGAATCTGCCATTACTGCAATTATTAGGCCATCGTTTTGCTGTGGTGCATTTTGAAGCATCACATATTCTAGAGACCCAATTTGCCAATCTACACGGCCAGCACTGCGTGTTTGTGCTGCGATTTGGCGATGAGCCGGTGACTGATGCCATCTGCCAGCATGTGATCGCTTGGCGAAAAATGGGGTTTATGTTTGGGATTTTGGCGCATGAATGCATGAATCTAAATATGGATGCATTGATGGTGGATATTGACCTGTTAGTGCTGGATTTGAATGAGGCTTGGGTATTTTCGCCAGACATTGTCGCCAAAGTGATGGCGCACACGCACTGGCCTTTATTGGCTTGCCATATTGATTCGTATGAAGCTTTTGATTGCGTTTGGGAATCGACGTTGTATGCCGAGCGTGTGATGTTTTTTCAAGGCCCTTTTATCACCGCTCGTGATGCTTGGGGAGTGAATCCCATTGCCGCTTTGCGGGGGCAAGTCCAATGTTTGCTGGATCTGATTGAGCAAGAAGCCAATACCTTGGTGTTGCTTGAGGCACTAAAAGCGGATCCAGTCTTGTTGTATAAGCTACTGCGGATGGCCAAATCGCAAATATCCGATGAAATTGGCAGCGCTGAACAAGCTTTGTTACTCATTGGGCGTGGTGCATTGCATCGCTGGTTATTGTTTATGCTGCACAGTCAAAGCGATGCGGTGGGCTGTGATTTGCTGCCTCGACAAGCCGCGTTACGCCGTGGCCGCTTTATGCAAAATCTGGCTGAGCATCAGCTAGACAACACGCAATGCCAGCACATCTTTTTAACTGGCGTGCTGTCGCAAATGGAAGAAGTTTTGCAGCAACCGTTGATTGAATTATTAAAAGCGCTGAATACGCCAAACTCAATCAATGCCGCGCTATTAAATCGCTCTGGGCCGTATTTTGCGTATTTACAGTTGGCTTCTGCCGCCGAGTCTCAGCAATTTCATACGGTGAGCTTGCTGTGTAAGGCGCTCGATTTATCCCCGCATACGGTAAAAAATTGCCAGCATGAAGCCAGCGTTTGGGCGGAACAAATTCAGGCCAGAAACTGATACAGATCAGTGATCGGCTGATGCTCAAGATGCTCACTATCCTTTCAGAGTGCGAAGCACTAAGATAAAGCATCTTTTAAGCAAGTAGCCTAATTCATTATGTTGCCATATTTATCTTCATTTTTTGGTAGTTTATTGCTGGTTTTTGCCGCATTAATGCCCATTTTAAATCCGCCCGGTCACGCGCCGATTTTCTTGGTATTGACTGAGGGTTACACCAAAGACGAACGTATTATTCTGGCCAAGCGAGTCGGCGTTTATAGCTTTATTTTGCTGGTGTTTAGTATGTTTATCGGCATTTATGTGCTGGAATTTTTTGGGGTTTCTTTACCGATTGTGCGGGTTGGCGGCGGCTTATTGGTCGCTACTGCCGGCTGGCAATTAATGTCTGCCGATACGCATGCGCCCAATGCCGTTTCCACACTGGATGGTAATCGACCTAGCTCTGAAGAATTACGCCAAAGAGCATTTTTCCCGCTCACGTTTCCAATTACCGTCGGACCGGGCTCAATTACCGTCGCCATTACGCTGGGGGCGAGCTTTAAATCGTCGGGGATTGAAACCTTTACCATGCCGATTGCCAGCGTAATTGCCGTGGCGATTACGTCATATTCGGTGTATTGGTGTTATCGCTATGCCGATAAGTTATTGAAATGGGTGGGGGCCACTGGGTCGGTGATCTTTCTACGACTCTCGGCGTTTATTTTGTTTTGTCTCGGGATTCAGATTTTTTGGACCGGCGCGACCGATTTAATGGGCGCTTTTGTGCAATTACACTGGCCACGATAATTGCTGTAACAATCGACGCCAACCGCATCGCCAGCCAATGATTACCAGTAATCAATTTTACGATGATTGAGTGATTGGATTAGCTGAGTTTTATAATTTTCTTCTTCTTGAATTAATTGTTGTTTTTGGCTTTGTTGCGGTTGAATTTGCCGGCATAGCACTTCGCCAGAAGTCGGGTTTAACACGATTTTTCTGGCGCAATTGCCACCCAAATCGCTGGCCAATAATGGAATGCCTTCAGCACTGAGCCATTGGTGAGTAAATTCAATATTGGTCTCACCAATGGTTTTTTTTCCAGAACTCGGTACTAAATTCCCACCCCCAAAGGCCTTTGCTTGCAAACGGCCTTTTTTTGCGCCCTGTTTTAGCAAGGCATTCACTAATAGCTCCATTGATGCCATGCCTGAATGCAATGACTCCACATCTTGCCCAGCGCGTGCGCCAAAATTGGGCAGCATAAAATGATTCATGCCGGCCATTTTCAATTGCGGATCAAATAAACAAACCGAGATACATGAGCCTAATAAAGTCATGATGGGTTTATGACTTTCTACTGCAATGTCACCAGAATGAATATGCAGCGCATGCCGCTCCAGTTGTTTCATTTCATTGGTCACTGGCGGCGATATCGCTCGCTGCTGCGCGAGTAGCGTTTTCAAAACAAGGCACCACTTAAGTTAGTGTGTTGTTGCGCAATCATTGGCTATTCCTTAGTGAGTTGCACTCAATATCAATCTCTCTGAACGTCATCCATTCAAGCAAATTCATATTCAGTATTGGCTGGACACAATTCATCACAGCCTCGCTATCTAATCAGCATAGATCAAATTTCATCAGGATTAATCCCAATGTAATTGGCATAAAAATACGCTGGCTATGTATCTCCACCAAGGCATTGCTGCATCAAGTGCTACAAGAAAATACCCTGTGGATAAATATTTTTCAGCGGAATTCTCGTGGATATATTGGGGGTAACTAGGTGAATTAGCCGTGGGATTGCTGGGCATGATTTGGGTGTAAGCGATTATTTGCAGCAGAGGCATAAATTCATCACCAAAAACAGCACCCTTATTTTTCGCAGCTATACCGAAATCATCATTTCGCTAAGCATTTGTAAGTTATACACAATAAGCACTTATCCACAGCTCAATTGAGACCTTATTTATTACTACTAATTTAAAATAAAAACCAATAAGACCAAGCTTTTTTCAAGAAAAAATCTGTGGATAAGTCGCGAAAATCCTGCTGACTAAACCCAAGAAAGTGTCTAAAAAAGCTAGGCTTTACCGGCAAATTGCGCCAAAATTGAACCCCAGCTGAAATGCGATCAAAAGCGCAATGGCGATAAGGAGCTGAACGTGGAAGTGAATATTTTTAAAAGCATGAGCAACCCGAGTAAGTGCCTCGTTTTGCCTGTAGATATCGATGTCGATCAAAGCCAATTACCGATTGATGACAAAGACTATGAAAAGGTCTATTTCCTACGTACCCGCACATTGAGTATTGGCAACGACAATGTCAGTTTTGATCCGGCAACCGCATTAGCGGCATTGCAGCACCAAGGGTTTTATTTATTTCAGCTGTAATTCAGCGTAAATGCGCTGCGCAAGGATAGTTATTTATGCAAACGTCAATTTTGGCTAAAGCTCAGCGAATTGTGATTAAAGTGGGCTCGAGCCTAGTGACCAATGAAGGCAAAGGTTTAGACCACGCAGCACTAGCACGCTGGGCTGAAGAAATTGCCCAACTCACCAAATTGGGTAAACAAGTCGTTTTGGTTTCTTCAGGCGCGATTGCCGAAGGCATTGCTCGACTGGGTTGGACGCAAAAACCCAGCGCAGTGCATGAAAAACAAGCGGCTGCCGCAGTTGGCCAACTGGGCTTATGCCATGCCTACGAAAGTGCATTTCGCCAACACGGCTTAATGTGCGCGCAAGTACTGCTCACGCATGAAGACTTATCTGATCGCACGCGTTATCTGAATGCTCGCTCAACGTTGCTGACGTTATTGCAATTGGGGGTGATTCCCATCATTAATGAAAACGACAGCGTAGTGACTGCTGAAATTAAATTTGGCGATAACGATACGCTGGGCGCTTTGGTGACCAACCTCATCGAAGGCGATGCCTTGGTGATTTTGACCGACCAAACTGGGCTCTATACTGCCGACCCACGTAGCAACCCCACTGCCACCTTGGTGCAGACGGGTGTAGCAGGTGATGCTAGCTTGGAAGTTATGGCCGGTGGCGCAGGTTCTAGCGTTGGGACGGGGGGTATGTATACCAAAATCATCGCCGCCAAGCGTGCGGCCCGTAGCGGGGCAGCAACCATCATTGCTTGTGGTCGTGAAGAGCAGGTGCTCACACGTTTAGCCAGTGGCGAAATGATCGGCACGCAATTAAGCTCAGTGACTTGTGCCTTGGCGGCCAAAAAACAATGGATTGCCGACCATTTGCAACTAAAAGGCAGTGTGACACTCGATGCGGGTGCTGTTCGTGCTTTAACGCAGTCAGGTTCCAGCTTGTTGCCGATTGGTGTGCTGGCGGTTGAAGGCGAATTTTTACGCGGTGAAGTGGTGCGCTGTTTAAATCCCGATGGACTTGAAGTGGCCCGTGGTTTAATCAATTACAGCTCGCAAGAAACGCAGCGAATTTTACGTCAGCCAACAGGGCAGATTGAGGCTGTGTTGGGCTATATCGACGAAGCGGAGCTGATTCATCGCGATAATTTAGTGTTGTGCTAGATCCTTATTGCTCACTCGCGAATTGAGCATCAAACCAGCCTTCAGTTTTCGACAATAAAAATGCCGCTCTATGGTGATAGAGCGGCATGGGTATACGAAGGTAGGTTTTGTTGTATGTGGTCTAGGTGGCTATACCTAGATGGCTTTGAGCATAATACTGGTTTCACGTGGCGCGCCCTGCGTGAGCACTGGCGTTTGGGTATCGCTAATTTTGATTAACTTACCATCTTGCTCTAAACGCGCACTGACGTTGTAACGATGCTTAGGATTAATCGCTTCTGGAGCAAATTTCAGCGTTACCGTTGGCGGCGTACCTTGCGTTAAAGTGATGACTTTTTTCGCAATCAATTCTGAAGCGACATCCATTTTGGATACATCGCGCAATTCAACGGTGAGCACGGCGCCGGGATACAGCCGACGATCCAGCCACATCACTTTCGCGGTAACGCTTTCAATCGCTTTATTTTTCACAATCCCATACATGGAAAATGCCTGTTTCACTTCAGCTGGCGTCATTTGCAAAGCGATAAATTCTTTGCCATTTTTGCTGGCTGGATTAAATGGATTATTACTTGGCAATTGCGCTAAATAAACCCGCTGACCGTCATCGCCAAGCACAAAACCAGGTGGTGGGGTTTTTTCGAGTTGGCTCCATGCTGATTTTGGAAAAACCAGAATATCTAGCAAAGGATAATGCGCTGCATCATTGCCGCCGCGAAAACGATATTCAAACTGCTGTAATGCCGTTTCACCATAAAATGGAATTTCACTGCCTGATTTCACGTCCACTTGTACATTGTTTGCCGTCCAACGTTCTGGCGGAATAAAAATCAAGCCAGACGCCGCGTCGCGAATCGGGTTGAGCGGTTCATCAGCAGAGATGAGTGTGCAATTATTGGCCACAATCACATCATCGACTTCTAAAAAGCCGCCTTGGCCTTTTAACCACACCGTGGTGCTACCGTCACTGTATTTGGCGCCAGACGCCGAGATAACATGGGGTAGTTTTTGGAAGGTCCAGCCACTGAGCAATTCAAGCGAGTCAGGCGAGGTCAATCTGAGTGTAAACGATTGGCCTTCATCACATTGATAGCGCTGTAATGGCGCATCGCTCGTGGCCATTGTGAGTGAGCTGGCAAAAAGTAGAGGAAAAATAAAGGCTTTCATGGCTTGCTCATGTCATATCTTGAGCTGATATTGTGGTCATAAACTGACGAACAATAAAGGTGAAAATTCCCTTTGTTCGTCAGTTTGTATTCAAGATCTCAAAAGATGACTTGCTCAGGAAATCCATGTTTCTCACTAGGCGCTTGCATTAATTGGCGCGGAACCGCTATTAAAATAATCAGTTTTTCAATTGGATGCTCGCGTTGCAAGATGAGCTCGGGCAAGGTGATACGCTGATTGTCGCTACTTTCACTATCGATAATGCCCATTCGATCAACATTACAGTGGCGAACCTCGAGTCGCAAAATATCGGGAGTTGCCGCCAATTCAGTAATCAGCTGCTCGCACAAAGCATCGGGATTGAGCTGTTGATGAATGTCTTGTAATTGCGCCGTGAGATTTTTGATGCGTGTTTGTTGCTCGGTTTGTTCTAGGCTCGGCGTCATGCTGTTTGAATTTTGCATTCGCAGCATGGTGCGGGCATTGACCAGAGTGCTTTCAAGCTGCTTTTTTTTATTCTCAACGTTGGCGATCGCCAGCTGAGCTTGAATTGCCACCGTATCTAAAATGCGCTCTGCGCCCAGTTGTACCAAGGCATCGGGTGATTGAGCGGGTTGGCCAAGCTGGTAATTAGAAAAAATCAGTAATTTTTGCGGTACGTCTTGGCGAATTTGCCCCGCGTGTTCACTCATGCCAAAGCGTACTTTTTCTTGGGCATCAGCAATGAGTCCGACATAAGCGATGTCGGCCATTGGCCAGGCGGCAAACCATGCTTGTAAGCCGGGGTCGCGCCCGACAACTTCGCTCATTCGGTCTGGCGTCGCAAAGAGCAGCTGCAAAGTGCGATCTTTTCGCCAGGTTTCGTTATTGAGCTCAATCGGCGCGGGTAATTGAGTGGCTAAAGCATTGGCGTGATGGTGTGCCCAGCGGATATAAGGGGCTAATCGGGTTAGATAATTGCGCGCCAAACGAATGTGCGGATGCGCAATATCGACTAAACGTTCGATGGTTGCTTCATCATCCGCACTGAGTTTGGGTTTGGCGGTAAACCAAGATCGTATCGTGCTCCACATTGTACTGACTCTGTTCTGTTAAGAATGAATGAATACAAATATACGCCGAAGATGCGCCGAAGTTATGGATTTAGCGCATATAAAGTGCTTTCATCCGGTGGTGTTAATTCACGAATCACGCGCGCGGGGTTGCCGCCCACCAAGACGCAAGGCGGTACATCGCGAGTGACGATACTGCCCGCGCCAATCACGCTATGGTCACCAATGGTTACGCCGCCACAAATAATGGCGCCAGCCCCAATCCAGACATTATTTCCGATGGTTATGCCCTTGGCACAATAAGCCCATTTTTGGCGTTCAGTCGGGTCTACTGGATGCGTTCCGGTTTGAATTTGCACATTGGGCGCGATGATGGTGTGGTGGCCAATCGTAATTGGTGCGCCCGGTGCGGCAGCGATTTGTGCGTTGTAATTAATAAACACTTTTCGCGAGAGTTTGATTAAGTGGCCGCGGGCAATCGCTAAGGGCGGCGAAATAATCACTTCATCGGCTTGGGCAAACAGCGCTTTGAGCAGTTCAGGTCGCTCATGCTGGGCTTCTGGCGGTAAATGATTAAACCGTTGGAGTAATTCACCTTCTCTTTGCCAGTGGGTTTCAGTGCCTAAGTCGCTAAAGGGGAAACAAACAAGATCATGATTCATACATCACCTAGTGACAATCAGTCGTTGATAATATGCGTGAACAAAGCTTACGGTATATTATAAGGAAAATGACGATGTAAATAATGCCAATAATTAGAAAGTAAAGGGTGGGTATGCATAATTGGGGCGTAAAAACACGGCTTCTGGCTGGGTTTGGGGTAGTTTTATTGTTGCTAGCGATTGTAGCGATTGTGGCTTTATTGAGTCTGACTCAGCTTCGAGGCAAGGTCAGCGAGCTAGTGGATGAGCGTTATCCTACGGTGGTGAAGTCCAATCAATTGATATCCATTGCTTATCAAACCGATTTAACGCTACGTAATGCTGCTTTAGCCGAAACCACGAGTGATACCGATAAAATTTTGACGCAATTAGAGTCAGAAGGCAGTACTGAAGAAAATAAAATCAGCGAACTTAAAGCCCTGATTGGTGGTGATACTCAGGCCCAGGCCTTACTCGCTGAAGTCGTGGCAAGCAATGCCGCAATGGATTTGCAAAAAATCAAATTGGCGACTTTATTAAGACTCGATCGCACCACGGGTGGGCATTTTATTACCACAGAATATGCCAAAGTCAGCAATGCATATCGGGATGCTTTGCTTAAATTGGCCGCCTATGAAAGCCGCTTAATGGATGAAGATAAAACCACGGTACAAAATAGCGTCAGCACCGCAGTCAATAGCATTTTATTGGTGAGCGTATTGGCGATTTTGCTCGGTTTAGTGCTGGCTTGGGTGATTGGCTCGAAAGTGATTACCGCTTTGGAATCTGCTAGCCGTGTTGCCAGCAAAATTGCCAGCGGCGATTTAAGTCATGATTGGCGCGGAACGCACTTTGCGAATGATGAATTGGGCCAATTACAACGCGCTTTGCAAACGATGCAAGAAAATCTAGTGCAAATTATTCGCCAGATTCAAACCAATGCAATAGACGTCACACACGCCGCGCGGACCTTATCGGCGGCGTCACAGCAAATTACTTCAGGCTCTGATTTGCAATCGTCGTCAGCCAGCTCAATGGCAGCGGCGGTTGAAGAGATGAGCACCAGCATGGATCAAGTGGCTGACAACACCAATGATGTTGAGCAAAAAGCGCGCGGGGCCGGTGAATTAGCCAACGAAGGTAGCAAAGATGTGTCGGCGGCGGCGATGGAAATGCAGGCAATTTCTGGCGAAGTACTGGGCGCATCCGAGCAAATTACTGAATTGGGTCGGAATATCAATGAAATCGGCAGCATTGTGGTGGTGATTAAAGATGTTGCCGATCAAACCAATTTATTAGCCCTGAATGCCGCGATTGAAGCGGCCCGTGCCGGTGATATGGGACGTGGCTTTGCCGTGGTGGCCGATGAAGTGCGTAAGCTTGCAGAGCGTACTGCGCAATCGGCCAGCCAAATCACCAAGATGGTGAGCAATATTCAAAGCAGTGCACAAGATGCGGTCACTCGCATGAGTAGCGGCAGCCAGCGTGTTGGTGATGGTTTGCAATTAACCACCCAAGCCAGCGAGAGTATTGGCCGTATTAATCAGCGCAGTGGTGAAGTAGTGCATTCGGTGCACGAAATCAGCGAACAAATGCAAGAACAACGCTCGGCGGCGCGTGATATTGCCGTTAACGTTGAGCGCATTGCGGCGATGGCTGAAGAGAACTCGGTGGCGGTACGCAATATGGGCGAGTCGATTGGGCAACTTGAATCCATGGCCGATCAACTTACCGCAACGGTGCAACGCTTTAAAATGGCTTAATCCAATGTAATTTATAAAGCCCCACTCAATGCAGTGCTGATGTTTGCTCTTCTAAATAAGGTGAAATATGTCTGAATTGATTGCCTATATTGCGCCACAAAATGTGTTACCTGCATTGTCCGATTGCATTTTGATTTTAAATAGCAGCAATACGCATTTGAATTTGGTGCTAGAAGAGCAGGCGAGCAGCACACAAAAACGTTGGGTCTTGCCGCAACCAGTGCAGCGCTTATCGCTCGGTAGTGAAACGTGCCATTGGCTGATTGCCAGTTTGCACCATGAGCCGCAGCCATTAACGCCAACCAATCGGGCCGGTTTACAGATTCGGGCGATGGGGCATTGTTTGAATCATCAAGATTTAGCGCACAGCCTTAATTTGGGCGACGCATGTAGTTTAAATGAGTTGATCGCGGCGGTTTTGCAGCGGCAAATCGATGACGGCGCGAACTTGACCGAGGCAATGCTGATTGCCAATGCCCAATTAAAAGGTCAGATCAGTTATCTGTGCCACCAAGAAAGCCAGGCGCAGTTTATTTTAGCCAGCTGTTTAGGCTTGCCTTTGTTTGTTGGGCTAGAATCAGGTTTACGGCAAATCTGTAGCAGTAGCTTACGGCTGATACGCCAACGTGCAAATCAGGTGTATGCAATGAAAGACGGCGATATTGTTCGCTTTGGGCTTGATACCCCGTTGTTAATTTTAGGGGATGGTCTGGAGCAAGTGCTAGAGATGCCGGCGGTGACCAAGAACCAAAGTGTGCCGCACTTTATGCTGGAAGAAATCGAAGCGCAGCCAGAAACGCTGGCGATCTTAGTGCAAAAATACAAGGAGGGTTACGTTTTGCCCTTGGCGCTGCGGGCCAAATTAGCTGGTATTCGCAGCGTGACATTATTAGCTTGTGGTTCGAGCTATCACGCCGCCTTGGTGGCGCGGTATTGGTTTGAAACATTAGCCGGTGTTTCAGTGCAAGTGGGTTTAAGTAGCGAATATTGTGATCGCGATGTGCGCGCTGATGATCATGATTTAATGATTGCGATTTCACAATCGGGCGAAACCACCGATACCATTGCGGCGTTAAAACACGCGCAAGCCTCAGGTCGCCCCCGCACGGTGGCCTTGACCAATTCTCCCGGTAGCACGCTGACCACCTTGGTTGACCATCATTTGCTCACACACAGCGGTGCCGAGCAATCGGTGAGCGCGACCAAATCACTCACCGCCCAAATATTGCTGCTGTTTATGCTGGCCAATGCACTGGGGCAGGCGCGGGGGCATTTAAGTGCCGAGCAAGTGGCAAGCCATGATGAAGAGATGTTGCTCTTGCCGAATGTGGTGGCGCAAACTTTGTTGCTCAATAAAGAAATTCGCCGCTGGGCCAATGGTTTGCATCGGAAAAATAATTTATTTGTGATCGGTCGTCACACGCATTACCCCGTGGCGATGGAAGGCGCGTTTAAGCTTCGAGAAGTGGCTTATCAGCATGCTGAAGCCTTCCCCGCTGGCGAGTTAAAGCACGGACCGATTACTTTGGTGAATGATGATTTGCCGGTGATTGTTTGTTTGCCGTGGAATCAGCAAGCGCAAAAAATGCTCGATGATTTAAAAGCCATCCGCGCCAACCATGGCGAGATTTTTATTTTGTCCAACGGCAATATTGCGTCAGTTGAAGGCACCAGCGTGATTCGGATGCCGAGTGGTTTAACGCACTTAAGCCCCATCATTTATATCGTTGCGCTACAAATGCTGGCGTATTACTGCGCTGTGCTGAGTGGTAATGCCATCGATACCCCCCGCAATTTGGCGAAAGTGACGATGGACTTTTAATGACACCATCCCCAAACGGCGTGACCGTCTGGGGATGGATTTATTTTTTGCTGACCATCCAAACGCCGCTGAGCACAATGGCCGCACCGAGCCATTGCACTGCGCTGAGGCGCTCATTCAAAATCCCCATACTCATTACAATCGACAGCACCGGACCAAAGCTACCAATTACGGCAGTGCGCCCGGCGCCGATGCGTTTCATGGCATTGGTCATGGCATACACCGGCAAGACGGTAGAGAAAATTGCAATGGTCAGCGCATAAGCCCAAACCGGCCACGGCTGAACTACGCTGCTCAGTGGATGACTGATTAACCAGTGCACTAAAATCCCCAAGCCCGACACCGTGAGTGCCAATTCAGTAAAGCGCATTGAACCAACCCGCTCGATCACCGCTGGGCTCCACGCCATATACAGCGAAAAAGCCAAAGTACTGGCCACCACAAAACCAATGCCAACCCAATCGGCGTGGGCATTCATGAGTTCCGGTGCTAATACCAACACCATGCCCAGATAAGTTAACGGTAGTGCGCGTTTGATTTTGGGGGGAATCGGCTTGCCGCTAAACCAAGACACCAGCAACACAGTAAAGGTGGGATATAGGCATAAAATCAGGCGCTCCAAACTGGCGCTGACGGTTTCAAGGCCAATGAAATCGAGCACGCTGGATAAATAATACCCCAGCAAACCTAGGCCAAACAGTTTGAGCTTATCTAATGGCGCGATGGGTGTTTCTGGCGCGTCGCTACTGGCATGCAGTCGCCATAATCTCACCATCCACAGTAAAGCAATCGCAAACATCAGGCGCAGCATCACCAGCGTGACGGCATCGACGCCATAAGGATAAACCAGTTTAATAAACACGCCTTTCATGGCAAAGCCAGTGGCGGCAAAAACGGCTAAGAAAACCCCGATGCGAATTGATTGGGCAGAATTGGGCATGGCTTCATCCTTGAAGAGCGGAAATCTCGGCTTAGGATCGCTAACGCCGGTGATATCGCTTGCGTTTGTTACATCGTGCCGACGTTGATGGCCGTGGTGCGAGTGAGCGCGCAGTGACTAGCAAATGCTTGCGTTGGCGCGATACGAGATGGTTTTGCTGCTGTGCATCAAGTCTTATGATGCAATCTTCATGATTGCCGCGTCAACCCAGACCAGTGTAACCAAATGTTTGTATTGACTGGCTTGCGTCTTGCCGCATGAAGACTCAGCCAGCACAATAAGCGCTTCAATTAAGGGGTTGCTCATGTCGGTGTGGCGAGATAGTTCAGTTTCTGCAGTCGTGGCGGGCTTGGTTACGGTCTTGGTCGGCTTTACTAGCTCGGCAGTGATTGTGTTTCAAGCGGCGCAGGCTTTGGGCGCTAGTCCCGCAGAAATCGCCTCATGGATGTGGGCTTTGGGCTTGGCAATGGGGCTGAGCTGCATCGGTTTATCGCTGCGTTATCGTGTGCCGGTGGTGACGGCATGGTCAACGCCGGGGGCGGCGTTACTGGTGACCAGCGCGGCGGGCGTTACCATGCCCGAAGCGATTGGGGCGTTTATGGTTTCCGGCGTGCTCATCTTGCTGATGGGCATCACCGGTTGGTTTGAGCGCGCGATGCAGCGGATTCCATTGGGCATTGCTTCGGCGATGTTGGCGGGGGTGCTATTACGCTTTGGCTTGGGGGCATTTAGTGCTTTGCAAACCGAGTTGGTTTTGGCCAGCAGTATGTTGCTGACGTATTTGCTGTTGCGTCGATTTTGGCCTCGTTATGCCATTGTTGGGGTATTGCTCTGTGGGATATTAGTGGCTGCGTGGCGCGGGCTATTACATCTAGAGGGTATTGAGCTAACCTTGGCGACGCCGATTTGGACCACGCCAGAGTTGAGTTGGAGCAGTATTGCCAGTGTGGCATTGCCCTTATTTATGGTGACGATGGCCTCGCAAAATGTGCCCGGGGTGACGGTATTGCGCGCCAATGGCTATACACCACCGATTTCTCCGCTGATTAGCAGTACGGGTTTGCTGACCGTGTTACTCGCGCCATTTGGTGCGTTTGCGATTAATTTGGCGGCGATTACTGCGGCCATTTGCATGGGGAAAGACGCGCATGAAGACGCGAGCAAACGCTATATTGCGGCGATGGCCGCTGGGGTGTTTTATCTGCTGATTGGCGTATTTGGCGCAACAGTGGTCGCGGTATTTGCTGCTTTTCCCAAAGAGCTGGTGCTGGTGGTGGCTGGCTTGGCATTGATGAATATCATCGGCAGCGGTTTGGCACTGGCGATGCGCGATGAAAAACAGCGCGAAGCGGCGATGATCACTTTTTTGGTCACCGCTTCGGGCCTGAGCTTATTTGGTATTGGCTCGGCCTTTTGGGGCTTGGTCGCCGGCGTACTTGCGGCGCTGGTGCTGCATAAAAAATAAGCCGCAATAGCCATGGTCTGTTGAGAGCCTGACCCAGTTTTGCTGCCGCCCAGTCGTTAAACCATAGCGGCTAAACCGGCACTGGATTTATGGATTGGCAGCGAGCCCCGCTTGCAATAGGCGATAAGCAATACTGCTGGCGCTGGGCAGAAGTGGTAAATCATCAGGGCTAAACCAGCGCGCGTCTTCGATTTCATCGGCTTGGCAAACAATCTCACCAGAAACGTAATCGGCAAAAAAAGCCAGCATCAAAGAGTGCGGAAACGCCCAGCTTTGGCTGGCAAACCAACGCAAATTGGTGATTTCTACGCCGACTTCTTCGCGCACTTCACGATGCGCGCATTGTTCTAGGCTTTCGCCGGGCTCAACAAATCCAGCGACTGCGCTATACATCCCGCTGCGAAAGTGCGGCGAGCGCGCCAACAATACCTCGCGGCCACGTTGAATCAACACCATCACGGCTGGTGATAAGCGCGGCCAAACCCGATGCTGACAAGCGCTGCATTCGCAGGCGATTTCATGTTCAAGTACTAAGGTTGGTGCACCACACAGACCGCAAAAGCGATGCGTGCGATAAAAAGTCGCAATCTGGCTGGCGCGACACGCTAGCGCCCACAGCGTTTCACCGAGTAAATCAAAGCTGGCGCGTAAATCCATTGTGCTTAGCGCTGTCGGTAATGGCGTGGCGGCATCCCATAAGGCCAGTTGTATTTTTTGTTGTTCCAGCTGGCCAATACACAGCAAGGTATGTGGCGGAGTCAGCGCGGCGAGCTCGCTGGCTGAAGCTAAAGTTTGCGAACAAAAAATTAAGGTATTGCCATGCAGCGCAATAACAATAGCGCTTGGATCAAGATACCTATCTTGTTGATGGACTGCTGTGAATGCCGTGGGCAACATAGAGGGTACAACCTTGTTGTGCAAAAACCGCTGAGAAATAAAAAACCGCCCTGCGCTGAATTAAACCATTGGCGCAGCGGCACAGCAAGGCACAAGCGAAGAGATGCTGTTGCTGATTTGCATTTGTCATAAGACTTAAACATTTCTGTAATGTAATGCTTTTAGAATCAGCGATATAAAGCGCTCAGCACGAAGCCATCGCCTCTAAGCAGCGCTGTATTTAATTAATTTAAACGGATGAGTGAAAATCATGAAAAAAGTATGCCTGCTTGTTACGCTGCTAGGTGCTGCATTGTTGTCGACCGCGTGTAGCTCAACTGCTGAAAAAGTAGCAGCGCCTGCCGCACCAGCCGTGAAGCCTGCCGCACCAGCCGTGAAGCCTGCAGCGGATGCCGTTGCGGTTGCCAATCACGTTAAAAAAGCCCTTGATGCCGATCCAACTTTGAAGCCATTTGATTTGCAAGTGAAAGGCGCCAACGATAAAAAAGACCCTACTAAAGTCGATGTGACGATTGTTGGCGTGGTTGAAATCGGTGAGCAAATGGCGCAAGCCGGCATGATTGCTGAGCAAGTGAAAGGCGTGCAATTTGTGATTAACAATATTGAGCCAAAAAACTAAGTTCTAACTCAATGATTGCTGGCCAGTTGGCTATTGTTTAGTCAGTGTGACAACGCCAACGGGTAAAACCATCATCAAAGCCTCGGATTTCCAGCATGGAAAACGAGGCTTTGGCGATTTAGCGCGCTGGCGTGCTTTGGCCGATTTGCTGTACGTGATGTTGCAACGCTAAATGCGCTAACTTTTCCATCGGTAGTGCGGCCAATAAATCAATTCGATGTTTGATAAATAAAAACACATCATGAAACGCTTTGCGGCGATCTATTTCTTGGTAGCGCAAACTAGGGTCTTCCACATTCCAATGCGCGATTAACGGTCCGCCGGGCCAAGTTGGACAGGCTTCGTTGGTGGCGCAGTCATCTAGCGTAAAAATAAAATCCATTTCTGGCGCGCCAGCCAGTAAAAAAGTATTCCAGCTTTTGGGTTGGCTTGGCGGCGTGAGGCCAAAGTGCTGCAATGTCGCGATGGTCAAGGGATGTAGCTCGGCCTGCGCATTGCTGCCTGCGCTATAGGCAATAAATCGATCGGCGAAAAAATGATTCATGATCGCTTCGGCGATGGGACTGCGAATCGCATTGTCGCTGCAGATAAATAAGACGGAATAAGGTTTCAAACGCTAAGCTCCTATGCACGAGGGTCGTGAACCTGGTCGTTGCGCTGTTTTTACAGCGGCAAAAGGCGACGATGGCCGATCATTGATTATTACGCCGCAAGATGACAAACAATGTGGCGGAGTTGCTTCGTTTTATTTTTGCAACATTGAGTTGAAAATAAATCGACGAGGGGCTTGACGCTATCGTGGGCCAAAGGCATAATTGCCGTCCTCGTGGAGGGGTTACCCCAGCGGTCAACGGGTCCGGACTGTAAATCCGGCGGCTCAGCCTTCGAAGGTTCGAATCCTTCTCCCTCCACCAGTTTCCCTTAGTTGTTTTCTTCGTTTTATCTCTCGTTTGACCTCATCCTCTGTTTCAAAGTAGCCACTTACCCTTACAATGGTATATCCATTCGTACGAGTTCTGATCATGAAAAAACTATCTCTCGATAAAATTTTGCAAAGCCAAGGTTTCGGTTCGCGTAAAGGCTGCCGTGATTTAATCGAAGAAGGTGAAGTTTCGATTGATGGCGTCGTCATCCAAAAGTGGAAAACCGAATACCAGCCCGAAGGTTTGGTGTTTCAGGTGTTTGACGAAACGTGGGAATATCGCGAAAAAGTCTATTTAGTGCTGAATAAACCCAGTGGTTATGAATGTTCACGTAAACCCACGCATCATCCGGCGGTATTAACGCTGTTTCCGCAAAACATGGAATGGCGTGATGTGCAGCCAGTTGGGCGTTTAGATCACGATACCACGGGTTTATTGCTGCTATCGGATGATGGGGCATTTATTCACGCGCAAAGCTCGCCCAAACGCCATCAGCCGAAAACTTATATTGCCACTACCGCTGAGCCTGTGACGGATGCTTTGGTGGCGCAGTTATTGTCTGGCGTGCAATTGATTGATGAGCCGGCGCCGATTGCCGCCTTAGTGGCGAATAAAGTCAGCGAGAATGAAATCGAAATCGTGCTCGAGCAAGGTAAATACCATCAAGTGAAACGCATGTTGGCGGCTGCAGGCAACCATTGCAGCGCTTTACGCCGCGTTAAAATTGGTGGTTTGCTGTTGGCTGATTTAGATTTGGCCGAAGGTGAATGGCGCTTTTTAAATGCTGATGAATTGGCTTTATTGCAAAGCTAATGTGGATGCCGAGTTTTTAACTCGGCATTTTAGCAAAATCTGATTTATCCGCATTACGCGTATTGCTAACTATACTAGACATATTTAAGTCAGCTATGGTTTAGATGTGATACAGCGAATGTGGGTTTCTTGGCTATTGGCTCTGGTTATGTTACTGCTGGCGGTGACTGGCTTGAGCTATGGCGTCTTGCATTATTTAGAAACGCAGCAAGTCGAGCTCGCTTTGCAAAAGCTACAAGCGCAGTCGCGAATGCAATTTGCTCGTCTCAATCAAATCCTTGAACACGATCAGCAACAGTTGAGTTTTTCACCGGCATCGATTGATGCGGTATGGCCACGTATTAACGGCGCTTTGGCCACCCATCCGTTGGCTTTGCAGCAACTGGCCAAAGCCTTACAGCTCGACAGTGCCTCAATTTATTATCCGCAAAGCGCCATGATGATTGGTGCTACGGCAGGCGAAAACGCCGATGAGAGCTGGAAAAAATCTACGCTGCTCAATGAGCAACTACGGAAAAAAATCGGTAGCGCTAGCGTGATAAAAAATCATTTGGCGATTTCGGCCAAGACCGGAAAGCTAACGGTTTATCATTTTTATGCCCCAGCGAAGCAGGCCTTTTGGTTAATTACGGCGGTGGAGTTGAAATCATTGCTGCAGCGTCAGCATGATCACGTGGCGGTATTTGATGCCTTATTTCATCAGCCAAGCGCGAATTTATTGTCCAGCGAGCTGGATATTTTGTTGCAAGGGCCGCAGGGTTATTATTCCATTTTTACTGAGCAGCGACTTGCTACGCAACCGCCGCTATTAAGTACTCAAGCAGTGCAAGATCGGCAGGGTCGATATTATCTGGCTTTGCCTATTGATCCCCAGCTGGCGTACAGCAATTTGATTTTGGCGGTTAATTTTGACGTTGCAGCGTACCAAACGGCGCGCCAAATATTAGGCTTTGGTTTGGCGCTGATTTTTATCTTGGCGCTGCTGGGGGTGTTTTACTTGGCCAGACGCAATGTTCAAAATTGGCAGGATAAAACCTTACAATTACTACGGCGTTACGAGAGCGCGGCGCATGTAGAGGCTTGCCGTGATTCGGCATTGCAGCCGATAGAAGATTTTTGTTTGGCGCGGCGGCAGGCCAAGCAAAGTCAAAGCTTGCAACAACAGTCGGAATTAAATACGGTCAGGGACGAAAAGCAGCAAACGGCGCAGCTATTAGCGGCGCAAACTAGCTTGCGCCAACAAAGTGAAGCCACATTATCTGAATTGCGTGTCGCGTTTGAGATGGTTAATTCGCGCTTGCTTGATGCCAATCGCAGCTTGATTCATGACGCAGAAACCGATGCTTTAACAGGCTGCGGAAATCGACGGCAGTTTGAGCAAATGGTATATGCCGAGATGTCGCGTGCGATTCGCTATGGGCAACAAGTTTGCTTATTGATGCTCGATATTGATTTTTTTAAGCGGGTGAATGATCAATTTGGCCATCCTATGGGTGATTTGGTCTTAGTGCGTTTGGCTGAGCTGGTGAAAAGTCAGGTTCGCCCCAGTGATACTTTATTTCGTTGGGGCGGTGAAGAGTTTGTGTTGTTAGTTCCTGGCGTGACGTTGGAACAGGCAGGTTTCTTGGCGGAAAAATTACGCCAATACATTGCCAGCGCGAATTTTCCGCATCGACAAACATTAACCATCAGTATTGGTTTATCGGCTTTTCAAGTGACTGATTCGTTTGATGAATGGATGCAGCGGGTAGATACAGCGCTGTATCAAGCCAAAAGTAATGGCCGCAATCGCGTTGAGTCTGCGGCAGAAAATAAAAAATAAGTGGCCACGCTGCGGTATAGCATCAACACCAAATTTGAACATTACCAAATATATATGGGTATTGCTTTGTAGTTGATGCAATATAAGAGCTACAGATCAATACCATTGTATTAAGCAACTTCAGCTGGGGAGAGTGGCGCTTTGTTGCTGAGCTGCTTGGTGTTTTTGCGTTGTTCGATAGCGGCTTGCAGCGCCATTAGCAATTGATTGGCATTGTCGCCGTGAACACCGGCACGCACGACGTCAATGACACAGCCTAGATGAAAGCTGCTATCGCTGTGGTCAATTTGTAAGCTATTTATTGCAAGCTCGATTTCTAGCATGGTGTTACGAACCTGCTGAATCGGCATATTACTCAAGATCAAAATAAAATCATTACCGGTAAAGCGCCCAATACCGCTAGGGTAGGTCGTGGCGGCGATAGATTTTAAGCTACGGGCGACTTTTTTGAGTGCCATGTCGCCAGCGGCAAAACCATAGCGCTGATTGATTTCATGAAATTGCTTGATATTCACGCCAATAATCGCCAATGGCTGGCGGTATTTTTGGGTGCGGCGCAGCTCACGTAGCGTGTATTCCTCAATCCCGCGCCGATTGAATAATCCGGTTAGCGCATCGTAACGATTGAGCTTAATTAAGCGGGTGTGTAGTCGATGTGACAGCGTGTTGTGATAACTATATGGCAAGGCCAAATTGCTCATTAATAAGGTGATTAATAGCGCATTTTGCAACGAGTAGGCGGGTAGGCAGATTAAAAATACCACCATGCCGGCATAGCCCAACCAAATAAGAATTAATACTTGCCGAGGTAGCGACCAATGCTCATCGTTATCGGCGTGGCGTGCTTCGTAAGCGATTCGCAGTAAGAGTGGTAATAGGGTGAGGCATTGCAATACCCAAGCCTGATATTGATTAAGGCTGGTTAGCCATTGGGCGCTAAGGATGATGCCACTGATGACTAAACTCCATGCCCAGTGCCCAAGTAAGGCCGGGCGGGCAAAAAACCGCCGAGTTCCTGCGAGTAAAACCAGTAAACCGGCAATTAATATTGGCGCAATCAGCGTGTTATAGCGGCTACCCAAGCTTAATGCGTAAGCCAGTGTGGCCAATGCATGCAGCGTGCCGCCATAGGCCAGCGTGCTTAATCCTCGCTCGGAATGATGCGCGCGAACTAGTAGCGCGTACTGCGCAATGGCAAATACGCTGCTCAAGGTCGCTAAGATTAAAATGACAGTTGATGAAAGAATTATTCCCATGATGTAAAAATACATTAAAACCCTAGGAATATGCACGAGTAATAGAAACTTGGTGTATGAATACAGACAGAATTAACCGGCGAATGACGAACGATAATGTGTTTCGGCCTGCCGTAAAGTGATGATGAAATCCGTTTAATCGAAATCAGGAGAGCAAGATGGCAGCGTTAATTTGTGGCTCAATGGCTTATGACACGATTATGATTTTTCCCGGATATTTTAAGCAGCATATTTTGCCCGAGCAGATTCATATCTTATCGGTGTCATTTTTAGTGCCAGAAATGCGGCGCGAATTGGGCGGCTGCGCTGGCAATATTGCGTACACGCTGAAAATGCTCGGTTCTGAGCCGTTAATTATGGCGACCGTGGGGCAAGACTTTGGTCCTTATGCCGAATTTTTAGATCGTCAGCAGATTCGCCGCGATTATATTCAGGAGCAAGAGGGCTTCACTGCCCAGTGCTTTATTACGACCGATTTAGACGACAACCAAATTACCGCATTTCATCCGGGCGCGATGAATGGCTCGCATTTGAATATGGTGAATGTGGTGCGAGAGCCGATCGACATCGCCATTGTTTCGCCCGATGGCAAGGCGGGGATGCAGCAACATTGCCAGCAATTGGCCGCAGCGAAAATCCCGTTTATTTTTGATCCCGGCCAAGGCTTACCGATGTTTAACGGTGAAGAGCTCAAAGCCATGTTGGCTTTAGCCAGTTATGTCACCGTGAATGACTATGAAGCTGAAATGCTGTGCACGAGTACCGGGCTTAGCCTGCTGGAAATTGCCGCGCAAGTTCAAGCGCTGATCGTCACCTTGGGGGCTCAGGGGGCGAAAATCTATACGGACGGTGTTTGTCATCAAATCCCCGCAGTGGCTGCGTCTGAGATTCTAGATCCAACCGGTTGTGGCGACGCGTTTCGCGCCGGGCTGCTGCATGGATTGAGTCGCGGTTGGGATTGGCCGCAAATTGGGCGTTTGGCTAGTTTGTTAGGTAGCTTGAAAGTCGCGCAGCGCGGTGGGCAAAATCATCATTTTACTGAGCGTGAATTGGCCGAAAAATATCAGGCGGCTTTTGCTGAGCTGCTACCTGATCTGGTATGTGAAGCGCAATAAATGCTAGCGTCGCGAATTGAGCGTGGGGCTGTTGCCGTTTAGATTTTTGCGAACAACAGACCGGAGGGATTAAATTATTTAGCGCGGCAACCTAAGCAATCACCGGCTTGCTTGTCGACGGTGAAGTCTTTGCGAATGGTTTCAACCGGCCAAGGATCACCCATCTGGCAGAAATTATCCGATAAGCTACCTTGCCAAGCATTGTATTGATTTTTACTTAATGGCTTCCATTTCACTTGCGTGCTTTTTTGCCATTCATTCTTATTGGGATTGCCCCAAGCATAAGTGCGGTATTGGTTAGTTTTGCAATCAATGCCTTCAAATAAGATATTTTTTGGACCACCGGCTTTGGGCGTCACGGCGATGACATAGCGCACAATCCGATCAGGCCCGAGGCTTAAGCTATCAAGGGATAGATAGTAATTATTGTTTTTAATTTCTTGTGCAAATTTAACTGGAGCCCATTGTTTGAGCGTGGCTAAATCTGGGTATTGAATCTCTTGCTCCGCCGGAATCACTGGGGCTTTATTTTTAAAAAAGCCCATTAAGCCATCGCCTTCACCAGCTTCAATATTGTCCGGAGTGTGGGTCTCGTATTCTGCCGCCTGCACCAATCCAGCAAGCAAACAAGTCAACAGCAGGATTTTATGCATCGTCGTGAGTCCAATCGAGAGTAAAGGCAGCATCGTAACAAGTTCAGCGAGCTGCCTCAATGTTGTTTATTGCGCTTCACGCTGAAAGCGGATCTCGGCGCAAAATCCACCGGAGTCGCGGTTGCTGATTTTGAACTCGGCCTGATGCAAATCAGCAATTCGGCGCACAATCGATAAACCTAAACCTGCCCCGGGCTGGCTTTGCCCGGCAGGGCGATAAAAACGTTCGCCAATGCGGGCTAAATCATCACTGCTCACGCCCGGGCCATTATCGCAAACGCTGAGTGTTGCGCCGCGAATCTGGATCACAATCTCGGCGTCTGGGCCGGCATAATGCTTGGCATTTTCCAGTAAATTTCTCAGTAATAAGCCCAGCAATAATGGTTGGCCGATTAAAGCGCAGGGCTGCTCAATGCTTAAATGGGCTTCATCGGCTGGCAAATTGGCTTCCAGTAAAGCGCTACGTGCGAGATCGCTGAGTGATATGGCTTCAAATTGCGGCGTTTCACCATGATCTAAGCGCGAGAGCGCCAACAGCTGGGTGACCAAACGCGTGGTTCGATCAACACCGTGTATGGCTTTGCCGAGCGCTTTTTCGCGCGTTTCTGGGCGTGGGCTACTTTGTGCTAATTCAATTTGCACGCGTAAACCGGCCAATGGCGTGCGTAGCTCATGGGCCGCGTCAGCGGTAAAGCGTCGCTCGCGGGCGAGTGTTTGGTTGACTTGGGCAAACAAGGTATTGAGTCGGTCACGCAGCGGAGCGATTTCACTGGGAACGACAATATTGAGTGCGTCTAAATTATTTGGCGCGCGGCGAGCTAATTCGGCATCAACGATTTTGAGTGGTTTGAGGCCTTGCCGAATCGCAAAATACAATAGCGGCAATAACAACAGCAGCGCCCACAGCGCAATTTCGAGCAGATGCTCGCTGAGTTCTTTGGCAATTTTGAGTTGATTTTTCAGTGGCTCACCGACAATCAGCTGGTGGTTTTCGCCCGAGCGCACGGTAATTTGCCATTCTTTGCCGTTTAAGTTGATGGAATACGGTTTTTTCGACGCACTGGGCTGCAGCGGGAAAGGGCGCTGTTGGCTAGCCGTGACCAGCCGACCGTCTAAATGGTAAACCGCGAAAGCCAGCTCATCATGGTAATCATTGTCTTGATTATTATTTGAGCGCAAATCATCTTCGCCGCCTAAGTTTTGCCATAACAAATCGGCGTAGGCGGTGAGTTGATCGTCGAGTACTTCGGCGGTTTCTTTGCGTGCTTCGTAGAGTAAGACGGCGCTAAAACCACTCCAAGCGATGATGGTCGCCAGCAGAATGAGTAGCGTTAAGCGCGTTGCGAGTGAATGCTTTAACCAGTGTTGAATGCGATGTATCAATTGGACTCCAAGCGCCAGCCAAGATTACGGACATTACGGATGACTTCGCTGCCGAGTTTTTTTCTCAGATGAGACAGATGTACATCCAGCGTATTGCTCTCAATTTCGCCTTGCCAGCCGTAGAGCTTTTCGTCGAATTGACTGCGGGATAAATAATGCGGGTAGTTGGCCATTAGTAAATGCAGCAGTTTAAATTCCATCGCCGTTAAATCGAGCGGTATACCATCTTTGCTGGCGGTTTTATGTGCGGGATCAAGCACAATGCTTTGCCATGTGAGGCTGTTTTCGCTGCGACCATGGGCGCGGCGTAATAAGGCGTGCAAACGTGCGATCAGTTCGCCAAGCGCAAACGGTTTGACTAAATAATCATCGGCACCGGCATCAAGCCCAGTGATGCGATCTTCTATCGAGTCGCGCGCGGTGAGTAGTAGCACCGGTAAATTACCCAAATTGCGGCGTATCCATGCCAATAAGCTCAGACCATCGAGTCGCGGCATCGCAATATCGAGCACCACTAAGTCAAAGCTATGCTCGGTTTGCAGTGCAGTACGACCGGCTTCGCCATCTTTAAACCAATCGACGACAAAGCCCGCGTCAACCAGGCCGTCTTGTATGCCTTCACCGAGTAATAAATCGTCTTCGACTAATAAAATACGCATGTTTGAGTCCCGAGTCGCCATCAGTACATCGCGGCAGACCAAGCTGCCGCGATTGCTTAATGCCTTATGTCGTGAGGTTTTGGCGATGTATTCGCTCGTTTGTAACCATGTAGCATGGCTGCGGGTAGGTTTTCTCGATGGCGCCAGCTTTCAAAAATCGCGGCAGCAACATGCAGACCAACCCCAGTCAGTAAGGTATAGGCGAGCGTTTCATGCAGGGTTTCTAGCCATTCTTCGCCAAAAAAAGCATCGCTACCCATCATATAGCCTGTGGCGCCTAAGGATAAGACCATCAGCAATAAAAACAGCATCATGACCGCGCCTGCGGGGTTATGCCCTAGAAATCGCGGATGCTCACCGCGCAATTGCGCTGCCAGATAGCTTTTCAGCGTAGTCGGCGTGGGGAACCAGCTGCTAAAGCGTGCATGTTCGCTGCCAATAAAACCCCAAATAATGCGGCTGATGACGATGCCGACCGCGGCATAGCCTTCCCAGCGATGGATAAGATCGCCTTCTTCATTCAAAAAATTACCCAGTACTGCAATTGCTAAGCTCCAATGCAATACCCGAACCACGGGATCCCACACTTTGATTTTTTGCATTTTGCAGTTCCTTATCGAATCAGCACTTGAGTGGCTTTGGTATATTGCAAATGAGGCTGGCCGTGCTGGTGATATTGAATGGGTATTGGCTTGTAATTTTTAAATAACAAAGGCTGCAAGCCAATACCTTTGGGATTAATCGCCGATTTCAGATTTCACAATGGCTAAGGTTTTGGTGTCGAAATACACTTCAGCTTTTTTGCCTTCTTTATTGTGGCCGTAGATTTCGTAGCATTCGCCCGAGGTTTTAAATTTTTTGATTTTGTAACCCATCGCTTCGATTTTGGCCGTTGCTTCGCTCGGCTTTAACCATTCAGCTTTTGGATGTGGGGTGCAGTTGGCACCGGCAAAACTAAGAGAAGAGGCGGCCAGTGCAGTGAAGGCTAATGCAGTAAGTACTTTCATGGTGATTCTCCGGTGGTGGTAGGAACAACAAATGTATTTCAACATGCTTCAGTTAAGCGAAAATTAAGAGTTATTCATCTTGCATATTTAATTACGTTTTAATTGTAGTTACTGTGATTAGTACTGACCGAGCGATGGGATTGCGCCAGCCACTGCTTGCGCAGTCGGCAGTCTTAATCAAAAAAACTTTCGTGCTCAAACTCAACCATTTCTAAAGTTTTTGGATCGAACGAAACTTCAACGCGTTGATTGTCTTTATTGCGGCCTTTGATTTCATAGCAGCCGTCAGAGACTTTGAAGCTAGAAATACTGTAACCCTGCGCTTCAATTTTGGTTTTGGCTTCGGCAGCGCTCACCCATTGCTCACGAGGATGCGGGGCGCAATCATTGCTACTGGCAAAGCTCAGTGTTGAAGCGGCAAGAGTGGCAGCGGCGAAGAAAGTCATGAGTTTCATAATGCGTTTTCCATAGTGGTTTTGATTTGATGACGCTATTTAAACCGCTTTGTATGAAGTGAAACTTAAGCGCCGCAAATTTGCCTCAAGCTTGAGGTGGGATTGATTGCAACAGGTAGGATTGACTTCGGTACAATGGCGTTTTGTTCGCTTGGATCTGCGCTCATGACTGCTCGCATTCACCCGCAATTAACGATTGATTTATCGGGACTCAATTGCCCACTACCGATATTGCGCACCAAAAAAGCGCTGGCCACCTTGGCGGGCGGAGAGATCGTTCAAGTGACCTGCACCGATCCAGCTACGCCAACCGATTTCGCGGCATTTTGTCGGCAAACCGGTAATGAGTTGCTCGAGCAATGGCAAGAAGAAACCCGATTTTTGTTTTTGATTAAAAAACGTGCGGAATAAAAAGCCGCCATTGCTGACTGGATCAGGCTAGGCATCAGCGCAAACTGAGCTCGAGCGATGTTGAATGATCCTAATTTAGATGAATAACGGCGATGTTCAGATTATGTGTTGATGATTTTAAGTGCCTACGGCACATTGTTTTACAGTCGCAGTCCGCGACGGGGACCCCATTTTCTTTGACTCGCCAAAGAAAATGGGGGAAAAGAAAGGCGACCCGAGCGCGCCCAGCTCCGCTGTGCCCTCGATTGTCGTGAGCCAAACGATAAAACCGTTTGTCTCTGACGCACTCGGTGCGCTTAGACGGGTTTTTAAACCCCAGCTCGACGAGCGCGGCACAGCATCAACACTAAATCTGAATATGACCTGAATAACTCAGGTATTGGCAGGTAGCCCTTATCAATCAAGGGTTGCCTGCCAATACATTGATATATAGCTACGCTGCCGCAAATGGATGAATCCTAAGGTGGCGGAAATTGACTGTTAAAAAGGAAAAAACATGACGCAAACCATCACCATCGCTCGTCCTGATGATTGGCATTTACACCTGCGCGATGGCGCCGGTTTGGCGAGCGTTTTGCCGCATACCGTGCGTGAATTTGGCCGCGCTATTGTGATGCCCAACTTAAAACCGCCGGTGACCAATGTCGCTTTAGCTGGCGAGTATCGCCAGCGCATTTTGGCTGCGGTGCCAGCAGGGCAATCGTTTCAGCCTTTGATGACTTTATATTTAACCGATAACACCACTGCGGCCGATATTGTCGCCGCCAAAGCCAGTGGCTTTGTGCATGGCGTTAAGCTCTACCCAGCTGGCGCGACGACCAATTCGGATGCCGGTTGTACCGACGTGAATAAGGTTTTACCAGCAATTGAAAAAATGGCCGAACTCGGGTTACCGTTTTTGGTGCATGGTGAAGTGGTCGATAGTGAAATCGATATTTTTGATCGTGAAGCGGTGTTTATCGATCGCATTATGCAGCCGCTATTGGCCAAATTCCCCAACCTCAAAGTCGTTTTTGAGCACATCACCACTAAAGATGCCGCTGACTTTGTTACTGGTGCGCCAGACAATGTGGCCGCAACCGTGACGGCGCATCATTTATTGATGAATCGAAATGCCATGCTCGTTGGTGGCATTCGCCCGCATCTGTATTGTCTGCCGATTTTAAAACGTGAAATTCATCGCCAAGCCTTGGTGAAAGCAGTAACGGCCGATGACAACCATAAATTCTTTTTGGGTACCGACAGCGCTCCGCATGCTAAAGGCGCGAAAGAAACCGCCTGTGGTTGTGCCGGCATGTATACCGCCCACGCCGCGTTGCCACTGTATGCCGAAGTGTTCGATTTAGCCGGTAAGCTCGATCGTTTGGAGGCGTTTGCCAGCCAGAATGGCTCAGCGTTTTATGGCTTGCCAGTGAGTAGCGAAACCGTGACCTTGCGTAAAGAAAGCTGGGTAGTGCCGACGGAATACGCTTTTGCCGATAGCGTGGTGGTGCCATTGCGCGCCGGTGAGTTGGTGCAATGGAAGCTGGTGTAATGGGCGATGCAATTGTTGTTCAACGTGGCGTGAGCGCGCCTGCGTGGTGGATCACCGGCGTGGCCTTATTTGCAGCGGGCATTTGGGGGCTGCCATTGATTGAATCAACGCAGTTTGAAAATCACTTTTTTGGCCTGTTTTATTACTCGATTTTGGCTGGGATTGTGCTGTTTTGGGCGCTGCCTAGCGAGCAGCGCTTTGAAAACGGGCAGTTTGAACGCCGTTTTTGCTTATTGGGTCTGCTGGTGCTGTGGAAAAAAACCACGCCCTTGAGTGCTTTTAGCGAAATTCATTTTGAGCAAGATCCGAATCTGTTTCGTAAAGATACCGTGTGGGTGATTCTCTCGGGCACCGGTGACGAAGGTGAGCGGTTCGCCTTTGCTAATTTTTCCGCCACGGCGAGTAATATGGCCAAAGCGCAGGCACTCGCTGAGGCTTTGTCTCAAGCGACGGGTTTGCCAATTAAAACGCATGAGTCCGCAGGGCTAGCCGAATAGTGGTGTGGAATTTGTAGCGAAATCTGAACGCTTTGCAGCGTAGCAGCACGTTGCAAAGCGCGCGATGTTATGATTTTTGCACAATGAACACGCCCTTGTTTGCTAAGGGCTTTAAGGTGAAAAAATGAAAGCAATCTTGAGTTTAGCGGCCTTACTGGCGGCGGCCTCGGCGCAAGCGACTGATTTGGCGGCTTGCCAACAGATTGCAGACAATCAAAACCGTCTGGCTTGTTATGACCAATTGGCAAAACAACCGTCGCAACAACCCAGCGTGGTTGAGCCAATTGCGGCAATACCAGTCGCTCCGGCAGCGACAACGCTAGCTACGCCCGCTCAGCCTGTGAGCACGGCAGAAACGTTTTCTCAGCGCTGGGAATTATCAGCGCAAGACCAAGACGGCGTCTTTAATATTAAGCCGTATCAGCCGGTGTATATTTTGCCCGTTTCATGGCGTAAAAGAGTCAATAACGATCCTTGCTCACCCAATCCGCTTAATTGCTCGCACCGTGGCGATCAAGATTATGGCAAGGTAGAAACCAAGTTTCAGCTCTCGTTTAAAACCAAATTGGTGCAAGACGCGTTTGGCTCCGATGTTGATGTGTGGGGCGCTTATACCCAGCAAAGTTACTGGCAGGCCTACGATAGCCAGAATTCTTCGCCGTTTAGAGAAACCGATTATCAACCTGAATTATGGGCGACTTTCCCAGTGCAAGCTGGGCCAGAATGGCTCAAATTACGCATGATTAATTTGGGCGCGATGCATCAATCCAATGGCCAAACCAATCCACTGTCGCGCTCGTGGAACCGCTTATATGCCAGTTTTGGTCTGACTTCGGGCGATGTATCGGTGCTGATCAAGCCGTGGTGGCGCGTTCCTGAGCCAGCCAGTACTGACAATAATCCAGATATTAGTGATTACGTTGGGCGGGTAGAAACGGTGGTGGTTTATCCGTGGCAGAACCATGTGTTCTCACTCACTTGGCGCAATAATTTAAAATTTGGTAGCGGCACGCCAAATCGATCGAATATTCAGCTGGAATGGGCCTTCCCGATTACCGGTAAATTGCATGGTTATGTGCAGGCTTTTAATGGCTGGGGCGATTCATTGCAAAACTATAATTTCCACAATAGCGGCGCGGCCATTGGTGTTTCATTGGTGGAATGGCGTTAAGGCGATCAACGTGGCTTGGGCCGCTTGGGTGATCTTTACTTGCCCTGAGTCGGTATAGCGGTGATAATCGCCACCGCGAAGCGGGACAGACCATCGCTGCTGCCAGTGTAATGCTGGCGGGGGAGGAAAGTCCGGGCTCCATAGAGCAGAATGCTGGTTAACGACCAGGCGGCGTGAGCCGACGGAAAGTGCAACAGAGAGCTGAACCGCCAGTGGCCCAAGTTGAACAATCGATTGAAGCGATTGGGATTGAGTCATCGGTAAGGGTGAAAAGGTGTCCTCGTCAGAGGAGCCCCGTAAAGGGGTCGGTAAGAGCGCACCGCGGCGCTGGTAACAGTCGCTGGCAGGGTAAACCCCATTCGGAGCAAGACCAAGCAGTAGGCGTTGAAGCTGCTCGCTGAGTCTACGGGTAGGTTGCTTGAGCGCATCAGTAATGGTGTGCCTAGAGGAATGATGGTCACGGATGGCAACATCTGGACAGGACCCGGCTTATCGGCCCGCTTCGCCCCCATACACTACCCATGTATCTTAATACATGCGGCGATCGAAATAAGGCAGCAGGTTATACACCTGTTTTGAGCTCAGATTGAATTCTCGCTCAGCCGCTTGCATGGCTTGTAGCAATCCGCATCCAGCGGCAATTTCTTTATCTATAAAATTCAGTACTTCTTGCGCCACGAGCAAAACCTAAGATTGAAAACGAGCAATCTGAGTATTTTGCCTGCTGAAGATTAAAATTGAATGTCTATCTGATTGATCAATGACTTTGCTCAGAATTTTTGGCGTGTAGCGTTCGCGCGTTGCGTCGATAACGGCCAAATGTTTGCTCGAATAACCCGCATTTGTCGTTATTCGTTAAGGCGACGAACAAAATGCAAATAACCCATTTCGCGGGCATAACCCATTTTTTGATAAATACGGTGGGCGCGAACGTTTTCGGGGCCAGTTTCCATCATCAGCATGCCGATACCGGCTGCTTGCGCTTCTTTTTCAACTTGAGCCAATAAGGCTTCGCCAACGTGCTGACCACGATAAGCCGGTTGCACATACAAATCATTGAGTACCCAACTCCGACACAAAGCAATCGATGAAAAGCAGGCAAAGACTTGCGCAAAGGCGAGGGTTTCGCCGGCACTATTGCGCGCCAAATAAATTTTGGAGTCCCCAGTCGCTAGTCGTTCCGCTAAAAAAGCGCGTGCTTCGGCCTCATTATCTGGGCAGCCATGAAACTGACGATAGGCATTAAATAACGGGGCTAAACGGTCGAGATCGAGAATGCTGGCGTAGCTTAAGTAGAAAGTGGAGGCGCAGGGTTCTGGATTGAGTCGGGCGTCGGCGGCAGACATGGCGATCTCTTTTGTCGTTGTTTTTTTCATGGTACAAAAAAACCGAGCACATGGCTCGGTTTCTTATTGATTTGTTGCATATATTACAGGCGTGTCAGTTTTATATGCCATCTTGCGGGTTGTTGGTCTGCAGCCGCATTTCAAGATCTGCAACGCGCGCTTCCATTTGGGTCAGCGTTTCGCGAGTGCGGGCGAGTACTTCTTGTTGGATTTCAAATTCTTCACGGGTGACTAAATCCATTTTGTTAAATGCCGAACCCATCATGGCGCGCACGTTTTTTTCGATATCTTTTGCAGGGCTAGCGGCGATGGCTTCCGAGATTTTATTGCTGATTTCATCGAAAAATTTGTCTTTTAACATGACTTTCTCCAGTTATTGGCAATGGTTGAATCCAGTTTAGCAGATTCAAATTCACAACAGTTTGATTTACATGCACCAAGACGGAGCATCACGCGGTGCGTTTGATTTAAATATTGCGCTGCAACAGTGCTAACTTGGGGGCTGATGAATTTAAATCAATGATAAACAGCGCTGAACTAGGCTGGCACGCTTCATGCTAACAATCTCCTCATCAATCTGACCGTTTGTATAAGGAGTTACACCATGAAATTTGTAAGCGCAATTATCAAGCCATTTAAGCTTGATGAAGTTCGTGAAGGCCTTTCAGCAATCGGTGTTCAGGGTTTGACTGTGACCGAGGTAAAAGGTTTCGGTCGCCAAAAAGGACATACCGAGTTGTATCGGGGTGCTGAATATGTGGTCGATTTTTTACCCAAGGTCAAAGTAGAAATCGCGATTGCTGATGAATTGCTCGAGCAAGCGATAGAGGCGATTGAAAAAGCCGCCCACACCGGCAAAATCGGTGATGGAAAAATCTTTGTCTTTGACTTGATGCACGTGGTGCGCATTCGTACCAGTGAAACGGGTGACGCCGCAATTTAAATTGAGCTGATCGCCATCGACATCAACAAAAAATCATAATTCGCTAGCGATACATCACGATAGATTTGATCTGGAGCGCATGAAAATGAAAAAAATACTCGCATCTTTAGCTTTGTTTTCCGCCATGTGGGTGGCGGCCCCCAGTTTTGCCGCTGACGCGATAACCGCCAGTGCTGCCTCTGCAACGATGGAGGCGGTGGTCGAAGTGGCTGTGAGCGTTCAGAACACCGCTGCCGCAATTGCCGCGCCCGTGATGACGGTGAATAAAGGCGATAACAGTTGGTTGTTTGTAGCAACGGCCTTAGTGATTTTGATGTCGATTCCTGGCTTGGCGCTGTTTTATGGTGGCTTGGTGCGCAGCAAAAATATGCTGTCGGTGCTGATGCAAGTATTTAGTATCTTTAGCTTGATCAGCGTGCTGTGGGTGATTTATGGCTATAGCTTGGCGTTTACTGAGGGCAATGCATTTTTTGGCTCTACGTCAAAAATACTGCTCAAGGGCGTTACGCCAGATTCAATTGCCGCCACGTTTAATAAAGGCATTGGTATTTCTGAGCTGATTTATATTGCGTTTCAAGGTGCATTTGCTGCGATTACTTGCGGTTTGATTGTGGGATCGTTTGCCGAACGCATTAAGTTTTCAGCATTATTAGTATTTTGCGTGCTGTGGTTTACGTTTTCTTATTTGCCAATCGCCCATATGGTTTGGTACTGGGCCGGCCCTGATGCATACACTAGTGCGGCGGCGGCAACTGCTGCAGCGGCGACGGCTGGGTTTTTATTCCAAGATGGCGCTTTAGATTTTGCCGGTGGTACGGTGGTGCATATTAATGCCGCAGTGGCTGGTTTGATTGGTTCGTACTTTGTTGGCAAACGGATTGGTTATGGTCGCGACCCAATGACGCCACATAGCTTAACGATGACCATGATTGGTGCTTCATTATTGTGGTTTGGTTGGTTTGGTTTTAACGCCGGCTCGGCACTCGAAGCCAACGGTACTGCGGCTTTGGCTTTTGTAAACACTTGGGTGGCACCGGCGGCGGCAGCAATGACGTGGTTGTTGATTGAGTGGTTATGGAAAGGTAAACCGTCATTATTGGGCGCGGCATCGGGTGCGGTGTCTGGCTTAGTGGTGATTACCCCTGCAGCGGGTTTTGTCGGGGTCGGTGGTGGTTTGGTGATGGGCGTGATTGCGGGTGCCGCTGGTTTATGGGGCGTGCACGGCTTGAAACGCTTATTGGGGGCGGATGACTCTTTAGATGTGTTTGGTGTGCATGGCGTTTGCGGCATTGTCGGTGCGATTTTGACTGGCGTATTTGCCAGCCCTGATCTGGGTGGCACTGGCGTGTGGGATTACGTGAGCAATGGTGTGGCTGCGTCGTACAGCATTATCGATCAAGTCAAAATCCAAGCATTGGGTGTGTTAGTGACGATTGCTTGGTCAGGCACGGTGGCGGTTGTGGCGTATAAATTGGTCGATATAACCATTGGTCTGCGGGTGAAAGAAGACGAAGAACGCGAAGGATTGGATGTGTCTAGCCACGGCGAGAAAGCGTATAACAATTAACATTTAGCAATTGAATTCATCCGATGGCCTTCTTGCGAAAGAAGGCCATTTGTTTTGTTTAACGCACGGAAATAAATAAGTTTTAAGTAAATTTATACTGTGTTTAACGTCAGAAAATCGTTGCAATAACTGGATAGGCAGTCTAAAAAGGGTTGCTAACACATCGATTTAAACCAATTCAAACCAATCATTGGGTGAGTGTTTATATTGATTAGATTCAAGGGGTTGCATGATGAATCAACTGAAAATTCGTACGCAAATCACGATTTTGGGGCTATTTGCCCTAGCTGGCATGTTGTTTGTGGGGGCGATTGCCTATCTGAATAATATCCATCTGGTGCAAAGTATTGAGGCGGTGAGTAAGGGAACGACTTTGCTCAGAAATCAAACCGAAGCCGATATGATGCATGACGGGATTCGGGCCGATGTATTGGATATGAATCGAATATTTGCGGAAGCTAATCCAGCCCCTGATGAAATCAAAGAAGTAAAAGCGGGTTTAAAACAACATCTAGAAAACTTTAACCGTTTGATTGCTGAAAATGATCAGATGCAATTGCCAGCAACGGAGCGTGAAGCCTTAAATGCGCTAAAGCCCGATCTCGCTGAATATGTGCGCATGGCGCAAGTCACTGCGGATAAATTTGAAAAGCACGATGGCGATGCTCACACCGCGTATCAAAATTTCTTTCAAGTATTTGGCCGGTTAGAAGGCAGCATGGAGAAATTTAGCTCACTGATTGAAAACAATATTCATCAGGCCAATGATGAGCAAGCCGCGATTATTAAGCAGGCCCAGCTTTGGGTGTGGAGTTCATTGATTATTGCGACTGGCTTATTGCTGATTGGTATTTGGCTGGTGAACCGAGCGATTACTCAACCGATTTTTATGGTGCAAACCTTTTTGACTAATCTGAATGGTGATTTGCGCCGACGTTTACCTGATTTAGGCAGCAATGAACTGGGTGAAATGGCCAAGGCAGTGAACCAATTAATTCAAAATCAAGCGCAAACAGTGAATTTAATTCAGCGCGCTGCAGCGGAAGTAGCTCGCGTGTCGAATCAGCTCAAAGGTCACTGTGCCAATACCAGTCAATTGGCCAGTCAAGCCAGCCAAGAAGCGCATCAAATTAAAATGATTACCGATCAATTGGCCGAATCGGTTGAAAGTGTCTTGCATAGTGTCGATCTGACAACGGAGCGTGCGACAACGACGACCGCAACCGCCAATGAGGCGCACGCCAGTATGTCGCGATCACACCATGCGACCGCCAATTTGATGGTCGTCACACAGCAATCGTCGAGCATGATTCAAGAGTTGGGCTCAGCCGCTGCCGCCATCGATAGCATGGCCACCGTGATTAAAGACATTGCCGATCAAACCAATTTATTGGCCTTAAATGCCGCCATTGAAGCCGCTCGCGCTGGGGATACTGGACGTGGGTTTGCGGTGGTGGCCGATGAAGTCCGCAAATTGGCTGAGCGCACTACTGCATCGACTGCCGATATTGCCAAAATGACGCAGCATATCGGGCAAGCAACGAGTGAAGCGGCCAAAGCCATGCATGAGGTGAGCGAGGGGGTGAATCAAGGGGCGATTGATGTGGCCAGTGCGATGGAAGGGCAAAATGCGATTGTGCAAAACACCGCAGAAATGAAAGTCTTATCAATGGGCATTGCCAGCGCAGCACAAAAAGAAACGCTTTCAATTCAAGACACTGCCAATGCCATGCAAGAAATTAATCATAAAATCGATACTGCGAGCAATGCGGTCAATCAAATCAGTCTTGAAACCGATCAGTTACTCGACTTAGTCGCGGATTTACAAAAAAATATCGCGCAATTTCAAGCCTAAGCGACTGCCAGTGGCAGTGAGGGTCTGTTGACATTGGGTTTGCTTGCTGCAAAATGCAATGACAACAGACCCTAGGGTTTAAACGTTCAACTTCATCCGCACGCTGCGCGGCAAGCGTGCAAATAGCGGCGAGAAGTCGGTCGCATCCATCAAGTTTTTTAGCGTTAGGCCCAACTCGGTATCGCCAGTGATGCTAAGGCGGCGCTGAAAAAACAAGGTATCAGGATCTTCTTGTCGCCGAGCAATTAACCAATAATCGGCCAAGCTAGCGGTTAACGTTACATCAGCAGGGGTATCGCCACAGACAAAGCGACCATTCTGGTAGCTTAGCGTAATACCCCAGTTTAAATCGCTGACCGCCATCCGTACTTGCCGACCTTCCCACCACGCAAAGTCTTCTTCGGGCCACAATTGCTTGCGAACCAAGTTCAGCAGCGTCACCGTCACGGCGGTAGGTGGGGTTTCGGGGAGTACGGCCAGTAATTTAATCAACGGCGCGGGGATGTTCATACGGTTTCCTTCATGCAAATACCCGCTTGACCATGCCAATAACCATTGACCAGACCTTCGGGATTAATACGTTGCCAATCGAGCTCAGGCGCTGTTGCCGGATTCGCAAGCGCTGCGGCATAAGCGGCAACAATTTCAGCGGTAAACTGCGCTTGTGGGCTAATGCGTAAATGGCTGGCGCCCACGTTGGTGACGCTAGCCAAATCATGAATTAAGGCATGGCAAGCCGCCGACTGCGTTTGAATTCCGTTTAGGCGCAAGAAATCTTGTCCTTCGCGGGTTTTGAGCAACTGGCCATCGGCGTGCTCAATGCACTTAAATTCACAGGCATCTTTGCTTAAATCGTAATGTCTGGCGGTAAAGCAGCGCGCAGAAAACGCCAGTGGTAAACGGCCATGGGCAAAGATTTCGGTTTCAATGGGTAGCTTGGCCTCCGCCAAAGTGGCCACAATCGCCGCGCGACTTGCCTCGAGCGAGGGTAGCCAGCGAATGGCACCGGCGGCTTGATGCCAGTCGAGCGTGGCACCGTTGTAAATATTCAGATGCGGGCCAGCAATATACGGAATCGCTAAATCGCGCGCGATTTTAACTGCGCCTAAATCATTGGCTTCGAGTAAGCCGCCTTCTTTGGCAAACCGGCGCAGCGACGATAAATCGGAGCCCGATTCGAGCAAGGCTTGCGAGCTGTAAACGACGGTTTTGCCGGCTTGGCATAATTGCTGGCCCAAGGCCAGCCAATCACTAGTGCGTAATTCATGGCGGCGAGCGCAAACCACTTCACCCAGATAAATCGTGCTCACATTCCAATCGGCAGCAGCGGCATAAAAATCGAGTGTGGCTTGGCGTGACCAATAGTAAAGCAGCGGGCCAAGAGTGAGTTGCATGGATCTTCCTCGATGAATTTAAAACTGAAAAGCCGCGCTGGCGGCGTGGCTTTTATAAAAAGTACGACTTAGCGCCAAGGTCGGCTATAAGCCCCAAGCGTTTGTTGATGCCCTTCCGACACTTTGCTGAGTGCCTGTTGCCAAGCGGGCTTCACCGAATACCGTGGATCGCTCGCGGCATCAATCGCTGCGCGCAGGGTTTTGGTCACTTCGCTGACATAAGCCGGGCTGCGTTGGCGGCCTTCGACTTTAATGGCTTTTACGCCCATGCGGATCAGCTCGGGCAGTACCGAAAGCGCATTGAGGCTGGTTGGCTCTTCCATCGCGTAATAGCTGGCGTCACCGACTTCAAAGCGGCCTTTACACAGGGTTGGGTAACCGGCGGGTTCGTCTTTTTCAAAATGGTCGATCAAAATGCCATTTAAACGAGTATCAAGGGTATCGCCTTTAGGTAGCCATTGCACATGGCTTGCTGGTGAACACACCCCATGGGTATTTGGCGATTCGCCGGTGGCGTAACTGGATAAAATACAGCGCCCTTCGGCCATCACGCACAAGCTACCAAAACCAAATACTTCGATTTCGACTGGGGTGTTTTTAATGACGTATTCGATCTGTGGCAAAGTCAAAACCCGTGGCAGCACGGCGCGGCTAATACCAAAATGTTCATATGCGAGGTTTACCGCTTCAAAATTAGTGGCGGAACCTTGCACTGATAAATGGCGGCGTAACTGGGGGTGGCGGCGGGTGGCATACTCAAGCAAACCCAAGTCGGCCAAGATCACCGCATTAGCGCCTAAGTCGGCTGCGGCGTCGATTGAAGCATGCCATTCAGCGGTTCGACCCGCTTGCGGGTACGTGTTAATGGCAATGAGTACTTCCCGACCTTGGGATTGTGCATATTCAACACCCGATTTAAGCTGTGAGTCGGTAAAATTAAGCCCAGCAAAATTGCGGGCATTGGTCGCATTCTTAAAACCAAGATAAACCGCATCAGCACCAGACTGAACTGCTGCTTTTAGGGCTGGTAAACTACCAGCAGGGCAAATTAATTGCGGCAAATGTGGTGCTAAAGAAGGCATAATAGCGTAACCCAACGTGAGAATTTGCGCCTAGCTTAGGCGTTACGCTCTCATGAAACTTTAATACAAATCAAAAAAAAGCATGCCTAGTGCTTCGGTGGTAGTGAATATCCCGATAAAACTGCATGATTTACGCTTCGAATTTAAGTATTCGGCGGGGCAATCAATACAAAGGAAATAGCATGAATATCGCAATGATCGGTTTAGGTAAAATGGGCGGCAATATGGCACGTCGACTCTCTCGAGGCGGGGCGACGGTCTTTGGTTTTGACGTCAGTGCTGACACCCGTAGCCAGTTGGCGCAAGAAGAAGCTAACTTCAAAGCATTTGCCAGCGTACCTGAATTGATTGCCGCCTTGCCAACACCGCGCGTGGTTTGGCTGATGTTGCCATCTGGCGCGATCTCAGAAGCGGCATTCGATGAAATGAAAACCTTGCTCGCACCAGGCGACTTGATCATCGACGGCGCCAATGCCATGTATAAAGACAGCCAACGCCACGGTGCTGAATTGGCCGCAATGAATATTAAATTTGTTGATGCCGGTGTTTCAGGTGGTGTTTGGGGTTTGCAAAACGGCTATTGCTTGATGTTTGGTGGTGAAAAAGACGCCGCTGCGATTGCCGAACCATTCATGAAAATCTTGGCGCCGGGCGCAGATCGCGGTTGGACGCACACTGGCCCAGCAGGCTCTGGCCACTACACCAAGATGCTACACAACGGTATCGAATACGGCATGATGCAAGCGTTTGCTGAAGGCTTTGCGATGCTTAAAGCCAAAGAAGAATTCGATTTGGATGTGGCGGCGATTTCTGAAACTTGGCGCCATAGTTCAGTGGTTCGCTCATGGTTGCTAGATTTAATCGCCGACACATTGCAGCAAGACACTGAATTGGCCGATTTAAACGCCTTTGTTCCTGATTCTGGTGAAGGCCGTTGGTCAGTGCTGGAGTCAGTTGAGTTGGGTATTCCAGCGCCGGTCATGTCGAGCGCCTTGTACGCTCGTTTTGCGTCACGTGGTAATGACGATTACGCCATGAAATTATTGTCGATGATGCGCAATGCCTTTGGTGGCCATGCGGTATCAAAAAAATAATTAGCTTGAACTGCCACAAAAATGCCCGCAATGAATGCGGGCATTTTTTATGCTGCAGTAGGTGCAGTAATGGCTGCGAAGGTCTGCTGACGTTGGATTTTCCGCCGAGCAGGTACTCAGCCTTAGGCTTTTTTCAAGAAACAGGCTTTGAGCATCATGCTGCCCAAATCGGTTTTGCAATCGACTTCATGGTCACCGTCAACAATACGGATGCCTTTGATTTTGGTGCCAACTTTCAGCGTGCTAGAAGTGCCTTTTACTTTTAAGTCTTTCACCACCACGACAGAATCGCCGTCTTGTAGCACATTGCCATTGGCATCTTTCACGATGCGCACATCGCTTTCTTCTACTTCTGCGACCATCGGCCATTCAAAGCCACAGTCAGCGCAAACATAGTTATCGCCATCTGGATAAGTGTTTTCCAAAGTGCATTGTGGGCAAGCGTTTGACATTGGACTATCCATTTTAAAGAATTTAATCGTTAGATTATAGCAGCCGTTGCTAAGCACACTGCGCTGTGATTATCACCAGAACGGGGATGGAGGGGTTGGTGAGGGCTTGAATTGCGGCGGAAAAGTGCAGGGATTGATTGACACTCAGCTTACTTGGGAATACGTTACACTGGATTTGGCGAGCGTTTCTAGTGCCATGTCAGAGATCATTTAGCGCGCTAAACCCAGCGATCTTCCGAGTTGAATCAAGGGATGATCGATAGAATGAGCATGATTTACATATTTTATAACGGTATAAAATGTATACCGTCTTCAATTTAAGGGAAGTGATGAATGCTTAAACTTAGAAAAGTACTACTAATTCTGTTGGCATTGATTGCGCTGGTGGGGACTGTGGCTTTGGATTGTTTTTTACCAGAAAAAACCATCACCACCATTACCGGGGTTGAAGTGAAGCTCACCGATAAAGACGGCCCGATTAGTAAGGCTAATCCGAGCGATGGGCCAACGGTCGATGTGTATTACATCTACACCAATCATGCGACCGATATTATTCGGGTGTTTAAAAATATTGATACCGGCTGGGGCTGGCCGTATTACTTTAAGTTTAATTCGGCGGATTTACAGGCCAAAGCCAAAACGCTGGAATTTGAAAAGAAACCCGCCTTACTGACTTCCTACGGCTGGCGTTTTGACATGATGTCGTGGTTTCCCAATGTGGTGGATATTCAAGTGGCCGAGCCCGATAGCAGCACGTGGAGTTTTTGGCGTTGGCTGGGTTTTAGCGTGTGGGCGCTATTGCTGCTGATTGCCACCTTTGCGGTGTATCGTGTTACACGCCCCAAAAATAAAGCGCAAGAGGGCAATACATAGAAGGTGTATAGTGGCTTATCGTGAGTTAAATTGCTTGAGGTGAAGGCGTTGCCAGCCTTCGCCAAGCCACACCCACTTATTGCTTGCGGCCGTGCGCCGTGTTTATTGATCCTGTCGTGCTCCTTGCCTCGAAAGAGGGAGAAAGCTTGGCGATGTTGAGCGTCTAAACGATGAACTACGCCATTTTGCCGCTCAGTGCCGCGCATTTCTCGGGCTTGCATCAAGTGTTTGATGCGGCGTGTAAAGAAGAAAGTTTTTTGTTCTTTTTGCAAGCGCCCCCCATTGAGCAAACTTTCCGTTATTACCAAAACATGGTCGATCGTGACTATGTGTATTTTGTTGCGCTGTGCGATGAAACCGTTGTGGGTTGGTGCGATATATTGCCGCAAGGTGACGCAGCCCATGTGGGAGTATTAAGCGTTGCGCTATTGCCGCAGGTGCAAGGCTTAGGTTTGGGGCGAGCTTTAATGCTGGCGGCGCTGGCTAAAGCATGGCAGCAAGGTTTTATTCGCATCGAGTTGACTGTGCGCGTGGATAACAACAAAGCCCAAGCGCTGTATCAGCAGTTGGGCTTTGTGAATGAAGGCGGGCCACAACAAGATTTATGTATTCGCGGGCAATATTTTACGACGCAAACCATGGTCTTGTTGGCGCACAGCGCGCTTTAGTTGCTGCTTTCGCTGGTCTCGGCCTCTTCTTCGGGCACTTGCTGCGCTTCAAGGGTGAGATGCTCAAGTCCGCTATGATGCTCTTCTTTACGATGATGCAAGCTGTTGAGTTTAATATTTAAGCGCAGCTCATTGAGTGAATCGGCATTCTTTAATGCCTCTTCCATACTGATTTTGCCGGCTTCATACAGCGCAAACAGCGCCATATCAAAGGTTTGCATGCCCAATTCTTTAGACTTGGCCATCGCGGTTTTAACGCCGCCCACATCGCCTTTAAAAATCATATCGGCAACCAGCGGCGTATTGAGCAAGATTTCAATTGCGGCGCTACGTCCTTTGCCATCGGGTGTTGCCACCAAACGCTGCGAAATAATCCCGCGCATATTGAGCGATAAATCCATATACAGCTGCGGGTGGCGCTCTTCGGGGAAGAAATTCACGATGCGCTCCAACGCTTGATTAGAGCTATTGGCGTGCAAAGTGCCCATACAAAGATGGCCGGTTTCGGCGAACGCCATGGCGTATTCCATGGTTTCTCGGTCGCGAATTTCGCCAATTAAAATCACGTCAGGCGCTTGGCGCAGCGTATTTTTGAGCGCAGCAAACCAATTTTTGGTATCACGGCCCACTTCGCGGTGCGTGACCAAGCAATTTTTATTTTTATGCACATACTCAATCGGGTCTTCGATGGTAATGATGTGGCCGTGGCTATTTTCATTGCGGTAATCAATCATCGCCGCCATCGTCGTCGACTTACCCGAGCCGGTACCGCCAACCAATAGCACCAAACCACGCTGACTCATCATCACTTCTTTTAATACTTTGGGCAGCCCTAATTCATCAAAATTAGGAATCTTGCTGGTGATGGTTCGCAGCACCATGCCGACCTTTTCTTGCTGCATAAAGACATTCACCCGAAAGCGACCGATGCCTTCGGGGTTAATCGCAAAATTGCATTCTAATTCTTGTGCAAATTCGGTTTGTTGATCAGGACGCATAATGGCCAAAGCCAGCGCTCGCGTGGCCGCCGCATTGAGCTTTTGCGCGCCAATCGGCGTCATTCTGCCGTTAATCTTCATGGCTGGCGGAAAATCATCGGCAATAAACAAATCGGATGCTTTGTGTTGAATCATCATCCGCAGTAAGTCATGCATGGTTTTTTTAGCTTGTTCGGGGCTCATTCTTGGCACTCGTTACGGTCAGTACAGACCTTGTATATAGATTGAATCAGGCTGAATTGCAGTTGCGAAGTTGATCGATTTCGTCAGTTTGATTGCCAGTCTATCTTACAGCCGTCATTTTATTGATTGATTTTAGCTGTTGCAGCTGGTTATTTTTTGGCGTTGCTGCATGGGCGTTTAATTTTTGAGCATAAAAAAGCCCATGGCGAACCATGGGCTGATTGACTGTCAGTCGGACTTAATCGCCGCGACGTTTATTACCGCTGCCGCCAAGTAGTGCGGCAGTAGGGCTGCTAGAGCGTGGACCACGGCTTTGTGGACGATCGCCGCGTGGTGCACCAAAGCCATCGCTGGCATTACGCGTGACACCTGGACCACCATTACGACCACCACCTTGATAGCCACGCGTTTGACCTTGGCCGCTACGGCCACTACGCATCAATTCACCCGGTAAGGTATTGGCATTGCTCAGCGGTTGCTGCTCATCATAATTGATGCGCTCGCGACGCGGTGCTGGCGCAGCGCCCAATACTGAATCATGACGCGGTGCATTGCGTGGATTGTTATTGCGTGGTGCGCCATCACGTGGACGACGGGTATCGGTAGCACCTAAGGCATCCGAACGCGGGCGACGGGTATCAGTCGCGCCATCAGGACGTGGACGGCGGGTATCCGTTGCGCCTTCTGCGCGTGGCCGGCGCTGCTCGCCATCGGTACGCGGACGACGTTGCTCAGTTTCGCCTTCTGCACGGTCAGCGCGCGGGCGACGCTCAGCGCGTGCTTCGTTTTTGGCAGCGGTTTGTGCTGCCGCAGTTTCAGCTAACGCTTTGCTGCGGGCGCCATTCAAACGTGCGCCACCAGCTGCAGCTGGGCCACGTGGGGCGCGTGGGTTACGGTTTGGATCGCGTGGTGGGCGATCACGGCCTAAGCCACCACGAACAATCGGTTCTGGCTTCACGCGTAAATCGGCTTCAAAGCCTTCTAAGCAGAATTTTGGAATATCTTGCTTGGTAATGCGCTCGATTTCAGCGAGGAGTTTTAACTCGTCAACACATACCAAGGAAACCGCTTCACCAGTACAACCGGCGCGGCCAGTACGGCCAATCCGATGTACATAATCTTCGGCCACGTTGGGCAATTCAAAGTTCACCACGTGCGGCAATTCTTCGATATCCAAACCACGGGCCGCAATATCGGTGGCAACCAATACTTGCAATTCGCCTGATTTAAATTGGGCTAATGCAGCAGTACGGGCGTTTTGGCTTTTATTGCCATGAATCGCCATCGCCGAAATGCCGGCCGCATTGAGTTTTTCGGCCACTTTATTACACGCATGTTTGGTGCGCATAAATACTAAAACTTGATGCCAATTGCCGTCTTTGATCAATTGCGTCAACAAAGGCAATTTTTTATCGCGGTCAACTAAATGCACGCGCTGGCTAATTAATTCATTGGTGGTATTACGGCGCGCAACTTCAACCAAACCTGGGTTTTTAAGTAGCTTGTCGGCGAGCTCTTTGATTTCATCGGAGAACGTTGCTGAGAACAGCAAGGTTTGGCGCTCTTTGGGGAAAATCGACATTAATTTTTTAATGTCGTGAATGAAACCCATATCGAGCATACGATCGGCTTCATCGAGCACCAAGATTTCAATGCCAGACAAATCAACCGAGCGTTGATTCACCAAATCGAGCAAGCGGCCCGGTGTCGCGACCAAAATATCAATCGGCGAGCGTAAGCGCGCTTGTTGTGGACGAATATTTACGCCACCAAACACCACCATTGAAGTGATTTTGACGTATTTCGAATACGTTTGAACTGATTCTTCCACCTGAGCGGCAAGCTCACGCGTCGGGGTTAGAATCAAAACACGAGGACGACCTTTGGCTTCGAGTGGTTCTTTGGCCTGCAATAATTGCAAAATCGGCAAAGTAAAACCGGCGGTTTTACCGGTGCCCGTTTGCGCTGCAGCGAGTAAATCGCCGCCTTGTACCACCAATGGAATGGCTTGGGCTTGAATCGGTGTAGGTGTGGTGTAGCCCGTATCGGCAACGGCACGCAAAAGTGGTTCGGCTAGCCCAAGGCTAGCAAAATTAAGTTCAGACATTCATTATTCCTGCTGCGGCCTGTCGCAAGGAGCGACACCAATCTAGGGCAGGTGGGGTATGTTGGATGGGTGGCTTGCGTGTCGAAGGTTTTCGATGAGGCAAGCAACGCGCCGATTGGTAGGGCGCGATCAGGGGCGGAGTTTAACTGCGCTGGCAAAAAAATACCAACGTTATCTGCTCGATGGGATGCTGATGTGGGATTAGGGAAGGGGGAATGGGTTTACTCCCCAATCCCAGCTTCCTACTCCCCGCCATTAGCCGTAGCGCTGTTGCGCCACGACGGCAAGGCCGCAACCAACGCTGCCAAAGTGATCACCTTCTACTGCTTGGGCCGCTGGGAATTGCTCGGCTAAGGCGGCGCGCAAGGCGGGTACCGCAGATGAGCCGCCAGTAAAAAATAAGGTATCAACTTGGCTGGCATTGATGCCGGCGACATCCAATGTAGCTTGTGCTGCCGCGCAAATTCGGGCGGTTTCTTGCGCAATCGCTTGCTCGAATTGGCTGCGCTCGATTTGCGCCATCAGGCCTTTTTCGGCTTCGACTAAATCCAAGGCAAAATGAGGCTGCTCAGATAGCGCGATTTTGGCCTCTTCAACGCGCATGGCTAAGTGATGGCCCGCTTGGCTACGAATCACATTCAGCAAGCGCTCAAAGCGCACATTGTCGACCACTTCCGGTGAAACATCTTGAAAGCCACGCCACATTTTGCGGGTATAGGCAAAGTTAATCGTATGCCAAGTGGCCAAGTGGAAAAACACACTATTGGGTAATTCGGCGTTATTACTCAGTCGTGAGCCCATGCCCAATTCAGGCATGACGCAAGCGAGCGAGAGGCGTTTATCAAAATCAGTACCCCCGATATGTACCCCGCCGCTAGCTAATAAATCTGCTGACCGGTCGGCCATACCTCGTCGTTCTGGCGATAAACGTACCAAAGAAAAATCGGAAGTACCCCCGCCAATATCAATCACCAGCACCAGCTCTTCGCGCTCGATACGTTGCTCGTAATCATGCGCGGCGGCAATCGGCTCAAATTGAAAGCTGACTTCTTTAAAGCCCAAACCACGGGCGATTTCGCCCAATGTGGCTTCGGCCTCGGCATCTGCCGCATCATTGTCGTCAACAAAGCGCACAGGGCGGCCCAGTACCACGGCGTCAAATGCTTGGCCAGCCGATTGCTCGGCACGGGTTTTCACTTCGCCGATTAATTGGCCGATGAGATTTTTAAACGATAAATGCTGGCCGCCAATTTCAGTGCCCGCATCCATGAGGCTGCTACCTAATAAGCTTTTCATCGAGCGCATCAAGCGGCCTTCGTAGCCCTCTAAATACTCGCCCAACGCCGCGCGGCCATAAGTCCAGCGGTCTTCTTCCAAATTAAAGAATACCGCCGATGGTAGCGTGAGCTTGTCGGCCTCAAGTGGCAATAAGATTGCGCCATTGGGGCGCACAATGCCCGCCGTTGAATTAGAAGTACCAAAATCGATGCCGCAGGCTGAATAAGTCATAATGGAGCGTGGTTGGCCTGTAAGGGGGTCGTTAGACTACGCTGCTGCCGCATGCACGTCAAACACGCTTGCTGAATGGCTAGCGCGAAGTACCCAGTATGCTTTAATCTAGGGTCTGTTGACGTTGGATTTGCCAACCGCGTTGGTGCGGATTTTGGCGCGAGGCAAGCCTAAAGCCACCTTTGCGGCAGGCTTCATCCATCAGTAGCGTATTGAAATAGGCGAGAAGTGAATGATTTTTTTCTGTGGTGACGTCCACGGCCAATTTGGGCATGTTATTTCGGCGGTGCAGCAGCATCGTCCGGATGCCATTGTGCTGCTCGGCGATCTACAAGCACCACAGCCACTCGAAACGGTCTTGGCCGACATCATCGACTTAACCGAAGTGTGGTTTATCCACGGCAATCACGATACCGATGGCACGCGTGACTATTGTAATTTGTGGGATTCGGGCATGAGCGACCGCAATTTACATGGCCGCGTAGTTGAAATCGCCGGCGTGCGCATCGCCGGCTTAGGTGGGATTTTTCGCGGCCACATCTGGATGCCACCCAATAATCCGGTATACGCCAGCCCAGCGCATTATCTACAGCATTGCGGCAAAGCCAATCAATGGCGTGGTGGCCTGCCACGCAAACAACGCAGCAGTATTTTTTATGCCGATTACCAAGCGTTAGCGCATGAAAAAGCCGACATTATGGTCACGCACGAAGCACCGAGCTGCCACCCTTGGGGGTTTTCGGTGCTGGATCGACTTGGGCAATCTATGGGAATTCAAAAGAGTTTTCACGGCCACCAACACGACAGCCTCAATTACCGCGAACACGATGCCCGCTTGGGCTTTAAAGCCTACGGCGTAGCGCTACGCGCCATCATGGACGAAAACGGCAACACCATCAGCACCTGGGAAGATCCGGCGTAACTCGTATCGGGTTGTAGTTTCCGCGGTGGTGATGATTGGAAATGCCCTTGGCATCGTAGGGTGGAATAAGCAAAGCGCATTCCACCTATTCGCAACATATCTACGCGTAGCGCATCCCACAATATGGTGGAATGCGCTACGCTTATTCCACCCTACGATGGGCGAATACGTTGGGCGAATACTTTGGCCGATTCGTTGGCCACATTACCCCGCACCGGCGCCGTCTTTGCTTTCGCTAAATGGGCCACGCGCTTGCCATACCAAGGCAATCAGCACAATAAATAGCACGGCAAATAAGCCAAAAATATCGTTGGCCGACATAAAAAAGCTCAGCTGGGTGATTTTTTGGTTAATCAGCCCCAGCGCTTGCTGCATACTAAAACCATGCGCCATTAGTCCCGACAAACTGTCTTGTACTACTGGATTGTAGGGGTTGATTTGCTGCACCAGATTGGCGTGATGGATCTTCTCTTGGTTATCCCACATCGCGGTGACTAGCGACACGCCAATGGTGCCGGACATGGTGCGCATAAAGTTGGACATACTCGCTGCCGAGGCAATCCGCTCTGGTGGTAAACCGGATAAAGTAATCGCGGTCAGCGGCATAAAAAAGCAAGCTACGCCAATCCCTTGCACAAACTGCGGCCAAGCCAGCCAGCCAAAACTAATCGCTGGTGTATAAAACGTGCGCCAGTAATAGCAAGCGGCAAATACCAAAAACGCCAAGCTGACTAATAATCGCAAATCAATTTTGCTGGAGTAGCGGCCAATCAACGGCGACAACACCACCGGCAATAAACCCACCGGCGCTAAAGCCAGCCCGGCCATTGTGGCGGTATAGCCTAAATGCTCTTGCATTAATAAGGGCAGCAATAAGATCGAGCTAAAGTACATTAAAAAACCCAAGCTCAAGCTCAGCGAGCCAATGGTGAAATTGCGATGCTTAAATAGCGCCAAATCCAGCACCGGATAAGGCTCGTCGCGTTCCCAAATTAATAAAAACACCAAGCCCACTGCCGCAATAATCGCCAAGGCAATAATGCGGTTAGAGCTAAACCATTCATATTGATTGCCCAAATCGAGCATGATTTGAAAAGCGCAAATGGTGATAATCAATAAAGCCAGCCCAACGCGGTCAACCGGCAATGATAAACGCGTGGTTTCGCGCCCCTTGAGCTGCCAAAAGGCTACGCCAGCAACAAACAAACCCACTGGCACATTGATAAAGAAAATCCCGCCCCACACCCAATTATCAGTAATCCAGCCGCCCAAAATCGGCCCTACAATCGGCGCCAAAATAATCGTCATCGCCCATAAAGCCAGCGCCAGCGTTTTTTTCTCGGGCGGGTAACACGCCAGCAGCAAGCTTTGCGACAAAGGAATCAGCGGCCCAGCCAATAAGCCTTGCAACACGCGGAAAAAAATCAGCAAATCGAGCGACGGGGCAATGCCAGACAAAAACGACGTGAGCACAAAACCAATCACGCCGACCATAAACACCCGCACTTCGCCAAAACGCTGCGCCACCCAGCCCGATAGCAGCACCGAAATGGCATTAGCCACGCCAAACGAGGTAATCACCCACGTGCCTTCGGTAACCGATGCGCCCAAATCGCCCGATATGGTCGGAATCGCCACATTGGTAATGGTGGTATCGAGCACCTGCATAAAGGTCGCGAGCGCCAGCGCCGCCGTCGCCCAGATGCGCGCTGAACCATAAAGTGGCGACACGGTACTCATTTTTTACGCCCAGCGGCTGGCGCCAAATTGGCTTGAATAATGGCATCAATATGCTGATTGGCTTGCTGCAACGATACCGCATACAGATTGGTTGATTCGACGGGCTGGCCATTGCTAGGTTTCGCCAAACGCGGGCCAGATTGATCATGGGTATTGACCGTAACACTCATCGACAAGCCGATTTGCAGCGGATACTTCGCTAATTGCTGCGGATCAAGGGTAATTCGCACTGGCAAACGCTGCACAATCTTAATCCAGTCGCCATTGGCGTTTTCTGGCGGCAGTAGTGAAAAAACGCTGCCGGTGCCGGGCGATAAACCGGCAACTTTGCCATCAAACTGGACTGAGCTGCCGTATAAATCGGCGGTTAAGGTGACGGGCTGGCCGATGCGAATTGGCTCGATTTGCGTTTCTTTTAAATTGGCATCGACCCACACATTGGACAACGGCGATAACGCCATCAGCGGCGAGCCGGGAGCCACTTGTGCGCCAACGGCAACGGCGCGTTTGGCTACTTGCGCGTCAACCGGGGAGCGAATATCGGTGCGCTGACGATTCAGCCACGCCTCGCGCAGCGCATCGGCGGCGGCGCTGACTTCGGGATAATCTCGCACTACGCCGCTGAGCACCTGCATTTTCGCCGCTTGCAGCGCGGCTTGGCTGGCTTCGAGTGCCGCTTGGGCCGAGGCTTTGGCCTGCTCGGCGTGTTGCAATACTTCGGCACTAATCGCTTGCCCCTCGGCGGCGATGCGGCGGCGTTGCAAATCGTCGCTGGCTTGCTTAAACGCGACTTCGCGCAGCGTGACTTCGGCATTGAGTTGCGCCACTTGCTGCTGCGCCACTTGCGCGCCACGCACCGCGCGCGCCAACGCCGACTCTGCCCGCGCTAAGGCCAGCTTGGCATCACTGGCGTCTAAGCTCACCAGTAAATCACCGGCTTTAACCATATCGGTATTGTGTACATACACTGCGCTGACTGTACCGCCAATCCGCGAGTCAATTTGGGTGACATAGCCCGCCACATACGCATCATCGGTGCTTTCTTCATAACGCAGCACCAATAGCCAATACAACAACACCGCACCAGCAATCAGTAGCAGCAGCAAACTGGCGACGATGAGCGAGCGGCGGCGGCGATGCGGGTCAACGTTGGGGGTGTCGGCAGATGTATTTGGGGTGGTCAACGTTTCACTCATGGGGTTTCCTTCGAGTCAGTTGCGCCCATGGCGCGGATCAGGCTGGTTTGGGCAATCAGGCGGTCGCGTTGCGCCTGTAATAAAGATAAACGCGAATTCACGTGCGACAAATGCGATTGCAAGGTGTCACTCGCTGGCGACAAACCGGCGCGTTGGCGCAAGCGGGCGCTATTGGCCAATTGTTCGGCCGCCGTTTCGCTGAGTTTGGCCTCGGTTTCGATTTTGAGCGCCGCCTGTTGGCGCGCCAAACTGCTGGCGCTGTCATTGGCGATATCGAGCAAGGTTTGGTTATAAATCGCAATCGCCGATGCGTAATGGGCATGCTGCAAATCCAGCGCCCCCTGTAAAGCGCCGGCCTCAAAGATTGGCAAGCTAATGGCTGGCGTTACGCCTAAGCGGCGCGATGCTGAATCAAACAAGGTGGCGGTGGATAAAGACGACAAACCAATGAGTGCCGATAAAGAAATATCCGGATAAAAATCCGCCTGTGCCGCGCGAACTAAAGCCGCAGCGCTCTCCACTTGATATTTGGCTGCGAGTAACTCAGGGCGCTGCGCCAATTGATTGAGCCGCAAATCGTTCGTATTAATCGGCCACGCCGGCAAAGCGCGCGGGGCTTGCGCCGCCAAATCAGCTTGGCGAGTGAGCGTGAGCGCCGCCAATGCCGCTTGTGCGTTACTGCTGGCCAGTTGCGCCGCAATCAGCGCGGTGCGCGCCTCGGCCAGGAGTAGGGTTTGTTCATTTTGCGCGTCGCGGCTGACTAAACCGGCGCGTTTTAGGGTTTTACTTTTTTGCGCTAACTGCTCGCTGGCGAGCAGTGCTGCTTGCTGCAACATGATTTCTTGCTGCGCGGCGCGCCAAACTAAATATTGCGTTACCACCTCGGCGGCCAACCATTGCTGCGCGCTAGCTTGCTCTAGCTCGGCAGCGCGGCTGGCACCAGCGGCAGCGGCGACGCGCTCACGAATCTTGCCCCACAAATCAAAGCTGTAATTGAGGCTAGCGCCGATTTGCGAATAATTTTGCCAAGTCCCGGCAATCGGCGGCGGAATCAAACCATCAGCGCTATAGCGTTGGCGATTAAAAGACGCCTGCGCATTCACCGTTGGCCCGCTACCGCTGGCCGCAATCGCCTCGTTCGCTTGTGCTGCCGCTACTTTGGCCGCCGCTAGAGTGAGTTTGGGATTGGCCACCAAGGCGTGTTCAAGCAATTGATCCAGTACCGGATCACGCAAAGCCCGCCACCACGCACCACGGGCAAAATCAGGCGATTGGGGCAAAGTGCTTAAAGAAAGCTGACTCGCTGTCAGCATTGGCGGCATCGGTGGAGAAGGGGCTGCGCAAGCAGTTAATAAAGCCAGTAATAAAGTACACAAACCAGCCTGCGGTAAACGTTGGATCAGGGGTTGGATCAAGGTCACCATATTGCTTTTTCGCCTGAGATAGGTGGCTTTATGCTAGTAGATAAGCTCAATACTGTCACTTGCTGTAGTTATGTATCTGTGCATATTTACGCTTTGCTTTCTAGGTGCGTTTTTATTTGTTTAGGAGCTTGGTTAAGTGCGGAGGGTTTGAGATTCGCAGTGACATATAGGTCAGATAACGACAAAAGCAAGATTGGTATTAGATTAGATACGTAATAAGACAGGAGTGTTGCAAAAATGACAATGTATTTTCATGCTGGAAAAGGTTTTCGTCATGGTTTTGCCGGAATTTTTGTAAGCATTTTGTTGATTAGATTGTGCTAATACTTACGGTTTTACTGACGTAGAGGTGGTATCAAGGAGGGTGATATTAGCATTTGATTTAAGATTTTGTTTTTGCTAGGAAAATTTTTTTTATTTGGCCTTGTGTTTTTTAAGTGGTAGTAAAAATTAAAGGTAAAACAAGAAAATGAAAATCAAGAAAATAATGCAAAAACTCAAGAGAAAGAATTTAATTAATTAATTATATAGTCTAAATATCGATCATTTAATTGAAATTTTAGTTTGTAGAGTAGTGTGTTGTAAGAATTGTGTGCTAGGGACTTTCATCCATATCGGATCGAATCGAGATAATATATCTGAAACAATCTAAAAAACGGTATTGATTCATTTGAATTAATAGCGCGGAATTCGCTTTGCCTGGCGAATTGCAATTGATATTGAATCAAGGTTTTAATTTAATAATGCGTAGCAGTTTAGAAATTCAATATTCAGTAATTAGGGCTTTGTTTTTGCGTGAGGCGGTGACTCGTATCTCGGGCGGTCGTATCGCTTGGTTGTGGTTAATGGTTGAGCCTATCTCCCATTTATTGTTGTTTATTTTGATTATGGGCGTTTTTTTAAAACGTGCTATTCCGGGGGCAGAGCCGGTTTTATTTATCGCAACGGGTTTGGTCGGCTATTTTATGTTTAGCCGGGTGTATTCGATGTGTAAAGGCGCAATCTCGAGCAATTTAGCCTTGTTTTCTTATCGGCAAGTCAAGGCAGTCGATACGATTTTTGCGCGCGCCTTGGTTGAGTGCTTTATTTTTATGCTGTCGGTGGTGCTGCTGTTTGCTGGGCTGGCGCTATTTGGTTTTAATGTATTACCGGCTTACCCATTGCAGTTTATGTTAGCAATCTTTGTGATGTGGTTAACAGGATTGGGGCTTGGCTTATTGCTTTCTGTTGCGAATGAATTGACCCCTAATATTTCAAATGTCATTGATTTATTAATGAGGCCGTTATACTTCTTATCGGCTGTTATGTATCCAGTCTCCGTAATCCCAGAGCCTTATCGAGGCTATCTGTTATACAACCCTTTGGTGCATGGTATTGAGTCAATCCGGCAAGGATTTTTCCCATTTTATCGGCCTTTGCCTGAGATTAATCTAGGGTATTTATTTGTTTTTGCCTTGGTGTTTATCTTTTTTGGTTTGATTTTGCATTCACGATATTCGCAAAGGCTAATGACCGCATGATTAGCGTAGAGAACGTACACAAGCGCTATCAAACCGACCATGGCTTTGGTAAATGGGTATTAAAAGGCGTTAATTTTGTTATCCCGCCCAAAACCAATGTGGGATTAATTGGTGCCAATGGCGCGGGTAAATCAACGCTATTGCGAATTATTGGCGGCGTGGATCAGGCGACTAAAGGGCAGGTGCGACGCGATTGTAGTGTGTCTTGGCCGCTGGGGTTTGGTGGTGGTTTGCAGGGGTCTTTAACGGGGCGGCAAAACGCTAAGTTTATTTGCCGTATCCACGGCCAAGAGAGCGAAATCGCCAATCGAATTGCCTTTATTCAAGACTTTGCCGAGATTGGCGAAGCCTTTGATCAGCCGGTTAAAAGCTATTCAACAGGGATGAAATCTAGGCTGTTATTTGGTATGTCTTTAGCTTTTGATTTTGATGTGTATTTATCTGATGAGATTACCGCCGTAGGTGATGCGGCATTTAAAGACAAGGCCGCAGCAGCGTTTAAAAAATTATCCGACCATGCCGGCATCATTATGGTATCGCACGGTGAAGGCACGCTGAGGCAATTTTGCCAAGCAGGGATTTGGCTGCATCAAGGCGAAGCATTTTGGTTTGATGATGTAGAAGACGCCATTAAAAATTATAGGGATAGCATTAAGAAATGAATGCAATAACCGGCCCCGCTAAGCCATTTAAATTATTAGCGAATCAGCAAGTGCGCAATATAGGGTTGTTTTTAGCGAAATATAAGGTTTTTACGATTGCATTTATTTGCTGCCTTGGCGCGGCAATGTATTGGGGTCTATTGGCATCACATCGCTATGTATCAACTGCACATGTGATAGTGCAGCGAACTGATTTTGCCAGCTCGCAAGCGATGGATTTTGGCTCGATTTTGTCGGGGGTAAATAGCGGTGGTCGTACCGACCAATTGCAATTGCGCGAATATTTATTGTCGCTAGATATGCTTAGATTGCTAGATAAGCAATTGCAATTGCGCAAGCATTATAGCGATGCGAATAACGACATTATCAGCCGGATGTGGGATAGCCAAGCCGAGCAAGAATCGTTTCATAAATATTTTTTAAGCCGCGTTAGCGTTGAATACGACGATTATGCTGGCGTATTAATGATTAAAGCAGTAGCGTTTGAGCCAAAAATGGCGCAAGCCATTGTCGCGGCCATGATTGCTAATGGCGAAGTATTTATGAACCAAATCGGCCAAAACCTCGCGCGCGACCAAGTGGGATTTTTAGAAAAACAAGTATTGCTACTCAATAGCCGCATGCTGGCCGAAGAAAGTAAATTAATTGCTTTTCAAAATAAAAACAAACTGGTTTCGCCGCAATACTCTGCCGAAACTGCCGCAGGAATTGTGACCACGCTAGAAGGGCGCTTGGCGGAATTAAAAACTAAAAAAACCGCCATGCTGGCCTACCTCAATGCCGATGCACCGACGGTGGTAGAAACCGACGCGCAAATTAGCGCGGTAGAGCAACAAATTAATTCTGAAAAAGCCAAGCTCACCTCAACGGCCGGCACGGCGCTAAATAAAACGGTATTAGATTACAAATTATTAGAGGGCCAAGCCAAATTGGCCGAGCAAGTGTATCGCACTGCTTTGGTGGCACTAGAAAAAGGCCGAATAGAGGCCGCGCGCAATATTAAAAAAATCACCGTGTTTCAGTCGGCATCATTGCCAGAATACCCGCTAGAACCACGGCGCATTTATAACACCATCGTATTTATTTTAATTGCACTTATGGTGGCCGGTATTGTGCAATTAATCGTTGCGATTATTCGCGACCACAAGGATTAAGCGTTATGTTGTTTCGTAAATTAATATTGATTGGCTTACTACCGTTGGCGCTTACGCCGTTAGCTCAAGCGCTAGGCAGCGTAGACCCGATTACCCTTGCTAGTACCACTGAGAAAAGCTTAAGCAGCAAGCCCAAAGCTGCACCAGTTATTCCTGCGGCAGAAAAAAGCTACGCCGACTCGGCGCGATTGATTGAAGAAAGCCAACTGCCAACCACCAACAATGTATTTGGCGGTAATTTATTCCAAGGTAATTTTGCAAAAAATGGCGCAGGCCAATTTAGCCCCGACTATGTGATTAATTCGGGCGACCATATCCAGCTGGTGATGTGGGGCGGCGTAGAAATCGCCACCGAATTAGTGGTCGACCCGCAAGGCAATTTGTTTTTGCCCAATGTAGGGCCAATACCAGTGCGCGGCGTGCGCAACCAAGACTTACAAAAAATCATCGATCAAGCGATCAAAAAAGTGTATCGCGCCAATGTATTTAATTACGCCAGCCTAGCCGCAGCGCAGCCAGTGCGGGTGTTTGTAGGCGGTAATGTTAAAAAGCCCGGCATGTATAGCGGCACATCGATGGACAGCCTGCTGTATTACCTCGACCAAGCTGGTGGCATTGATACCGAGCGCGGCAGCTTTTTGGCTGTGCAAGTTAAGCGCGGTAATGAAATCCGCGCCACGGTGAATCTGTATGACTTTTTGCTGAAAGGTAAATTACAGCTCACCCAACTGAGCGAAGGCGATGTGATTTTTATTCCGCAGCGGCAAAACACCATCACGGTAAGCGGGCTAGCGAGTAATAACAAAACCTTTGAATTTAGTCAGCCGCAAATCAGCGTAGCCGCGCTAGCGGCCTTGGCCGCGCCGCAAGTAGCGGCAACGCATGTGCGGATTACCCGGCATTCGGGCGAGAAAAAAAATATTGATTACTACTCGCTAGCGCAAGCGGCCGAGGTGCAGCTCAATAACGGCGACGCCATTGAATACACCGCCGACAAAAAACCTGGATCGATCACGGTGCGTGTTGAAGGCGAGCACTTGAGCGCCCAAGAATACGTGCTGCCGTATGGCGCTAAAGTCGGCGATTTACTTGAGCAAATTCAATATACCCCTAATGCCGCCGCCAATAGCCCGCAGCTATTTCGCAATAGTATTAAAGAGCAGCAAAAAGAAATGCTCGCCGTAGCGCTTAAAAGCCTAGAAGCCAGCGTGCTCACCGCCCGATCTGGCACCAGCGATGAAGCGCGGCTACGTAGCGAAGAAGCGCAATTGATTTTGCAATGGATTGATCGCGCCAAAAGCATACAGCCGAGCGGGCAAGTCATTATCGCCAATTCAGCGCAGCGCAATAATCTATTACTCGAAAACGGCGATTTAATTCGCATCCCAATTAAAGATGGATTGGTATTAATTAGCGGCGAAGTGTTATTCCCCAATGCCATCGCTTTTGATCAAAGCATGAAGCTAGATGATTATATTCAAAGCGCCGGTGGCTATACACAAAACGCCGATAATTCACGCGTGATTATCGCCCACCAAGATGGTCGCTTTACCGATAGCCGAGTCAAAGATCATGTAGCGCAAGGCGATAAAGTATTGGTATTACCCAAAATCGACGTAAAAACCCGCCAAATCGTAAAAGATATGACGCAAATTGTGTATCAAATTGCGGTGGCTGCTGCAGTTGTATTGGGGCTTTGACCTTCAATGGATAGGATAGAAGTAAATAAAAAAATATATCTAATAGTTGATCCATTTGATTCTGCAAATAATGGAGTTAGTGCATATACACGTATTGCTATTGAAAAACTAAAAGAGTTTGGAATTAATGCAATTGCATTTTGCAAGCGCGAGAGTGAAACATTAGCTGTATTTAGAGTTCGCTTGGCTGAATATGTAAAAGAAAACTATCAGTTGATAAGTTTAGTTGAAGTGCCAGAGACATTGTGTGCATCAATGTATTTGCCAAGTGAAATCATTCATATTCGATTGCATGGTAGTAAATCAGTAGGTAGGTATTATCAACAATTAAAGCATGATGAAGTAGAGTTTGATTTAGAAATTAATGAAATAAATAGAGCTAAATACGTTAGTGCACCATCTGCAGCAACATTTAAATCTATGGAGCTATTTGGATGCAAGATTAACGGAGCTGTATTTCCAAACCCAACACCTAATTTTTTGGTGAAAAAAGGATCTGGAAAAGTTGTATTTCTAGGTCGTGGTGAAGCTTTAAAAGGATTAAATTTTTTACCTGAGATAACAAAACAATCTGGCGTAAGGTTGTTGGGTGATTTTAGTTTGTTTGTTTTTTATTTGAAAAATAAAAAAAATAATTGGTCATTTAGATTTGGTACTAAAAAACAGATTGCTAAAAATATTGGTGTTGGTGACATATTAATTTTACCTAGTTTGTTTGAAACTTATTCAATGGTAGCGATTGAAGCAATAGCAAATGGAGCAAGTGTAATTGGCTGGAGTCATTTGGGAATTGCAGAGTGGTTACCAAAGAGTATGTATTGCAATGTCAAAGCTTGGGAAGTTGATCAATTCAACAAAGAGATAAATAGATTATTGCAAACTGAGAAAGTTGACTGTGAGGATAGAAAAAATATTATTTCTATTCTTAATGATCTTTATGTTGTTGGAGTAGCAGGGCTATTAAGTGATAAGCCTGTATTAAATTTCATTCCAGATAAAAATATTTTACCTATACCTCCTGAAGGAAAATATCTTATGCCTGTTCATAGTAAAACCAGTAGACTAATTAGGAAGCTAATGAGAGATCCATATCGATACTTCGCAGATTCAAAATATTTGAATTTTTTATCTTTTTTGTTTAAACCAAAATCTGATGTTTTATCACCAGTTGTAGATGAAAAAATAAAAAAAGATGCAGTAGATGAAGTAGAGCAAAAAAAAGATACAGTGGTTGAAAGTAAAGTTGAAATTAAAGAAAAAATTATAACGAATAATTCAACACCTACTCTAGTAAAAACTACGACAGTAGCTAATGTTTTTAACATAAAATCTGTTGTAGATTTTAAGAAGTCGATTGATTTCGGTGAAATACCCAGCTCGAATGAAAAATGGAGAGCAATGTTTTTGTTTTCTGATGCATATTTAAAAAATGCAGAAGATATATTGACACAGTGTTGGCAGCATAAAGACTTTTTACCCTTAAGACAAAAAGAGCTTCTTTATTATCGATTAACTGGCGGTGAAAATGAAGATCAACTTCAGCTGTTAAATAAAATTAATTTGGCACAAAAAAATAAATTAAATAAAGTTAGTTTTGTTTTTATTTTTGGTCCAATGTTAGAGCATCTTGCTGCAATCAGATCTGCATCTGATTCATTGAAAGTTATTTTGATTGTTACTCAAGATGAACTAGTCAAAATTGAAGATAGATTAGCTGATATTCTCATTGATGGGCTAATTGTATTAGCTGGTGAGTGTGAGAATAGAATAAAGTATATAACTAAAATGATTGAGTCTGATGGATCTAGTGTTTCTATTGCAATTCGTAAATTTATTCAAGACTTAGGCCCTAGAGATATTGATGTTTTTGTTCCGGTATTTGGAAAGGAAATGTACAAGCCAGAATTGATTGATGCCAAATCTGGAGTCGGCATTATTGCATATGTAAATAATGAAGTTTGGAATGGTCGTAATTTTAAAGAATATTGTGAGTTCTTAGTAAAAAACATGAGTAATCTTTATGTTGCTGAATCCATATTTTGTACTTACGTTGATTTTTTAAAAGCACCAGATCAAGCATCGATGATCTTGTTTATTGAAAAAGCATTAATGAATGGAGTGCGAATCGATGTTAGATTTTAATGTAGTTCATTTGGCACGAACACCATTGGTTGGTGCGCCGGGTAAAGTATCTAAAGCAATTAATTTAGCAGGTGGTAAGTCAACATCTTTTTGTCTTTCAGATTACCCTGATAAGGGTGGGTTGTTTGGTAAATTTATTGATAACACGATTGTTATTAATAATGCATCTTCATCGGTAATTGATTATTTTAATGGAAAATTAAAGTCAGCAGATATTATTCATGTTCATAATGAAATTGATAATTCATTGTGCGAACTAATACAGAAATTTGCACCAACAGCAAAATGTATATACCAAGTGCATTCACCAAAAAGGGAAGGACCTTTATATCTTGATCGTAGTGAATTTCAAGGTGTAGATTTTGTTGAAAAATTGACTGTCGCTCAATATCAACCACGGCAATATCCTGATTACACATTGGTGCCAAACTTAGTGATGGATATGCCATCTATTAATTTAAGAAAAGACACCGAGCCTTTAAGAATTATGTTTACGCCATCGCATAATCGAGGTGGACGGTGGAATTCAAAATGCAGTGAAAAATTAGATGTCGCATTAAATGCATTAAAAGCATGCAATTTGATTGATTTAGTTCAGTTGGAACAGCCTTTACATCCATCAAGCTTATTAGATTTGCGTCGAACTTGTCATGCCTCAATTGATGAAATTGTTACAGGTGCATATCATCAAGTGAGTTTAGAGGGCTTGTGTGCGGGTAATGTAGTTATTAATGCTGCTGATCATGTATCTAAATCAATGTTAAGCGCAGTTTCAAATGCAAGTGTATTGCCACCATTTTATTATGTTGATGAAAATAACGCATTAGATGCATTGCTCGAATTGGCAAAAAGCCCAAGCTTAACAAGAGAATATCAAACTGCTTCAAATCAGTTCTTTGTTGAATATTTAACTGCAACAAAGTTGGTTAAAAGATTTTTTGAGGTTTATGAAAATGCGCTTAAAAATTAAAAAACTAAAAAATGCTGAAAAAGGGAAGCGAGTTTTTATTCTCGGAAATGGACCTTCGATTTTAAAGCATGACTTATCAAAATTAAAAAATGAAATTTGTATTGGAATGAATGCTTCAACTCTGTTAGAAGAGAAGTATGGATTTACACAAAAATATTACACAGTGTCCGATGCTCGTTTTTTAAATCATCCTGAAAAAAGAGCAATGGCAACAACGATGTTGTCGCCAGATACAATTAGAGTGTTACGTTCAGATTTGGATCTGAATGATGATAGTGCTATTGTGGCAAATAAAAATACATATTATGTAAATCCATTGTCTAGAGATGGATTTTCATATAATTTAAATAATGGTTATCATTATGGTTGTACAACAACCATGCTTGCATTGCAATTGGCTCATTATTTAGGCGCATCTGAAATTGTAATTTTGGGTGTGGATTTAAATTATTATGGCGAAACTGCACGATTTTATTCTGAAAGTAATGCTCAGTTAGAGGACTCGAAAATTGGAGTGCAAATTTTTAATATCGCAGATGCCGCAAATAAATTAGCTGCATGTAGTATTCGAACTTTTATTTGTAATCAGAGTTCTTTTCTTGCTCCTTACTTAAGATGCGAAGACTTTGATGGTTTGTTTTGTTCTTAATGTGGATTTTTGTAGGTATTTATGTTGCGTATAGCCCCTAGGGAGTTTTTGAATTTAATTCTATAGGGTTTTATTTTTTAAGTCGTTGATAATCCTTTTTTAAAAGGTTCTTTGTTGTTTTTTGATAAATATATGTTTAATTTAAAAATGTCTGATTTTAGTGAGTCTGTTGCAGAGTTGTCTTGTCGATATAATTTCGATTCCGATAATTTTGATTTCACAGCTAAACCTACAAAAATTGGATCTTCAGATGAAAAATTTTTTGTTGAATGGAATAGGTCAGAATATTCAACAGTTGGATTGTATGAATTTCCAAATTCATACCTTCTACCTAGAAAAGGTGGAATGGACAAAAGACACTCTATATTAGATAGTAATCGTAGGCCCGTTGATGATTTTTCCTATGGAATAGATGATTTAAATAAAGCTGGTATCATTGACCATACGGAGCTGGCCGTAAATATTCAATGCCCTATTTTAGATTTTGGCGATGTTAGTTTGTTTGTTATGTCATCGCCACAGTCACATCAAAATCATTATCATTGGCATTTTTTTTACATGCCAATTTTGATTTATCTCGATCAAATTAAGAAAAGGAAAAATTCATTTATATTAGCGCCTCGACTATCTACAATGCAGCGTGAAATATTAGAGCGAGCTGGTTTAAATTTGAAAAAAGTTATTGAGTATGAAGGTGCGGTGGCAATAAAAGCTAAATCTATACTTGTGCCAAGTACATCTACTTTTATACCTAGAATAATTCCGCAAATGTTGCCAATTTACAATAAATTGGCATTGTCTACTGTAAAAAATAGTAGCGATGTTATTGCAAAAAAACGGGTTTACATCTCTAGATTGGATGCGCCACAAAGAAGGATAATTAATGAATCAAATTTGATTTCTTTGTTGAAAGAATATGATTTCGAAGTAGTAACATTCTCTGGGTTGAATTTTTCATCGCAAGTTGAATTAATCAAGGATGCTGAAATTGTAATTGCACCGCATGGCGCGGGTTTAACTAATCTTGTTTATGCTAAAAACTTGAAAGTTCTTTATGAGTTATTCTCGTCAGAATGGTTACATGGATGTTATCGTGATTTGGCATTGTGTAAAGGTATCAAATATTACTATTCAATTTTTTCTTGTGATGACAATGTAAGTACTATTACGCGTGAATCGGATTATTCTATAGATCTTGAAGTTGTTGAAAGTTTTCTTAAAACCTTACAGTTGAATAATTGATGATTGAATTCACAAAAAATGCTAATAACTCTGTTAGCAATAAAAATAAATTTACGCTTTTTGGTGGCATCAACGTCCTTGAATCAAAAGACTTCGCATTAAAAACTTGCGCTGAATATGTGCGGGTTACTCAAAAATTGGGTATTCCTTATGTTTTTAAAGCGTCTTTTGATAAAGCCAATCGCTCTTCGATTCATTCTTATCGCGGGCCGGGTTTAGAAGAAGGGATGCGGATTTTTGAAGCAGTGAAGGCCGAATTTGGTGTGCCGGTCATTACCGATGTGCACGAGCCTTGGCAGGCCGCGCCTGTGGCCGAGGTTTGCGATATTTTGCAATTACCGGCTTTTTTGGCGCGGCAAACTGACTTGGTGGTGGCTTTGGCCAAAACCGGCAAGCCAATCAATATTAAAAAACCGCAGTTTTTAAGCCCCGGCCAAGTGCTCAATATTGTTGAAAAATTTAAAGAAGCTGGTAATTCGCAATTGATTTTGTGTGATCGCGGTACTTGCCATGGTTACGACAATTTAGTGGTGGATATGCTGGGCTTTGGCGTGATGAAAAAAGTCACCGGCGATTTGCCAATTATTTTTGACGTGACGCATGCCTTGCAGCAGCGCGAATCTTTGGGCGCGGCTTCGGGTGGTCGTCGCTCACAGGTGCTGGATTTGGCGCGCGCGGGTATGGCGGTGGGTTTGGCTGGACTGTTTTTAGAGGCGCATCCTAATCCGGCTGAGGCCAAATGCGATGGCCCAAGTGCCTTGCCTTTGCATCAGTTAGAGCCATTTTTGGCGCAGATTAAGGCGATTGATGATTTGGTTAAATCTTTCCCGCCGTTGGTGATTGATTAAGGATTACGGCAAATGCAGACGGCTTTAATTGTGATTCCTGCCCGCTATGGCTCTACGCGTTTACCGGGTAAACCGCTGGCTGATTTAGTGGGCAAGCCCATGATTCAGCATGTTTACGAGCGGGCAATGCAAGTGCCCGGTGTGGCTGGCGTGGTGGTGGCGACGGATGATGCGCGAGTGATGGCGGCAGTGCAGCAATTTGGCGGCCAAGCCATGCTCACGTCGAGCGAGCATGTTTCGGGTACAGATCGTTTGGTTGAAGTGATGGCGGCTTTTCCTGCGGATATTTATCTGAATGTGCAAGGCGACGAGCCTTTGGTGCGGCCCGATGATTTGGCGGCTTTGTTGGCGCTGATGCAATCGGATGCGACTGCGGCGGTGGGCTCACTTTGCCATGCGATTGATGCCGATGAAGCGCTGAATCCAAACGCAGTTAAGGTGGTGATGGGTAATCAAGGCGAGGCTTTGTATTTTAGCCGTTCGCCGATTCCTTATCCGCGTGATGCCCAGAGCGCACGCTATTTTAAGCACGTTGGCGTGTATGCGTATCGGGCGGCAGTGTTGGCGGCGTATCAGCAAATGCCGGTACCGATGCTGGAGCAAACCGAGTCTTTGGAGCAATTACGCTTACTGACTGCGGGCTTCTCGATTCGTATGTTGCAAGTCGAACCAACCGGGCCGGGGGTTGATACCCCGGCGTGTTTGGAGCGGGTGCGCGCGATGATGTTGGGCCTACCCGAGGTGGCCGTTAATCCATTGGCGGCAGTGCGCTTGGTGATTAGCGATGTGGATGGCGTGCTAACGGATGGCGGCATTTATTACGATGCAACGGGTGAATGCCTTAAGCGGTTTCATGTGCGTGATGGTTTGGGTATTCGCATGCTGGAAGAAAACGGCGTGCGGGTGGCGCTATTGTCTGGGCGTGATTCGCCAACTTTGCGTAAGCGAGCCGCCGATTTGGGCGTGAGTTTGGCGGCGTATGGCGTTAAAGACAAAGCCAAGGCTTGCTTCGAACTCATGGCGCAAGCTGGCGTTACTGCGGCGCAAACGGCGTGCTTGGGTGATGACAGCATTGATTTACCGGCGTTTGCTAGCTGCGGTTTGTCGTTTGCGGTGGCCGATGCGCCAAGCTATGTGCAGCAGCGGGCTAGCGAAGTGTTGCAAACGGCGGGTGGTCATGGTGCTTTTCGCGAGTTGGCAGATCGGATTTTATTAGCGCAAGGCAAGGCGGCTGTTTTTAATAGTGCCGATGGTTTTATGCAGCACATTGTGAATGTGGCGCAGTGATCTTAAGCAATAGGAATACAAAATAATGAACGATTCAGTCAATGTACTTACGCTGGCTCGGCAAGTGGTGGCAGCAGAAGTCTCCGAGTTAGAAAAAATGGCCGAACGATTGGACCATCATTTTAGCGTGGCAACCGAGATGATTTGCGCAGCCACTGGCCGTGTAGTGGTCGTTGGCATGGGTAAATCGGGGATTATTGGTAAAAAAATCGCCGCTACCTTGGCATCAACGGGTACGACGGCGTTTTTTGTTCATCCGGGTGAGGCATTTCATGGCGATTTAGGCATGATTCGCCCGACGGATGTGGTGATTATGATTTCCAATAGCGGCGAAACCGAAGAGCTGCTGCGGATTTTGCCGTTTTTGCAGTATCAACAAAATCAAATTATTGCGATGACTGGCGGCGTGAATTCAACGTTGGCCAAGCATGCACATGCCGTGCTCGATGTGGGTGTTGAGAGCGAGGCTTGCAATAACAATCTTGCGCCTACGTCGTCGACGACGGCGGCGTTGGTGATGGGCGATGCGCTGGCGGTGGCTTTATCGACGATGAAGCGGTTTAAAGTTGAAGACTTTGCCCGCTTTCACCCCGGTGGTAGCTTGGGCCGCCGTTTGCTAACGCGGGTGGCCGATGTGATGCATAAAACCAATTTGCCGATTTGCTCACCGAATACGGCAATGCGCGATGCGGTGCATACCTTGTCGGCTGGGCGTTTGGGTATGGCTTTGGTGATGGATGCAGGCAAATTAATTGGGGTGATTACCGATGGTGATGTTCGCCGTGCTTTTGGTGCTTATCCCGACCTAAATGCTTTGGTGGTGAGCCAAATCATGAGCAAAAATCCACGGGTGATTGGCCAGAATGAAACTTTTGCATTTGCCGAAGAATACATGCAGTCGAAAAAACTCAGCACTTTGGTGGTGATGGATTCTGATGAGCAGGTGGTGGGTATTTTGCAAATTTATGATTTTGTTTAATTGCTTTAGCTGGATTGGCTTTCTTGAATAATCATTCTGGATTTTTGGTTTTTTCCAAAAAAATTCGTCAGCTCTTGGCTAAATCGGCGTTTTTTTCGCAGCCGATTTATTCGCCAGAGCAAATTGCTGCGGATGCTTCGTTGGTGGTGACGGCGGTGTTGGGTTGGGGCTTGCGGCCGACGACTCGGCAGGCGCGCGAGTATGCCGCGCAGCATGGCTTGCCGTATTGGGCGCTTGAGGATGGTTTTTTGCGCTCGGTGGGCATGGGGCAGGGCGTGCCACCGTTGTCGATTGTGGTGGATGATGTTGGGATTTATTACGATGCGCGGCGGCCTTCGCGTTTAGAGCAGTTGATTGCGATGCCTTTGGCGGATGATCAAGCGGCGCGGGCCAAAGCTTTGGTGCAGGCTTGGCGCTCGGCCAAAACGTCTAAATACAATCATCAACGCATGACTGCGGCTGATTTTGCTCAGCCATTTGTGTTGGTGGTGGATCAAACCTATGGCGATGCGGCGATTCAGTATGGCAGCGGCTCGGCGGCGCATTTTGATGCGATGTTGGCGGCGGCTCTGGCCGAAAATCCAGCGCAGCAGGTGGTGGTTAAAATCCATCCCGAGGTGATGTCTGGCCGCAAGCGCGGGCATTTTGATTTGGCGGTGTTGCAGGCTAATCCACGGATTTTGGTGTTGGCCGATGATATTCATCCGGCGGATTTATTGCCTTTGGCGGCGCGGGTGTATGTGGTGACCTCGCAAATGGGTTTTGATGCCTTGCTGTGGGGTATTCCGGTTCGTTGCTTTGGTATGCCTTTCTACGCAGGGTGGGGGTTGACTCAGGATGAGATACCCCAGATTAGCCGGCGTAGTCATGTGAGTTTATTGCAGTTGGTTCATGCCGCTTTGGTGGCGTATCCCCGATATATCGATCCAGAGACTGGCCAGTTGTGCGAGGTGGAGCGCGTTTTGGCGCATTTGGCTTTGCAGCGGCGCTGCCGTGCGCGCTTGCCCGAATCTTTGGTGGCGTATGGTTTTTCGCGCTGGAAGCAGCCGATTGTGCAGCGCTTTTGCCAAGGTAGTTCGGTGTCGATGTGGCGCTGGTTTTCGCGGCAACCGGCGGCAGATACGGCGATTGTGGCGTGGGGCAAAAAGCACGATGCCCAGTTGGCCGATTTGCCTAATCCGATTATCCGTATTGAGGATGGCTTTTTGCGCTCGGTGGGCTTGGGCGCGCATTTGATTGCGCCAATGTCTTGGGTGTTTGATCGCAGCGGGATTTATTTTGATGCCACTCAGCCGTCTGATTTAGAGCATTTATTGCAAACGGCAACGCTAGACCGCGCTTTACAGTTGCGCGCCAAGGCATTGCGCCAGCGCATCGTTGCGGCGGGGCTGACTAAATACAATGTGGGGCAAAGCCAAGGTTGGCAGCGGCCTCAAGCTGAGCGGGTGCTATTGGTGGCTGGGCAGGTTGAGGGGGATGCGTCGATTCGGTTTGGCGCGGGCGAGGTGTGCAGCAATATGGGTTTGTTGCAGGCGGTGCGCGCGGCCAATCCTGATGCGTATGTGGTGTATAAGCCGCATCCCGATGTGTTGGCGGGTTTGCGCGCGCAAGGTTTGGATGAGCATGCGGCCGAGCAATGGTGCGATGAGGTGGTTGAGCATATTGCGGTAACAGATTTATTTGCACAGGTGGATGCGGTGCATGTGATTACGTCGCTGACGGGTTTTGAGGCTTTGCTGCGGCAGGTGCCGGTGGTGGTGTGGGGTATGCCGTTTTATGCCGGTTGGGGGCTAACGGATGACAAGATGCAGTGCTCACGGCGCACTACTCGGCGCAATTTGGATGAGCTGGTGGCGGCGGCGTTGATTTTATATCCGAGCTATATCAGCCGGATTACCGGGCAATATACGTCGCCCGAGCAAGTGCTCAATGAATTGATGGCGTGGCGTGATACGCCAGCGGCTAGGCCGCGCTGGTGGCATAAGATTCGGCGGCAATTAATGGGGTTGGCGCAATTTTGAATCTAAAAGCTAGGGGTATTGCCTACGGGCGGCGCTGGTTTGAGCAGTGCAAGTCAATACTGCGTAACAGTATGCCGATTTATCATAAATCCAAGCAATTGTGGGCTTTGATACGGCAGCCAGAAACGACGGCGCTGAGGAATCAAAAACAAAAACTGCGCCGTGAGTTGTTGTTTTTATTAGAGCCAGAGCAGTTTCATTTCGCCAATTTTGCCCAATTTAGCCAAGCGATTATTCCGCATGGTCGATTTAGCGTGGCAATGGATGGTTTGCGCTTTGATTGCATGTTTGCACCGCAAAAAGGCGAGCATTTGTTTGTGGTGTTGTCGGGTTTGCGTACGCCCAATCGGCACCCGATTCCCAAGTTTGATCGGCTGACGTTTACGCATTTATTCCCCGGTAGCGTTTTGTATATTTCTGATCCTTGCCATTATTTGCCCGCCGGGCCGCAAACGGCGTGGTATTTGGGCACGGAGTCGATTGATGGCCTGAATGGTTTAACGCAAATTACCCAGCATGTGGCGCAATCATTGGGTTTGAGCTCAAAGCAGGTGATTAGTTATGGCTCGTCGGCGGGGGGCTTTGCGGCGATGCAATTGGCGGCGCGCTTAAAAAACGCTACCGCCGTGGCGATTAATACCCAAACGCATTTGTGGCAAATTCAGCCGGCGCGTTTGTTTACCAATTTTGTTGAAAAATGTTTTCCGAATAAAAATAATCCCAGCGTTTTGGCGCAGGGCGATCCGCAATTTAATGCGATTGTGGCGATTGAATCCAGCCCCGATATGCGCTGTTTGTATGTGCAAAACACGCAGGATTTTTTTCATTTTAAGCAGTATTTTGTGCCGCTTTGCGCGCATTTTAAGTTGGACGCCAGTTTGGCGCGCGACCGCGCCGGGCCGATTGAATCGTTGGTGTATGAGCACGAATCCGGCCACGGCGGCGAGCCCCGAGAAATCGCCCCCGACATCATCCGCCGCGCCATGGCCTTGGCCGATGAGTAGGGAGTGGGTGGGGAGTGGGGCTAGGTTGGGGAGTGGGGAGTTGGTGAGTGTAGGGTGGAATAAGCGAAGCGCATTCCACCACCAACCGCACCACTAACCGCATCACTACCCGCACCGTTCCCCCCGCATTCTTTGTTCGCTCGCATTCCCCCCGCCGTTCACCGATTGGGCGGCGTTGCTCGGTGAGGGCATGGGGGTGCGCTGGTTTTGGTGGAATGCGCTTTGCTTATTCCACCCTACGTAAACTGTATGTGTTGGCTTGTTTTAGGATCGAATGAATAAAAAAGTATTTCTTTTATTGCAGGGTATTTGTTCGCCATTTTTTAGAGAATTGGCGCAGCAATTGCGTGCGGCTGGGCATAAGGTTTATAAGCTTAATTTTAATGCCGGTGATGATTTGTATTGGCGCATGCCTGCTTGGCATTACCGTGGTGATGTGAATGGTTTAAGCGATTATTTGGCGCAAAAATATCAGCAGTTTTCCATTAGCGATATTGTGGTGTTTGGTGATTGTCGGCCGGTGCATATACCGGCGATTGCTTTGGCCAAGCAGCTGGGTATTGAGGTGCATGCTTTTGAAGAAGGTTATTTCCGCCCGCATTGGATTACCTTAGAGCGCGGTGGGGTGAATGCTAATTCAATGTTGCCGCGTGATGCCGATTGGTATTGGCAAGTGGGGCAAGATTTATTGGCACAGCATTCATTTGAATATCAAATGTTTAAAACCAAATTCAAAGTCAGATCGGCGCATGATGTGGCTTATCATTTGGCGGGCTGCTGGAATCCAATTTTGTATCCGGGTTATCAAACGCATGCGCCGGTGATTGCGCCGATTGAATATGCCGGATTTTTGCGGCGTAATGTATTGGCCAAAATAAATAAAAAAACCGAATCGGCCAAAATAGCGCAATTATTGCATTCGACTACGCCGTTTTATTTAATGCCATTGCAGCTTAATAGTGATGCACAAATTCGCCAGCATTCGCAATTTGAGCATATGCAGCAGTTTATTTTGCATGTGATGCAATCGTTTGCCCGCCATGCGCCTAGCGATAGTTTGTTGGTGATTAAAAACCATCCTTTAGATTATGGTTTAGAAAATTACGCTGAATTTATTGCCCAAGCCGCAGCGCAATTCGATATCGCCCAGCGCATGGTGTATTTAGAGGGCGGGGTGATTAATTATTTAATTGAGCGCGCTAGCGGCATGGTGACGGTCAATAGTACGGCGGGTAGTTTGGCGATTGAATTGGGCTGCCCAACCATTACGTTGAGCAATCCAATTTACAATGTGGCCGGGCTGACTTTTCAGGGGGCGCTGGATGATTTTTGGTGCAATGGCATTGCGCCATCGGCCGAATTATTTGCGCGTTTTCGCGCTACCGTGATGCAGGCCTCGCAAGTGAATGGTGGCTTTTATTGCAATGAAAGCATACAGCTGGCTATGGCCAACAGCAGCGCGCAACTCAGCGCCGAGCGCTCTGCCTTGGCGCAATTAATTGAAAAATATCCTCTTCATACTGTGAAGGAAAACCTTTTGACGCAGAGACGCAGAGAAAGGCCAAATTCGTATTTAAACCGATAGCAATACGACGTTTTAAACCTGTGCTGGTTTTTTGCTCTGCGCCTTTGCGCCTCTGCGTTGGCTTTTTGTTGTTTAGCACTGCAGTGAACCGTATATTCCGCGCTGGTTGCGAACTGCGAAGCTAAACCGCCGTGCCGTAGGCACTTAACACCATCATCTAAACAAAGCTTTTATGTCTGCTCAATCCATTTTAATTACCGGCGCTACTGGCGCGATTGGTGGCGCTTTGGCGCTGGCGTATGCCGCGAGCGGGGTGCGTTTGATTTTGCTCGGCCAGCGCGCAGATCGCTTGGAGGCGGTGGCGCAAGCTTGCCGCGAGCAAGGCGCGAGCGTGTTGCCGGTGGTGCTCGATTGTCGCGATATTGGCGCTTTGCAAGCATGGGCGGCGCGCTGCTTGGTGAACGACGTGCCGGATTTATTGATTGCCAATGCCGGGGTCAATATTAATGTGTCTGATACCGCCGAGGGCGAGTTGTGGGCCGATATGCAGCGCCTATTTGAGGTGAATGTATTGGCCACCTTGGCCTTGGTGAATGCGTTTTTACCGGTGATGCGCCAGCGTGGGTCGGGGCAGATTGCTTTGGTTAGCTCGTTGGCGGCGTATTTTGGCCTGCCGATGACGCCAAGTTATAGCGCCAGTAAGGCGGCGATTAAGGCGTATGGCGAGGGTTTGCGCGCTTTATTGGCTGATGAGGGCATTGCGGTGAATGTGATTATGCCGGGCTATGTCACCTCGCCAATGTGCGAGGCGATGCCTGGGCCCAAGCCTTGGCAGTGGTCGCCTGAGCGCGCGGCGGCGTATATTCAGCGCGGTTTGCAGCGCAATCGGGCGCGGATTAGTTTTCCTTTTCCGCTCAATTGGGGTAGTTGGTGGTTGGCGGTGTTGCCCGCGGCGTTGTCGCAGCGAGTTTTGCGTTGGATCGGTTATCGTGTTTGATGGATTGCTTGCGGGGTGGGGGTTGCTGGCGTCGGCTTGCGCTTGGCCGGTGGCGCTGGGGCTGACCGCCACGGTGTTGATTGAGCGCTTGGCCCAGCCTCGGCCACAGGCGATTTGGCGGCGACCTTGGGCAATGAATGCTTTGCTGGTGTGCGCTTGGGCGGCTTTATTTTGCTTTGAGCTGGCGTTGTTTCAGCGGCCAGCATTTGCGGCGGTGTTGGCAACGGGTTTGTTGCTGCTGCTGGTGCTGATTAGCAATAGCAAGTTTCATAGCTTGCGCGAGCCGTTTATTGTGCAAGATTTTGAATACATCGCCGATGCGATTCGCCATCCGCGCTTGTATCTGCCTTTTTTTGGCGTGGCGAAGGCGCTATTTTGTACCGCGCTATTTTTTGCGCTGCTGTATTTGGGCGTGGCGCTGGAAGATTCGGTGCTCAATTCTGTCAGCTACGCCGTGTATTGGTCGGCGTGGGCGGGCTTGGTGTTGGCGGTTGTATTGGCGGTGCAGTTATTGCGCCGCGCGGTGCCAGCGATGCAGTTTTGCCCAACGCAGGATCAGCAGCAGTTTGGGTTTTTTGCGACTTTATTTGCTTATTATTGGGCCGAGCAACGCCACCCCGAGTTAACGCCACCAGCGTGGCCGCTGCCGCAGCCGAATCAGGGTGTGGTACCGCATTTATTGGTGGTGCAAAGCGAGTCTTTTGTGGATTTTCGCCGTTATTATCCGCAAATTCGCCCGGATATTTTGAGCGAATATGATCGGTTTTGCGCCGAGTCATTGCAGTACGGCCAGCTGGCAGTACCGGCTTGGGGCGCCAATACCGTGCGTAGCGAATTTGCGTTTTTGTCGGGTTTATCGCCGCAGCAATTGGGCGTGCATCAATTTAATCCTTACCGCCGTTTTGCCCGCCAGTATTCGGCATCATTGGCGGCGCAGTTGCGCCAGCAGGGTTATCGCACCGTGTGCATTCACCCGTATGCCGCCAGTTTTTACCACCGCGATGCCTTGTATCCGCAATTGGGTTTTGATGAATTTATCGACATCAGCGCCTTTGCGCCACCGCCCGCTGGCATGCCGTATGTGGATGATTTACAAGTGGCGGCCAAAATGGGTGAGGTGCTAGCGGCAGCGACACAACCGACGTTTATTTTTGTCATCACCATGGAAAATCACGGCCCTTTGCATTTAGAGCAATTGGCGGCGGGCGACGCCGAGCAGGTGTACCACGGCGCAGCGCCCAAAGACGGCGAAGAATTAACCATTTATTTGCGTCACCAAGCCAACGCCAACCGGATGTTGGCGCAACTACGAGCGCAACTCACCGCCTTAGCCAGACCCGCCACCTTGTGTTGGTACGGCGACCATGTGCCGATCTTGCCCAAGGTCTACGCCGCCCACGGTGAGCCCAGCGGCAACACCGATTATTTTATTTGGCAAACCCCACGTAAGACGGGTTATCGTAGGGTGTGCAAATCCAAAGGATTTGCGCACGCGCCAGCATCGCAGGTCTCCACCATTGCCCCGCGTGCGCCAAGGCGCACCCTACAACATCGTTCCGGGTCAAGATCACCATTGCTTGCACAAATGCCGTCGACGTCGTGCATCGCCGCACATCAATTGGCTGGAGACGTTTTACGCCATTTGGCTCGATAAAAATGCCACGGTACGTGGCATGGTGTTCACCACCATCGCTCGGTGCGCCAAGGCGCACCCGACGAAGCATTACGAATCAATGGGTCGTCGGTGACCTTGTTCGAGGTGGGTGACTAGGCGGTTGGCGAAGCGCATGAGGGGGGCGCCGTCGGTGACGTCGTGGTCGGCGCTGAGGTTGAGTTGTATATATTCGCTGCTTTTGAATTGCTCGCCGCTGGCGACGATGCGCTGGCTGGCGCCGCCGATGGATAGCGTTAGGCTTAGTGGCGATATGGGGAGTATCACCGCCGCGCCTTTGGCAAACATGCCGTTCGAGGTAATACCCACAGTGCCGAGCATTTGCTTGCGCGAATAGGGGTCGTAGCGCAGCCACCACCACACTGGTTTTCTAAGCCAGCTTGGTAGCTTAAAAAATGCCAATTCCAAGGCGGTGAGTGGCCCGCCGTTGCCGATTTCGCCGGTTTTGGCTTGGCTTAATTCGGCTTGGATTTGCGTTAGATTTTTGCTGCCGGCATTACGAATGATGTAATGCAAAGGTTGGTAGGATTGGTCGGCGAGTTGCCGCTCGATCATCACGGCGATATCGACTTCTTGAAAAATCACCCGCCGTGTTTTGCCGCGCAAACTCGATTGAATCGCCAAATCTTCATGAACCGCAGAGGCTAAACCTTTGGCAATCCAGCTGGTAAGCGAGATGCCGTGGTCCTTGCGGTATTGCTGCGCGGTGTCGCTGCAAAATTCGCTCACTAGATGGATATTATTTTTGCGCCGACCTTCGCGCAAAATATCCTCGATCAGGTGGCGCTCGACCGGGATTTTTTGCTCGATGGCGGGCGCTTTGGGCGCAAATAGCTCGGTGATCAGCTGCCGAACAATCAGCGAATACTTGGCCATTTATGCGCGTAATGCTGCTTGCAGTGCGTCGAGCGTGGCGTCGATTTGTTGTTCGCTGTGCTCGCAGCTAATAAAAAATCGCAGTCGCGCGGCTTTTTCTGGCACGGCGGGGTACAAAATCGGCTGCACATTCATCCCTTGGGCAAATAGTGCTGCTGACAAGCGCGCGGCTTTCAGCGAGCTGCCAACAATCGCCGGGATAATCGCCAAGCCTGCGCTGTGGCCGGTGTCGATGCCGCGCTGTTTGGCTTGCGCCAAAAAATATTGCCCGCGAGCTTGTAGCGTTTGCACCCGCTGGTTTTCTTGCTGCATACAGTTAAGTGCTGCCAAAGCCGCCGCGGCAACGGGGGCTGGCATGCCCACGCTGTATAAAAAGCCGGGGGCTAAGAATTTTAAATGCTCAATCAACGCCGATTCGCCAGCGATATAGCCGCCGCACGCTGATAGCGTTTTGCTCAGGGTGCCCATCCAGATATCAACGTCTTGCCCAGCCACGCCAAAATGCTCGCGGATGCCCATGCCGGTTGGCCCCATCACGCCAAACGAATGCGCTTCATCGACCATCAGCAAGGCGCGGTGGCGGTTTTTGATTTCGATGAGCTGTGGCAGATCGGGAAAATCCCCGTCCATGCTGTAAATGCCTTCAACCACAATCAATACCCGCTCAAATTGGCGGCGCTGCGTGCTGAGGATTTCATCTAGCGCGGCGTAATTATTGTGGGCAAACGGCAGGCGTTTGGCGCCCGACAGCAAAATGCCTTGCAAGGCGCTGTTGTGAATCAGTTCGTCATGCAGCACCAAGTCTTTGGGGCCAAATAAATGGCCGATGGTGCTGACATTGGTGGCGTGGCCGCTGACAAAAGTTACCGCGTCATCGACGCCATAGGCATCGGCAATGGCGCGCTCAAGTTCACGGTGAATTGGCCGCTCGCCTGAGACCACGCGGCTGGCCGAGACCGAAACGCCATATTGATCAATCGCGTCTTTGGCCGCTTGGTGCACTGCGGGGTGCTGATTTAAATCGAGGTAGTTGTAGCTGGCAAAGTTGATATACGGCTGGCCGTCGATTTGGCTGATTGCGCCAGCGATGCCGTCGTGTTGCTTAAAAAATGGGCTGGCAATGCCCATTTTTTTGGCGCCTTCATTGATGATACGCAGCTGCAAATAGCCCGGATGCAGATGAAAACGATAAAACGCTTCGGGGATATCGTCGCGCGCAGCAGGGCGAGCGATGGGCGCTTCGGCGTTTTTAAGCTTGCGCTCGAGCGCTTGCTGAATCAGCTGGTCTTTCAATTTGCTGGTGATACTCATTGAATAATCCGCGTAGTGCTTTGCTGGCTGATTTGGCTGGCTAAAGCATGTGAATCGGTTTCGCTACTTGCGCCATGCACGGCAGATAAATGCTGCACTTGCGCCAATGTGGCGTCGTCGCTGACGGCTTCGTGGTGTTTAAGCTGCAAAATCAAGCGATCGGCTAGCTTGTTAATCGTTGGGCTTTCGCTCAGCGCCATCACTGGCAGGCGGGTACCAAAACGCTCTTCGAGCGCCACCACCAGTTCAACGCCCATCAGCGAATCTAAACCGATGTCGTATAAAGAGCCGCTGGCGTCGATTTTTTCGGCATTCACGCGCAAAATTTGCGCGACTTCTTGTTTAAGCATGCTGACAAACGTAGCGTGCAGCTCAGTATCGCTTAGCGTGTCGATCAAGCTTTGAATATCGCTGGCTTGATCATTCGCTTGATCATTGCTTTGCATGCGGCGGGCGATGGCGCTAAATTTTGGCGATTTGGCGCTGGGTAAAAAGCGCGCCAAAGCCGGCCAATCAAGCTCTAACACGCTCAAGCCCGAGCTTTGCTCGATCAGCATTTGCTCTAGATAATTGAGTGCTTGATCAGAGCTCAGTGCCTTGCCGCCCATGCGATTTTGTAGCGCATCTTTGATTTTTTCATTGCGCGCCAAAAAGCCTACGTCGTCAATCGCGCCCCAGCACACGCTGGTGGCCGGTAGGCCTTGCGCGCGGCGTTGCTCTGCGAGTGCTTCCATATAATGATTGGCGGCGACATAGCTCGCTTGGCCCGGATTACCAAAAATCGTTGTTGCCGATGAATACAGCACAAAGAAATCCAAATCGAGCGGCGCGCTTAGTTGATGCAAGTAATCGGCGCCGAGCATTTTGGGCGCCAGCACTTTATTGATTTGCGCCGGTTCGGTATTGCGAATTAGCGCGTCATCAATCACCACCGCGGCGTGCACAATGCCTTTGAGCGGCGGCATGGTTTGGCCAAAGTGGGAAAATACTTGAGCCAGTTCGGCCAATTGGGTGACGTCGCAAGCCAGTGGCAACACTTTAACGCCGCGCAAACGCAGCGCGGCAATCGCCGCTTGCGCTTCGGGGGCGCTTGGGCCGCTGCGGCTGATTAACACTAGATTTTTAGCGCCTTTATCAGCTAGCCATTGCGCGGTTTTAAGGCCAAAGCCAGCTAAACCGCCAGTCACCAAATAGCTGCCCTCAGCCGACAATTGCAACGCGGCTGGTTGCGGCGCGGCATGTTGCGCCATCAGGCCATGCGAATAAGTGACGACAATTTTGCCGATTTGTTTGGCCTGCTGCATATGGCGGAAGGCGTCGACAATCTGCTCGGCATCAAACACTTGATACGGCAATGGCGACAATACGCCCTCACTAAACAGCGCCATCACTTCAGTAAACAAACGCTGGGTGAGCGCGGGACGCACTTGCATCATTTGGTCGGCATCAATGCCGAAATAACTGATGTTATTGCGGAATGGCCGTAGGCCAATTTTGCTGTTTTCGTAAAAATCGCGTTTGCCCAATTCCAAGAAACGGCCAAACGGTTTAAGTACCGAGAAATTGCGATTAATTGCTTCACCAGCCAGCGAATTGAGCACCACATCGACGCCTAAATCGGCGGTGTCGCGCAAGATTTCATCGGCGTAGCTGAGCGAGCGCGAATCATAAATATGCTGCACGCCCATTTGTTGCAAGAAGGCGCGTTTTTCATCCGAACCGGCCGTGGCGTAAATTTCTGCGCCTAAGTGCTTGGCCAATTGAATTGCGGCAATACCTACGCCACCGGCGGCACCATGAATTAAGATTTTTTCACCGGGCTCTAAGCGCGCCAGATGCTGCAGCGCGTAGTACACGGTGAAAAACACGCTAGGAATCGTCGCTGCGGCAGCAAATGAAATGCCTGCGGGGATTTTGGCAATGGCGCTGCTTTGGGTGCGTACCCGATTGGCAAAGCTCGATGGGCCAAAACCAACCACTTCATCGCCAACTTGATAACCCACCACGTCGGCGCCCACTTGGCGCACCACACCAGCAAATTCAAGCCCTAAGGTTGGGCCAGCAAAGCCGTTTTCGACTGCTTCATCCGAGAGTAAACCCAGCGCATACATCACATCGCGGAAATTAAGCCCAGTGGCCACAACGTCGATGTCGATTTGATCGGCAGCCAGCGGCGCAGGCGTGGTGGCGGCCCAGCGCAAATTGCGTAATTGGCCGGGGAATTCAAAACCAAGCTGGATGATTTCGCCGTCGTTGGCGGCGGATTTTTCGCTATGCGCCGCTTGAACTAACTGCAGGCGCGGCACAAAGCGCGCGCCATTGGCGTCGATAATGACTTCTTGCTCGGGGCTTTGCGCGGCGATTTCTCGCGCTAATGCGGCGGTCTGAATCGCCGAGTTGTTGTTGGCAAAGTCGATTAAGTGAAACGCCGCATCGCTGGCTTCATTGAGTAAAGTGCGGGCAAAACCCCAAAGCGCACTGTCGGCGCGCTCTGTGGCTGCCGCGGCCGGCGTTAGATCGGTGGCACCTTGGGTGATAATCCAGCAATCAGCGGCGCATTGGCTGTGCTCGACGGCGCTGAGTAATTGCGCCAATTGCCCGCAGCGTTGGGTTTGTTGCGCTAGCACGCTTAAGCTGTCGCTTGCAGGGCGATACCCCGGGTGCAAAATAATATGCCCGCGTTGCGCGCTAAATAATTGGCTGATAACGGCATTGAGCGGCTGCTCGGTGCTGGCCTGATGCAGCTCGGCAGTGATGCCTTGAACGCTCAGTTGTTGCTGCAGTTCAGCCAGCCATGCTTGGTGCGCTGCATCGTCGATTTGCGATGGATCGATAAGGATGAGGCAAGGCGTGATATCGCTGGCCGTGGCCACCATCGGCGCGGGCTGATCTAGAGTCGCGATTTGGAAAAACAAGTCAGTATAGCGATCAGGCGCAGCTTCAATTAGCTCGGCACAGCAATACCCTTGCTGGCTGAGGTGGCTGGCCCAGTATTCGCTCGGGCTTTCCAGTGGCTGAGCGAGATCGGCGCAAATAAAATCCAGCCATTGCGAACGATGACGACCAATCAGTAAGAGCTTGCCTTGTGGTGCCAATTGCGCGCTGGCATAAGCGATGGCGGCTTTGGCGCTGCTGACATCACTAAAGTCCAGACTCACTATCGCCAGATCAACGCCGTGTGGCACGCTGCGCTCGATTTGCTCGATGGCTGGGATTTTCTCGATGCGTAAATCCGGCAGCTGCTGACGCCATTGCGTGAGCTCGGCCAAGGTGTCGTCTGATGGTGTGGCAAACCCATAGTCGCAGTGGGTTAAATCGAGTTGGCTGGCGGCTTCTTGGGCAAAAATCGGTGCGCCTGCGGCGACTTCTAACAGACTCAGGCGTTGGCCAATATCGAGCATCGCTGCGTGCTCGGCGAGTAAATCGGCGATGTGTTTAGCCAGCGCTTGTTGGCGTTGACCACCTAAAGCGGCGCGCCACAGGCTTGGATAATCGCTGGCGGCGAGATGCGGCTGCGCGGCGCTCGGATCAAAGTCGGCTTGATGGCGAATTTTGGCCAAACCAATGGCATGAATGCTGTGGAAATACGCGCTGTATTCGCTGACCAACACTTGCCAAATGGCATTGGCGCTAATGCCGTCGTCGCTATTGGCGCTGCGTTGCCATTGATCACCATGGCGCTCAATCAGCTGATCTTTGGCGGCAATCGCCAAGCAGTTGAGATAGCGCTCAGAATTGTTGGCCGCATCCAGCTCGCCCAGCAGCTCGATATTGCTATGGCTAGCAAGGCTGTCGAGCAGTGGCTCGACTTCGTTTAAATAGCGATTAAACTCGGCTTGCTCGCTTAAGCTGGCAACGTGTTGCTGCAGGCTAGCAGCCAGTGCGTTAACAGGCAGTTGTGGCAATTGCTGCGCCGGTAAAGGTGCGGCTTGGCCGCGATAGTGCAACAGATGCAGGGCATCGTGCTGGGTTTTACGCAGCCGAACGCTGCGAAAGCGCGCTTCTTTAATCGCGACAATCACTTCACCCGCTGCGTCGCAAATAATGAAATCTGCGGTTAAAGAATGCGGCGCACGTTGAATTAATGTGAGCTGGGCCAAAGCCGGTGGATTGCTGTTGCTGGCAAAAGCAATTCGGCCAATTTTGGTGGGCACAAACGCTACGCCAGAGAGCGCCGCCATTTCGTCTTGCAATAGCTGAATAATCAGCTGGAATGTGCAATCGAGTAGCGCAGGGTGCAAGTGATAATCAGCTAGCTCGGCTTGCAGTGCCGTTGGATATTGCAGCTTGGCAGTCACTTGATTGCCGTCGATCCAGCCGTGCTCAACACACAAAAATGCCGCGCCGTAATCTAAGCCTGCCGCTTGGGTGAGGGCTTGATGGCTGGCGCCGTTAAAGTCGACGCAGCGCTGCGGAATTTGAATGTGGCTTTGCGCGAGTAATAGCGCATTGGGTTCGGGCTTAATGCGCGCCTTGGCATGGCTGGTCCATAAGTCTTCACCACAATAGTCCCGCGCACTGATGTGGATTTGTTGCCCGCTAATGACGGTGCGAACCAGCTTGGTAGGGGATTCGGCCAAAATCAGTGGTGCGAGAATTTCTAATTCTTCAATTTCAATCAATGCACTTTGGGTGTGCTGGCTGGCCGCTGCCAGCGCCAGCTCAACATAACCAGTGCCGGGGAAAACCACCGCGTCGCCGACGACATGATCGGCCAGTACGGTGTTTTTGATGGTGTCGAGTTGGTTTTCCCAGCTGCTAGTGTGTTGCTTGAGCGCGTAGCCCAATAGCGGGTGCAGCATGTCGCGGCTCAGTTGCCCTAGCGATTCGGTGCTGCTATTGACCCATAAGCGTTCGCGTTGCCACGGGTAATTGGGCAATTGCATAAATTGCCCGGGCGTTGGAAATTGCGTTGCCCAGTCAATTTCGCAACCACTGGCGATAATGCTGGCCATGGCGCTAAAGACTTTATTTTCGCAATGTTCGGTTTTGCTTAATGTGCCAAGCACTAAACCTTCGCAAGCATTATTTTTTAGTGTTTCTAAAATATATGAGCGCAATACGCTGTGTGGACCGACTTCTAAAAAGACATTGGCGCCAGATTGATTGATCGCGTTAATGGCATTTTCAAATAGCACCGGTTGGCGGATGTTATGCCACCAATATTGGGCATTGAGTTTCTCGCCGCTGAGTAATTCGCCGGTTACGGTGGAATAAAATGCAATGCTATTTAATTGCGGTTTAATGTCGCTGAGCGCGGCAATTAAATCGTTTTCAATTGGATCCATTTTTGCGCTGTGAAATGCGTAATCTAAATCCAAGCGTTTAAAGCGAATGTTTCGCGCGGCAAGTTGCGCTTCGATTTGGCTTAAGGCATTGACTTCACCAGCCAATGTAATCCCCCGCGCGCTATTAATACCCGCAATCGCAATATTGAGGCCGCATTCGGCTAATAGCGCATTCATTTCGCTTTCGCCCATGGCTACGGCGGTCATTTGCCCGCTGCCTTTGGTTTTGCCTTGCATGCGGCTGCGATGATAAATCACTGCGGTGGCGTCTTTGAGCGTTAGTGCGCCAGCGGCCCATGCGGCTGCAACTTCACCGACGCTATGCCCTGTTACGGCCGACGGTGTAATGCCTTGGCTGCGCAGCATTTGCACTAGGGCAACTTGAATTGCAAACAGCGCGGGTTGGGCGATCTCGGTTTGTGCGTAACGATTGTCGCTATCTTGGCCATTGCGGCCGGCGATTTCGTCTTGTAATCCATAGCCGCTGAGCGGCATAAAGTGCGCGTCGACTTCAGCAATGGCTTGTTGAAATACGGCGTTGCTGGCGAGTAAAGATCGGCCCATGCTGGCCCATTGCGAGCCATTGCCAGAGAAAACAAACACCGGCCCTTGCGCCTTGGCGATGGTTTTGCCGCCGAGCACGGGCTCTGATTGCGCAATGACTTGGCTTAAAAATGCGCTGACTTCGCTTGGCGTTTGGCAAAACGCCATCACTTGATGCGGGTGTTGTTCGCGGCGCAGAGTGAGCTGGTAAGCCAGATCATAAACGTTGAAATCGGGCGTTTTGGCCAAGTAGTCATTCAGATTGCTGGCTGCCGCGGGCAAGGCAGCGGCGGAGCGGGCGCTTAAAATAATCGGCAACGCTTGCGCTGGTGCGGCTGACGCGCTGGCCGCGTGCTGTGGTGCGCTTTCTAAAATCACATGGGCATTGGCGCCACCAAAACCAAAGGAATTCACCCCAATCACTAAGCGGCCAGTGGCTTTTAATGGCTGCGCTTGGGTGACAACCTTAAGGTTGAGCTCAGCAAATTTAATTTTTGGATTGAGTTTTTTAATGCCAATCGTCGCTGGCACCATCCGGTATTGCAGGCAATGCAAGGCTTTGACTAAACCCGCGACGCCTGAGGCGGCTTCTAAATGGCCCAGATTACTTTTGACCGAGCCAATTAATAATGGCGATTCGCTGCTGCGGTGCTGGCCAAGCGCGAGGCCAATGGCGCGGGTTTCGATGGGATCGCCCACGGCGGTGCCGGTGCCATGCGCTTCGAGATAATCAATTTCGCTGGCTGCGATGCCGGCTTTAGCATAGGTTTGCTTGAGTAGCTCGGCTTGCGCGGTGCAGCTGGGTACGGTGAGGCCATTTTTTTTGCCATCGGTATTGACGCCCGAATGCGCGACCACGGCAATAATCGGATCGCCATCGGCAAGGGCTAAATCATAATCTTTTAAGACAAAAATCCCGCCGCCTTCTGAGCGCACATAGCCGTCGCCAGCTTCATCAAAGACATTGCAGCGGCCTTTTTTGGACAGCATTGAGGCTTTGGAGAAAATAATAAAGCCATAAGGGTGCAAGTGCAGGCTAATGCCGCCCGCTAAAGCTTGGCTGTTTTCGCCAGAGAGAATCGATTGGCAGGCTTGATGAAAAGCCACCATTGAGGATGAACAGGCGGTATCAATCGCCATGCTCGGGCCACGCAAATCGAGCGCGTAGGAGAGTCGATTGGCGGCGATACTGGCGGTGTTACCCGTGGCAACGGCTGAATCAATCGCGGCCAAATCGTCGGCTAAACGATAGGAATAATCGGCGCTGGCAATGCCAATATACACGCCGCATTGGCTGCCGCGAATCGTTGATGGCTTGATGCCGGCGTTTTCTAATGCTTCCCAACTGAGCTCAAGCAAAATGCGTTGTTGCGGATCCATTTGCGCCGCTTCGCGCGGGGCAATGCCAAAAAAGCCCGCATCAAAACCAGAAATATCGCCAATTGAACCGGCTTTAAAGGTATAGCTGGTGCCTGCGTGGTTTTTATTGGCGTGAAGAAAAGCTTCTTTAGACCAGCGGCCAGCCTCGACTTCGGTAATGAGATGTTCTTCATTGAGAAGATTATCCCAGTAGCTATTACCAGTTGAATTAGGCAGTCTGTGAGAATAACCGATGATGGCAACGCGTTTTGTCATTGAGATTAATTGCTTTTTTGATCTAGTAAGTCTTGGACCACATCTTTAAATATCAATTTCTGAATGAAATAAAATTTAAATCAGTTGAAGTAATTAGCAACAGACGATTGTTTTTCTTGCGGCAATATCGGGGCTATCTGCCCCATGTGGCCGATGCATCAATTAGAAATCGGTGTTTTTAACTACGAATGCTTGAGCGCACAATCCAATCAAATTTGAATGTTGAAAATTGTCATCAAATTTTAACACTGCTTGATGTTTACTTCATGAGTAATTTCATTTTGTCGCGCAGAATGTGACGTAAATCAGGCGAATGAGGGTTTTTTGCTTTTGCGCATTTGAATAGTAACAATTTTAATCGTTGACCTTTATGGCTCGGCGGAGGATTTAATTTGATATTGACTGTTTTAATCGCGAGTTTTTAGCCAATAGCAGGAGGATGCAAGTTTTGTTGTTGCCATGAAATATATGCTGCATCAGCGTGCGGTTGTGGGTTTGCGTGATTGTGTAGGGTGCGCCTTGGCGCACGCGGTTGCGATGGTGGATGGCTTCACGGTCGGCGTGTTCTTGTTTTGCGGTGTATCCGCGTGCGCAAATCCTGCGGATTTGCACACCCTACGGTCATGCGGGTTGGGTGTGCGTGATTGGTAGGGGGCGCTTTTGCGCACGCGGTTGCGATGGTGCGGTGTGCGTAAATCTGGTGGATTTGTACACGATCGATTTTAAATCGAGCTCTTAAATTTCACCCAAGATGCGTGCGTTTTTTATCCAATTTGCTGGGGGTTTCCATATCGGCTAAGCCTTGCAAAATCCCGCAAGGATTGTGATTGCTTTGGCAGTGTTGGCGTAGCTCGGTGAGTTGTTGTTTGAGTTGTTTGAGCTCTTTGATGCGGGTGTCGACGTGGGCGATGTGCTCGTCAAATACATCATTAATTGCGCTGCACCCATCGCCGCCTTGATCGGCCAAACGCAGCAAGGTGTGGATTTCTTCGTGGCTCATATCGAGTGCGCGGCAATTGCGGATAAAGCGCAGCCGTTCAATATGCGCCGGGCCATAAACGCGAAAATTGCCGATGGTTCTTTCGGCGGTTGGCAGTAGCCCTTCTTTTTCATAAAACCGAATGGTTTCAACCGAGCATTGCGCTAGCTTGGCCAGTTCGCCGATTTTCATTTCTCGATTCCTTTATCCGTGTTGTCGCATTGCTTGATTCAAATGGCTTGGTAGCCGCGCGCGCAAATTTTGCAGGTTTGCACACGGTGAAATTTAGGGTTTTTAGGGTGCGCATTTGCGCACGCTGTTGCGATGGTGGGGCGTGCGCAAACCCTGAAATTTGCCCGCTTTACGATCACACTTTCACGATCTACTGAATTAAATTTTGCAATACTGCACAACGTTGATTTTAGCGGTTGACTCTATAGTAACTTCAGGGTGTGTAATGTATTTAATGTTTAATCGTTGGAGCTGCCTTATGTCGCAATATCGTCAACATTCTTCCGCGCATGCGGCGCATTCCTCGGTCAGCCATGCGGCGTGTTGTGCGGGGCATAGCGAGGGCGCGGCATTGACCACCTTGGCTGCAGCTGAGCTAACAGCTGATGGTTGGGCGCAAACGCCGATTCGCATTATGCAAATGGATTGCCCAACCGAAGAGGCTTTATTGCGTAAAAAACTCGGCGCGATGACGGCGGTTTCGGGTTTGGAATTTAACCTCATGCAGCGGGTGCTGACGGTGCAGCATCAGCCCGAAGCGCTTGAGGCCATTTTGGCGGCGATTCGCAGCTTGGGCTTTACGCCCGAGCTGGGCGAGGCGGTGGCCACTGACGCACCGGTAAAGCCATGGTGGCCTTTGGCGCTAGCGGGGGTGGCGGCTTTGGCCGCTGAAGTGACGCATTGGCTCGATGGACCAACGCTGTTGGTGGCAGGCTTGGCGCTGCTGGCGGTCTTGGCTTGCGGCTTAACAACGTATAAAAAAGGCTGGATTGCACTCAGCAATGGCAATTTAAATATCAACGCTTTGATGAGTATTGCTGTGACCGGGGCAATGCTGATTGGTCAGTGGCCCGAGGCGGCGATGGTGATGGTGTTGTTTACTGTGGCTGAATTAATCGAGGCCAAATCGCTGGATCGGGCACGCAATGCAATTCAAGGTTTGCTACGACTGGCGCCGGATAAGGCGACAGTGCAGCAAGACGATGGCAGTTGGCTGGATGTCCCTGCGCAATCGCTGCTAATTGGTCAGCGCGTGCGGGTTAAACCGGGCGAGCAAATCGCGGTGGATGGGCAAATTTGCGCTGGGCAATCAACGATTAATCAAGCGCCGATTACCGGCGAGAGTTTGGCGGTGGATAAGGGCGTGGGTGATCCGGTATTTGCTGGCAGTATTAATGAGGCCGGTTCTTTTGAATTTACCGTGACAGCATTGGCCAGTAATAGCACGTTGGCGCGGATTATTCATGCAGTAGAAGCTGCGCAAGGAACACGCGCGCCGATTCAACGCTTTATTGATCAATTTGCACGGGTATATACCCCCATCGTCTTTGCGATTGCGCTTTTGGTGGCGATACTCCCGCCCTTGTTTTTTGCTGGGGATTGGCTGGCGTGGGTGTATAAGGCGCTGGTTTTATTAGTGATTGCTTGCCCTTGCGCTTTGGTGATTTCAACGCCGGTAACGATTGTTAGTGGTTTAGCAGCGGCAGCGCGGCACGGTATTTTGATTAAGGGCGGGGTGTATTTAGAAGAAGGCCGCAAGCTGGCGTGTATTGCGCTCGATAAAACCGGCACGCTGACGCATGGCAAGCCAGTGCAAACCGATTTTATTGATTTGCAAACGCCGGCGCAGCAAACGGCCAGCGCGGCGCAAGGCATCGCGGTTGAACAATTAGCCGTGAGTTTGGCGCAGCGCTCAGATCATCCGGTATCGCGCGCTTTGGCGCTGGCTGGCCAAGATGTAGCACTGTTAGAGGTGAGTGGTTTCACGGCTTTGCTTGGCTTGGGCGTAGAAGGGACGATTGCGGGTCAGCGCTATTATTTAGGCAATCATCGTTTAATTCATCAGCAAGGTTGGTGCTCGGCTGAGCTTGAGGCGCAATTGTTGCCACTGGAAGCGCAAGGTAAAAGCGTGATTTTATTGGCCAGCGAGCAAGGGGTATTGGCTTTGTTTGCTGTGGCCGATACGGTCAAAGACAGTAGCCGCCAAGCGATTGCTGAGCTGCATGCCTTGGGGGTCAAAACCATGATGCTCACGGGCGACAATGCCCACACCGCGCGCAGTATTGCCGAGCAAGTCGGCATTGATGAAGCTCGAGGCGATTTATTGCCGACAGATAAATTAGAGCTGATTGTGGCACAGCAAGCTCAGCTCACATCAAGCCAAAAAATCGGCATGGTTGGCGACGGGATTAATGACGCACCTGCTTTGGCGCGCGCCGATATTGGTTTTGCGATGGGCGCCGCTGGTAGCGGCACGGCGATTGAAACCGCCGATGTGGCGTTAATGGACGATGATTTACGCAAATTGCCACGTTTTATCCGCTTATCGCAGCTAACCCACCGTATTTTGTTGCAAAACATCGCCTTGGCGTTGGGGATTAAATTGCTGTTTTTAATCTTAACTTTGCTCGGCTACGGCAGCATGTGGATGGCGGTTTTTGCCGATGTGGGCGCCAGTTTATTAGTGGTGGCCAATGGTTTGCGATTGCTACGCACGGACGCATTGTTTAAACGCGAATAAATTGAATTAAACATTTAATCAACGCCACGCTGCAGTATTGAATGCAATTGGAATAATCAATTGTGGCGTGGCAATTAAATGCGTGCTGATTGAATTAAACGCTGTTTTGCATGGTAAATATTACAACTTATTTCTGCCGTTTCCTTTGATTTATGCTGTTGGAAGTCAAGTAAAATGCTGAAAAATAAAGGGCTGGCAGTGGTTGATTTTTAATCATTGTTTTACTGTTTGCCCTGCTAGATCGCATTAAAAAGAACGGCTACTTTTTAATGCTGCGCTGGTTTTCAATTTGACTAACAACAACGGATATAAATTAAATATGGCATTGATGAGTTGGCTTCGAGCAAAATTATCGAGTCGTGATATTAACAATGATGCAGAAGATACCGAAGAGCTGGTGCTGACTGCAGAAGAAAATAATCTCGATGGACTCAATTTAAGCCAAGCCTTGGCGGCGCATACCGCATGGAAAACGCGCTTAAGTGATGAATTAGCCGGAGCAAATGCCGAAAAACTCGATATCGCTTTGTTATCGCAAGATAATCAATGTGAATTGGGTCGGTGGCTGTATGGTGAAGGCAGCTTGAAGTATTCGCAAATTCCAGAATTTAATATGGTATGCCGAGCGCATTCTGAATTTCATTTTTGTGCCGCAGAAGTGGTGATTGAGCATCAATCGGGCGCGGTAGAGCAGGCGAAGTCTTTGTTAAAAGGCAAATTTCGCCAAGCATCCAATAAAAATCAATTAGAACTGGTGCGATTTTTTGCGGTGGCTAAAAAATTACTTTAATTTTATTCAATGCATTCACCCCGATTTTTAACGGTGAAATGGCTCGCTCAAACCCGCGTTTATCACGCGGGTTTTTTTTTCTTGATCGCGCGAGCTTGGCCAAATACGCCTGCTGTGCAGGCGGCTGGATGTCGATAAATATAGTTTCGTGAGAATAATTATTTATTTTATCGTGGTTTGAGTCTGTTGCTCGACTTGGTCGGCGCTGGTCTGGTTTGGGCGAGAATCCAAGCTAGATGCGAGTTTAATCTGCAGTTTGTGAAGAAAAAGCCCGAAAAAGTAACAAAATTTACCGTCAAGTTGTGATTGATTTTTTATCATTAAGATTGATATACTTTCGATGAGATAAATTTTATTGTGCACGACGTGATGAAAATACAAATAGATGCCCAATTATTGGTCGACTTTATTGCCGCCGTGTTGGGTGAAGATTCTGAAGTCGTCGTGCATGATTTATCGGATGTAAATGCGTCGCTTGCGGCGATTAGCCATGGTCATTTATCGGGTCGCACCGTTGGGGCGCCAGCAACCGATTTGGCGCTGCGCATGCTGCAAGAATGTATGCAGGTCAGCGACGTGAGCTACAAACTGAATTACCGCAGTAAAACGCGAGGTGGTGTTTTGCTGCGCTCTTCGACCTTGATTATTAAAGGCGAGAATGGTCAAGCCGCAGCTATGCTCTGCGTGAATACCGATGATAAGCGCTTGCTTGAGTTGCAAGAGTCGGTCAATAAGCTGCTTCCAGCGGATATGGCCGAACAGCATCAAGAATTGTTGTCGGCATCGGTCGACGATGTTGGGCAAGAAATTTTACACAGTGTGCTAGAGCAATATCCGATTACGCCATCGCGGATGTCGGCCGATGAGAAATCCCAAGTCGTGAAAGATTTAGAGCAACGAGGTTTGTTTTCAATTCGTGGCTTTGTGGCTAAAACGGCGGCGATTTTGGAGATTTCTGAGCCCACACTGTATCGCTATCTAAAAACCAATACCCATTAAACCTCAGTGCAGCATGCCAGCCACGCAGCAGCATGCTGAGATATTTGACATCAAAAAGGTCTAAAAACGCATGAATATGTCTTCTTCACACGCCCTATGGCCAGAATTTATTAAAGCAGTTCAGCACGAAGTAGCACCGGCATTGGGCTGTACTGAGCCAATTTCTTTGGCTTTAGCTTCAGCAATTGCTGCGCAGCATTTGGCAAAAACGCCAGAGCGCATTGAAGCCAAAGTGTCGGCCAATTTAATGAAAAACGGCATGGGCGTCGCAGTGCCAGGTACCGGTACTGTTGGGTTAAAAATTGCCGCTGCGGTGGGTGCATTGGCTGGCAACCCAGATGGCAAATTGGAAGTGCTCAAAGGCTTAACACAGGCGCAAGTGGATGCGGGCAAGGCGATGATTGCCGAGCAGCGCGTTGAGTTATCGATTGCCAATGTGCCGCATATTTTGTATTCGGAAGCGTGTGTGTTTCACGGTGAGGAGTGGGCCAAGGTACGCATTGCCGATAGCCATACCCGAGTTATTTATATTGAGCACAATGGCCACGTTATTTTTGAATTGGCGGATGTGGGCGCAGCAACGGCTGCCGCCGCTTACGATATTGCCAGTGCGACAGCGCAAGATGTTTATGATTTTGCCACGCTGGCACCCTTAGAAATGATTGATTTTATCGACGCGGCTGGCGTGTTAAATGATGCTTTGTCGCAAGAAGGCATGAAGGGCACGTTTGGTTTACATATTGGCGCGACATTGCAGCGCCAAATCGCCGCAGGCTTGATGTCGGAAGGCTTGTTGAGCCAGATCTTGATTCGTACTACGGCCGCTTCAGACGCCCGAATGGGTGGTGCGACGTTGCCAGCAATGAGTAACTCTGGCTCGGGCAATCAGGGTATTGCCGCAACGATGCCGGTAGTCGTGGTGGCCGAGCATATACAGGCGAGTAAAGAGCAATTAACTCGCGCTTTGATGATGTCGCATTTAATGGCGATTTACATTCACAGCAAACTACCGAAACTATCGGCATTGTGCGCGGTGACAACGGCATCGATGGGCGCGGCTGCGGGTGTGGCTTGGTTGCTCAAAGGCGATTTTAAAACCGTGAGCATGGCGATCTCGAGCATGATTGGCGATTTGTCCGGCATGGTGTGCGATGGCGCATCCAATAGCTGTGCGATGAAGGTCTCGACTTCGGCGCAATCGGTTTATAAATCAGTTTTGATGGCGATGGATGGCGTTTGCGTAACGGGTAATGAAGGTATTGTGGCGCATGACGTTGATCAATCGATCAATAATTTAGGGCAGTTGGCTTGTCAGGGTATGGTACAAACTGACGTGCAAATTTTGCAAATTATGCTGCATAAACAAGCAAAATAATGCCAGAGTAGGATTGAGCGAGTGAATACTGGCTCGTACTGAGTTTGATTTCAGTTTTAATATTTTAAAGGAATGAAGATGAAGGAAATTATTTTTACCGACGCCGCACCAGCAGCTATTGGTCCGTATTCACAAGCGACTGCGTTTGGAAACCTGATTTTTACTTCGGGCCAAATTCCATTAGTGCCAGCAACGGGTGAAGTGATTGCCGGTGATGTGTCGGTGCAAGCACGCCAAGCGTTAGAAAACCTGAAAGCGGTGTTGCTGCAAGGCAATAGCTCGCTCGACAATGTGTTGAAAACCACGTGTTTCTTGGCCGATATGGCTGATTTTGCTGCATTTAACGTGATTTACACCGAGTATTTTGGTGCTGGCGTTCCGGCACGCTCTTGCGTGGCAGTGAAAACCTTGCCAAAAAATGTATTGGTTGAAGTCGAAGCCATTGCGTATCGCGTTTAAGGTTTTAATTTAACGCGCTAGGCGCGAAAAACAATCACCGCCCGCCTTTCAATTTAGAAAGCGCAAGGCGGTGATTTTTTTTTGCCTGGCACTTTTGTTTGAGCAATTCAAATCCGCTTTGCTGTTGAGGTTTTCGCCGTTTCTGAAATACAACAGTTTGTATTTTATTTCACATTTGTTACATCTTTTTTGTCTGCCCATATGCGGCGTTTGAAATGAGATGGCAGGGTATCTTTATTGAGCCATTAATAAGTATGTCTTTGTAATATATACCTATGTTTTATTGGTTTTCACCTTGGACTTGAGATTGACGTTGTAACGCCGAGCGCATGCGGGTGTGTGGTGTTTTTGGATGGGGGATAACCCGCGTGTTGCTGCGATTTCGCTATGGCAAAATCCAGCCGGAGTTGGTTTATATCAATAAAAATAAGATCTGGAGCTGTGGTGAAAACAAATTTTCCGATAACAGAACATGAAGTGTTGGTGAGTAAAGATCGACCGTTAGTGACCAAAACAGATTTAAAGGGCGTGATTACTTATGCAAACCGCAGTTTTATTGAAATTAGCGGTTTTACTGAGAGCGAATTAATCGGCAAATCGCACAATATGGTGCGCCATCCGTTTATGCCTGAGGCGGCGTTTTTTGATATGTGGCGCTCGCTCAAGGCCGATCAGCCTTGGCAGGGCATGGTCAAAAATCGAACTAAATCAGGTGATTTTTATTGGGTGCATGCCTACGTTACCTGTTTGTATGAAAACGGCATCAAGACCGGCTATATGTCGGTGCGATCAATGCCAAGCGACGCGGAAAAACGCGCTGCGCAGGCTTTATATCAAGCGGTGAATCAGCGGCAGGCAACGTTGCCGGTGAGTTTGGCGCGGCCAGGCTTTTCATTGGCGCAGTTGGGTATGCTGTTTTGCTTGCCGATTTTATTGCTCTTGATCGGTCTGTGTTGGTTGGTACCGGGGGTTTGGATATTGGCTGCGGCATTAATGCTGTGGATAGCTGGCGGGGTGTGGTGGTTAACGCGGCAAACCGCGCAAGGCTTGCAACAGGCGGCATCGGCCTTGGCTTTATTTGCCGAGGGGCAGTTTAGTCAGTCGTTAACGCCGAGTGGCTTTCGGGAAATGAAAAGCGTATTGATGCGGCTTGAATCAATGCGGATTAATTTGCGGGCCTTACTCGCTGATGTGGTAATGACTGGGCGTGAAGTGGCGCAAGCGGCGCAAACCGCCAAGTTAGAAGCGCAGCAGGTCGAGCTACGCTCGGGGAAAACCGCAGAAGAAATTACCCGGATTGCTGCCGCTTTAGAGGAGTTATCGGTATCGGTTGAGGATATTTCTGAAACCACCCAGCGCTCTGAGTTGAGCGCCAATGAGGCTTGCCAACAAGTCAGCGTTGGCGCGCAAAAAATGACGCAATCGAAATTAGCCAATGACGCAGTGAGCGAGCAAGTACGGATGTCGTGCACCGCCATTGGTGAGCTCAATGCCGTGGCGCAGCAAATTGAATCGATTACGGCGGTGATTAATCAAATTGCCGATCGCACTAATTTATTGGCACTCAACGCCAGTATCGAGGCGGCACGCGCGGGTGAGCATGGGCGAGGATTTTCGGTGGTGGCCGACGAGGTGAGAAAGCTTGCTGAGAGTACCGGCATAAATATCAGTGATATTTCACAAGCGATTTTGGCCTTGCGCGCGCAGGTGTTGGCAACGCAAGCGCAGATCAATACTGTTTCACTCAGTAGTGAGCAGGCCAATCAGCAAATTGATCAAACGGTTGAGAGCTTAGATAGCCTGCGGCAATCAAGTGCTTTGATTGTGATTGCAGCCGGTGAAGTGGCCAATATGCTGGCGCAGCAAGTGAAGGCCACGACCGATGTGGCGCAAAGCATGGAGGCGGTGAGTGTATTGACCGAGGAAAATCATCAAGGCATTCAACGAACCAAAAATTGCGCCACTCAGCTGCAATCATCGGCGCATTCTTTGCATTTGCTGCTGGCGTATTTTGAGAAGTCGCTCTAAACGCCGCCGCATTGGGGCGAGCGAAAGCTGGAACTGATGCTGCTGCTAAAGATCCAATCGCTGGGTTGTGGCTCAGCGATTGGTGTTCGCACAGCGAATGAAAAATAATTCGTCATTTTTCGGCCTGCGCGTTAATAATCTATTTAGCTAGAAATCATCATGAAAGGTTTAAAGCATGGTCAGCAGCAAGGTGCAGCTGCATTTGAATGTTCCTTTTAAGGCAAAATCAAGCTAAGTAGCTAGGGGCTGTTGACGTTTGTTTTTTGGGCGCTATAGCGTCATTCTGGTTAATTTATTGGAGTATATGAATGAAGCTAAATAAAATCGCTGCATTGGTGGCAATACTCTTGGCGGGTGCTGTGAGCGCCAAGCCGCTAACGGTGTGCACTGAGGCCAGCCCAGATGGCTTTGATGTAGTGCAATACAATTCACTCACCAATACCAACGCGGCAGCTGATCCGATTTTTAATCGTTTGCTCGAATATGATGCGGCGACAGGTAAGCTGGTGCCGAGCTTGGCGCAGTCGTGGCAGGTGAGCGACGATCATTTGCAATACACGTTTAAATTACGCAAAAACGTGGCGTTTCAAAAAACGGATTACTTTCAGCCCAGCCGTGCTTTGAATGCCGATGATGTGGTGTTTAGTTTTCAGCGCATGCTCGATCCAAATCATCCATGGTATGCCAGCGCCCCGAACGGCTACCCGCACGCGCAATCCTTTGGCTTGGCTAAATTGATTGCGAGTATTAAAAAAACCGCCGATGACACGGTGGTGATTCAGCTTAAACAAGCCGATGCGACTTTTTTGCCGCTGCTCAGTATGGGGTTTACGTCGATTTATTCGGCGCAATACGCCAATCAATTGCTGGCGGCCAATCAGCAGGGGCAGTTGAATACTAAACCGATTGGCACTGGGCCTTTTGCGCTAAAAAGCTTTCAAAAAGACGCGGTGATTCGTTACGACGCGCATCCCAATTATTTTGCCGGCCAGCCCAAGGCAGACAAGCTGATTTACGCCATCACCGCTGATCCAACGGTGCGAGTACAAAAAGTCAAAGCCGGCGAATGCCAGATTGCGCTGGGGGTAAAGCCGCAAGACATTACTGCCGCGCGTAACGACAAAAAGCTCAAGGTCTTGAGTACGCCGATGTTTGCCACGGCGTTTGTGGCGATCAATACGCAGCACAAGCCATTGGATAAGGTGGAAGTGCGCCAAGCGCTGCAATTGGCGTTTGATCAAAAAGCCTATTTGGCGGCCGTATTTGAAGGCACGGCCAGCGCAGCGAACGGGCCTTTTCCGCCTGCAACGTGGAGCTATTTGGCAGGCAATCATGAACAGCAAAATCTAACTAAAGCCAAAGCGTTATTAAGCAAAGCAGGCTTGCCCAATGGCTTTGAAACCACCATTTGGGTGCGCCCTAGCGGCAGCACTTTGAACCCGAATCCGCGCATGGGCGCTGAAATGCTGCAGGCGGATTTGGCCAAAATTGGTGTTCGGGCCGAAATTAAAACCATAGAATGGGCCGAACTCATTAAGCGCGCTAAAGCCGGTGAGCACGATCTGCTGTTTATGGGCTGGACTGGGGACAATGGTGACCCGGATAATTTTTTAACCCCGCAGTTTGCCTGTGCCTCGGTTGAATCTGGGCTTAATTTTGCGCGCTTTTGCCAGCCGCAACTCGATGGCTTGATTCGCTCAGGCAAAACTACCGCTAAGCTTGCCGAGCGCACGCAGCATTACCAAGCCGCGCAAAAAATCATCCGCCAACAAGCGCTATGGATTCCTCTCGCTCATCCACTCACCTCGGTCATCACCACCGATAAAGTGAGTGGCTACGTGGTAAACCCATTTGGTCGGCAAGCTTGGGCGAATGTGGTGGTGAAATAGGGCGAGGTAGTAGAGGTAGCCAGAACGCAAAAAAACCTAGGCTTGAGACCTAGGTTTTTTGGTATTGGTTGCGGGAGTAGGACTCGAACCTACGACCTTTGGGTTATGAGCCCAACGAGCTGCCAACTGCTCCATCCCGCGTCTGTACTGGGTTTCTGCTGCAAAATACGACGAGCAGAAACTAAAAAACCACCAACCCATTAAGCATGAATCAGTGGCTTAGATATTTGGTTGCGGGAGTAGGACTCGAACCTACGACCTTCGGGTTATGAGCCCGACGAGCTGCCAACTGCTCCATCCCGCGACTGTTTTGTTGCTCTACAAACTTCGACTTGGCTTGCGAAGTAGGTCTGGTTGCGGGAACAGGACTCGAACCTGTGACCTTCGGGTTATGAGCCCGACGAGCTGCCAACTGCTCCATCCCGCGACAGAGAGGCCGAACTATATATTGGATATATCGCTTCGTCAATGCTTTTTTATCGATCATGCTGATTAGGGGCGGAAAAACAGATTAAATCACAATGACTTAGCGCGGCGTTTTCGGTTGTCGCGATGCTTTGCCGTGGCCGTAAAAAAAGACGCCGCAGCGTCTTTTAAAGGCACAGATTTATGCATTTATGCTTGCGTGAGCGAATTGATTTCTTCTACGCGGTGGCAGGCGATCATTCTGCCGGCAACGGGGCGTAATTCTGGGACGGCGCTTTGGCAGTGGGCGTTGGCGTAGGGGCAACGCGTATGGAAGGTGCAGCCGGATGGCGGATTGATTGGCGATGGTAGCTCACCAATCAATTTAACTTTTTCGCGTCGATTTTCGGCGCGAATCGCCGGCGTTGCCGACATTAAGGCTCGGGTGTACGGGTGCAAAGGTTGCTCAAAAATACTGGTTTTTGGACCGTATTCAACGGTGCTACCAAAGTACATCACCATCACATCGTCGGCGACGTGTTCAACGACGGCCAGATTGTGGCTGACAAACACGTAGGCGGTGCCCAGTTGTTCTTGCAAATCCATGAATAGATTCAGAATTTGCGCTTGGATGGACACGTCGAGCGCTGAGGTTGGCTCGTCGGCGACCAAAATCGCCGGTTGCAGCATCATGGCGCGGGCAATCGCCACGCGTTGGCGCTGGCCACCAGAAAACATATGTGGGTAGCGATGATAGTGCTCTGGGCGCAGGCCGACGGTTTTGAGCATCTCGTGCACGCGGGCTTTTCGTTCTTCGGCAGAAAGCTCGGTGTTGAGTAATAAAGGCTCACTGAGCATGTCGCCAATGGTTTTACGCGGGTTTAAGCTGGCGAAAGGATTTTGAAACACCATTTGCACTTTAGGGCGCAGTGTTTTGAGCTGGCTGGCATCCGCGCTGGCAATATCAATGCCGTCGATAATCAAATGACCGGCGCTGGGGCTTTCAATTAAGGTGAGCTGGCGCGCTAGCGTGGATTTACCACAGCCCGATTCGCCGACAACGGCCAGTGTTTTACCGGCAAACAGTTCAAATGAAACGTCATTGAGTGCTTTGACGGTGGCGGCGCTTTGCCATAGTCCACCGCCGACTTTATAGTGCCGCGATAAATGTTCAGCGCGCAGAATAGGGCTTAAGTTGTTTTCACTCATGACTAGGTATACCGTTGGAATCTAATGGAGTAAAGCAGCGCACACTAGTACCTGCTATAGGTATTATGGGTGGGTGCTGCGATGCACATTGTGCGTTGGCATATAGGCAGCGCGGGCTAAGTAAGCAACCTGTTGGCCTATCGTATTGGCCCGGCACCACGCCAGCGAGGGTATTTAAGCGTCGTGCGCCTTTGCTGTGCTCTGGAATCGAGCTGAGCAGCGCTTGGGTATACGGATGGCGTGGGGTGGCAAATAGGGTGTCGGTGGCGCTGGTTTCGACGACTTCACCGGCGTACATCACGACCATTTTTTGCGCGATTTCAGCGACCACGGCCAGATCATGGGTGATTAAAATCAGCGCCATATCATTTTGTTTTTGCAGATTGACTAGCAGCTCCATAATCTGCGCTTGCACCGTCACGTCGAGCGCGGTGGTGGGCTCATCGGCAATCAATAACTTGGGTTTACAGGCAATCGCCATTGCAATCATCACGCGCTGGCTCATACCGCCCGAGAGTTGATGCGGGTAGGCATTGAGGCGCGATTTGGCGTCGGGGATTTCAACTTGCTCAAGTAATTCTAAAGCGCGCGCTTTTAACGCCGCCCCGCGTAGTGGGGTATGTTGTTTGAGCGTTTCTATCAATTGGTCGCCAACGGTATACGCGGGGTTGAGGCTGGTGAGCGCATCTTGGAAAATCATCGCAATATCGCGGCCAATGATTTGTCTTTTTTGCGCCGGTTTCATACCAATTAAATCTTGGCCGGCAAAGCTTAAGTTCTCAGCGGTGACGATGCCGGGCGCGTCAATCAGGCCCATCATGGCCAGCATGGTGACCGATTTACCTGAGCCCGATTCGCCGACGATACCTAAAATTTCACCGCTATTGATGCTCAGATCAAGCCCCGATACCGCCCGAAATGGATTGCTGCCGTGGCCAAAAGTCACGTTGAGCTTGCGAATGTCTAATAAACTCATACCTTGCCTTACGCTAATTTTTTTAATTTAGGATCGAGCGCATCGCGCAGACCGTCGCCCATTAGATTTAAGGCAATCACGGTAATCAAGATGGTGAGTCCCGGCATAGTGACCACCCACCAAGCGCTTTCGATGTAATCACGCGCGGATGCGAGCATCGTGCCCCACTCAGGTAGCGGTGGTTGTGCACCTAAACCCAAAAAGCCCAGCGCCGCAGCATCCAAAATCGCCGCCGAAAACCCGAGCGTCGCTTGCACAATTAACGGTGCCATACAGTTAGGCAACACGGTGTTAAACATCAAACGCAATTGGCCCGCGCCAGCTAAGCGGCTGGCAATCACATAGTCTTTGTGTAGTTCGGTCATGGCTGAAGCGCGCGCTAAGCGCACATACGATGGCAAAGACACCACGGCAATCGCCAGCATGGTATTGGTGAGGCCAGGGCCGAGTACCGCCACAATCGCTACCGCGAGTAGTAATGAAGGCAAGGCCAGCATCACATCCATTAAACGCATAATGGCGTCGCCAATTTTGCCCGGATAAAACGCCGCAATCAGCCCCAAAATCACACCGGGAATTAACGATAGCAACACCGATACCAAGCCAATGGTGAGCGAGAGCCGTGCGCCATACATCAGGCGCGACAAAATATCGCGGCCGACTTCATCTGTGCCCAGAATAAATTGCCACGAGCCGCCTTCTAGCCAAGCCGGCGGCGTTAAAAACGCATCACGGTATTGCTCGATAGGGCTGTGTGGCGCAAGGATAGGGGCAAATACCGCCACTAAAACCAAGCAAACAAAATAAATTAACGCAATCAACGCGCCACGGTTGCCGCGAAATGATTGCCAAAACTCAGTCCATGGCGAGGGGTGAGAAAACGGGGCTTCAATAGCAGTGGTCGGGGTATTCATAAAAGCTTATCTCGAATGGCGAATACGTGGATTGATCACCCCATAGAGGATGTCGACCAGCAAGTTAACAAAAATAATCAGCGTGGCGATCAGTAAAATACCGCCTTGCACCACCGGATAATCACGGCGAGAAATCGAGTCAATCAGCCATTTACCAATGCCCGGCCAAGAGAAAATCGTCTCGGTGAGCACGGCGCCAGCGAGCAAGGTGCCCACTTGTAGACCGATCACGGTGACGACGGGAATTAAGGCATTACGCAGCGCATGCACAATAATAATCCGCGTGCGGCTGAGCCCTTTGGCGCGCGCGGTGCGGATATAGTCTTCACGCAATACTTCGAGCATCGACGAGCGCGTCATCCGAGCGATCACCGCCATTGGAATGGTGCCTAAAACAATCGCCGGTAAAATCAAATGCATGACTGCAGATTTAAACGCGCCTTCTTCACCGGAGAGCAAAGTATCAATCAGCATAAAACCAGTCACTGCCGGAATGTCGTATTCCAGCGAGATTCGCCCAGAAACCGGCGTCCAGCCAAGATGAACTGAAAACACCATGATGAGGATCAGTCCCCACCAAAAAATCGGCATTGAGTAACCGGTAAGCGCTGCACCCATCACGGAATGATCAATCACGGTGCCGCGTTTAGTTGCCGCGAGCATGCCGGCAGCGAGGCCACAAATGACGGCAAACAGCATCGCCGCCATCGAAAGCTCGACGGTAGCGGGGAATAATTTAAGAAACTCGCTCATGACTGGCTCGTGCGTCACGATGGATTCGCCTAAATTGCCTTGCAGCAATTGGCGCAAATAATCCCAATATTGCACGTAGAGCGGCTGATCAAGGCCAAGGCGCTGCATGGCGGCGCGGTAAAATTCTGGGTCCAGTCGGCGCTCGCCAACCAGCAATAACACTGGATCACCAGGGATCATGTGAATGAGCGCAAAAGCCAGTAGCGTGACGCCCAAAAAAGTGGGAATAGCGACTGAAATACGCTTAATGATAAAGCTGAACATGGGCATTCTCCCCGTGAGAAAAACCACGGGCGGTGATAAGACGGAGAAAGCCCAGCCTAAAATGAATTAGGCTGGGCGCATTGCAGATTATTTGACGGTCACACCATAAAAGGAATTGAGGCCAAATGGGCTGACTTTGAAGCCTTGCACTGATTTGCTAATGGGTTGATACACCGTCGAGTGAGCGATGGGGGTAAATGGCAATTCACGCTTGAACACTTCTTGGGCTTTTTCATACAGCTTAGTACGCTCGGCTTGATTGCTCAGCGTGCGTGCTTTGACCACTAAAGTATCAAATTCTTTATTGCACCAGCGCGAATAATTATTGCCGCCGACCGCTTCGCAGCCTAAGTTCACGCCAAGCCAGTTGTCTGGATCACCATTGTCACCAGTCCAACCAATCATCAATGAATCATGCTCGCCCGCTTTAGCGCGCTTGATGTATTCGCCCCATTCGTAGCTGACAATCTTGGCTTTAATGCCAATTTTGGCCCAATCGGCTTGAATCATTTCGGCCATCAATTTGGCATTCGGGTTGTAGGCGCGTTGTACTGGCATCGCCCACAGGGTGATTTCAGTGCCGTCGGCAACGCCAGCTTTGGCGAGCATCGCCTTGGCTTTGGCTGGATCAAATGGCGCGTCTTTGAGCTTTTTGTTGTAAGACCATTGTGTTGGTGCCATTGGGTTGGTGGCCGGTTGCCCTGCACCTTGATACACCGCGGCTAAAATGGCGGGTTTATTGATCGCCATATCGAGTGCTTGGCGCACTTCCAGCTTATCAAATGGTTTTTTCTGTACGTTGTAGCTGAGCCAGCCGAGGTTAAAACCAGCTTGTTGTAGCAAGTTGAGTTTTGGATTGGCTTGAATGGCCTTGATGTCTGCCGGGCGTGGGTAGGCCATCACTTGGCATTCATTCTTTTGCAGTTTTTGGTAGCGAACCGACGCGTCAGTGGTAATGGCAAAAATCAATTTATCCAGCTGAACGTCGCCTTTGCGCCAATATTGGCTATTGCCATCAAAACGGATATTGGAGTCTTTTTGGTAGCTGCGAAATACGAAAGGGCCGGTACCAATTGGCTGGGTATTGATTTGATTGGCTTTGCCTGATTTTAATAATTGATCGGCGTATTCAGCAGAGTGAATCGAGGCAAATGACATCGCTAAATTTTGCAAGAAAGCGGCGTCGACGGTTTTGAGTTTGATGCGGACAGTATTGGCGTCGAGTTTTTCGACTGCAGCAATATTGGTATCGAGACTCATGTCAGAAACATAAGGAAAATCAGCTGGCGCAGCTTTATTGAATGGATGATTTTTATCAATCATTCGTTGCACAGTAAAGATCACGTCATCAGCATTGAAATCACGGCTTGGTTTGAAATATGGCGTGGTGTGGAATTTAACGCCTTTTCTCAACGTGAACGTGTAAGTCAGGTTGTCGGGTGAAACATCCCATTTTTCGGCCAAACCTGAGCGAATTTGTGTCGAGCCACGCTCGAATTCGGTAAGACGGTTAAAGATTGTTTCGGCTGAGGCGTCAAAATCGCCGCCTGTCACTTGGCGGGTTGGATCAAAACCGGATGGGCTGGCTTCGGAGCAATAAATCAACGTTTTATTCGCTGCCATGCTGGTACCAGCCATGAGGGCCAGCGTTGTGGCTAACATCAGTTTGCGTACTTCGAGATGCATTGAGTATTACTCCGCTTAAAAGAAAATGAGCCGTAGATTGATAACAATCTTACGGCCCATGCTAATAGCTAAGTAGAGAACTCCACATCAGGATTATCCCGCACTGCTTCAGTAATTTTAATTTACGTCAAGATGCAGTATTGGTGTAATTTTACTCTATCAGTTCTTTGTAAGCATACCAGGTGGCGTGCCCGAGTAAGGGAAATATGACGATTAAGCCAATTAAAAATGTGGCAAAACCCAGCGCAGTTAATCCCACGATGAGACCTGCCCATAACATCATTGCAGGGAGGTTTTCAGCTACTGCACGCAAGCTAGTCATCATCGCTGTGACGCTATCTAATTCTCGATCAGCTAGCAGTGGAATTGAGACTGCAGTTAATGCAAATACAAAACAGGCTAATACAAAACCACCAGCAAGCCATGCCAGTGTGAAGGGTAGAAACTCACCGCTTAAAGCTTGCAAAATGGATTGTTTTTCAATGAATTGCCCTGAGTACATTAGGGCAAACAACACCGCCGACGTGCGTTCCCAAGAAATGGCGATAAAAGCCAAAATCACGCCTAAAAACGCCAACTGACCGCCATTTTTATACAGGTCATGAATTGATTGTAAAAAAGACGTTTCACGGCCTTCGTCTCGTTCGCTAGTTAATTCATAAATACCAGCAGCGCCCAGCGGAGCTAGCAGTAAAAAGCCAGTAATTGCGGTGGTGTAGAGGTGTACGTCTTGCAGCGTGAACAGTAGTAATAAAGCACCGGTGACTGAAATAATCAGCCCGTACAGCAGGCTGGGCGCTGGGTGTTTGATGAGATCTTGCCAGCCCATTTTGATCCACGCTAAAGGGCGAAGAAAGCCGACTTTTCGCGTTACAGGCAGCGTGAAATGCTGATCCAATTCATTTAAATGTAAATCCATGGCGAGGCACTCCCAAGACGCAGTGTATAAAAACAGCTATTTTTTCATAGTCAGTTTTGACGTGATTAGCTTTGCTTTCAGATGGGCGGATTTTGCTGCAACGCCGCATTTTTATTTGCTTTTGCTGACTTGCGCCTGAGTAAAACTCGACTAGTGTGAAAGCGTGAGTTGGGAGGAAAAATCAATGCTTTGGCGTTTATCTGGAGTAATGGCACTGCTATTGATAGCAAATGCCAAGGCTAGTGGTGAGTTCTGGACATTTCAGCCGCCCGTGACGGGGATTGCACAACAAATCGAATCCTTACACAGTTGGTTGATGCTGCTGATTTTGCTGATTTTTGTTTTGGTTTTTGGATTTATGTTTTATGCCATTTTGCGGCATAGAAAATCACTCGGGCATGTCGCGAAACCGTTTCATGAAAATACCCTGGTCGAGATTTTATGGACGCTGATTCCAGCGCTCATTCTATTGGGCATGGCCTGGCCTGCTGCAAGCGTCATTCTGGCGCAAAAAAACACTCACGATGCTGATTTTACGATTAAGGCCACTGGCCATCAGTGGTATTGGGCGTACGACTACCTTGATCATGGTTTTGGTTTTAAAAGTAAATTGGCGACCCCACGTGGGCAAATCGAAAATTACCAGAGTCAAGGCGAAGCGAAAAATCCACAGTATTTACTCGAGGTGGATCAGCCTTTGGTGGTGCCTGTCGGTAAAAAGATTCGCATCCTAACCACCAGCAATGATGTGATTCATAGCTGGGGCGTACCTGCTTTTGGGGTGAAGCAAGATGCGATTCCGGGCTTTATTCGCGACACCTGGTTTAAAGCCGACAAGATCGGTACTTATCGTGGGCAATGTGTTGAGCTGTGTGGAAAAGATCACGGCTTTATGCCGATTGTGGTCAATGTGGTGTCACAGGCGGATTTTGATCGGTGGTTGGCGCAGCAGCAAGCCAGAGCCAAAGCGGCCCGAGATGATCCGAATAAAGTGTGGACCCGCGATGAATTATTGCAGCGTGGCAAGCAAGCTTATGAAGCCAATTGCGCCGCTTGCCATAAGGCCGATGGCGCGGGGAGCGGGGCATTCCCTGCTTTAGCAGGGTCTAAAATCGCTAACGGCGCGAAAGCTGAGCATATTCGCATTGTGCTCAATGGCAAAAATGCGATGCCAAGTTGGGGCACCTTGTCAGATGTTGAGCTGGCTGCGGCAATTAGTTACGAGCGTACGGCTTGGGGTAATCAAGCCGATCTGGTGATGCCAGCAGAAATTCGTGCAGCGCGAGCAAAGGGTAAATGATGACGACAGCAACTGAGCATTTAAATCATGGCCACGACGCGATGGATCACGGCTGGCGGCGCTGGTTGTATGCCACCAATCATAAAGACATTGGCACGCTGTATTTGTTTTTTGCTTTAGCGATGTTTTTTGTCGGTGGCTTTATGGCTTTGTGTATTCGGGCGGAATTATTTCAGCCGGGATTGCAGTATTGGCAGCCTGAGTTTTTTAATCAATTGACCACATTACACGGCATTATCATGGTTTTTGGCGCGATTATGCCGGCATTTACCGGCTTGGCCAATTGGATGCTGCCTTTAATGCTCGGCGCGCCAGATATGGCCTTTGCGCGGATGAATAACTGGAGTTTTTGGTTATTACCTCCCGCAGCCGCGTTGTTGCTGATTTCTTTATTGGTGCCCGGCGGGGCCGCTGGCGGCGGCTGGACTTTATATCCGCCGCTATCGATTCAAAGTGGCATGGGCATGGATTTGGCGATTTTTAGCATTCATTTGCTCGGTTTATCGTCGATTATGGGCTCGATTAATATTATTACGACGGTTTTAAATATGCGCGCACCGGGAATGCCGCTATTGAAAATGCCTTTGTTTGCTTGGACGTCATTGGTGACTGCGTATTTATTAATTGCAGTCGCACCGGTTTTGGCGGGGGCGGTCACGATGTTGTTGACCGATCGGCATTTTGGCACGCATTTCTTTAAAGCTGCGGGGGGCGGCGACCCGGTGCTGTTTCAGCATATTTTCTGGTTTTTTGGCCATCCCGAGGTGTACATCATGGCGCTGCCAGCGTTTGGGATTGTCAGCCAAATCATCCCCGTATTCGCACGAAAACCTTTGTTTGGCTACGTTTCAATGGTCTATGCCACCTGCTCGATTGCGATTCTGTCGTTTATGGTGTGGGGGCATCATATGTTTGCCGTCGGTATGCCGGCCACTGCACAACTATTTTTTATGTTTTTAACCATGCTGATTGCGGTGCCGACTGGGGTCAAAGTCTTTAACTGGATTGCGACAATGTGGCAATCCAGTATGACGTTTGAAACGCCAATGTTGTTTGCGATTGGTTTTGTTTGCTTGTTTACCGTGGGTGGCTTTTCTGGATTGATTTTGTCGATTGCGCCGGTTGATACGCAAATGCAAGACACCTATTATGTTGTCGCGCATTTTCACTATGTATTGGTCGCTGGTGCTCTATTTAGCTTGTTTGCAGCCGCATACTACTGGTTGCCGAAATGGACTGGCTTTATGTACCACGAGGGACGGGGCAAGTTTCATTTTTGGTGGTCGATGCTGTGGTTTAACGTGACGTTTTTCCCTATGCATTTTTTGGGGCTCGCTGGCATGCCACGGCGAATTCCAGATTATGCGCTGCAATTTACCGACTTTAATGCCATCGCCAGCGTGGGGGCGATCTGTTTTGGTCTCGGTCAGGTGTTCTTTTTATTCAATGTGATTCACACCATTCGCGGCGGTGTTGGCCCCGCGCCGAGTCGGCCATGGGAAGGCGGCAATACCTTGGAGTGGGAAGTGCCTTCGCCCGCGCCACACCATACGTGGGAAACACCGCCGGATTTAGCCACCGTGCAGCGCGGTTTACGCGCGCAAGGTTTGGAGAACGATTGATGACACGCAATCATAAAACTGCCCTAAAACTGGTTTTGCTGGCGGCGCTGTTTTTTATCGCCGTGATGCTCAGACAAGTTTATTTCACTGTTTGACCTAGCAGCAGCAAGGATCAACGATGGATTTAACGCAAAAAAATCAGCGTTTGGCGCTACGCTTAATCGCGGTTGCGGTGTTGATGTTTGGATTTGGCTATGCCTTGTCGCCGCTGTATAGCGCATTTTGTAAAGCCATTGGCTTGGATCGGGCACAGGCGGCCATTACCCAGCCGGGCGCGGCTTTGCGCTTAGAGTTTGATAGCAATGTGGCAGCCGATTTACCGATGACGATGCAGGTTTTAGATCCGGTGGTGATGGCCAAAGCTGGGGGCGTCGTCAAAGCGCGCTTTGTGTTGCAAAACGAGTCCGACCAAGTATTACAAGTGCGCGCCGTGCCAAGTTTTGCCCCAGTTCGGGCGGCGGGTTTATTACAAAAATTAGAATGTTTTTGTTTTGATCAATTGCAAATAGCGGCCAAAGAGCGCCGTGAAGTCACCGTGGTGTTATTGGTGGCGGATCAATTGCCGGCCGAAATGGGCGCGGCGACTTTGTCGTATAGTTTGCAAAAAGTGGCGCAGCCATGAAAACCTTATGGGCGACGATATTGGCGGTGCTGTCGGGGTTTTTTGGCGTAAGAAGTCGTAAAAACGCCGAGCGAGCGCCGCTTAAATTGCCATATTTAATCGCCGCCGGTGTGTTGTGTGCGCTACTGTTAGCGGCGCTTTTGTTGGCTTTGGCACGGTATTTAGTGAGTGGAGGTGGAGCATGAATGTAGAAAACGGCGTTCACGATGCACATTATTTTGTGCCGTCTCCCTCGCGCTGGCCAGCGGTGGGGGCGGTGGCTTTGTTTTTTCTTGGGCTGGGTGCGGCATTGAGTTTGAATCAGGTTTCGCTGGGCACTTGGAGCTTATTGCTGGGCTTTGCCATTTTAATTTGGATGTTATTTGGTTGGTTTGGTGACGTGGTAAAAGAATCCAATGCGGGGCAATATGGTCAGCAGGTGGATTATTCGTTTCGCTGGGGAATGAGCTGGTTTATTTTTTCTGAAGTCATGTTTTTTGCGGCATTTTTTGGCGCTTTATTTTATACCCGAGTGATTTCAGTGCCCGAACTGGGCTTTTTTAGCGATACGCAAAGCATGTTGTGGCCAGGGTTTACAGCCAATTGGCCGATGGCAACTGGGCCAAGCATTGACGCTTATCATGTGATGGGTGCGATGGGATTACCTGCGCTCAATACCGCGATTTTATTGACGTCGGGACTGACGTTAACCTGGGCCCATTGGGGATTAATGCAAAACAAGCGGCAGCAACTCAGCCTAGGACTAGGCATTACCGTTTTGCTCGGCTCGCTGTTCTTATGCTTGCAGGCCTATGAGTATCGTCATGCGTGGAATGAGCTGCATTTAACCTTAGGCTCAGGCGCTTACGGCGCGACTTTTTATATGCTGACTGGGTTTCATGGCATGCACGTGTTGGTGGGAACGATCATTTTGGCGGTGATGTGGTTTCGGGTGCAAAAAGGACACTTTACCCCGCAGGCCCATTTTGGTTTTGAGGCGGCGATTTGGTATTGGCATTTTGTCGATGTGGTGTGGTTATTGCTGTTTATTTTGGTGTATTGGCTATAAATCGCTCGGCCAAATTTTGTATCGTTGCCTGCAATAATGCGCTAAATCCAGCCCATGAAGCGACTGAGCATCAAGAATAAAAATAAACCAATAGATAAGCCAACTCGCCATGCGAGTAAGGTAAATAAGCGTTGTGATCCACCACGGATGAGCTGAGTTAAAGCCAGAGCAAGCAGTGCCATGATGGTTAGGAGTAGTCCTATGAGTACGATTTTCATTCCCAATCCTCCAGCTCATCAGCTTAAGCCAAATCAACAGATTTTGCGCAAACGGCAGTATGCCGCTTTGATTTTTCTGGCGGGTTTGGTTTGTTTAACGTTCGCTTTAGGCGCTTGGCAGCTGTGGCGGGCGAATCAAAAACAAAGCTTAATCGAGCAAATCACCACCCAACAGCGCTTACCCGAACTCACTTGGTCGCAAGGAAGCCCGCCACCATGGCGGGTTTTATTGCTCGATGGCGAGTGGCTCAACCACGCTGAAATCATGCTGGATCAACGCATGCTGGATGGTAAGTTGGGCTATCACCTGATTACGCCTTTTCGATTAAAAGACGGCTCGATTGTGATGATTAATCGCGGTTGGTGGTCGCCAGGCGAGCGAATGCTGCCACCGGTGGCTCAAGATCCGCCACGGGTCACGATACAGCCATGGCCGCGCTTTATTGAGCTGGGCGCGACACCGATTCAGGGGCGGGTATTTCAAAATTTAGATCTTGGCCGTTTCGCGGCGTGGGCGCATTTACCCATGCCAATTGCTTATGGTGTTGCTCAAGATGCTCCTGCAGGTATTTATCCTTTAACGGTGGATCGACCTTTGGGGGTGGCGCGGCATTTGGCGTATGCCCTTAGTTGGTGGTTGATGAGTGCTTTGGGGGCGTATTTATGGTGGCAGTTTTACTCTGCCGCAAGGAGGGGGTATGTCAGTAAAGGCTAGGTCTATAATTGTCTTGATAGCAATACTGGGCTTGTGTATTACGCCAGTGCTATTGGCGCAGTGGTTTTGGCTGAGCGGTCGCGTGAAAGGCGGCGAAAGCTACGGGCAGTTATTGGCGCAACCGGTTGTCGCGGCTGATCAGCAATGGCGCTTGGTGGCGCATGATCCTGCAGGCTGCAGCGATTTGGCCACGCAATTGATGATGAGCGCCCAGCAATTGCAAATCGCCCAAGGCCGCGAGCGTGGGCGGATTCGCAGTGTTGCGGCGTGTTCAATGCGATTGCCGACGCACTTTGCATTGGGTTTATATCTGATCGATCCGCATGGTAATGCGGTGATTTTTTATCCGCCAACGTTGTTGCAAGATGTCGCTGGGCGGCAAAAAACCATTCAAGAAATTGCGACGATTTTAAAAAACAATCGTGGTTTAAGTATCAGCACAAAAGCTTAATGGCAAGGCGGTGAAGCCGCAGGCCGCACTTTAGTCCGACAAGTCGAAACAATGATGCAAGAAAACTTTGGTCTATCGACTTAACTTGAGGTGAATGATGATTCGAGCGCTCTTGCTACTGACCATTCTCTGGACGTTCACCTTACTCATGCTGGGCGCGTATGTGCGCTTAACGGATGCCGGATTAGGCTGTCCTGATTGGCCCGGTTGCTACGGGCAACTCACTGCACCGGATGAGCCGCACGAAATTACGCAGGCCGAGCAAACCTTTGGTGGGGAAGTGCATGCCGGCAAAGGCAGTAAAGAAATGCTGCATCGTTATGTGGCCGCTGGTTTAGGTGTGTTGGTGTTGGTGTTGGCTTTGGCGATGGTCTTGTGGCGGCAACGGCTAGATCGTTTGCCAATATGGCTGATTGTTTTGCCGGTCTTGTTGATTGTTTTTCAAGCGCTGCTCGGCATGTGGACGGTGACTTTAAAGCTCATGCCGGTGGTGGTCACGGCGCATTTATTGGGTGGTATGAGTTTGTTGGCTTTATTGGTGGCGATGGCTGGCCGAATTGCGACGCCGTTGCCGGCGGCTTTTGCTGAGGTGCGATCGGCTTGCTATCTGGCGCTATTACTGCTCACTGGACAGATTATTTTGGGCGGTTGGGTTTCGACTAATTACGCTGGCTTGGCGTGTTCAACTTCAGTTTTTTGCCAAAACGAGCTTGCTGGGCATAGCGGCATATGGGAGGCGTTTCGCCCTGATCGCTTATTAGGCCAAACGGCCGATGGCGCGTCTTTAAGCTTGGCGCATCTTGCGGCGATCCAAAGTTTGCATCGCCTTGGCGCTATGCTGGTGCTGTTGGTGATTGGGCGCTTAATTTATGTATTGCATCAGCGATCTAGTCGTTTGGCGTTGCCATTGGCGGCGGCATTATTGCTACAGATTGGTCTGGGGATCAGCAATGTGCTGTTTTCATTACCTCTGCCATTGGCGGTCGCGCATAACGGCGGCGCAGCGCTGTTGTTGGCGATGATCGTTTTTATCGCCGCGCGTTTGCCTGTGGCTAAATATACTGCGATTTCGCGGCTTGATGCGACGTGGGTAAGGAGTTCGCTATGAATAGCTTGGGCTTGGTTGTTTCGCATCGGGGTAGTGATTTATTGCGTTTGGGTAAGCCGCGAGTTGTGGCGCTCATCGTCTTTTGCGCCTTGATTGGGATGCTGTTGGCTATGCCCAGCAAGATACAGTGGTCGGTGTTGTTGGCCGCGTGTATTGGCATTGCTTTTGTGGCCACGGGCGCAGCGGCCGCCAATTGTATTTTGGAGCGCCAGCGTGATGCCTTAATGGTGAGAACGCATTTACGCCCTTTGCCGCAAGGGCATTTATCTTGGCAATGGGCGGCGGTGTATGCGCTGTTTTGCACCAGCTTGGGTTTAATAATGTTGGGGCTGTTTGTAAATACACTCACCATGTATTTAACGCTAGCTACCTTTTTTGCTTATTCAGTGGTGTATACCCATTGGTTAAAGCCATTAACGCCGCAGAATATTGTGATTGGTGGCGCTGCGGGGGCTATGCCGCCAGTGCTGGGCTGGGCCGCAATGACCAATTCTGTTTCGCCCGAGGCGGCGGTGTTATTTCTGATTATTTATGCATGGACGCCACCGCATTTTTGGGCTTTAGCTTTGTATCGCCTCGATGATTATCGCCGTGCTGGTTTGCCCATGTTGCCGGTGACGCATGGCCGTGCATTTACGCAATTGGCGATTTGGCTGTATTCATGGATTTTGGCGGCAACGACCTTATTGCCATTGGCTTTGGGATTTTCTGCTGGTGTATATGCACTGGCCGCGATTTGGCTCAATACCGGATTTTTGCGCCGTGCGTGGCAATTGTATCGTCAGCCCAGTGATGCATTGGCTAAAGCGCTGTTTCGCTATTCGATACATTATTTGGCGTGGTTGTTTGCTGCTTTGTTATTGGATCATTATTGGCAGCATTTGCCATCGTTTTGGCGCTAAATTCAGCAAAATGCACCGATCTGTACATTTGTACATAGCGGCAACGGGCATAAAAACTGTAAGCTTTGCGGCCAATTTATCTGCCGGATACTATTTTCATGCGTTTTTATATCACTGCCTGTGCTTTAGCACTTTCTGTTGGCGCACATGCAAGCGATTTTTCCGCTTCAATGGGTCATGAATACCTCGGTGTGCATTACAGCAATAACATCAATCAATTGAAGCTTTCTGCCGATTTGTTATACAACTACGATCACGAAAATACGATTGCCAATATCGGTTTGGGTAAAAATATTCCACTCGGTGACAATACATTGACGTTGGGTGCTAAGGCCAATTTGCTCGACTTTAATTACAGCGATACTGAATACGCGCTGTCATTTGGTGGCGATTTGACTATTCCATTGACGCAGCAGTTTTCAATTTATGGCAGTGCTTACTGGGCGCCTAGCTTTGCGTCTTCAGGCAGCTTGACCAGCTATGTTGATTCTTCGGTTGGTGTTCGTTTTAATATCAGTAAGCCTATTGCGATTGATTTCGGTTACCGCTTTAGCCAAGCCGAGTTTCATGATCGCTACACCCGTACCGTAGCGGACGGCTTGTACGCTGGTGTTGGTTTGAAATTCTAATTGAATTTATTTTGCGTTGAGAATGAAAAAAGCGAGTGCGAATGGCACTCGCTTTTTTTTGCGGGTCAATTTCAAACCATATTAGCGCTTAATTCCAGTTGCTGACATTGGCTGAGCAATTGATTGAGTAAGGCCAAGCCTGCAGGCCAATCGCCAAAACCACTATCCACATTAATATGGCCATACGCGCCAAGGTTTTTCCAGCTACTGCCCCATGCCGTTGCCGTGTGGATGGCAAATTCGAGTGAAGCATAAGGGTCATTACTGCTGGTAACGACCATGCTAGGAAAAGGCAGTGGCGCTTTGGATAGATGATCAAAACCGATCGCGGTATTTGGAAACTGTGGACTATGTGGATCAGGTGGCGCAACCAGAAAAGCTCCACGGATCGATTTGGTGGTTTGAGCTGCCCAATTGGCAACGAGTAAGCAGCCTAAACTATGGGCGATGAGTATTGTTTCTGGCCCAGAGCGTTGTACTGCGGCATCTAAATTGGCCAGCCAATCGTCATGATGCGCCAATTGCCAATTGCTTTGCTCGACTCGGCTAAAGTTGCTATTGGTTTTTTCCCAGCGACTTTGCCAATGTGCTTCATTAGAACCATTCAAGCCCGGAACAATCAGAAAATTCATTCTTTATCCTTTTTGAAGCCATAAGCCGCAGCTTGCCTGTGATACGCACTGTCACAGTAGCTCAATATTTTGTTACGTAAATGGTATATTATTATTCGTTAATTTGTCATGTAAATTACACGAAAGTAATGTTTTACGTAAATTTAGCCACAGTTAAGCTGGATTTGGCATAGAGACGCGCAGCAGCGCCGAGGATGATCAGCGCTGCTGGCCGAGTTAAACAGACGGGTTTGGATTATCGCTTGGCACGCGGGTGACTAATAATTGGTCAATTTTATAATGGTCAATGTCGACCACTTCAAATTTAAACCCTGCATGAATCACGCAGTCGGTGCGTTTGGGGACTTTGCGTAAGATATACATCATAAAACCGGCAATGGTTTCGTATTGGTCATCATCGGGAAAGGCGTCGATTTGCAAAACGCGCTCCAAATCGCCAATCGCGGTAATGCCATCAACTAACCAAGAGTTTTCATCGCGCTGCACGATTTGTTCTTCGTCAGGGGCAATATATTGATCGCCCATTAGCATGCCGGTAATGTCATTCATCGTAATCAGACCAACGACTAAAGCATATTCATTGATGATGACGGCAAAGTCTTCGCGCGCCGCTTTAAAGTGCGCCATGATTTCAGCCAGCGTGAGTGATTCGGGCAAAATCAGCGCATTGCGCAATAAGCCATCACCGCGCAAGGAAATACTTTCACCACGTAACACATTACTTAAAATATCTTGCGAATCAACATAACCAATCACTTGATCAATATTGCCCATACACACCGGAAACTTGGCATGAGGATGGGCCAAGATTTTATTTTTAATTAGCTCGTCGCTTTCTAAGCGATCAATCCAGATAATGTTTTCGCGCGCGGTCATGCTCGATGGTGCGGTGCGTTCTTCCAGCTCAAAAACGTTTTCAATCAATTGATGTTCTTGTTTGGCGACCACCCCAGCCAAAGCACCGGCATTGGCTAAAGCTAAAATATCTTCGGTGGTAATGTCATTTAACCGTGCGGCAGGCAAGCCAAGGCGTTGAATCACCCAGTTGGCTAAACCATTAAAAAACCAAACCAAAGGCCGTAAGCAAGAGACGCAAAATAAAATCGGCCGCACAATACGCACCGCAACGGCTTCAGATGCCGCCATACCAATTCGTTTAGGGATCAGGTCGGCAATTAAAATAAACGCGGTGGTGACAATCAGGAATGAACCAATCGAGCCGATACTTTGCGCCTGCGTCGGATGGATGTATTGACTAAAAAATTGGGTGAAGGCTTGGGCGTAAACACTTTCGCCGAGTACACCGGCCAAAATAGCGACGACATTCACGCCAATTTGTACGGCAGTAAAAAAGTGCCCGGGTTGTGACTGTAGGCCCAAGACCAGATCGGCGCGGGCGTCGCCTTCGTCGCGCATCTGCTCGAGTTTGAGCTTACGACTGGCGGCGAGTGAAATTTCTGAAATCGATAAAAAGGCGCTGATCGCAATCAACAAGGCAATCAGCAGCGTGCTACTGAGTAAATTCATTGGCTAAATCCAACAATGATAAGCTCTGTAGCATAACGAGTTCTGTCGTAAATCGACAGTAAATAATCAGTTTTATCCGCAGTATCGCGTCATTGCGGTTTATTGGGGGCGGGCACGGAGTGGGGTATGGCGTGCAATTTGGGCTAATTGCGCTTCATAATCTTGGCGTAAATCGGTGTCGAATTTGTTTTTAGCGATCAATTGGCAGAGCTCACTGATATAGCTTTCGACATCGAGCTCATGCACTTCTATGAGTTGATTGCTCGGTGAATGGGGATTTATTCCCGTGGTGTTTGCAGCAGAAGGCGATTCAAGATTGAGTAATTTGGAAAATAAGCTAGGCATTGCACAATATCAATATAATCAATTGCTAATTTTATCGTTTAAGTAATTGATTCTCTGCGTAAAAACGCCATAGGGTTTCGGTATTTATACCGTGAATCATGAGCCGCAGTAACCAGCAGGCGCTGCTGATTAGTTTGGCGTTACGCTGGGATGGGTGTCGGCGCATTTGCGGTGCTGTGCGCGACTAATTTCACCCGGTGGTAAACCAAAGTGACTACGAAAGCGCCGTGAAAAACTGGCGATTTCTTCATAGCCCACCATAATCGCGACATCGCTGACGCTATGATTGCCGCTGGATAATAATTGGTGCGCTCTTTGCATGCGTTGTTGAATAATCAATTGCTGCGGCGTAGCGCCCAAATATTTGATACACAGCCTTTGAAAGTGTGCGGCGCTCACGCCATATTGCTGCGCCAGTACATCGACACGCCAGCTTTGCGCTGGCGCATAAAAAATGCCGGAAAATAATTGCTGTAATCGATCCGGCAATGCCATGCTTTGCACCGCACCGTTGAGCATCCGCTGTAATAAAGTCATCACCAATTGCAGCGCACTGCCAGCTTGCGATTGCTGTTTGATTCGCGCTTCAAAGCACAAGGTGTGTAAGGCATAAAATAGATTGTGGGCGTATTGCACCGAAACAACGCTGGCATCGGCACCTGCAAGTTTATTCCAGTACGGCACGTCATCGAGCAAAAACCAAGCAAAGCGCCAATGTTCACTGCGCCGCTGAAAGCCACGATGGCCATACGCCGGCAATACCGCCAGTTGATTCGGTCCTAAAGTCAGCCTGCGCTCGCCATCAATAATCTCGCCTTGTCCTTCGACGCCAATCAATAAGATATGAAATGGCGCGCCCATTCGCTCAATATGAAACTGGCCACGCGCCTCGGATACGCCCATAAAGTGAATATGATGTTCGGCAAGGCTGGTGAGCTGCGGGTGATGAAACGCACGCACGCCAACGCTCATTTGCTGCGTTTCTGGGCCAACCTCAAATAACTCTTGATAGATCATCGACATGTTCGATCTGGACAAAACGCAAGTTTCATTCTGCTATTTCGTCATTCTTCCTCATCGTTTAGTGTGGCTTACTCACTGCGGCTTTAGGGTGAGCAATGACTTTGATTCATTATTATAAAAATGAACAGGATGGAGACAGGATGAATGAGTTTAACAGGGCCATCTTGGCCGCCACGATTTTCAGCGTGGCTAGTGTTGCATATGCTGCAGATCCAGCGTGGCAAGAAGGGAAAACCTACTCGCTCGGCCAGCGGGTGAGTTATCAAAATCATACTTATCAAGCCATCATTGCCCACACTGCTTATGTAGGTGCCGGTTGGAATCCTGCAGTTTCTGCGACGCTTTGGCTTGACTTGGGGGCCAGCGGCAGTACCCTGCCAAGCCCAAGCCCAAGCCCAAGCCCAAGCCCAAGCCCAAGCCCAAGCCCAAGCCCAAGCCCAAGCCCAAGCCCAAGCCCAAGCCCAAGCCCAAGCCCAAGCCCAAGCCCAAGCCCAACACCGAATGGTGCTTGTAGCACGCCTTGGGAGAGCGGCAAGGTGTATACCGCTGGCGCCAATGTCAGTTATCAAGGACATAACTTCACGGCTAAATGGTGGGTTGATCGCGCACCGCAAAGCCAAGACACTTGGGGCGGTTGGCTGGATTTAGGCGCATGTAAGCAAACCGAGCCGGTTTCCACCGTGGGCTTATTATTCGATGACTTTAGCTATAGCAATACCAGCCAATTGGCGAATAATGGCTGGCTATTACGCAGCTGGGATGGCGGTCCGGGATTGAGTAATGGGCAGTGGAGCCCGAACAATATCTCGTTCTTGAGCGATGCAGCGCAGCCGGGCAATACGTTGATGCGCTTAAAAGCCAGCAGCAATATCAGCGCCGACCAAGTGGTAGGCAACCGAGCCAATGGTGGGCAAAGCTCGCAAGTCGAGCTGATGACGACCGAAGCGCGGTATCAAAATGGCACTTGGGCGGCGCGGATGTACTTTACCGATGCGCCAGTGCAAGGTCCCGATGATGACTCTGTCGTGCAAACCTTCTTTGGCATCACGCCTTACCTAGAAGGTGGCGAGCCGTATAGCGAAATCGATTTTGAATACCTACCTAATGGCGGTTGGGGAATTGCTGCGCCAACCATGTGGAGCGGTACCTACGCCATTGCGGCGTACGATCCGGAAAATCACGTCGCTGTCGCCACCCAACAAAGCTTTGCCGGCTGGCATACGCTGGTGATGAATGTGCACAACGACGAAATTCGGTTTTATATCGATGGCCGTTTAGTACAAAGCTACCGTGGTAAAGCGCAGCCAGACCATCCGATGTATCTGTCGTTTCAATTGTGGTTTAACGGCAGCGGGCTGATTCAGAGTAATGAACTGCGTGAATACCAAGAAGACATCGATTGGGTTTACCACCGCCAAGATCAACAATTGAGCACCAGCGAAGTCGAAGCGCAAGTTCAGCAATTGCGCCAGCAAGGGCTCGCCGCAGTGAAAAACATTCGTTAATCTAAGGGTATCGCTACCTAGTCATTGATTGTAATGCGCTAGGTGGAGATACCCTTTGTTGCTGGGTTTTTTCCGATGATGTGTTGCTGCCAGCAAGCGGCATATTGCTTTTATTCAACACCAATATTGTTAAGGGGCCACTGCATGCGCATTACAGTGGCTGGCCCTTATTGATAAGGGTGCGGGGTATTGGTTTTGATTTTCCCCATCCCTTTGATGGTTGAATTGATTTGTGGCTCGTTGGCAAATGAAACTGTGCCAACGCCATACAACTGAATCGTCGCGGTTTCGGCATTTTCAACGTAGACGTTGCCGGTCCCACGACTATCGATTTCAATGTTTCCCACATTCGGCATGTAGACATCGCCAACACCATAATTAGAAACCGTGGCCGATTGTACTGTGTTGGTCAATATTTCGACCCTGCCTGTGCCACGATTAGAAACACTGATTTGTTTCAAATTGGGTGACTGGATTCTCGTGACGCCAGTACCGTGATTCTCCACCTCGCTCAAAACGCTTTGCTCAGCTACCAGGGCGCTATTAAAAACAATCGCTGGCATATTGGGGCTGATATTTTGCTCGGTGCGTAGCTGGATAATGCCTTGCGCCAATAAGTCCTGATCCAACTCGGCCAGCAGCGCTTCATCTAACTCAACACTTGCTTTAGGCGAAGAAAATTGCCGCACATTCACAGGGCTATGATTAATTAATTTCGCCCCTTGGTTGCTGAGCAAAACCTCGATCACCTTGCCGCTCGGTTGAATTGCACCTTTGCTTTGCAGTGCAAATTCAAATGCAGCGGCGCCACTGTTAATCACAAAATGTGGGTTGGGCTTTGCGTGCCAGACAGTCACTGTGCCCAAGGCCAATACGGCCAACACGCAAGCAGGAAATAACCATTGTTTTAGCGGCTTCAATTTATTCATGATGCTTCCCCCAAAGATTTATGCGGTTTGACCGGCTTTGCGTCGCCAAATCAGCGCGGCGAGGCATAGTCCACTGATTAGCAGCGCCATAACAAAAGGTGGATTAATGGCAAAGCGCAGCAGATTGCCAACTTGATCGGATAGATTGCTGCTCGCACTCAAAAAGCGGCCTAAATCGATTTGATCTATCACACCAAATAACCCCGAAAAATAAATATCCACAAAACGGCTGGCGGGCGCGTCATTGCTCAGACTGCCGAGTAAGGACTGCGCCATAAATGCGCCAATCAAGACCATCACCATCCCCCAGCGGCGAACTGCGCTATTGCCTAGTGCCAACAATAGGACTAAGGGTAAAAACCACAGCAAGGTCAGTAGGGCCTGCAGGCTAAAACCAATCAATGCCAGCAATAGGTTCGCCCCCATGAGAGCTGTCCAGTGAGTGATCCACAGTGGTGCAGACAGCAATAAATTCAGAGTAATAGCGAGTACGATGGCCAATAGAGGCAGTAGCAGCGCATTCATCAACACCGGCACAATCACCGCGTTTGCTTCATTGATGGGCAAAGAGCGCCAAAAAGACAACGATTTATCATCTTTATCACGGTACGGCAGGCCGGGAATCGTCAGCAAGACACCAATCAGCGCGATATACAGCACCATGCTCGATTGAGTTGAAATGCCAAAGCTCGCGACTTTAGCCGCATCCGAAATCGTTGTGCTATTAAACTGCGGCATGCCTTGATATATCAGCACGATATACAGCAGCGCCCATGCAATCACAGGCGTCCATAAGCCGAGTAATAGCCAAGAGCGACGTTGCTGCAGCCATTCGCGCAGCATTAGGGTTTTAAACTGTTGCATGTGGTTTCTCCATGCTCGGTTGTGCTAAGGCGACAAATAAATCGGCAAGTTCAACGCGGAAGGTTTGGCCGAGTTGATCAATATTGCTGGGCGCATTCCCCGCAAAAATCGCGCATTCCCCGCCCATTTGCCGAAAGCGGTGTAGCGGAGCGGCGGCCTCAATTTGCGCTGCAGCGTCTAGCCCATAACGCACACCGATAAAGCGCTCATCCAGATGGCTAATGCTCTCGTTCAGCACCAATTGCCCGTGATTAATCATCATCACATTCGAGAGTAGATTTTCGATCTCATCGACTTGATGCGTGGCAATCAGTACGGTGCGTGTGTCAGAGCACCAATCGTTGATCAACATATCGTAAAACGCTTTGCGGGCGGGAATATCTAGCCCTAGCGTGGGCTCGTCCAAAATCATCAGCTGGGCATCAATGGCGCTAATGATGGCCAAATGCAGTTGCACAATCATGCCGCGCGACAGTTGTTTAACCTTGGCGTTGAGCGGAATAATCGTTTGCGCCAGCTTTTGCTGCGCCAATTCAAGCTTAAATTTTGGATGCAGGCCACACATCAATTGGAGTAAATCGGCAACGACAATCCACGGCGGCAAAATCGCCACATCAGGGATGTAGCAAACGTGCTCTAGCATCGCCTCGCGCTGTGTTTGCGGATTAAAGCCCAAAATTTCAATTTGGCCTTGATAAGGTATCAAGCCCATCATCGCCTGCATCAGCGAGGTTTTCCCGGCGCCATTACTACCCAATAGACCGACAATTTGCCCGGCAGGTAAGGTAAACGAGATCTGCTTGACCGCAGTTTTATTGCCATAGCGAATGCTTAAATCACTGACTTTGACTAAGTCGTTCATGCGGACTCCTTGGCATGCCAGTCTAAATCGCTGGCGCTAATGCCTAAACGTTGCAATTTGGCGCGCAATAGCGGCCATTCTTGGCTTAAAAAACGCGCACGATCGGCAGCACGCAATCGCTCGCTCGCTTGCGGTAAAACAAACATGCCCAAGCCACGGCGGCTTTCGAGCAAACCGCCTTCCACCATCGCTTGCAAGGCACGATTTACCGTGAGGGGATTCAGGCCATATTCAGCAGCCAATAGACGCACCGAAGGCATTGCTTGCCCTTCTTGCGGTTGTCCATCGAGCAAGGCTTGGCTTAAGTGCTCAGCCAGCTGCAAATAGATGGGCGATTGATTATTCCAGTCGGCCATGTTCTGTACTTGTGTGTTAGGTATGTAGCACACTATAGATGTGAGTTTAGCGATTGACAAGTGGCGTGATGGATTATTGTGGAATGTGAGGTCGTTAAAGGTAAAAAAATAGGCAGAGTTTTACGGGGTATTGCTTAGATAGCGTGTAGATGGTTTTAAGTGCCTGCGGCACGGTGATTTACAGTCGCAGTCAGTGGCGGCTCACTCTTTCTTTGACTCGCCAAAGAAAGAGGGGGAAAGAAAGGCGCTTTTGATCACGCCCAGCTCCGCTGTGCCCTCGATCGATCGTGAGCCAAACGATAAAACCGTTTGTCTCTCTCCTCACTCGGTGCGCTTGAACGGGTTTTTAAGCCCCAGCTCGACGAGTGTGGCACAGCATCAAACTGAAATTATTTTTTATACTAGGTATTGACTTGATTGCATTTAAATCCAAAGCATAAAAGGCAATACCCTTGCTTTTTCTATTCTTTTAACGACTCAATTAAAGCCATTTCCTCAGTAGTAAATCCAGCCGCTTGGCGGGCGATGTGGTTGAGGGTGCCGCGAAATACGGGCGCTTCATAATCGCGCAGTAGCGCAACAAATGTGGCAATCGGTTCGAGCTGGCGCTCTTGGCAACACCAGTGATACCAATAGTTGCCAATGCGCACATGGCCGATTTCATCGGCCAGAATAATGTCTAGAATTTCACACGCGCGCTGATCGCCGATATTGGCGAGTTTTTGTCGAATCGGTGGTACGGCATCAAGGCCACGCGCTTCTAATATTCGCGGCACCAAGGCCATTCGTGCCATCACATCCTGATCGGTTTTGACCGCCATTTCCCATAAGCTGTTATGCGCTGGAAAGTCGCCGTAGGTAAAACCGAGTGTTTGTAAATGCTCGCACAGCAAATTGAAGTGATACGCTTCTTCAACGGCAATTTTTAGCCAATCGGCATAATACTGCGCGGGCATCTGGCGAAACCGATACAGTGCATCCAGCGCTAGATTGATGGCGTTAAATTCAATATGTGCAAAGGCATGCAACAGCGCCGCGCGGTTTTCGGCTTCGGCCAAATTGCGGCGTCGAGGTAAATCTTTGGGGGCGACCAATTCTGGGTGAGTCGGGCGGCCGGGGCTTTCAATTGGAATAATCGGCGTGGGATCGAGCAGATCGCGTTGCTCGAGATGAATTTCGGCCAGTTTGGCGATTTTAATCTGGGGGTTCGATTCAATTAAGGCAGCAAAGGCAGCAGCAAACACGGCGGGTTCCAAAGATAAAAGCAGCGCCAGTATTACGCGCTGATGGCTGACTGGCAAGTGCCGGTCTAAGATCAACTGGGTGAATCGCGGCTGGCATCCGCCAGCGTGAAATGGTTTGGAGAGGCGCAATGAAAATTTTAATGGTACTGACTTCGCACGATCAACTGGGCGACACCGGCCAGAAAACTGGTTTTTGGCTTGAGGAGTTTGCAGCACCGTATTATTTGCTACTTGATGCTGGCGCTGAGCTGGTGCTGGCGTCACCACTCGGTGGTCAGCCACCACTAGACCCTAAAAGTGATGCGGCTGATTTTCAAACCCCAGCCACGACGCGCTTTAAACAAGATATTGCCGCGCAAGCGGCTTTGGCCAAAACGCTTAAATTAGCCGATGTGAAAGCCAGTGATTACGATGCGGTGTTTTATCCCGGTGGCCATGGCCCAATGTGGGATTTAGCCGAAGACGCACAATCGATTGCCTTGCTAGAAACCCTGTATGCGGCGGGCAAACCCGTCGCCTTAGTGTGTCATGCGCCAGCGGCGTTGCGGCATGTAAAAGCGCCCGATGGTCAACCGTTGGTGGCGGGCAAAGCGGTGACCGGCTTTAGTGATTCAGAAGAAGCTGCCGTTGGCTTAACCGATGTGGTGCCGTTTTTATTAGAAGATGAACTGGTTGCTAAAGGTGGCGTGTATTCCAAAGGCGAAGATTGGCAGCCGTATGCCGTGAGTTCCGGCCATTTGATTACTGGGCAAAATCCGGCGTCCTCTGAACTTGTGGCACAAAAATTATTGGCTCAGTTGCAAGCATGAGCATTGAATCGACATAAAAAAACGGGGCTCAATCGAGCCCCGTTTGGTATTGCTGGATTCTTATTCAATCCCTGCAAAATCCTCATCGTCCACCGCACTGGCCGCACTGGCTTTAATGCGTGTTGGATGCATTACTTCCGCCGTTACACCGGCTTCGCCAGCGCGTACATTTTGGTGTACCGCAGGCAATTGATGGGCAATCCCTTTATGGCAGTCAATACACGTTGCGCCTTCAGCAAAGCCTTTTTGGTGGGCTGTGGCCGAGCGTGAGTTTTGCTCCATATAGTCAAAATACTCATAATTATGGCAATTACGGCAGGCTTGCGAATCATTGGCTTTCATTCGCTTCCATTCGTTTTGCGCTAATTGTTCGCGTTTTGCGAGGAATTTTTCACGGGTATCAATCGTTCCCGTGAGCATGCCCCAGACTTCTTTAGACGCTTCAATCTTACGAATCATTTTTGGACCCCACTCATGCGGTACATGGCAATCTGGACAAGTTGCCCGCACGCCAGAGCGGTTGGTGTAGTGAATCGTATCTTGATATTCCGGATACACATTGTCGGCCATCTCATGACAAGACAGGCAGAATTTCTCGGTATTGGTCATTTCGAGCGCGGTGTTAAAACCGCCCCAAAACATAATCCCCACGACAAAGGCAATCACAATGCCAACAATGCCGATTTTAATCGTGCGTAGTTTTTTGAGTCGCTCGCACAGTCGTGCTTTAAGGCTAGGTTTGCTTTCGCTCATGGTGCTTCTTCCTTTGTGGGCGAATTATTTCACTAAGCCATTGGCAGGTTTAAACGAGCTACCTACCAGTGGTTTGGCATCGGTTTGCGGTACGTGGCATTGCTGGCAGAAATAACGGCGTGGAGAAATATTGGTCAGCTCAGTGCCGCCACGAGTTTTGAAGTGGGTAATCGATACCTTGGTGGCGCCAGTTTCAGCGGTGCGATCCCAGCTATGGCAATCGAGGCATTTATTGTATTCAGTGGTGACGTTATAACCCTTGATGGAATGCGGAATTAACGGCGGTTGCTGTACAAACTGGCGTGGCAGTGGACGGCTATCGCGCTCCCAGCGGTAGTGCTCGGGGGCCACGTCGCCACTGACGGCTTCAGTACCGCGCAGTGATTTGAGTTCATCCGCTTGCACGCCGATGGCGCCAAGGCCAAAGGCCAGCAGCATTCCTAAAATACAGGCTAGTTTTTTCATTGTATTTCTCCCTTAAAGTGGTAAATCAGTATGTTGATTAAAGCGATGGCTAATTTTGAAAACGTCTTGATCACAAACATCGATACAGCGCGCGCAATTGCTGCATTCGCCCGCCACAATCACCGGGCTACCTTGGCCTTTGAGCGCCACCCGAATCACTTGCGGCTCAGGGCAGACATAAAAGCACTGCATGCAGTCATCACAAGCGTGGCGTTTGGGCGCGGTAATGCGGATGAGCGCGGTTTTACCGACCAGCGCATAAAAAGCCCCCACCGGACACCAATGTCCACACCAACCGCGGCTCACCAAAACGGTGTCGTAAATAAAAATCGCGATGGCCATCGTCCACGCCAAACCCATGCCAAACAGCATGCCGCGCTGCAATCCGGTAACCGGATTCACCCATTCCCAAGCCACCGTTTGCGTAATGAACGACAGCAGTAAGACGCCAGCTAATAGCCAATAACGGGTATTTCTGGCCACTTGCTGCCCAGCTTTTAAACCCAATCGGCTACGACACCAGCGGGCAAAATCGGTGATTAAATTAACCGGACAAACCCAGCTACAAAACATTCGGCCACCCACAATCAAATACACCGCCAGTACCAGCGCGGCACCGATCACGGCTTGCCGCTCAGGCGTATGCCCAGCAAGCCACGTTTGCAGCAAAATCATCGGATCGGTCAGCGGTAAAAAGCCAAAACTAAAGCTCGACGCCAGCGTGCCTTTAACCCACCAAATACCCAACAGCGGGCCGATTAAAAACAGCGCCAAAATCACCAGCTGGCTGCTACGCCGTAACATCAGCCAGCGATTGCGTTGCCAAAATGACCTCATGGCGACTCCTGCTCTGGCAGATTGGGCGGTAAGGCAATTTGTGGCCCGATTAATGATTGGCCGCCGGCATTGGCTTTTTCTTCCCAGCCTTTACGGTAATGTTCGCCCGATTGCCCTTGCACCAGCGCGCGCGGTAAAACGCTAATCGCTGCTTTAGGCAGTACACACGATTGCTCGCACTTGCCGCAGCCGGTGCAAAAATCGGAATGCACGGTTGGGATCAACATTGCGTGCCGGTCTGAGCGTGGGTTATGCATGGTTTCTAAGGTAATGGCTTGATCAATCACCGGACAAACGCGATAGCAGACGTCGCAGCGCAGACCGAGAAAATTCAGGCACGTTTCTTGGTCGTGCAGCACGGCCAAGCCCATTCGCGCGTCGTTAATCTCGGTGAGCTGGTGATCTAAAGCGCCGGTTGGGCAGACTTTGACGCAGGGAATATCCTCACACATTTCGCAAGGGATATTTCGTGCAGCAAAATACGGTGTTCCCCAACCTATGCCTTGTCCTAAGCTGGCGAGTTTCAAGGTGTCGTAAGGGCAATCGCGAACGCATAAACCACAGCGCACGCAAGCACTTTGAAACTGCGTTTCAGGCAAAGCGCCGGGCGGACGTAATGCTTGTACCGGCAGTGCTTTCGCTTGTTGACTGGCCAAAACCCCCAAGCCGCTAGACAGCACTAGGGCGCCACCACAGGCGGCTGCACTATTTTTTATAAACTGTCGTCGATTGGGTGTTGCTTTCATTTTATGAAGGTATTGCCGTCTAGTTCATTGCTAGCAATGCTTGGACGGCAATACCTATCCTCCATTAGGCTTTAACGACTTTAACCGCACATTTTTTGTAGTCGGTTTCTTTAGAAATTGGACACGTTGCATCCAAAGTCAGCTTGTTGACCAAACGGCCTTCGTCAAAGAATGGAATGAAGATCAAACCCACTGGCGGTTTATTACGACCGCGTGTTTCAAGACGCGCTTTGATTTCGCCACGACGTGAAGCCACTTTGACCACCATGCCGCGCTGCAAACCGCGTTTTTTGGCGTCGTTCGGGTTCATAAACACCATCGCTTCCGGTACTGCTTTATGCAGCTCAGGAACGCGGCGCGTCATCGTGCCGGTATGCCAATGTTCCAGCACACGACCGGTACACAGCCACATATCAAAATTGGCATCAGGCATTTCTGCTGGCGGGTGATACGGTAGTGCGATGATGTTGGCGCGGCCGTCTTTATTACCGTAAAAGCGAACGCCTTCACCTTTTTTCACATAAACGTCATAGCCTTCACGGTAGCGCCATTTGGTTTCTTTGCCGTTCACCACCGGCCAGCGTAGACCGCGCGCTTTATGGTAAAGATCGAATGGGCCTAAATCATGGGCGTGGCCACGGCCAAACTGGGCATATTCTTCAAACAAGCCTTTTTGCACGTAGAAACCGGCCAACTTGGCTTCAAAGTTTTCAAAGCCTTTTTGCAAATCGGTGTTTTTAAACTGATTCACCTGACCATTCATAAACAAGATGTCGTATAAGGTTTTGCCTTTTACGCTGCTTTGTTTGGCGATCAAATCGGCAGGCCAAACTTCTTCTACTTTGAAGCGTTTCGCAAATTGCATCAGCTGCCACAAATCAGATTGTGCTTCGCCCGGTGCATTGACTTGTTGCCGCCAGAATTGCGTGCGGCGCTCGGCATTACCAAATGCACCTTCTTTTTCCACCCACATGGCGGTTGGTAAGATCAAATCGGCCGCTAAAGTCGACGCGGTTGGATACGGATCAGACACCACAATAAAGGTGTCTGGACGACGCCAGCCTGGGTAGAGCTCTTCGTTAATATTCGGGCCGGCTTGCATATTGTTATTGCAGAGCTGCCAGTAGACTTTCACTTTGCCGTCTTTAATCGCGCGCGCCATGGCTACGGCGTGCAAACCGATCTTGCCCGGAATGGTGCCGTCTGGCAGTTTCCAGATTTTTTCGGCGGTTTTACGATGCTCAGGATTGGTCACCACCATATCGGCTGGCAAACGATGGGCAAACGTACCCACTTCACGCGCGGTACCACAAGCTGAAGGCTGGCCAGTGAGTGAGAATGGGCTATTGCCCGGCTCGGCGATTTTGCCGGTGAGCAAGTGAATGTTGTAAATCATATTGTTCGCCCACGTACCACGGGTGTGCTGGTTAAAGCCCATGGTCCAGAACGAAGTGACTTTGATTTTTGGATCGGCGTATAGCTCAGCCAAAGCAATCAAACGATCTTGCGGGATGCCACATAATTTACTGACTTTATCCACCGGATAATCAGCAACAAATTTAGCAAACTGCTCAAACGAATAATCACTCATATCGTTTGGATTGCCCTTCGGCTTGCCGTCGGCACCAGGGTAGCCGTTGGCCGTTGCTTTGCTTTCTAATGGGTTGTTCGGGCGTAAACCGTAACCAATATCGGTGGTACCGAGCTTGAATTTGCAATGGTCTTTAACGAATTTTTGATTCACTCGACCGGTAGAAATAATGTGATGACAGATAAAGTTCATCATCGCCAAATCGGTTTGTGGCGTGAAGACCATGCCATAACCACTGTCGGCCAATTCAAACGAGCGGTGCTCGTAAGTTGAAAGTACCGATACTTTGACTTTCGGGTTAGATAAACGGCGGTCGGTAATGCGGCTCCATAAAATAGGATGCATTTCGGCCATATTCGAGCCCCACAACACAAACGCGTCGGCGACTTCGATATCGTCATAACAACCCATCGGCTCGTCCATACCAAAGGTACGCATAAAGCCCGTGACTGCCGAAGCCATACAATGGCGGGCATTGGGGTCCAGATTATTACTACGGAAACCACCTTTCATTAGCTTGGCAGCGGCATAGCCTTCCCAAACGGTCCACTGGCCTGAGCCAAACATCGCAATCGATTCTGGACCACTGGTTTTCAGCGCGTCTTTCCATTTCAATTCCATGATGTCGAACGCTTCATTCCAGCTCACTGGCGTGAATTCACCGTTTTTATCGTATTTGCCGTTTTTCTTTCGCAGTAGCGGCTGAGTTAAACGATCTGAGCCGTACATGATTTTGGAAAGGAAATAGCCTTTGATGCAGTTTAAACCGCGATTCACTTCGGCATCTGGGTCGCCCTGTGTGGCCACTACACGGCCATTTTGCGTGCCGACCAAGACAGCACAGCCAGTACCACAGAAACGACAAGGCGCTTTGTCCCAACGAATCGCGTCTTTACCGTCACCGGCCATTGCTGGCAGGGTTTTGGCGGGGGCGGCTTGTGCTAGCGGAATACCCGCGCTGGCGGCGGCAGCAGTAACAGCGGATATTTTAATAAAGTCACGGCGGTCTAAACTCATGCTCATTGCTCCTGTTTTAATGTTTTTGGCGGCGCGTTTTCTTCGTCGCAATATTCATAGGCCAACGTGGCTGAGGCGACGTTGGGGATGTTTTGAATTCGGGTCAGCATTTCTGTGCAGCGCACACCGGGTACGTCTTCAACGGTGATAATCAGCTTGCCTTCATGCTCAACATGAATCTCAACGCCGGGCACGGCTGCAACCGCAGCTTTGACGGTGTCCAGTTGGCCAGGAACGGCGCGGATCACGAGGCTGAAAATATTCATACAAGACACTCTCTTATTTGGATGCTTTGGCTAGGGCAGAGGGCAAAACACGCGCCGCAACCGGTACATTGCTCGGTTTGAATTTTCGGCTGCGCCACCTTGCCGATGGCGAGTTCAAAATGGATGGCTTTGGCATCACAACTTTCGCCACAAATTCGGCAATCCACGCCGTGTTGCGCCAGGCAGCGATCATCGATGCTGGCGCGCAAATGCCAAGGCGTACAACGATCTAAATCGAGCGCCTTGCTGTGGCACGCCGTGGTGCAGTCGGCACAGAATGTGCATTCACCACGAGAAAAATCGATCGTTGGAAAACCACCGCTACCCAGTTGAATAATTTGGCTGGGGCAAGCACTGACACAGTCGCCACAACGCGTGCAGCGAGTAAAAAAGTCCTCTGCTGACCATGGTGGTGCTGGCGTGGTCGACGTTTGTGGGCGGCGACCTCGTAATAGATTGCGGCGTGATACATCCACAGCAGCATTCAACCCTATAATTAGATAAAAATAAGGGTATTCGGCTGTACTTATGCAGACAATGCCCTTTAGGGGGTAGGGTTTTTCTTTTGCAATTGACGTATTGCTTTAGGGGTAGGCCGATAGTTTGGCTAGGTTGCCTAAAGCGGGGTGGCGTGGTGTACTCGAGTTTTGCTGGTCAACTCGGCATGACCAGCCTTGCTATCAAGACGCAGCGCGCTTGCTTCGTGTGAATTATTGTGCCGATCAACGATTGTTTTTGCTGTTGAATCGCCGCACTATCGTGAGCATGGAAATTTGGAGGTATGGTTTTTGCGCATCATGAATTATTTTCGGCAAGCGTCAATCTTGCGGTTTATTACACAAGCCTTGCTTTTTATGGTTTTGCCCGCTTTTTTAGCTTTGTTTTTAAGTTGGGTTACCGTGGTGTATTCGACAGGAGAGGGCACAGCGATCAATGTCGCGGGCTCATTGCGCAAGCAAACCTATCTGATCGTGGCCACCCATTTGGCTTCGCCATCGCACGTCTCGAGCAATATGCCGGCATTGCAGCAAGCAGTCCAAGAGTTTGAGCGCGATTTATATGGCCCCGAATTACTCAAAAACCTATCGACCGACCCGACTGACTCTGTTCGCTATGCGTATGATCAGTTAGAAAACGCCTGGCGTACTGAGGTCAAAGGCATTTTAGCCTCACCGCATACCGATGATAATTTGCTCTCTAGAGCGGTGCATTTTGTTGATTTAATTGATACCTATGTGCAAGCAATAGAAGCCAAACACGAGGCGCGACTACAGTGGTTGGGGCAGATTCAATGGATTGCGATGGGCAGTATGGCGATTGTTTTTGTGCTGACTTTATTGTGGCTCACGCGGCGAGTGACTCGGCCTTTAGTCGCAATGGCTGCAGCGGCCGAAAAAATCAAACAAGGGGATTTCAGCGTACAAGCCCCTGAAGACGGCGCTGGTGAAATTACGCTATTGGGCCAAGCGATGAATCATATGGTGGCTGAGCTGGCGCTGGGCATCGAAGTGCTTGAAGCGCGCGTTGCGGAAAAAACCCAAGCTTTATCGCAAAATCAGCGCAGTCTAGAGCTGCTGTATAGCACCAAGCAGTTATTGTCAGACCAAGAGCCAAATCAGGCGACATTTGATCAGGTTTTAGTGGATGTTGGCGCTTTAATCGAGTTGGAGCATGCGGCGATTTGTCTTACCGAAACCGAACAAGCACCCCAAGCTTTCCGGCTAGCTTTAATGCCGAGCACCGCAGCTGAAAGTTGCGACAAAAATGATTGTGCCAACTGCGTTGAAGGGGTGAATGCGCCGGCGCAGTCGAATAACACCCCAGTGTTTCAGCTTACCGATGGCATTAACAATTACGGCATTATGCCGATTCAGCTCAAAACGCAGCAGGCCTTGCTCGATTGGCAGCAACAGTTGCTCGAAGCCGTGGCGCGGCAAATTGGTACGGCGCTGGCCAATGCCAAGCGCAAACAAGATTTACATCGCTTGGCACTGCATGATGAGCGCAGTGTGATTGCGCGCGAGTTGCATGACTCATTGGCGCAATCGCTATCGTATTTAAAAATCCAAGTGGTGCGTTTGCAAAATCAGTTTCCTGAAGCGCAGCGCAGTGACACTGCGAATGCGGCATTGTTTGAACTACGTGAAGGCTTAAACGGCGCCTATCGGCAATTGCGTGAGCTACTTAATACCTTTCGCTTACAAATGAACGAGCGTGGTTTAACCGAAGCGTTGGAAAAAACCGTCAGTGAATTTGTCGATCGAGCACAGCACAGCATTAGCCTTGATAATCGTTTGCTCGGTGTTGAATTGGCGGCGCATGAAGAAATTCATATTTTGCAAATTGTGCGTGAAGCCTTGGTCAATATAGAGCGCCATGCCGAAGCGCAGCATGCTTGGGTGAGTTTGGCTTGGGAAGATGAGCAGATTGTGGTCAAAATCGCCGATGATGGCGTCGGGTTGGCTAATCATCCTGAGCGTAAGCAGCATTATGGTTTGGGCATCATGCGCGATCGCGCGACGAATTTAAATGGCGAATTACAATTTTTACGCCGTGAACCCTGTGGCACACTGATAGAACTACGCTTTATTCCGACTACGCCGTTTGCGGCGTCCAATTCAACGCAACCGACTTGAGAATCGAGAAAATGAACGAACAATTTAATGTCATCGTAATCGATGATCACCCGCTATTTCGTAAAGGTGTGGTGCAACTTTTGGCTCTCGATCCACGATTTGTCGTGGTGGGCGAAGCGGCGAGTGGCGCTGAGGGCTTGGTCTTAGTGCAAGAACATAATCCGGATTTAGTGATTTTAGATTTGAATATGAAAGGCATGGACGGCATTGCCACACTGCGCGCGATGAAGGAGCTGGATATTGATTCGCGTATTGTGATGCTCACCGTGTCGGATCAATCATCCGACTTGGTCGCTGCGGTGCGAGCTGGTGCGGATGGCTATTTATTAAAAGACATGGAGCCAGAAGAAATCGTCGCGCGTTTGGCCGAAGCACTTGATGGGCAAATGGCGATTCCAGAACGCTTAGGTCGTGCTTTGGCTTTGGCTTTACGGGAAGACGATGGCAGCGAGCGCAATGCGATGCTGGCGTCTCTCACTGATCGCGAGCGCGAAATCTTAGTGTGCTTGGCGCATGGACTATCGAATAAATTAGTTGGCCGTGAGCTCGGCATTGCCGAGGGCACGGTCAAGGTGCACGTAAAAAGCTTGCTCAGAAAACTCAGCTTTCGTTCACGCCTTGAAGCGGCTATTTGGGCGGTGGAGCTGGGTATTAAGTAGGTATATAAATGCAGAGCATGCTTTATATGCTTTTTGATTAAATACCTAATAAAAAGCGATAGTATTCAGATGGCGTGTTGATGGGTTTAAGTGCCTGCGGCATGGCTGTTTACAGTCGCAGTCCGCGACGGGGACTCACTTTTCTTGCGTCGCCAAGAAAAGTAAGCAAAAGAAGGCGACCCGAGCGCGCCCAGCTCCGCTGTGCCCTCGATCGATCGTGAGCCAAACGGTAAAGCCGTTTGTCTCTCTCCTCACTCGGTGCGCTTGGACGGGTATTTAAGCCCCAGACCAACGAGCGCGGCACAGCATGAGATCTATCTTCATCAATTCACCCTAAGCCGCCGCGCATTTATTGCGCGGTTTTTGCTTTGCACGAGGCGAACCAATCGAGCTCGGTTTGATACAGCGACGTTTTAATGTCGAGCAAGCCTAAGGTCGAGTGAAATAGATTGTCGTGCGAATACGCTTGGCCCGCTTTCTTTTGCATGCAACCTAAGTCGATCTTGGCTTGTTGGGCAAATTCAGGCGATAGCCACAGCATGGCAGGCACATGCGTTTGCTCGCTTGGCGCCAGCATATACGGCGCACCATGTAGGTATAGGCCATTCTCGCCAAGTGATTCGCCGTGGTCAGACAGATACATCATGGCGGTATCCACGCGATTGCTGTTTTTGCGCAATAGATCAATCACACTCGACAATACATAATCGGTATACAGCAGCGAATTGTCGTAGCTATTGAGAATTTGTTCACGGCTGCAACGGTTAAGCTGTTTGTCATTACAGGTTGGTTGGAATTTGGCAAAAGCCGGTGGATAGCGTTTGAAATACGCCGGACCATGGCTGCCCATCATATGCAGCACAATCACCGCGTCTTGCTGTTGGGCGTCGATTTTGTCTTGCAGCCCAGTGAGTAGGGCTTCATCCAAGCATTCGCCATCTTTGCAGAGTTTTGGGTCGGCGGTTGCGATCATGCTTTCATTGGGCACGCGATCACAGGTGCCTTTGCAGCCCGATTGATTGTCGCGCCACAGTACTTGATAACCGGCTCTTTGCACCACATCGAGCAAACCTTGGTGGCTTTTGGCTTGTTTTTCGCTGTAATTGTCTTTGCCAAATTTAGAGAACATACACGGCAGCGAAACGGCGGTATCGGTACCACACGAGCTCACTTGTGGCAGATTAATCAAGCCGGCTTGTTGTTTAAGCCGCGGATTGGTTTCTCGTTCATAGCCATTGAGTGAAAAATTAGCCGCTCTGGCGGTTTCACCCACGACGATAATAGTGAGTTTAGGGCGACTTTGCGGTAGCGGCGTATATTTGGCATCGGTACCAATTGCGGCAACGACAATGGGTTTGATATTCACGCTGTGTTTTAAATAATTAGAGCTAGCTTGGATAAAATTCATTGGCGTAATTAAAAAACGCAATTCGCGGTTATTGCGAAACACCGAAGCAAACTCTTTATAAAAGCCCAAGCTCACCAGTAACAGCAGCACAATACTGCCCACAATCACACTGGTTTTAACCATGGCTTCGCGGCGCAATGGTCGATATTGAATTGGCGTTTTCCACAGCAAATACAGGGGTAAACCACCTAAAACCAGCCAATACAGCGCCATTTTTAGGGTGAGTAAATCTAAGGTTTCAGTTAGATTGGTTTGTGCGGCATTACGCAGCATGCCGCCGTTAATCATGATGCCAAATTGCGACATAAAATACACCACTACTGGGGTAATCAAGAGCAATACCGTTAACACGGGTTTCAGAACGTAGGGTAGTGCCAGCAGTGTGAATATCAGATTGAGCACCAAAATTAAAAAGGTCGCGCCAACCAGCATAAACAGCCAACCGGCAGCGGTACTCGGGTTTTGTATCGTATACAGCTGCTGCCAAAAAACACTATTGCAGGCAAAAACAAAAAATAGCGCAGCAATCAAACTGAGTTTTTCACTGGTTAAAGCTTTAAATTTAAACATGCGTTGATTCCATTTGGCGTACAGGGGGCCATACGCAGTACCAAAGTAATAAAACCACCCAGATCGTCCACAACGTCCATAAATTGTGCGACAAAAAGTGTGCGCCGCGCATCATTTGCGCCCAGCCCATGGCAGTGCCAAAGATTAAACCTGCGGCTAAGCCAACATAAGCCCAGCGTCGATTCAGATCGAGTAAGCCAAAATAAAACGCCAACAAAGCATAACCACCCGATGCATGACCACCGGGCATACATTGCCCGGGTTTAGCGCCGGCAGGCAGTGCGCCCCATAAAGGAATTTCAGCGGCATAGCCGCCGTAAAGACTTAAATCCCACGGACAAGCATGATTGCTGAAAGATTTAAAAATCGAGATGGTCAGCGCTGCCAGCCCCATACCGCATAAAGTCCAGCCAATCCGCCGGCGATGGGTTTGCAGTTTTGGGTATTTCCAGCTCGCCGCCCATGCTGCGAGCAAGATGAGCGCAGGTAAAATCATCAGGTCTTTTAAACCTTGATGCATAAATTGGGTTAGAAATGGGTGGTCTTTGAGGAAAAAACGCTGTTGCAGTGAATCAAAATACGGCGCGATCAGCGCATGATCCCATTGCGTTTGTGGATAAATCAGCGCGAGAAATACGCCACTTAGAAGGGCAATAAGCCAGTGCCATGGTAAAAATGGGAGACGCTGACGCATATTTATTTGGCTGGCAGCCAAGCTTGGCAAAGTAAGAGGCGCTTAGTGTAGCGATACTGTTACCGGCGTGTCATAAAAATATTGTATCCAAATATGTCGGGTTTACAGGCTGCTGTAGTTTTTAATTACTGCGTAAGAATATTTGGCAGGACCATGTATTGATGTGGGAGGGGACGCAATGGAATCGGTTGATCAACTCAAGGGGCTTGGCCCAAAAAGTCGAGTGATGTTGGCGAAAATCGGTATTCACACCGCGCAGCAATTGCGCCAAGCCGATGCCTTTGAGGTGTACGCGCAGTTGCGGCAAGTGGTGCCTGTTGTACGCCCTGCTTGGGGCGCAAGCAGATGTGTCTTGGCAAGAGATAAAGCAGCAACGAAAAACCGAGATTTTGCTGCGGCTTGATGATATGGGAATCGCACCCCAGCCAAAGTAAACCGTCGATGAATTTGGGGCTTTGGCAAAAAAAATGGCACAGCGTCGCGGCTATGCCATTGAAGTAGAACTCAAACTATTTAGGGGTGGGCCGCAGCGGTGGGGCTAGAGGCTTGGCGATCTTGTAATGTACGAATCTCACCTTGGAGCCAGACTTCGTCTTCTGAGCCCGGATCGAGTAAAGCCAATAATTGCTTCCACCACCGGATTGCCGAAGCATAATCCCCACGCTCAACGGCGGCGCTGCCCGCTAGCATCAGCGCATCAGGTTCGCTGGCATTTAAATCCAGTGATTTCACCAATAGCTCAGTCGGTCGTCCGGTAAAACCATTGTTTTCAATCGCCAATACCCCGGCAAAACGGGCTAGCTCGCCAGGGTCTTTTTCGAGCAAAGGCCATGATTTTTCATACGCTTGGGCGGCCTCAGCATAGCGAGCTTGTGCGCGATAGCTGCGCGCCAGCATCAACCAGCCTGCCGTATCATTGGGCTCGAGTGCCATTCGGGCTTCGAGTTTTTTCACCATGCTATCGACTTCGGCTGGGCCAATATTGGGGCTTTGATGGGTGCTTGGATCGAGCGCCGCAGGCGTGCCGATTTTAAAATACAGCCCAGCGGCCGCCAGTGGTAAGACGATGGCGAGAATCAAAGCAATTTTGTTTGCTGGCAGGGTTTTTTGCTGCGCGCTGCTGGCATCGGCCCGACCCACTTCGGCCACCAGCCGCGCTTCGGCTTCTTGTTTTGCGGCCTCAAAATCATCTTGGCTTAAACGGCCATTGCGCAAATCATCGTCGAGCTCTTCTAAAATTGTGGCATGCAAAGCATAGCGTGAACGACGAATATCGCCGGCAGCGGAGCGGCCACGCAATAAAGGCCAGAGTAGCATCAATAAGCAAAGGACAATGAGCAGCGCGCACAGTAAAGTGAAAATGCCAATATTAGTCGCGGTCATGATTCTTCCCATCAAATTCTTGTTGTAATGCTTTGATCGCATCGGCGTCGGTTTTTGCTGCTGGCGGCGAAACGCGGCGCAGGCGCAGCCACAATAAAATTAAGCCGATCATCAATAGCGCGGGTGGCAATAGCCACAGTAAGAAAGTGCGCGCTTTAAAGGGCGGCCGGTAGGTCACAAAGTCACCGTAGCGATCAGTCAGATAACTAATGATTTCTGAGTTATTTTTGCCGAGAGCTATTTGCTCGCGCACTTCGCGGCGCAAGTCTTCTGCTAATGGTGCTTGCGAACTGGCCAAGCTTTCGTTTTGGCACACGAGGCAACGCAATTCGGCAGATAATTCAACCAGCCGCGCTTCGGCATTGGGGTTGCTGGTCATCGATGAGGCTGTTTTGGCCGACACCGTCAGCGAGAGCGCCAATAATATTGGCATTAGCCAGTAAAAAGAGCGTTTCATCGTTGGGCCTTTTGGAGCTCGGGCAAGAGTTTGTCTTTAAATACTTGCTGGGTGACTGGACCGATGTGTTTGTACACAATGCGACCGGCTTTATCGATCACAAAGGTTTCTGGTACGCCGTACACGCCATAATCCACGCCAACGCGGCCTTCACGATCGGCAACGACGACTTTATATGGATTACCGCGTAGCGCCAGCCAATCTTTGGCATCGCGATCTTGGTCTTTGTAATTCAAACCAACAATCGGGAAGTCGTATGATTGCGCAATCTCGTTGAGCACTGGGTGCTCTTGAATGCAGGCGCTACACCATGAGGCCCATACATTCAGTAGCCACGCCTTGCCTTGTAGCTCGCTTGGCGAAAATTGGCCGGGCTTATCGAGCCGATCTAGCTCAAAATGTGGTGCAGGTTTGCCGATTAATACTGAAGGCAGTTCACGCGGATTGAGCGTTAACCCAATCCCTAGCAGCACTGCCAAACCAAAGAAAATCATCAGGGGTAGGTAGCGTTTCATGCTGTTTTACCCCATTTTTTTTGCCGGTAACGACGATCACTCAGCGCAATGATGCCGCCTAAGCCCATTAAAATGCAGCCATACCAAATCCAGCCCACCAGTGGTTTGTAGTGAACGCGGATTAACCAGTCGTCTTTAAACGGATCTTTGCCCAAAGGCTCGCCGAGGGAAACATAAATATCTTTAATTGGCGTGTGATGAATCGCCGCTTCAGTCATTGGCATTTGGCTGGAGAAATACTGCCGTTTTTCTGGCAGTAACACGCTTTCGACGCGATCATTTTTGCTCAGCGTTAATCGCCCAACTAAAGCCGAATAATTACTCGCGCGCTCGGAGTTCACCGCGTCAAAGCGCAAGGTATAACCCGAGATTGGATGTGTATCGCCCATGGTCATGCGTAAATCATCTTCGTGCTCGTAGCTCGATACAATCGTCACCCCAGCCACAAACACCGCCATCCCCAGATGGGCAATATGCATGCCCGAGAATGCCGCCGGCACTTTGCACAGCGCTTGCCACCAAGAACCACCTTGCCGGTGATAGCTGATTAAACGTAAGCTCCAATCGCGCGCTGCGGTGAGCGCAATCCATAGCGCTACTGCCAGTGCTAGCGCCACACCCCAACGCCATTCACCCCACAAGAGTGGCAAGAGAGCGCCGCCGACCAAGGCCAATATCAACGGCAATTGAATCGCCAACCATAAAGTATGCGCGTCTTGATATTTCCAGCGCACCGTGCCACTCAATCCCATAAGGATGAGCGCCGGCATCATCAGTGGAATAAACACGCTATTAAAATACGGTGGGCCAACCGAGAGTTTGCCTTGCCCCAGCGCATCAATCAGCAATGGGTAGAGCGTGCCTAGAAACACCGTTGAGCAAGCAACCACCAAAATTACATTATTGGCCAGCAATAAAGCCTCGCGAGAGCGCCAGCTAAATGCGCCACCGCCTTCCAGTAGCGGCGCACGCCAAGCGTACAGCGCCAATGAAGTACCAATCACCAAGCACAAGAAAATCAGAATAAACAAGCCACGCGCCGGATCGGTGGCAAAAGCATGTACTGAGGTTAAAACGCCGGAGCGAACTAAAAAGGTGCCGAGTAATGACAATGAGAACGTGCCAATCGCCAGCAATACCGTCCAATGCTTAAAGGCATTGCGCTTTTCGGCCACGGCTAAAGAATGAATCAAGGCGGTACCGGCTAACCACGGCATAAATGATGCGTTTTCGACTGGATCCCAAAACCACCAGCCGCCCCAACCCAGCTCGTAATACGCCCAAGCGCTGCCGAGCATAATGCCCAAAGTCAGCGAAACCCAAGCGGCCAAAGTCCATGGTCGACTCCAACGCGCCCAGCTGGCATCTAAGCGCCCGGAAATCAGCGCGGCCACGGCAAAAGCAAACGCCACCGAAAAACCGACATAACCCATATACAGCAATGGCGGATGGAAAATCAGCCCTAAATCTTGCAAGAGTGGGTTTAAATCCGCACCATCAGCCGCCGCCGGCAGTTGGCGAATAAATGGGTTGGAGGTGAATAAAATAAATAAATACAGCCCCGAGCCAATCCAGCCTAAAACGCCGCCGACCAAGGCTTGCACCGATAAGGGCAAGTTTTTTGCAAACACGGCGACCGCCGCACCCCAGCCTGCCAGCATCAATACCCACAATAACAGCGAGCCTTCATGGCCACCCCAAACTGCGGCGAATTTATAAAACACCGGCAACAGACTATTGGATTGTCGAACTACATAACGAATCGAAAAGTCGTCTTGCAAAAAAGCCGTTGCCAACAGCGCAAAGGCGATGCTGGTGAGCAGCAACTGCAAGACCGCCGCCGGACGCGCAACGCGCATCAGCGGCAAATTATTATGAATACCACCCCAAATACCGAGTGTGCCTTGGGCAATCGCCACCAGCAGCGCCAAGATCAGCGCAAAGCTACCGAGTTCACCAATCATTGTGCTTCCTTATTGTGCTGTGAGGCTTGGCTTGCCGAGTGGGTTTTGTTGTTGGCTGCCGTGATATGCGCTTGATTGACCGCTTCTTGCGCTTCGGGCGGCATATAGTTTTCGTCATGTTTGGCGAGTACTTCGCTGGCGATAAACGTGCCATTTTCCCAGCGCCCTTGCGCGACCACGCCTTTACCTTCTTTAAATAAATCCGGCAAGATGCCGCGATATTGCACGGGGATATTTTGCGCGGTATCGGTGATGATAAATTGCATGGTTACGCCATCGGCAGCACGCGCCAGGCTGTTTTCGGCCACCATGCCGCCAACGCGAAATGCGCTATTTTGTGGCGCTTCACCGGCGATAATTTGCGTCGGCGAATAAAAGAAAACTAGATTTTGTCGGAACGCGTTCACAACAAAAAAAGTGACTAAGCTCAATGCAATGAGCGCGCCGATAATCCATGCGGCGCGTTTACGTCTGGGGGTCATGATGCATCCTTGCTGACTGCGGGTGGTTTTTGGTTGATGTGTTGAATCGTCGCCGCTCGGCGTATTTGCCGCACAATGCTGCGGCGCTGGGATTTAATTAATACCCACTCTAGGCATAAGGCTGCGGCACATGCAAAAAAAGAGCCCCATACATATACCCCATGGTTTCCCATGGCGATAAAATCACTTAAATTATTCCAATACATAGCAACTCCTAGGCTTTATTCGCTGGAATGGCGAGTAATTCTTGCACCCAGCGTGTGCGTGCTTCGCGTTGCAAAATCAAATTACGCACTCGGCTGAGCGTGGTGGTGATTGAATACATCCACGCCGCCAGCGACATCAGCAGCATGGCAATGAGCATGGTGCTGGCCATGGTGCTGCCTTTTTCCATTGAAATCGACGCGCCTTGATGTAGCGTATTCCACCATTTCACTGAGAAATAAATCACCGGCACATTAAACACGCCAACAATCGCCAGTACCGAGCCGGCTTTATCTGCGCGATCGGGCTCATCAATACTGCGGGTGAGGGCGATAAAACCCAGATACAGGAAAAACAGCAGCAACATCGACGTTAGCCGTGCATCCCAAACCCACCATGTTCCCCACATCGGCTTGCCCCATAGCGCGCCGGTCAATAGCGATAAAAACGCCATTAAAGCGCCCGTCGGCGCCAAGGCTTGCGCCATCATCGCCGATAACCGTGTGCGTAAAATCAAATGCATCACCGACCAAAAAGCCATTGCCACATAAATCAGCATCGCCATCCAACTGGTCGGCACGTGCAAGAAAATAATCCGATAACCTTCACCTTGCTGGGCATCAGCCGGTGCAATCGCAAATCCCAACCACAGACCTGCCATGGCCAATAGCGTCGCCAGCGTAGCAAACAGTGGAATCAATCGACCGGCTAAAGGGTAAAACTGATACGGCGAAGCAAAATGAAAAATATTGAGCCAACGTGGCCCATCGGTATTCGGTTTCATTGCAGTCCTAGGATTTGAATGGGGCATTATTCCACCGCCAATTTGATCGACATTGCCGCTAGCCACGGCGCTAAAAACAGTGCTCCGCAAGCAATTGCCGCCAATAAAGAAAGCTCGGCATAGCCATTTAAGCCACCAGCGACGGCTGCTACCGCGCCACTGCCAAAAATAAGCACTGGCGCATACAGTGGCAAGACTAATAATGCCAAAAGCATATCGCCTTGGCGTACGCCTAAAGTCAGCGCCGCGCCAATACTGCCCAGCGCGCTCAGTACCGGCGTGCCGATAAATAAGGTCGCCATTAACATCAGCAATAAATCGCTACTTAAGCCGTATTGCACACCGAGTAAAGGGGCGATGAGGGTGAGCGGCACACCGGTGGTTAACCAATGGGCGACAATTTTGCCGGCCACCATCATGCTCGCTGGCGCGGGGGCGAGCAGTAATTGCTCGAGCGTACCGTCTTGCCAATCGGCTTGAAATAACCGCGGTAAGGCCAGCAAATTGGCCAAAATGGCGGCAACCCATAAAACACCGGGGCCAATGCGCGTTAATAATTTGGACTCAGGGCCAATCGCCAAAGGAAACAAGCAAGCCACCAAGACAAAAAACACCAGCCCGACCAATAAATCCCCGCGCTGTTGCCAAGCCAAAAATAAATCCCGCCGGATGACCGTGCAGAAAAAAGCCCAGCTACTCATACCGGCCTCGTGAGGGTGAACTCGCTTATCTTTTTGATTGTGCAGGGTAATTTCTGGTGTGAAGTTAAAATAACAAGCCCACCTTGCTGGCAATGTGTATTAATCCACTCTCCTAGCTCGCTTTGTGCCGCCGTATCGAGCGCGACAAATGGCTCGTCGAGCAACCACAAAGGCCGTGGCGTGGCGAGCAATCTGGCTAAGGCGGCGCGTTTTTTTTGCCCTTGCGACAAGCTACGCACCGGTAGATCACATTGCTGCAATAAGCCTACTTTGGCCAAAGTGTGCAAAATTGCCGCCTCTGATAGTGGATTTCCTGCGATTTTCGCCGCCCAATGTAAATTTTGATATGGACTGAGCAAGTCTTTCAGCGCATCTTTATGCCCTAAATAATGCAGCTGGCGGTGGTAGTCGTCGCCAAGCTCAGTCAGCGCTTGCCCTTGCCACAAAATCTGCCCTTGATCAGGCTGAGACAGACCCGCCAGCATTTTAAGTAAACTGGTTTTACCGATGCCGTTTTCGCCGCGCAAATGAATGCAGTCCCCTGCGTGAAGGGCTAAAGACAGATCCGAAAAAAGAGGGCGATCACCGCGCTGCGCAGCAATTTGGTCGATTAAAATCATAGGCTTAGTAGTATACGGACTCACTGTTTATTACAGGCGGGTATTTGGTTCTATCTCGGTCCACCTCCAAAGAGGTAGTCCTTAATACAATCAGCAGATTAAAAAAAGTATTTTATAGTGCTTAGGGGCTGTTGACGTTTGGTTTGCCGCCGCGCTGGAGTGTTTTTCGCGGCGAATCAAGGCGTAGTAAGCGACGCATAGTCATTCTATGTGAGCTTGCTACAACGCAGGGTCGCCGCGAAAAGCACCCAGCCCGCAGGGTTTGGCGGCTTTTGGCCTGATGCTGCGTTACAAAGCGCTGGCGTAGAATGACTACGCTACGCGCTTCGTGCCTTGCCTCAGGCCAAAATCCGCACAAACGCGGTTGGCAAACCAAACGTCAACAGACCCTAATCGTTTTATCGGTTTTGCCGCCGTCATTGAGGCTATCTACATCAGCAAAATTGCGCTTTGAGTGATTGCTTTGACTACACTGTCAGAACGATGCCTATCGCTCGACTAAGTCAATATACCGTGCGAGCCTCGTGCAATTAACTTGCTGAAGTTAAAAGGAAAAATATGTCAACGTCCACCTTATCGAGTTCGACCGCTTTGCAAGACCGATTTGGCCGTGCCATACGTTATTTGCGGCTGTCGGTCACCGATCGCTGCGATTTACGCTGCAATTACTGTTTGCCTAAAGGTTTTGACGATTACGAAGAGCCGAAAAACTGGCTCAACTTTGATGAAATGACCCGCTTAGTTGGCATCTTTGCCAAAGCGGGGGTATCGCGAGTTCGTTTAACCGGCGGCGAGCCTTTATTACGCCGCAATTTGCCAGAATTGGCCGCGCGTTTAGCCGCTTTACCTGGCGTTGAAGACTTGTCTTTATCGACCAATGCCACTCAGCTGGGTAAACACGCGGTGGCGCTCAAAGCAGCCGGCGTTAAGCGCATCAATGTTAGTCTGGATTCACTGGATAAGGGCTGTATTAATACCATCACCGGTCGGGATAGTTTCGACGCGATTATGGCCGGAATTATGGCAGGCAAGGCCGCAGGCTTTGCGCCGATCAAGCTCAATATGGTTGCCATGCGCGGCGTGAACGAGCATGAAATTCAACGTATGGTGGCTTTTTGTCTCGAAAATGGCTTTATTTTGCGCTTAATCGAAGCCATGCCGATGGGCGATACGGGTCGCAATGCCCAATATATGGATTTGAATCCCATCCGTGAGCAATTGGTGTCGCAGTTTGATCTGATTCCTGAAGTGGCTGAATTGGGCGGCGGACCAGCACGCTACTGGCAAACGCAAGACGGCAGTGGCCGAGTTGGTTTTATCACCCCCATTTCACAGCATTTTTGTGCCACGTGTAATCGAGTGCGTTTGTCGGTCGACGGCACTTTGTATATGTGTTTGGGCCAAGAAGAAAAATTTGAATTCGCGCCCTTATTGCGCGGTGGCGCGACGGATGAAGAAATCCTTGCCGCCTTGCAGCATGCGATTGAGTTAAAACCCGAAAAACATGAGTTTAAAGAGCAGCCCGGTAAGATTATCCGCTTTATGTCGCAAACGGGTGGCTAGGTATTACTCTGTGGCCATTGGTAGATAATGGTTGTAGTGATATACGGTGGTATGTAGGTCGGATAAGGCGCAGGCCTTGTCCGATTTTTTTGTTTGATGTTTTGAGAAGTGTGCCTGTTTTGGGCTGGTGTTTGCGGTGAGTTAGTTGTGGAGGTTTATGTGCCTGCGGCACGGTGGTTTGGGTGCGCGGGCTGCCGCGCGGCAGGTCTCTTTCTTTTGCTTCTCCAAAAGAAAGAGACGAAAGAAAAGGAGCCCCGAGCGCGCATCGGTCCCCGATGCCCTCGATTGTCGCGAGCCAAACGAAAAACCGTTCGTCTCGCTTCGCCCTCGGTGCGCTTAAACGGGATGGAAAACCATGATGCCACCAGTGGTGTGCTTAGTTGAGAGATTAGATAGTGTGGTCGGTTTTATTGTTATGTGATGTATTTAAATGAATATGAAATGTGAAGCACTACTTAGTATGGGTGAATGCGATAAATTCTCCATATTAATATTACATTTGCACACGTTTAATTCAGGAGATCTACATGAAATATATTGTAAATATTACAGACATAGAGAAAGCGCTTTTTGATCTCGGTGGTGAAGCTCGTGCTAAGACAATCCAAGATAAAGTTTTGGAAGAGTACTGCGATGGAGAAATTCCAGACAATTATCAAGATGCAAAGTCATTTCGGCAAACTATTCAACGAAAAATGGAAGACTATTGTCCTCAAGCTGCGGGATATAACTCATTAAAAAAGGAAGGCAAGTTTTTAAGAGTTGGTCACGGTATGTATAGAATTGCTTCAGGCCATAATGTGATGGAAGTTCTTTTTACAGAAGAGATCACAGAGCCAGAAAAATATACAGAAGGTGCGATAAAAAAAATTGCAGTAAATTTTTATGAAAGGAGCTCTGAAGCTAGACGACAATGTATTCAACATTATGGGGTTAAATGTGTAATTTGCGGATTTGACTTTGAAAAAACATATGGCGAAATTGGGCGATTATTTATTCATGTGCACCATCTTGTTCCATTGTCAGAGGTGAAAAGTAGTTATGTGGTTGATCCGATTAAAGATATGCGGCCAGTCTGTGCAAATTGTCATGCAGTGATTCATAGAACTACCCCTGCACTTTCCATTGAGAAACTCAAAGAAGTGTTTAATCAATAAATACGTTGGTTGGGCTAAATGAAATGCAGCCCAACGTTTAGCGCGAGACTTTCGTTTCGAAAATTCAGAAAAAAGCACCATTTATTTACCTTGGGCTCGAAGTCGGACTCTGTGTTGGACAATGTATGAGTCGCTGTCGATTGCAAATAAATGGCCAATGAATTGTTCATTCAGACGTAAATCTATCTGGAATGAATGACGGTGATTATATTAAATTTAAATACTGAAAGTGAGCGATATGACCCACATCCTCGGTATTACTGGTTATTCCGGTTCGGGTAAAACCACCTTGATTGAAGCATTGCTGCCGGAACTCGCTCAGCTGGGTTGGCGGGTGAATGTGATTAAGCATTCGCATCATGATTTGGAGCTAGAGCCGCCGCGTAAAGATAGTGCGCGGTTTCGCTCGGCAGGCGCAGGTGAGGTGATGGTGGTGTCGCCGTTTCGCTATGCCATTGTGCACGAACTACGCGGTGCGGCTGAGCCCACATTGGCTGAGCAAATTGCGCGGCTGGCACCGGCTGATTTGACCTTGTTAGAAGGCTTTAAATCGGAAGAAATCCCCAAAATAGAAATCTGGCGCGAGGCCAATGGCAAGCCGCTGCTGTATCCAGATCATGCCAGTATTGTCGCGATTGCGACAGACAGCGAGCTTCAGCAGGCAATACCCCATCTGGATTTGAATGATGTGCCGGCATTGGCGCAGTTTATTTATGCTTTTTTTTCAAGCGAATCACGCGGCGTTTGAGTACAAATCTAGCAGAGTGAGTGCGGCATGAATCCGAGTAAAGTCGATCGAAATCGCTTAAATCAACTGACAGATTTACCTAATATCGGCCCGGCGTTGGCAAAAGATTTGCAGTTGCTGGGCATTACCGAGGCCACGCAATTAATTGGGCGCAGTCCGTATGAATTGTATCTGGCGCTATGTGATGTCACGGGCGTGCGGCAAGATCCTTGTGTGCTCGATGTGTTGATCTCAATTACGCGCTTTATGGCCGGCGAAGCGCCGCAGCCGTGGTGGGCGTTTACTGCTGAGCGCAAACGCAGTTTTAAAATTTAATACTGATTGGAGTTTTTATGCTGGATTTTGCGACTGCCTTGGCGAACTTACTGGCCGCAGCGCGCCGAGTGCGCGAGTTTGAACATTTGGATTTATTAGCGGCCAATGGCCGAGTTTTGGCGCACGACGTGATTTCGCCGTTGGCGGTGCCCGGTTTTGATAACAGCGCGATGGATGGATATGCGCTTAATATCGCCGATTTTAACTCCCCGCCAGCCGATTTTTTGCTGAGCCAGCGCATTGCAGCGGGTGAAGTAGGGCAGGCACTCGCGGTCGGTGAGGCGGCCCGGATTTTTACCGGAGCACCGATTCCGGCTGGCGCTAATGCGGTGGCGATGCAAGAGGTTTGCACGGTGAACGATGGCCGAGTCACGGTGACGATGCTACTCAAAAATGGCGCGAATATTCGCCGCGCCGGTGAGGATATTGCCGCGCAATCGGTGGTGTTAACTGCCGGAACGCGTTTGGGCGCGGCAGAGATCGGCTTGGTGGCGTCGATCGGTTGCCCGACTTTGCCGGTGGTGCCGCCACTCAAAGTGGCGCTTTTGAGTACTGGCGACGAGCTGGTTGAGCCGGGTAAGCCGCTGGCGGCGGGGCAGATTTATAACTCCAACCGCTATGCGTTACATACTTTGCTACAAACCTTGGGCTGCGCGGTGACTGATTTTGGCATTGTGGCCGACGATAGAGCAGCGACGATTGAATTACTCACGATGGCTGCTGAGCAAAACGATGTGGTCATCACCTCTGGTGGGGTATCGGTCGGTGAAGAAGATCATGTAAAGGCTGCAGTTGAATACCTAGGGTCGCTCGATCTATGGAAAATTGCTATGAAGCCGGGCAAGCCATTTGCCCATGGCCGAATTGGTGAGGCTGATTTTATTGGTTTGCCGGGTAATCCAGTGTCGAGCATGGTGACATTTTTAATGCTGGTGCGTCCGTTCTTATTAGCGCGCCAAGGCGTAACGGCGCTTGATCCGGTGAGTTTGCCGCTGATCGCGGCATTTGATTGGAAAAAAGCCGGAGATCGCCGCGAGTTCTTGCGAGTGCGTTTAAATGCAGCCGGCCAAATCGAGCTATTCCCACGGCAAGGATCGGGCGTGTTGACGTCGATGGTATGGGGCGATGGTTTGGTGGATTTGGCGGCAGGACAAACGATTATCGCCGGTGATACGGTGAATTACTTGCCGTTGTCGGCCTTGGTTTAAGGGGTTCAATGATGATTAATTTGGTTTATTTTGCTCGTTTAAAAGAAGTTTTTGGGCTCGCTGAAGAAGTGCTACCCAGTACGCCCGCCACGGTGGCCGATTTAATCGCGCTATTGGCGGCGCGCGGCGGTGTTTGGCACGACGAATTGGCGACTGGCAAAGTGTTTCGCGTGGCAATTAATCAAGAAATGGCGCAATTGAGCGATGCGATTAGCGATGGTGCTGAGGTGGCGATTTTTCCGCCAGTGACGGGGGGCTGATATGACGCAGATGCAAGATGTGATACGCGTGCAAACGCAGGATTTTGATGTGGCCGCCGAGTACGCTCGTCTTGCCGGTGATGCTACGGTGGGGGCGGTGGTGATGTTTGTTGGCCGCGTGCGTGATCTGAATCCACAGCCAGAATTGATTGCTTTAGAGCTAGAGCATTACCCCAAAATGACTGAAAAAGCGCTGCATGCCATTGTGCTCAAGGCTCGTGCCCGTTGGGACTTAGGCGCGGTGACGGTGATTCATCGTGTGGGGCCGATGCAACCCGCTGAGCAAATTGTGTTGGTTTTAACGGCCAGCGCACATCGGGATTCTGCCTATATGGCAAATGCGTATATCATGGATTACTTAAAAACTGAGGCGCCGTTTTGGAAGAAAGAAGTGACTGCCAACCACAGTATTTGGGTTGATGCTCGCGAGTCCGACAGCACGGCAAAGCAACGTTGGGAAGGGTAATAATGATGGTTGATGCGGTAATCTTGGCCGGTGGTGAAGGGCGTAGAATGGACGGGCGCGATAAAGGCTTGGTTGAGCTATCGGGCCGCCCTTTGATCGAATGGTGCTTAGAGGGTTTACAGCGTCAATCGGTATCGGTAGATCATGTGTTGATCTCTGCAAATCGCAATTTGCCAGATTATGCGCGTTACGGTTATGCGGTGCTGCGCGATGTTTATCCAAGCCATCCCGGGCCTTTGGCTGGGATTCATTCGGCATTTTTGGCATCCCCAGCCGAGATGATGCTGGTCGTTCCTTGTGATTTGCCGTTTTTACCGTCGGATTTATTGCTTAAATTACGCGCAGAAATGGAGCGCTCGGGCGCACTAGCTGTGGTCGCCAAAACCGCCGATGGCCGCATTCACCCGACGATTTGTTTGCTACGCAAAGGCGTGCTTGCGTCTTTAGTTGAGCATTTATCAAGTAATCGCTTAAAGATGTTGGATTGGTTAGAGAGTATTCAGGCAGTGAGTTTAACTTTTGCAGAAGGCAGTTTCCCAAATTTAAATACCCCCGACGATTTAGCCGGATTGGCCGCGCGCTTGTCTGGCGTTGAAGCTATCCCAGTGGCCGGTGGTTTAACGCATTTTAATAGCGCGGGCGACGCGCATATGGTCGACGTGGGCAAAAAAGCCGAAACGCATCGCATTGCCACGGCGCAAGGCGAGATTCGGATGTTGCCCGATACCTTGCGTATTATCGAAGACGGCACGAATAAAAAAGGCGATGTGCTGGGTGTGGCGCGAATTGCGGCGATTATGGCGGCGAAAAAAACCAGCGATTTAATCCCGTTATGCCATCCTTTACCGCTGACTAAAGTGAGTGTTGATTTTAATATTGATCGACAAAAATCGACGGTGCGCTGCATCGTCACTTGCGAAACCTACGGCAAAACCGGCATCGAAATGGAAGCCTTAACCGCCGTTAACGTTGGCCTGCTAACGATTTACGATATGTGTAAAGCGGTGGATAAAGGCATGGTGATGAACGATATTCGCTTGCTGGAAAAAATCGGTGGTAAGTCGGGGCATTGGTTGAGCGAATCAGGCGACGCTGCGGCAGCAACGCCGCTGATTTAAGTCATTGAGCGATTTGGGTCGCAGCGCTGGCTGCTACCCAAATCAGGGTATCGTTTCGACTTAAGCCCAAATCATCGGGTTTTTGCTGATCGCCACGAAGATCATATACACAAACACCGCGATTGCGGCGATAAAGGCGATGACGCGGGTGCGGTAGGTTTTACCGCGTTTAATCGCAATGGTTCCCAAAATAATATACAGCGCCAAAGCAATCAGCTTGGCCATCAACCATAGGTGCGCGCCGGGTTTCATGCCGGCCATCAGCGCCAAACTAAAACCGGCAATCAGCAGCCCAGTGTCAATAATATGCGGACTGATGCGTAACACGGGGTGTTGCAACATTGCCGATTGCTTGAGCATTAAAACGCCGCGTAATAAGAACAGCAGGCCAGAAAGGCCAATTAAAGTCAGGTGCAAGTGCTTAATGCCTAGATAATATTCCATGCTTTTGTCTCGATGTGATGAATAGGTCTTATGCCTAGACGATTAAAACAGTAAAATGTTGCATTGTCGGCCTTTATTAGCAGAAAAAATTATGGAAGAACCCCTACGCTTATCCAAACGCATGGCCGAATTGGGCTTATGCTCGCGTCGCGAGGCCGATGAATATATTGCCCGCGGCTGGGTCTTGGTCGATGGCCAAGTGGTCGATGTGCTCGGGACAAAGATTTTACCGAGCCAGCAGATTGAGCTGCATAAATTTGCCGCCCAAGTACAAGCTGGCCGCGCAACGATTTTGATTAATAAACCGGTAGGTTATGTTTCTGGCCAAGCCGAAGACGGCTACGAGCCAGCGGTGGTGTTATTTAAGCCAGAAAACCATTGGGTTGGCGACAATAGCGGCATTCCGTTTTCGCCGGTGCATTATCAAGGCCTCGCGCCCGCAGGGCGCTTGGATATTGATTCGGTTGGACTTTTGGTGTTGACGCAAGACGGCGTGGTGGCTAAAACCTTGATCGGCGAAAACTCTCAAGTTGAAAAAGAGTATTTAGTGCGCGTTTCTGGGCATTTAAAAGCCGATGGTTTACGTTTACTCAATCACGGCCTTGAGCTCGATGGCGTTAAACTCAAACCCGCGCGGGTTTGGTGGCAAAATACCGATCAATTGCGCTTTATTTTGCGTGAAGGTAAAAAACGCCAGATTCGCCGGATGTGCGAGCTGGTTGGTCTGGAAGTCGTCGGTTTGCAGCGGATTCGGATTGGGCGGATTTTGCTCGGTGATTTACCGCGCGGCCAATGGCGCTATTTAAGCCCAGACGAATCGTTTATTTGATTGGATGGCCAGCGTTTGGCGCTGCGTTTGTTGGCTGATCGCCCTCTTTTTAGAGGGCGTTTTGATTGGTAGTGCATCCGTTGTGGCGTTGTTAATCAGCGCGCTGCGGATCTATTTTTTGGAATCAATATGCGTGCTGATTTATGGCTGCTTGAATTGGGTTTGGCCACGTCGCGCACTGCGGCGCAAACCATGATTTTGGCTGGACGAGTGTGGGTTGATGGCCAGCGAATTCATAAAGTGGCGACTAAAGTGTCTCCCGCGGCGCAAATCAGTGTCACACCGGATGAGTTGGATCGCTATGTGTCACGCGGCGGGCTTAAATTGGCGGGCGCTTTAGCCACAGCAGGCTTGGATGTCAGCGGCTGTTTGGCCTTGGATGTCGGGATTTCGACTGGTGGCTTTACCGATTGCTTATTGCAGTCCGGCGCGCGGCGCGTGGTGGGCATTGAGGTAGGGCATGATCAATTACACCCGCGCTTGGCGATTGATGCGCGAGTGACGCAGTTTGAAGGCGTCAATGCGCGGCATTTAAATTTAGCCATGATTGCCTCTGCGCTTGATGCGCCGCTGGATTTAGTGGTGGGGGACGTATCGTTTATCTCGCTGAGCTTGGTGTTGCCGGCATTGCGCTCAGTGTTACCGGTGGGTGGTCGATTATTGTTTTTGGTAAAACCGCAATTTGAATTAGGCCCACAGGCCTTGGGTAAAGGTGGCATCGTTCGTGATGACAGCCTTTATCCACAAGTTGAAGCCAAAATTTGCCTCGCCGCGACGGAAAACCAATTTCGCGTGCTCAGTTATTTCGCCAGCCCGATTGCCGGTGGTGATGGCAATCGAGAATTTTTTATTGATGCGGTGGCGATTTAATGTCTTGATAGGGTATAGCTTGCTAGCCCTGCTCAATACACTTGGTAATGGATATACATCAGCAAGAAAAACCCTAGGCCGAATAACATCAGTAGTTCTATCGCTTGATGCCAATAACGATTTTTTTGCATCAACATGCCGGTGGCAATCACCAGTGGAAATAAGCTCATCAAGTAGCGTGGGCCCGATAGTAACCAGCTTGGCGAATACGACACCCATAAATACACCGCGGCGTAGGCTAAATACGGCAGTGGCAATTGCCGGCCACTGGTGAGCAGCAAGGCAATTGCGGCAAAGTAGCACAGCACGGTAGGCAACCAAGTGCCCAGCGCTAGGTTTAAATCGCCTTGTACGAGGTTGCTAAAGGCATTGGCGACATTACTGGGCATAAAGCCAAAGCTTTGTGACCAATTTTGCCGTTGATAGATTAAAAACTGCAGCCAATTGCCGGCCACAATGTGATTGATCGCTAAGTAAGCCAATAAACCCAACGGAACTAAGGTAAGCCCTAGCAGCGCGCGCCAAGGGCGGTTGAGCTCACCATTGCGCCAGCGCAACAGGATTTCAACGGCAAATGGAACCAGCAATAAAATCCCTTGATTGCGGGTAAAGCCTGCCAGCGCAGCAAATAAGCCAGCAAGTAGCCAATGCCCGCCGCGTAAATACCAAAATGACAGTAATGTGAGCAGTAAAAATAAGCTCTCGGTATACGGCATGGCAAAAAAGAACGAGAACGGAAAAATCACTAAGATTTTGCAGCAATCCCAAGCCAGCTGTGTATTTTGCGTTTCGCGCTCGACCAAACGATAGAGCACGATACAGGCAGCACAAAAAGCGGCTAATGAGGCGATTAAGCTGGCCGCAAACAATGGTATTCCAGTGAGCCCAATCAGCGCGACCAAGGCTGGGTAGAGTGGATAAAACACCAGATTGAGCTTTTCTGGCATCGCGTCGGTGACATAGCCGTGAGCAGCAATATTTAGATAATGCACCGCATCCCAGCGCCACCAAATGGTTTTGAGGCTGTCAAAAAAGCCGACCACCTGATTTTCTCGAAAGATAAACAACAGCCATGCCAATAGCCAAGTCGCTAAACGCGCACCGAGCACCAATAACACAATGGCGTAAATCGGATGACGTTGGTGAAAAGAGGCTGAAGTATTGGTGTGCGGCGCAAATAACGGCATGTGCTCGTCAGCGCTTTCGCCAAGCGATAAGCGAAATTCATAGACGCCGCGTAAGGCGATATAGGCCAGTAGCAGAACAAATGCCAGTAGCGCGAAGGTGGTGATTAACATTGTCTCATCCATTATTTAAGTTGCGGCTTAGCGTCGATGCGCTATTGCAGTAAATTATGCCGTAAGGATGTGAGTCGCTGATGAAATAAGGCGCAAGGCTGGCTGCTTAGACTGAAAAGGCAACAGATTGCAGTGTTGTTCGCTCGCAAAAGGCAAATCGGTTGCTCTGCGTTCCGTTAAAAAATGCAGATCGATTGATCTGCAGATAGTTATAAAAAAGGCCGGTTGAATGATCTGCAGATAGTTATAAAAAAAGGCCGGTTGAATGATCTGCAGATAGTTATAAAAAAGGCAGATCAAATGATCTGCCTCTGTATTTAGTTGACGGTTTCTTCCTCAGGCGGGGTTGGGCGCTTTAATTTGAAATCGAGGTTGCGGTTAAAAAACTCGCGTCCTTCATCGACTTCTTTTACCAAGGCGCGCACTGCCGGTTCATCAAATTTAAATAAAGTTTCGTAAAAATAATCATAGCTTTCTGGATAAGCAAAAGCCGCTTGGCGCATGAGCTGCTGGGCAAGGGCTTGATTGCCATTGAGTGCTTCCATCACGGCTTGATCGGTCATTTGCCCAGGGTAAGGGCGAATCGCATTGATATTGCGTAAGATGCCGAGCTTCCAAGGCATTTCGCTCTTGCTGGCGACGATGTAATTGGATAAACCAAAGTCAGCATAAAAGTCGATTAACGGATTGCTGCGCATGCCTTCTAAAGTTTGAATTCGCGCTGCGTTCACTTTTTCGTCTTTGGCGGGATCCATAATCGGGTAAATCTTGAGATATAGCTGTGCGCCGAGCACCGAAATTGTCAGCGCCATCGCTGCCCAGATGGTCCAACTGATTCGCGCTGCGATCGCCGGAACTTGGCATTGGGGCCCATCGCTGCGCAACAAGAGTAGGGCGACAACAAAGGGGCCTAGGAAGTGGAAATACCACAGTGGGTATTCCACCAAACTATGCAAAATCGACACGATGGCCAGTGCAGCACCAAACACCACCACCGGTTGATTCCAGTTGCGCCATAAATTAGCAAACGCCCAAGTGATCCCTACTACGATGATCGCAGTACCAAAAATGCCGGTTTCAGCGAGTAAATTCAGCACTGAATTATGCGCGTGAGTAAATAAAACACTCTCTGAGACGATGGCAAATTCGGGTCTGACTTGCAGCGCAATACTTTGTGCACCATAAGCGCCCCAGCCCAGCCCAAGCCATGGATGCTGCAAGAAAGCTAACCAAGCTTTTTCCCATTCAACCAAGCGACGTGAGCCATTGGAATCAATGCGATCCAAGCCCGTTGGCACTTCATTTTTGGCTTTGAGTAGTGCTTGCAGTAATTCATTCACTAGCGGCGCTAAAAATTGCATCACAATGATTAAAACAGCAGCAATACTCAGTGCTTTACCAAATTGACGAACGATCTCGCCACCGCGCCACCACAAGAATAAACCCGCCGGTAGCCATGCAACGGCGTACAAAAATGGCGAACGTGAGCCACAAAATGCCAATGACAACGCCAACCACGGCGCAACAATCCAAAACATCCATTTTGGCAGTTCGTCTTTTTGCGTGACTAAATATGCCGCGCTCGCAAGGCCCCAAGCCAGATAATGCCCATACATATTTTTTTGGCCGATGTTGCCAAAAATCAGTCGTGGGCCTTCTTGTACCAATTGCATAATTTGTGGCACTGCGAGGCCAGAATTAAAGATGGCGCCAGCAAGTAAACCCCAGGCAAACATGGTGACGATGTCTTTTTGCCCATACACCGCGATTGCTCGCGATAAAGACCACGCCAACATCCCAGCGCCGAGGGCATAAATGATGGGGTAAACCACTTCGGTGGCGTAATACGGCTGAATAATGGCCGCTTGTATCCCAATAAAACTGGCAAAAGCCAGCCAAAAGAGACTAGTCCAGGGTGGATTGATTTTGTCTTTGTGATCACTTGGAATAAAAGCACAAGTGAGCGTAATCAAGACGCATAAAACAAAGGCGGCTAGCTCAGATGGGAAAACGGGATTGGGATTCCAGCGAAAAGGAATCCCACACGGCACGGCGGCAAACAAAAAGAGCAAGGTCTGCAATAGGCGCAGTTGAATCGGCATAATGAACTCAAAGAAAAATCAAACGGGTACGACCGCTTTGGGGCGAAATAACATGGCTGCAATAAAAACGCCCAGCTCGTAGAGCAAACACAGTGGAATCGCGAGCATCAATTGCGATACGACATCGGGCGGCGTAACAATGGCAGCAATGACAAAAGCGCCGACAATGACATAAGAGCGGATTTCACGCAATTTTGCGATGGAGACTACGCCCATTTTGACCAATACAATCACTGCAATCGGCACTTCAAAAGTCACCCCAAAGGCCAAAAACATGCCAATGGCAAAATCAAGATATTCGCCAGAGTCAGGCAACCATTGCATGCTGGCTGGCACAACCGAGACAATAAACTTAAACACAACGCCAAAAACCAGAAAATATGCAAAGGCCATGCCCAGAAGAAACAACAGGCTGGAGGCGATGATTAAAGGAATAATGAGTTTTTTTTCATGCTGATACAGACCGGGTGCAATAAAAGCCCAAGCCTGAAATAAAGTGTGCGGCAAGGTAATGACAAAAGCCACTAAGGCGGCGATTTTAACTTGCACCATAAACGGTGAAGCAATACCAATTGTGACTAATTTTTGGCCGGGTAAAACAGCTGCCAGCGGGGCCACGAGTAAATCGTAAAGTTGCGCTGAAAAAGCAAAGGCAACGATAAAGCCCAGCAAAAAAACCAGTACGCCACGAACTAGGCGGGTGCGCAATTCTAATAAATGGCTAAATAAAGGCTGTAGATTATCGATCATGTCTTTTTCGCTGTCGGCAAAGGTTGGGTCTATTCACAGCCGCAAGGTGATGAACTTAGTGATTCATCGTTCATTGAGGTTAGCGCCGATCGCGATAGGCACTATTGGGGAGTGCTGGCAACGTGTCGATGGCATGCTGAAGAGCGGCGCTGCTGTCCTCATCACTGCCTGTCGGCGGCATTTGAGCGCCTTCGGCTAGCATAGCGGCGGCGTCGGCAAAGGGCTGATGAATTGAATTACGTAAATCATCGGTCCCTTCGCGCAATTCGGCCTCTAGCTTGGCGAGTTCGCCCATTTGCATTTCTTGGTGGATTTCAGATTTCACATTGGCGATAAAGCGCTGCAAGCGGCCCAGCAGCATGCCGGCCGTTCTTGCAACTTTAGGCATGCGTTCCGGCCCCACCACAATCAATGTGACAGCACCAATGACTAATAACTCACCAAAACTCATGTCAAGCACAGGCATTACCGAAAAAAGCGGGGTGAATAAAAATAGCGAAAACCTGAGTGCCAAGCACGCTTAAGGTTTGTCGTTATCAATGACACGACCGACTTCTTTTTCTGCTGGTTTTTTGGCGTCTGCTTCAGCTTGTTCGCCTTCTTTTAAGCCATCTTTAAAGCCTTTGACTGCTGAGCCTAAGTCTTTACCGACTGAGCCTAATTTTTTGGTGCCAAAAACCAAGATGATAATGACCAGTACCACTAACCAATGCCAAATACTAAATGAACCCATGATATGCCTCGATAAGTAGAGGGCGATTGATCGCCGATAAATGCTAGATTTCTGTATCAATACAAATAGATATATTGATACAGAGTAATTAATCTGCGTCTGAGCGTCTATGACTCTTCTGGGGTACCCAAGACATGTAAATGTAAGTGATACACTTCTTGCCCACCCGCTTCACCGGTATTGATCGCTGTTTTAAAGCCGGCTTGTAAGCCTTGTTCACGCGCAATGTGTGGTACTCGTGCCAAAAGTTTACCCAGTAAAACTTGATCTTGTTCGGTGCAGCCAAGTAAAGAGTCAATATGTTGCTTCGGAATGACTAAAAAATGCACTGGGGCTGCTGGGCGAATATCGTTAAAGGCGATGAGGTCATCGTCTTCATAAATGATTTTCGCAGGAATCTGTTTGCCAACAATTTTACAAAATAAACAATCGCTCATTGTGCTTCCCATTAGACCTAAGTAGATCAGCAAAAGTTTTCGTGCATCGCAGCCTTGCCGAATTTCAATGTCAATTTTCGGCGCTTAGGCTAGGCGATAAAACTTTTGCACGAGTGCTTATTTACGTGCCGCTTTTTCATCAATACCCGAAATGCCTTCACGTCTTGCTAATTCGGCCAGTACATCTTCATGGCTTAAGCCTTGATGTGCCAGCAAAACCATAGTGTGAAACCATAAATCAGCAACTTCTCGCACCAAATGCAGTTTGTCGCCATCTTTAGCCGCCATAATGGTTTCGACTGCTTCTTCGCCGATTTTCTTGAGGATTTCATCGGTGCCTTTATGATACAGCTTGGCAACATAAGACGAAGTTGGATCAGCTAAACGACGCTCAGCCAGCGTAGTCGATAAACGTTCAAGAATTTCAGCGGAAACCATAGCGAGCTCCATACAGCAAACATGAGGGATTATATTGCGCTTACGTTACAAGTTCGTGGCAATTGTAACGGTGTGAGATTTTTTAATGTTGATGATTCGCACCATAAATCGACTTGGGATCTTTTAAAACTGCTTCGGAAACAACCCATTGGTCATTTTTCAAAGTGCGGAAAAAGCAGCTTTCACGGCCGGTATGACAGGCAATACCACCTTCTTGGCGAATTTTATAAATCAGTACATCACCATCGCAATCGAGCTCAATGGCTGATACGTGTTGAAAATGCCCTGATTCTTCGCCTTTGTGCCAAAGTTTTTGCCGTGATCGAGTCCAATAATGGGCGGTATGTCGCTCGGCGGTAAGTGCGACGGCCTCTTTATTGGCATACGCAAACATCATGACCCGTCCTGATGTTTCGTCTTGGGCGATGACCGGCACTAGGCCTTTGTCATCCCACTGGATTTCATCAAGCCAAAGTGGCTGGCTCATAAACGCACCTCAATGCCTGCTGCTTGCATGGCGAGCTTAGCGTCTCGAACTGAGTATTCGCCAAAATGGAAGATGCTCGCCGCCAATACTGCATCGGCATGGCCTTGCTTCACGCCATCGACCAAATGCTGCAAATTACCTACGCCACCCGAGGCGATAACTGGAATATTGACCGCATCGGATACGGCACGCGTTAGTGGCAGATTGAAGCCGATCTTGGTGCCATCTCTATCCATGCTGGTGAGTAAAATTTCACCGGCGCCCAGTTGCTGCATTTTTAGTGCCCATTCCACCGCATCGAGCCCGGTTGCACGGCGACCGCCGTGGGTAAAGACTTCCCAACGGCTATTGGTGGCATCGGTGGCTTTAGCATCAATGGCCACCACAATGGCTTGGCTACCAAAACGGCTAGCGGCTTGTTCGACCACTTCGGGATTGGTCACCGCTGTGGTATTGATGCTGACTTTATCGGCGCCAGCGTTGAGTAAACGACGCACGTCGTCAGGAACGCGAACGCCACCGCCAACGGTGAGCGGGATAAAAACTTGCGATGCAACTGCTTCGATGACGTGCAAAATTAAATCGCGGTTGTCGCTTGAAGCGGTAATGTCGAGAAAGGTCAGCTCGTCAGCGCCTTGTGCGTCATAACGGCGCGCAATTTCGACAGGGTCTCCGGCATCACGTAATTCGAGGAAGTTGACGCCTTTGACGACACGGCCAGCAGTGACATCAAGGCAGGGAATAATACGTTTGGCTAAAGGCATTTTATTTCCGTGCGGTGAGGCACCGCAGATTAATCGAGTTGTTGCTGTTTCCAGTTTTCCCAAATGGCGGCCGCAGCTTCAGCGTATTGGCTGCGGCTGCCAGCAAACTCTGGCGTAAACCATTGGGTGAAAACATTAAAAAGAAGTTGTTGCACGTCGTCGACGTTCAAGCACTGCGGTAGACTGCGTAAAATACTACCTACTTCTGGCGCATAACCTTCCGGCTCGCTCACTAGCGAAATCGTCATCGGGTCATATTCAAACAAAATCTGGCAAACCTCGGCAAACCACTTGGGGTTATTGGCGCGAATCCAATCACCCGTTTTTCTTTCGTCATTTGCCCAATTGAACCAGTCTGGTTTTTCCATGCGCCCTCGCTGACGATTTAGGCGGAAAGCTCATCCGCTAAGTCTTGTGCCTTGGCAAAATCGATGGTGCCTTCATAAATAGCACGGCCAGTGATCACACCTTCGATGCCTTCATCGGCCACTTCGCATAATTTACGCACATCGTCCAAATTAGTTAGACCGCCAGAGGCAATGACTGGGATGGTTAAAGCTTGGGCTAATTTGACAGTGGCTTCGATATTCACCCCAGACAACATGCCATCACGGCCGATATCAGTGTAAATAATGCTTTCAACGCCATAGCCTTCAAAGCGTTTTGCCAAATCAATCACATTGTGGTCGGTGACTTTGGCCCAGCCATCGGTAGCGACCATGCCGTCTTTGGCGTCTAAGCCGACAATGATTTGCCCCGGAAAGGCATCACACGCTTCGTGTAAAAACCCCGGTTGTTTGATTGCGGCGGTACCAATAATGACGTAATCAATCCCGGCATCCAGATACATTTCGATGGTTTCCAGCGAGCGAATGCCGCCCCCCAATTGCACCGGCACTTCGCCATTGATTGCCGCGAGGATTTTTTTTACCGCAGCCAAATTTTTTGGCTTACCCGCAAACGCACCGTTTAAATCGACTAAATGCATCCGACGCGCACCTTGATCGAGCCAATGACTAACGAAGCTTGCTGGGTCGTCAGAAAATACGGTGGCGTCGTTCATTTCACCTTGGCGCAGGCGTACGCACTGGCCATCTTTTAAATCAATTGCAGGAATAATCAGCATGATGTTAGCGTGTAAAAGTAAAAGAGTCGTTAATAGGTCAAAGCCAAGTAAGCAGTATAGGTTAAAACTAACTGAATTGAGCGAAGCGATTTCAAACTGAATATCTGCTTAGCTTATTGCTTACCATTCCAATGCACAAAATTTCTTAATAATTGCAGTCCCGCAGTGTGGCTTTTTTCGGGGTGGCATTGGATTGCAAAAATATTATCTTTAGCAATTGCCACGGCAAAACGATTGGGATAACTGGTTTCAATGATGGTGTCGTGTGGTTCGGCCGGCGCAAAATGATAGCTATGAACGAAGTAAAAGCGCTCTTTGTCGGCAATGCCAGCCCACAGTGGGTGGTCTTGCACAATGAATGTTTCATTCCAGCCCATATGCGGCACTTTGAGTTTTTGGCCGTGCTCGTCATGCATATTTTCGGGCTTGAACTTAATCACCTTGCCTTTAAATACGCCAAGACAATCCATATTGCCTTCTTCACTATGTTCAAACAATAACTGTGCACCAACGCAAATGCCTAAAAAAGGCTTGCTCGCCGCGGCATCGAGTACGGCTTGCTTTAAGCCGCTGGCTTCGAGTTCACGCATACAATCGGGCATGGCACCTTGGCCAGGAAAGACCACTTTATCTGCGCTGGCCACAACAGCAGGGTCGGCAGTGAGGATGATTTCAGCATCGGCTTGCGCGACAAACTCCAATGCCTTGGTCACCGAATGCAAATTGCCCATGCCGTAATCTACGATTGCTATTTTCATTTTAAATATTTCACCACAGAGGCACAGAGACACAGAGGGAGTAGTGGAAAAACAAAAACGATTGAGTGTTCATTGGTCGTCTTGGTTTGTCTCTGCGCCTCTGTGTCTCTGTGGTTAATGTTTTTAGCCAAATTAGCCGACTAGCGTGCCCTTGGTCGATGGCGTGATGCCCGCCATGCGGGGGTCGTGCTCAACGGCCATGCGTAATGCGCGGCCAAGTGCTTTAAAAATCGTTTCGGCTTGGTGGTGGGCGTTTTTGCCCTTTAGATTGTCGATGTGCAAGCTAATGGCGGCATGGTTAACAAAACCACGGAAGAATTCACCAAATAAATCAACATCAAAGCCGCCAATCATTGCGCGGGTGTATTCGCAATCGTATTCCAAGCAAGGGCGGCCCGATAAATCGACGACCACGCGCGAGAGTGCTTCATCCAGTGGCACATAGCTATGGCCATAGCGCACAATGCCTTTTTTATCGCCAACCGCTTGAGCAAAGGCTTGCCCTAACGTAATGCCGACATCTTCAACAGTATGATGGGCATCAATATGCAAATCACCAACGGCTTTGATTTCAATATCAAACAGGCCATGGCGAGCGACTTGGTCGAGCATATGTTCAAAAAAAGGTACACCGGTATCAAATTTACTGATTCCCGTGCCGTCTAAATTGAGGGTAATGGTGATTTGAGTTTCTAAGGTATTGCGGCTAACTGTTACTTGGCGCATGAGTCTGTTCTCGAGATTGGCAAAGGGCATTCAGCGGAATGCGCGGACCACGATGATGTCGTCCTATTCTATCAGAATCCGCCTAATCGTTACGGTCGCCACCGCGATTCTTTCTTACAAAAGTGAATGGGCTCGAAGCTTGTCGCTGGGCATTCAGGTTTAATCTGACACTATTATTTGCAGTAATGACATTTATCTTGGCGCCTCGCTCAAGTAATTCGACCTTGATGACGATAATAAGGCAAATAATCGTCTGAAAACGCCTATTCGTCCGTACTATACCGCGGATGAATCTGAGTACAACAAATTCAAGGGGTGAATCCATTCTGTGTTTGAGCTGCCATTAACCGAGCAAGTAATGCGACAACAGCGCGTATTGGCGGTAACGCAATCGATGTTTATCGAACCGGTGCGCGCACGCACGCAGTGTTTGGCGTTGTTAGCTGAAGCACGGCAAGTGTTTGATGCGCCTTGTTTGATTGATTGCGCTTTGTTGCTCTCGCAAATCGAAGATCAGCTAGGGGATGTAAAGCATGCGCTGAGCTGCTTAACAGAAGCATTGGTCTACGCCGAAGAATTCAAGCAAATGCAGCGCACGCCAGAAATTCTGGAGCAAATTGGCCGTTGTTACTACTCGCAAGCGTGTTACCCCCAAGCGCTTGAGCATTGGCAGCAATGTGCGGTCTTGTGTGGCAAACAAGTCGAGTTATTAAAAACACGCAGTTTGGCCTTAATTGGCTTGGGGCAAATTTGTGATGCCGGTGGCGACTATGCATTGGCGGCGAAAATGCACAGCCTAGCGCATGGATTATTGCTGGGGCATGACGAGCCATTTTTATTGGTTAAGGCCAAAATTAATTGGGCGGTTAATTTAAAAAAGATCGGTGAAATCCCTGCAGCAAAAGCGTTACTGCGCGAAGCTTTGCAGCTGTGTTTACAGCAGAAACTGCCACATTATGCGGCGACCAGTTCCTATCGTTTGGCTGAAATTAAGCTAGAAACGGGCGATCTAATCACTGCAGAAAATTTAATTGCGGATGGTTTAGCGATTGTTGCTAGCACGCCATATCATTGGGCCGAGGTTAATTTATTGGCGTTATGGGCGCAATTAATGGCCAAGAAAGGGCAGCTGGTCTCGGCGCTGAGTATTATTCAGCGTGGCTTGTTGATTGCAAAAGCCGATGGCTTACGGCATTTAGAGATGCGTTTAAGTGAGCAGGCCGAGCGTTACGCTCGCAATACGGGGCAGTTTGAATTAGCGGATGATTTAGCGCGCCGAGTGAATTTTATTTTGCTGCATTTAAATGCGGGGATGGTGCCCAATATTTCACCCGATTTGAGTGGTTTGAGTGAATTACTTGTTTAGGGTATGTGGCTGTAGCTTGTTTTCTTATTAGTCTATAGAGCAATACTTAAGTTATAAATTGCTAATCTCAACAGCCCCACAATCGTGATTGTGGGGCTGTTTGGTTTAAGCTTTTAAGCGTAGTTCAGCGGCATTGGCGTGGGCTGTCAGGCCTTCACCGTGCGCGAGCACGCTGGCGATTTTGCCTAACTTTTGTGCGCCGGCTTCAGAGACTTTGATAATCGACGAGCGCTTTTGGAAGTCATACACACCGAGCGGGCTGGAAAAACGCGCGCTGCGGGCCGTCGGCAACACATGGTTGGGTCCTGCACAATAGTCGCCCAAGCTTTCTGAGGTGAATTGCCCCATAAAAATCGCTCCCGCATGGCGGATTTGCGGCAATAGTGCGTCTGGATTGGCCACTGACAATTCCAAATGCTCTGGTGCGATGTAATTGCTGATTTCGCAGGCCTCAGTTAAGTCTTTCACCAAAATCAGCGCGCCGCGATTGGCCAGTGATGCGCTGATAATGTCTTTGCGCGGCTGGCTTGGTAGTAATTTAGCGATGCTGGCTTCAACTTCAGCTAAGTAAGCAGCGTCGGTACACAGCAAGATCGACTGGGCGATTTCGTCGTGTTCGGCTTGGCTAAATAAGTCCATTGCCACCCAATCGGCAGGCGTATTGCCGTCGGCAATCACCAGAATTTCGGATGGGCCAGCCACCATATCAATGCCGACAATCCCAAATACTGCACGTTTGGCGGCGGCGACGTAGGCATTGCCTGGGCCGGTGATTTTGTCGACTTGCGGAATGGTTTGCGTGCCAAATGCCAATGCGCCAACGGCTTGCGCGCCACCAATGGTAAAGGCACGGCTCACACCCGCGACATACGCTGCACCCAGCACCATATCATTGCGCTCACCACGCGGTGTTGGCACCACCATGATGATTTCTTGAACACCAGCAACGTGTGCCGGAATGGCATTCATCAGTACCGACGATGGATAAGTTGCTTTGCCACCGGGAACATAAATACCCACGCGATCGAGCGCGGTCACTTGCTGGCCGAGCAGTGTGCCGTCTTCGTCTTGGTATGACCATGACGTCATTTTTTGCTTTTCATGAAAGCTACGCACGCGTGCGGCAGCGGCTTGTAATGCGGCGGCTTGATCGCTGGGTAGGCGTTCAAACGCGGCTTTGAGTTCTGCTTGGCTTAGCTCCAAATCGGCCATCGATTGGGCGCTGGTGCCATCAAACTGATTGGTGTATTCAATCACGGCGGCGTCGCCACGTGCTTTTACATCCGCCAAAATGGCGGCAACGCGAACGTCGACTTGTGGGTCTTGCGAGGTTTCAAACGCCAGCAGTGCGGTGAGTTCAGATTGAAAATCGACGGAAGTAGAATCAAAACGGCGAATCATGGCGTAGACCCAATGCAAGAAAGAATGGCGTTGATTATACCCTGACTTATCCGTCTATCGGCGGCGATCCAGCTAATTGTCATTTAAGGTCGCAAGTTGAAAACACTGGAAAGTGAGTGCGCTAGGTGTAATTTTTGTCTTTTGATATTGAGCTCGATAGCAACAAAAAGCGCCGCCCATATTGGACGGCGCTGTGTATGGCAGTGCGCTGTTTAGTGCGAGCTAGACACTGAATGCAATAATTTATCGGTGTAGGCCAACGCGGCAGCAGACACCAGGAAAGACAAATGAATAATCACTTGCCATTTCATGGTGGCCTCAGAGGTTTGAGCGGCGTTGATAAAGGTCTGCAATAGGTGGATCGATGAAATACTGATAATCGCCATCGAAAGTTTGACTTTAAGTACCGTCGCGTTGACATGATCCAGCCATTCAGGTTGGTCTGGATCATTATCAATATGCAGTCGAGAAACAAAGGTTTCATAACCGCCAACGGTGACCATTAGCAATAAGTTTGCAATCATCACCACGTCGATCAAACCCAATACGGCGAGCATAATTTGGGTTTCACTCAATGAAGTTAAATTCATGAGCATTGTGTAAAGCGCGGCGAGAAACTTATAAGCGTAAACGCCTTGCACCACGATTAGGCCGAGATAAATCGGTAGTTGTAGCCAGCGGCTACTAAAAATGATTTTTGAAATTAACGGGGTTTTTAGATTGGATGCTGTTGAGGGTTTCATCTCACAAGGTCTCATAAATTCGAAGAAGTGGAGTTGTCAGTTTTACTGACCGCGTGATCGTCGTTGAGTTCGGTTTTGGGCTCGATTTTGGGTTTACGCGGCGTTTTGGGTTTGGATTGCGGAAAAATCACCCGACTAAAAATTAAAGTCATAAACACGCCAAAATGCGTGGTCCCAATCAGTGATTCGGCAATAAATAGCATTTGCCCTTGATCAGAACACGGCAGTAAATCGCCAAAACCGACGGTAGAAAAAACTTCAGCTGAAAAATAAATCGCTTGCAGTAAAGTCGGCTCTTTGAGGCAATGCAGCTGTGGGCCAAATAAAGCAAAATGATGCCAACCGATAGCAAAGACCAAGGCCAAAATGATGTTACTTAAGACAAACAACCAAACCGCATGTTCCGGCGTAACGCCTTCGCTAAGACGCTGGCCTTTCGCAATACTAAAAATAAAGTAAAAATAATTAGCGTAAATGGCAACAATAAAAAAAATCAGCCGCTCATTGACGTGGGTAAAGGCAAATAGCTGCAATAGCCATGGCCAGCAAAACATCATGGCTAGCGCATAAAATGGCGCTTTGCGCCAACTAATCCAGCTTTGCCAGCGCACGGTACTTAGTTTTTCCGGCCGTTCACTGTCGCGGTAAACGCGTCCAGCATCGGTTGAATCCGCGCTTGCTTGAGTTTGAGTGCCGATTGATTGATGACTAAACGACTCGAAATATCGCGAATATGCTCAACGGCCACTAAATCATTGGCTTTGAGCGTGCTACCGGTTGAAACCAAATCCACAATCGCATCGGCCAAGCCCACTAAGGGCGCTAATTCCATTGAGCCATACAGTTTGATTAAATCGATGTGCACGCCTTTGCTGGCAAAATGCTCTTTAGCCTGCTCGGTGTATTTAGTGGCGATGCGTAAACGCGCGCCTTGTTTTACGGCTTCGGCATAATCAAAGCCATTTTGCACTGCCACCATCAGGCTGCATTTGGCGATTTCTAAATCCAGTGGCTGATACAAACCTTGGCCGCCATGCTCGATGAGCACGTCTTTACCGGCAACGCCTAAGTCGGCCGCGCCGTATTGCACATAAGTTGGCACGTCGGAAGCGCGTACGATAATCAGCTGCACATCGGCTTGATTGGTGCCGATAATCAGCTTACGTGTGCTTTCGGGCGCTTCACTTGGCACAATCCCTGCCGCTGCCAATAGGGGTAGCGTTTCTTCAAAAATACGGCCTTTCGATAGCGCGATCGTAATCATTAGGATTTCCTGCAGTGGCGCTAAGCGCCACGGTTTTATTTAAATAGTTTGAGACCGGCAGGGTATTTAGCTGGCCAACCATTCATGGCTTTGGCCGCTTCCCAAACTGAAAACAAAGAAGCACCAATGGCGACCCACCAAATAAAAATGGGTGTTTTAAAGAACAAGGTCGCAATCAGCGCCAAGACATAAAAACAAGCCATTAGCATTTGAAAGTTACAAATTTGCACCGCGTGTTGTTCAACGAATTCTGAGTGCGCGCGGGCAAATTGCAAACCCAAAAAAGGAACAATCAGCGCCAACACTTGCAGCGGGATAATCGGTAACCAAGATAGTCCCGACAAATGCAAAATCACGGCACAGGTTTTTTCTGCCTGTGTGGGCGGTTTGAGTTTGCCGTCGCTATCTTCACTTGCTGGTTTGGGATTGATATTGAACATTAATGAAATCGCTCAATACTTGCGCCAATGCCGGCGAGTTTGGTTTCAATATGCTCATAGCCGCGATCAAGATGGTAGATACGATCGACAATGGTTTCGCCTTCGGCAATCAAACCGGCGATGACTAAGCTGGCCGATGCGCGTAAATCAGTGGCCATGACGACGGCACCAGAGAGTTTTTCAACGCCGGTGATGATGGCGGTATTGCCTTCGGTATTAATTTTTGCGCCCATGCGAACCAATTCAGGTGCATGCATAAAACGATTTTCAAAAATCGTTTCAGTCACCACGCCGGTGCCTTCGGCGATACAGTTGAGCATCATAAATTGCGCTTGCATATCGGTCGGGAAGGCTGGGTACGGCAGCGTGCGTAAATTCACTGCGCGCGCGCGATGCTTCATATCCAATGAAATCCAAGTTTCACCGGCTTCGATATAAGCGCCGGCTTCGCGTAGTTTATCCAGTACCGAATCCAGAATGTCAGCGCGGGTATTTTTAAGTAGCACTTTACCTTGCGCTGCAGCTGCGGCAACTAAGAAGGTCCCCGTTTCGATTCGGTCAGCGATGATGGCGTGTTCTGCGCCATGCAAGCTGGCAACGCCTTCAATGGTAATGGTGTCAGTGCCGTGGCCGGTGATTTTGGCGCCCATTTTGATCAGGCATTCCGCCAAATCAACGACTTCGGGTTCACGTGCCGCGTTTTCAATCACGGTAATCCCATCAGCCAGCGTTGCCGCCATCAATAGGTTTTCAGTGCCGGTTACCGTGACCATATCGCAAACAATGCGCGCACCTTTGAGGCGACCTTTGGCTTTGACATAACCGTGCTCGATAATGATCTCAGCACCCATGGCTTCAAGGCCTTTGATATGCTGATCAACAGGGCGCGCGCCAATGGCGCAACCGCCTGGTAAAGACACTTGGGCTTCACCAAAGCGAGCCAGTGTTGGGCCGAGTACCAAAATTGAAGCGCGCATGGTTTTAACCAATTCATACGGCGCAGTGAGGCTAGTGAGTTCAGCAGCAGTGAGTTCGTACTCGTGGACGTTATCAGTCATCACGCGAACGCCCATGCCTTGCAGCAATTTTTGCGTGGTTTTCACATCGGCCAATTGCGGCACATTGGTCAAACGTAATGTGTCAGCAGTTAGCAAGCAGGCACATAAAATCGGCAGTGCGGCGTTTTTTGCGCCAGAAATGGTGATTTCACCAGCCAGTGGGTGGCCACCGATAATTCTTAATTTGTCCATGATTGTATCAATTCTCTAAAAACGAAATAGGCAATGAAATCCGTCGACTTATGGCTTATGCAGCATCCAATGCGCGATCGCATGATGCTTGGCAGTGGCTTGGCGACGGTGAAGTTTTATTTAAACCAAGTCCACCACACCCAAGCGACAATACCAATTAGCCACGGCAAATTAGTTAGTGCCACTAAACGGCCAACGCTACGGCGATCTTGGGGTTTTTTGGCGTCGATTTTGGCTTGTTCAATAACGGCTTTGGCGTCATCAATGGCCGATAAATCAAAACGTTTATCGGGTTCGGCCATTAACGTTTGGCCATTTCAGCCGGTGTGAGGGTCGCGCGCATTGAAATTGCGTGCAATTCACCTGAATCGATATAGGATTTTAAGCCGTCGTTGATTAAGCGATGTCGCGCTAATAAACCCAAACCTTCAAAGCGGCTTGAGACAATCGTGGCATAAAAATGATGACCATCGCCTTCAACATCCAGTTGTTCGCAAGGCAGGATTTGGGCAATAAGGGCTTGTACTTGTTCTGGCGTCATGATGCTCTTTAGGGGGTCAAATCGACTCTAGGCGATGAAATTATCGCTGGAGTAAAAAGTTAGCGGCGAATTTTGTATCCCGATTTTATCAAGGAGAAGGCCATTGCGGCGAGAATAAGTAAACTAAATCCGACTACGGACAAAGAAAGCCATGGATTGACATCACTTTGACCAAAAAAACCGTAGCGAAAGCCGTCAATCATATAAAAAACTGGATTAAAGTGCGATACCTTTTGCCAAAATGACGGCAAACTATGAATCGAGTAAAACACGCCAGATAAAAACGTCAGCGGCATAATCAAAAAGTTTTGAAAGGCGGCGAGCTGATCAAATTTTTCGGCCCAAATCCCAGCAATCATGCCCAATACCGCCATAATGCCGCAGCCTAGCAGCGCAAAAATTAAGATCCATAAGGGGTATTTAAGGCTAGGCATATCAAATATTAGTGCGGTGAGCGATACCCCTAGACCGACCACCAGTCCACGCACAATTGCGGCCAAGGTATAGGCTGAGAAAAACTCAAAGTGCGACAACGGCGGCAGCAAAACAAACACCATGCTGCCGGTGATTTTGGATTGAATAATGCTCGAGCTGGTATTGGCAAACGCGTTTTGCAGCATGCTCATCATCATCAAGCCAGGAATCAAAAACGCGGTATAGCTCACGCCTGCTAAGGGCTGAACGCGATCGGCTAATACTTGTGAAAACACCAACAAATACATCAATGCCGTTAAAATCGGCGCGGCGACAGTTTGAAAGCCCACCTTCCAAAAACGTAATATTTCTTTATAAAACAGCGTATAAAAACCGGTCATTGTCGTTGCCTAAGGTCCAGCGGTGAGGGGACGGTTGCGCGCGGTTAAGCACTCATCATTTGAACGAAAATGTCTTCTAAATCAGCTTGGGCAATTTCGATGTCTTTGAGCGTGAGGCCCGCTTGGCGCAAGGTCATTAAAATATGCTCAAGTGCATTGCAGTCGGCCAGTTTGATTTCAAAGCCATTGTCACGCTCGCGCAGTAATAGCGACTGCAAAGCCGCGGGCCATTGCCCCGCAGTGAGCTTGATCAGTGCGGTGCGCGCGGCGCCCCGGCTCATGATTTGCTCTTTGTTTTCTAGCGCCAGTAGGCGGCCTTGCTTGAGCATGGCGATGCGATTACACAGTGTTTGCGCTTCTTCGAGGTAGTGCGTGGTGAGCACAATGGTATGGCCAGCTTGATTCAGGCTGCGAATAAAGGCCCACAATGTTTGCCGTAACTCGACATCGACCCCTGCGGTCGGCTCATCAAGTACGATAACCGGGGGTTTATGTACCAAGGCTTGAGCTACCATAACGCGGCGCTTCATACCCCCAGATAGGGCGCGCATATTGGCGTCGGCTTTACTCGTTAGGCCGAGGTTTTCCAGAATATCGTCAATCCAAGCGCCGTTATTTTTTAAACCAAAATAACCCGATTGAAATTGCAAGGTTTCGCGCACAGTGAAAAAAGGATCAAACACCAATTCTTGCGGCACGATGCCGACGGCGCGCCGCGCTTGGCGGTAATCGCTGCTGACGTCGTAACCCATGACGGTGGTGCGCCCTTGGCTGGCTTTGCTCAGGCCCGCAAGAATAGAAATCAACGTCGTTTTGCCGGCGCCATTGGGGCCAAGTAGGGCAAAGAAATCGCCTTCTTCAACGCGAAAACAAATGTCGTTCAGTGCAGTAAAGTCGCCAAAATGTTTGCTTACGTGGTCAAAAATAATTGCGCTCATGGGGTTTCCGCAGTAGCTGCGCTTGGGGCGCTGGCGATCGGTGCTGCTTCTGGGCCATCAGCGTCTAAGTCGTCTGCTGAGCCCATGGGTAAAGGAAACGGTGGGTTGCCATCGTGAATTTTAAACCAGCGGCGCTGTAAATAGCTGTCGCGGATAAAAGCGTAGGGATCCACTTGCTCGTCGATGATTTTATCTAACGGTAAGATTTGTGCCCGAGCATTGACGATGTAGACGCTGTAATAAGTGATTTGCCCGGCTAAATCATCAACGTAATCAATTGGCCCCCAAATAAAGCGCGATAAAGGCTCTACGCTATCGCGTAAGGTGGTTGGGCCATAAAATGGCACCATCAAATAAGGCCCTGTTGGTAGGCCCCAATAGCCGAGAGTTTGGCCTAAGTCTTCATTTTGTTTTTCAATCGGTAAATCACTAGCCCAATCAATAAGGCCGCCCACGCCCACGGTTGAATTCACCAAAACTCGACCAAAGCTTTTGGATGCTGGGGTGGCTTTGCCTTGCAATAGCGCGGCGGGAATGCTGAATAAATCATCGATGTTTTCAAAAAAGTTATCGACGCCTTTACGTAGCGGCGGCGGCACAAAGCGTACATAGCCCTTGGCGACTGGTCGCAATACCGCATCGTCAACCGCTTTATTCATTTTATAAATGGGGCGGTTGATTGGCTCGAGTGGGTCGTAATTATTTTGCGGCGTTGCACAAGCGCCGAGCAGCAATAAGGGGAACACAATCAGGCGGCGTAACATGGCAGACTCAAAAAGCAAATTAGATAGATGAAGTATAGAGAGCATTTTTAGCAACTTGATTCGCTTTCGCCGGCATTATAAAAAAAATGACTTAAGCCATAAACGGCAATCAGTTGCAGTAGATTTGCGGGTAAATGAATCAGCCGTAATGTGCATTGCGCCGCACTAGCACGGCGCTGCCATTCGAGCAGTAAGGCCACAGCACTCGAATCGACTTGCTTTAAATCGCTAAAATCGAGCGTGAGCTCGGCTTGCGATAACGAGGCGTCGAGTAGATTGAGTGCTGCAGGGCTACTGGCAAAGCTGAGCTCTGCGCTAATACGAATCTCGGTCTTCATTTGCTTTGACGTGAGCTGTTATTTTTTTCGCTCAGCGATTTAATCAAACCATCAATGCCATCTTTGCGAATCACGGCGCCAAATTGGTTGCGATGATTATTGATAAAGCTAATGCCTTCAACGCTGATATCAAACACCTTCCATTCGCTACCGATTTTTTCAAAGCTAAAATCCAGCGGAATCGGTTTTTGCCCCGGTAAGCTCACTTCGGTGCGCACGGTTTGTTCGCTAGCGTCATTACCTGCACGCGTACCGCGCACATTGATTTGCGCGTTTTTGTATAAAGTCAGCGCCGATAGATAAGTGCGAATCATCATGGTGCGAAATTCTTTGCTAAGCGCATCTTGCTGCGCGGGCGTTGCGCTTTTCCAGTAACGGCCTACAGCCAGCGAAGTCATTCGATTGTAATCGGCCAATGGCGACAGGCGTTGATCGACTAAGTCGCGCATTTTGCTAGTGTCTTTATCATTTTTTTTAATGATATCGAGCACGTCTTTACTGGTGCTACGCACAATTTGTTCTGGCGTATCATTGTTGGCAATACTTGCGCCAGCGGTAAAGCTAAAGGTGATGATTAATAATAATTTACTAAAAAGCGAGTACATGTTTATTGCTCCGAGTTGTTGGCTTTGTCGCCTTGACTAAATAAAAAGCGACTAATGAGTTGCTCCAGCACAATGGCAGAAGAGGTGACTTTAAAGCGATCACCATTGACGAGGTTTTTCTCGTCTGCGCCCGGCGTGATGCCAATATATTGTTCGCCCAATAAGCCCGAGGTCAGAATCTCTGCAGAGCTGTCTTTGCTAAAGTGGTAGCGGCTATCCATCGCCATTTCGACCTTGGCGACATAGCGTTCATTATCAAAACTAATATTGCTCACGCGGCCAACCACCACCCCAGCACTTTTAATCGGCGCGCGAGGTTTAAGGCCGCCGATGTTTTCAAAATCAGCGCTTAATTCGTAGCTCGATGTGGCAGGCAAACTGCTTGAGCTACTCACTTGCAACGCTAAAAACAATAGGGCGGCAATGCCAGCTGCGGCAAATAAACCCACCCAAAAATCAATCATGCCTCGTTTCACTATTAAACCCCTCGGAACATAAACGCGGTCAAAATAAAGTCCAGCGCCAAAATAACTAAAGAACTCGTGACTACCGTGCGTGTCGTCGCCCGCGAAACCCCTTCTGCGGTTGGCAGTGCATCGTAACCTTCAAAAACGGCGATTAAAGACACGGCAAAACCAAAGAACACACTTTTGATAATGCCATTCATCACATCAAGGCGAAAATCAACCGCGCCTTGCATTTGCGACCAAAAACTACCGTCGTCCAAGCCCAATAAGTGCACGCCGACCAAGTAACCGCCAAAAATCCCCATCGCGCTAAAGATCGCTGCCAGTAAAGGCATGGAGATCACCCCACCCCAAAAACGCGGTGCAACTACGCGGGCGATTGGATTAACCGCCATCATTTCCATGGCAGACAATTGCTCGGTGGTTTTCATTAAACCAATTTCAGCCGTGATGGCACTACCAGCGCGGCTGGCAAAAAGGAGCGCAGCAACCACGGGGCCCAATTCGCGAACTAAAGATAACGCTACTAAAATCCCGAGCGAGCTCGAAGCGCCAAAGCGTTGCAGCGTGTCATAGCCTTGCAACGCCAACACCATGCCCACAAACAGCCCCGACACTGAAATAATCAATACCGATAACACGCCAGCAAACCAAATCTCACGCATCGTCAATTGCGGGCGCAGCAGGCAACTGCCTGAATGGCGCAAAATAGCGATTAAAAATCGGCAAGCAAAACCCAGCTTAATCAAGGCATTGGTGAATGGTGCGCCAAGACGGCTAAAAAAATTAAACAACAAAAGTGGCCTCCGCGATGGTGGTATTCAACATGTCAAACCCAGTTGCTCAGCATAAGGTACTGCTGGCTTATGAAATGGCAATGGGCCATCGGGACGTGCATGAATAAACTGCTGCACGAAAGGGTGCGTTGAGGCTTTGACTTCTGCTGGCGTGCCTTCGGCCACTACGCAGCCATCGGCTAGGAAGTAAACGTAATCGACAATCGCCAACGATTCGGCAACATCATGCGTGACCACAATCGACGCCGTACCGAGGGCATCATTGAGTTCACGAATTAATTTACCCACCGTTGCCAAAGAAATCGGATCTAAGCCAGTAAACGGTTCGTCATACAGCATCACCGCAGGGTCTAAAGCAATGGCGCGCGCCAAAGCCACGCGTCTTGCCATGCCGCCAGATAATTCATGCGGCATTTGCTGTGCCGCGCCGCGTAAACCAACGGCTTCGAGCTTCATCAGCACTAAATCTTTAATCATCGATTCAGGTAGCTGAGTGCGCTCGCGCAGCGGGAAAGCCACGTTATCAAACACCGATAAATCCGTAAATAACGCCCCAAATTGAAACAACATGCCCAATTTACGCCGCATTTGATACAGATCGTGCTCGTTGAGTTGGCCAACATTTTGCCCATCCAGCCAGACAGCACCTTGCTGGGCCTGTAATTGGCCGCCAATCAATTTGAGCAAGGTAGTTTTACCCGAGCCTGAGCCACCCATGATTGCCACCAGTTGACCACGGCGTATTGATAACGATACGTCGCGCAATATCTGGTTTTCAGCATAGGAAAAGCTGACATTTTGAAATTCAAGCAGGTTCATGGATTTAAGCTGAGTGATTGAAAACGAATTTTAGGGCTTTCTAAGTATACAGGCTAGAGGTCATTATTGATGCTGCGTTGCAGCAAAACAATTCGCATCACCGTCATTGCGCTGATGACAGGCTTGCAGCTTCTTCAATCATAACGCCGGATTATACCGTGTATATATTTTCTCACACCTGACTATTTGACGTATTGCATGCTGGCTCATGGTTTTTAAGGCGGGGCATGAGATACCTCGATGAGTGTTGCCAGAGCAAATTCTTTCTTTACATTTACTTACAATTTATTTAAACAAACGCTATGCTATTTGACAGATGAAATCTTGTTTTCAAGCTGCTGCCATACGGCTTATGTCATGGGGTTTAATTTTGTATCAAACGTATTTTGGTTTACATAGCCCACCATTTCGTCTGACTTCGCATCCTGATTTTTTCTTCTTAGGGGCGGGGCGCGGTGAAATACTTGATACCGTACTGAGCGGTATTCAGGCGGGTGAAGGCTTGATTCAAGTGATCGCTGAAATTGGCGCGGGCAAAACGCTATTGTGCCGCATGCTATTGGCACGGCTATCCAATCGCGTTGATACCATATTTATGCCGAATTTTGCGGTACTTGAGAATGAGTTTTTAGTCACCATTGCGACGCAATTACAGATTCAACTCAGTGGGACCAGTTGCCATCAAGTGTATGCTCGAATTGAAGCGGAGCTCATACAACGGCAGGCTGCAGGTCGGCGGGTGGTGTTATTGCTGGATGCTGCGCATGCCATGCCGGTTGAATCGTTTGAGCTATTGCGCTTATTGAGTGATTTAGCCGTTAGATCGCAGCCATTATTGCAAATCGTGCTGTTTGCCCGCCCAGAGTTAGAGCTGCAATGGGCCAATACGGCGTTAAGTCCGCTGCGTGAACGAGTCAGTCACAACTTAGTTTTGCCTTCACTTACGGTCGATGAGGTGAGCGAATATTTGGCTTGCCGCTTATCCGCTGCGGGTTATCAAGGAGAAACCTTGTTTAGCGCTGCGGCGGTGCAATTGATTGCCAAAGCAGCGCATGGGATCAGTCGGCAGATTAATTTGATTGCAGATCAAGCCTTGCTGGCGGCCTACACCGATCAAGCTGTGAGTGTGGACGCTAAGCATGTGCAAAGCGTATTGCAAGATGAAGCGGCATCGTCACCGCGTTTTAGCCATCTTTGGCGGTTGGCGGCAATCATGGTTCTCGGCGTTTTGTCGCTACTATTTTGGTATTTTTATCCCGATCCAGTGCAAATTAACGAGCCCTTACTGTGGCCGCGCTCAGAAAAACTCTCAACGCTCAGCGAAAATGCCGACAGCAAATTACGCGCGGCAGCTGCGCCACTATTACTCAATGAGCGAGTGATGCATTCAAATAAAAAGTTGATTGCCGCTGACGCCAATAGCATGACGATCTTGGTATCTAAAGTGCCACAAAATCAGTTGCTGCGCTTAGAGCAGCTGGTCAGAGATTTAGAAGTGCATCTAGGGCCAAGTCGGGTGCTGGTGTATCCCACATTACTCAATGGCAGCTTGGCCTGGGGGGTGTTGGCAGGGCTTTATCCGGATAAGAAAAAAGCCCGCGAAATAACGCAGTTGCTGGAACAAACGCACCCACAGCGCAAGCATAAAATTCAGACCATCGGTGTTTTGCGCGGCGAAATGTTGTTGCTGCGCGACTAGATGCACGAGCAGGTCGCTGAAACTTTGAATTTTTAAAAGCTATGCTAGCTTGAGGTAAGTTAATAAAAAGAATTTAAAGTATGCAAAGAGCTTGGTTGATCGCCGGATGTTTCTTGTTATTTGGCAGTGCTTGCTCAACATCCAACGGTTTACAAACCACTGGGCACATCAGTCAAAGTACTGCTTCGATGCCCAGCGCTGCGATTCCGCCGCTGGTGCCATCTATTCCTATTTTGCCCAAACCCAATGTGCGCCAGCAACTCGAAGTTTACAGCGTCGTCGTTAGTCAGCTTGGGGTTCATGATTTATTGTTTGCTTTGGCGCGTGACGCACGCATCAATATCGACGTGCATCCTGCGGTGAGTGGCAATATTACGCTGAACGCGATTAATCAAACCTTGCCACAAATTCTCGATCGCATTGCCGGGCAAGCTGATATTCGTTGGAGCATGGTTAATGGTGTGCTCACCGTGGTGCCGGATACGCCAACGCTGCGCATTTACCAGCTCGATTATTTTAATTTGCAGCGCACCATGCGCTCGAATTTAAATATTTTAAATTCAGTTAAATCGGTTTCAGACCCAAGTAATGCCAGCAATAGCACCGGTAGTACCTCGTTTTCGGCGATTGATAGCGAGTCGAAAAATCTATTTTGGCAGCGATTAGAAAACAATCTAAAAGAAATCCTCGATATTAAACCTGAGCCCGTGCCAACGAGCGCAGCAACGAGCAAACTTAGCCAATACGCGGCACAACAAGCGTTACTGCCAGGTCAGGCGCAAACTACGGCCATCGAAAACAGCGCCAAGCTAGAAAAAACGCTGGCGCAAATCGACAAAATCCAAGCCGAAACGCTCGCCATCCAACAACAAGCCGTGCAGGCGGCCTCATCCGTTGCACCGGTCGCCAATTTAGTGGTTATCCATCCTGAAACCGGCACCATTAGCATTCGGGCGACGCAAAAATCGCAGCAAAAAGTGGCCGAGTATTTGGCCAAGATTCAAGCCTCTGCGCAGCGGCAAGTCTTGATCGAAGCCACGATTGTTGAAGTGGTGCTCAGTGATCAATATCAGGCGGGTATTGATTGGGCGCAAATCGCCACCGGCGCCGGTTGGAGCTTTGGGCAAAGCGTATTGGCGAATAATCTGGCGACTGCGCCGGTGAGTTTATTGGCTTACAAAAGTAATAACTTTAATGCCACGGTGAAATTACTCGAGCAATTTGGCAAAACCCGAGTGCTCTCTAGCCCCAAAATTACTGCGCTGAATAATCAACCGGCGGTGATGAAAGTGGTGGAAGAGCTGGTTTATTTCACCATCACCGTCACGCCGGCCACATCAGACACCAATGGCATCATTACCCCAGCGGCGTATGAGAGCGTGCTGCATACCGTGCCGGTGGGGTTGGTGATGCAGGTGACGCCGCAGATTTCTGAATCGGGCGCGATTTCAATGAATGTACGGCCGACCATTACCAATGTCAGCGGTTATGTTGAAGATCCAGCGGTGGCGATTATTGCGTCGACCACCAAAATGGCCTTAAAAAGCTTGGTGCCGGAATTACAGGTGCGCGAGTTTGATTCCACACTCAAAATTGCCAGCGGCCAAATCGCGGTGTTGGGTGGCTTAATTCAAGACAAACAAGTCAATTTACGCCAAGGCGTGCCGGGTTTATCGCGCTTGCCGTGGATAGGCGATGCGTTTAGTTATCGTGACGACAAAGTCAGCAAGATCGAATTGGTGGTGTTTTTGCGCCCGATCATGATTAAAGATCAAGGCGTTGACCCAAGTATTTTGCCGAGTGCAGATTTTTTTAATCCCAAATCAGCGCCAGAATTGTCGGCGTTTCAAAGTGGGCTGATGCCTTCTATAGGGCCGGCGCAATGAATGTGCCAAGCTTCAAATCCCCCGAGGGCGTGCCCGCAGATTTAAGCGCCGTCGATGAGGTCGCTGCGACCGTCAATCGCTCGGCTGGCAAAAAACATATCAGCCAGTTTAAACATGCTCTGGCGGCGAGTTTGCCATGGTTGATTGTTGGTGGCGGCATCGTGCTTGGCTTGGGGCTAGCCTACGTATTTTTACCGTATCAAATATCAGCACCACCCATGCTGGCGAGCGCAGCGCTTGGCCGTGAAGCGGTCTCTACTGAATCCGCCGCTGGTCAATTGGTCACCAGTGCATCGGTCGCTACCACTTGGCAATTGAACACTCCAGTTGATGGGTATGTTGATATAGCATCCTCAGCTAAAGCGCTAGAAGCCAATACCCAGCTTGTTCAAGCGTCAGCGCCCTCGGCTAGCCCTAAGCGCTCAGTGCCGCAATCACAATTGAATGTGAGCACGCAGCCAGTTCGGCCAAGTGGGCCGCCGCATTTAGCGGGCGTGACGCAGATAAAACCGCAGATTCAACGGCAGCCAGCGAACTCGGTTGACCCCTTACTGCCAGCATGGCAAGCCTACCAACAAGGTGATTTTACGCAGGCCGAGCAGTATTACCAGCAAGCGATGCAGCAAAACCCGCGGCAACGCGATGCGGTTTTGGGTTTGGCAGCGATCGCACAAATCCGTGGTGATACACCACGCGCACAACGTCTGTATCAGCAACTCTTGCAGCTGCACCCTGAAGATGCCGCGGTGAAACAGGCGTTGATGGCATTGCCACAAGCGGTGGCTGAGCAAGATATTTTGCAATTAGAGCAAAGCGGCCAAGCTGATCCACAGGTGTTAGCGCAGTTTTATGCCCGCGAGCAGCGTTGGAGCCAAGCGCAGGCGCAGTTTTTTATCGTTTATAGCCAAAACCCCAGCGCCACGGCGGCGTTTAATTTGGCGGTGAGCTTAGATCATTTGCAGCAGCCCACCTTGGCGCTGCAATATTATCGGCAAGCTTTACAAGGCGTCGGGACGTTTGATCGTTCGGCGGTGCAGCAACGGATTGCGGCCTTAAGCGCAGCCCCCTTGTCGAGTGAGGGACAACATGCTGCAAAGCACTAAACGGCGCTTGGGTGAGCAGTTAATTGATAAAGGATTGATTTCTGACGATCAATTGCGCATCGCCTTGCTTGAGCAGCGCCAATCAGGGTTGTTATTAGGCAAAATTTTGGTGGATTTGGGGTTTTTATCCGATCACGTGTTACGCGAAGCACTGTCGGAAAATCTAGGCCAAGTCAGTATCGATTTGAGCCGCGTTATTTGTGATGCGCTAGCGATTGCTTTACTCCCCAAGGCGATGGCCAAGCGCTTATTGATTTTGCCGATTGGTTTAAATCCAGCACAAACCAAGCTGACGGTCGCCATGGCCAATCCCAATCATTTATTACAGATAGATCAGCTGCGGTTACACACGCAAGGGCAATTTGAGATCGAAGTGGTGTTAGCCGCCGAATCCGATTTAATCCGCGCCATTGATCAATATTATGGTTTTGAATTATCCATTGACGGCATTTTGCGCGAAATCGAAACCGGTGAAATTGATTACGGCAGCTTAAATCATTCGCAGTTTGAATATTCGCAACCGGTGGTGCGTTTGATCGATGCCTTATTGGCCGACGCCGTGCGCTGCGGCGCGTCGGATATTCATTTTGAGCCCGAATCGTCTTTTGTTCGCATCCGCTATCGAATTGACGGCGTTTTACGGCAAATCCGCGCGCTGCATAAAACCTATTGGCCAGCGATGGTGGTGCGGCTAAAAGTGCTGGCACAGATGAATATTGCCGAAACGCGTGCCGCGCAAGACGGGCGAATTTCGCTGACTTTGGCCGGACGGGCGATGGATTTTCGCGTGTCGGCGCAGCCAACCAGTTGGGGCGAAAACTTAGTGTTGCGGATTTTAGATCGCCAAAATGGATTGTTGAGCTTGGCTGAGCTCGATTTAAGCGCGGCGAATTTAGCGTTATTGCAGCAGATGATTCGCCGCCCCGCAGGGATGATTTTGCTCACTGGGCCGACGGGATCGGGCAAAACCACCACCTTGTATTCGATTTTAAATCACATCAATTCAGTCGCGCTCAATATCATGACGCTGGAAGATCCGGTTGAATATCCATTGCCATTGATACGGCAAACGTCGGTGAGCGAAGCCGCCAAAATGGACTTTGTGACTGGCATTCGCTCGATGCTGCGCCAAGACCCCGATGTGATTTTGATTGGTGAAATTCGCGATCATGCCACCGCCGAAATGGCGTTTCAAGCGGCGATGACTGGGCATTTGGTGTATTCCACTTTGCACAGTAATTCGGCAATGGGCGCGGTGCCGCGCTTACTCGATATTGGCGTGCTGCCGGATATTCTGTCGGGCAATATCATCGGTATTATCGCGCAGCGTTTAATTCGCCGCCTCTGCATGGCTTGCCGTGAGGGGTATAGCCCTGATGAATATGAAAGAAGCGTATTGCAGTTAGATACCCAAGATGTACAAATCTATCGTGCGGTAGGTTGTGCACAATGCGCGCAACAAGGTTACCAAGGCCGCAGCACGGTGAGTGAAATCTTAAAGCTGGATCTTGACCTTGATGAATTGATCGCCCGCCGCGCCAGCTTTAAAGAAATCCGCGAACTAGCGATGCGTAAAGGTTTTAAAAGCTTGGCTGACGACGCTTGCCGCCGCGTCAAAGAGGGGGTGTCGACCTTCGACGAGATTGCTCGCGTGGTGGATTTAAGCGAGCGGATGCCGTGATGCAGTTTGAATATCGCGCCGCTGATGCGCAGGGCAAAATCCAACAAGGCGGCATGGATGCGGCCAATTTGGCCGATATTGAGTTGCGTTTGTCGCGCTTGGGTTTAACGCTGATTGATGCCAGAAGCCATACTCAGCCGCGCCGCCGTTGGCGCCGCGTGCGAATCAGTCGCCGCGATTTAATCACGTTTACGTTTCATTTAGAGCAATTGCTGCGTGCCGGTTTGCCTTTGCTCGCGGGTTTAATCGATTTGCGCGATCACCTCGAACAGCCGCAATTTCGTGAAGTGCTGGCCACGGTGATTGATGATATTGAAGGCGGTTGCTTGTTGTCGCAAGCGCTGGCGGCGCATCCCTTGGTATTTGACGCGGTGATGGTGCAAATGATTCATGCCGGCGAAGTCAGCGGGCAATTAGTAACGGTATTACAAGGACTGACCACCTCGTTGCAGTGGCAAGATGAGTTAAGCGAGCAGAGCCAAAAAATCCTACTGTATCCGGCCTTTGTCGCCTGTTTGGTGTTGGCGGTACTGGTGTTTTTATTGCTGTACTTAGTGCCGCAATTATTAGGATTTTTGCAGGCGATGCAACAAAGCATACCGTGGCATACCCAGCTGTTATTGGCGCTAGCCGATGGTTTACAGCATTTTTGGTGGTTGATTTTAATTAGCCTTGCTGCGGCGTATGCACTGCTGTCGTGGGCGCGCCAGCATGATGAGCGCTTTGCTGATCGACTCGCCGCATGGCAATTGCAGCTGCCGCTGGTGGGGCCGATTCAACAAAAAATTATTTTGGCGCGCTTTGCCAACTGTTTTGCACTGCTGTATCGCGCAGGGATTCCGATTTTAGATTGCCTAAAGATTTGCCAAGGTGTGGTGGGGCATCGGGTGATTGCCGCTGAATTACGCCAGATTACGCAATTAATGCATGAAGGGCAGGGTTTGAGTGCGAGCTTTACTCAGCGGCGCTTTTTTCCGCCGCTGGTGCTGCGCATGCTGCATATTGGTGAAACCACTGGGCAATTGGATCAAGCGCTGGGCAATGTGGCGTATTTTTATCAGCGCGATATTAAATTGGCGGTCGCACAAGCACAAACGCTGCTCGAACCGATGTTAACGGTGATACTCGGCTTGTTGCTCGCTTGGGTGATGTCGGCGGTGTTGCTACCGATTTTTGATACCTTGAGTCAAATTCGATGAAGCGCTTAGTTTTACTGCTAACGCCAACGCATATCGCCGCCTTGTGCTGGTCTAATCAAGGCGCGCGGCCCTTAGCGCATTTTAATCACGACGCTGCTGGCCTTGCTGACTTGGCGCAGTTCGCGCTGCAGCAGCAACAGCGCTTATTTTATATTTTGACCGATTTAGCTGAGGAAGACTTTCAACAAGAAATGATTCCTCATCTGGCGCGTAAAGATCAGCAGCGCTTGATTGGGCGTAAGTTAGAACAGCGCTATCGCGGTGTGCCTTATCGGCAAGGACAAGTGCATCGCCAGCTAGGCGCGCAAGATCAATTGCAACTTTCCGCCTTACTCAATGAAGCGCTGCTCAATGCGCTGATCAGTACTTTGCTGGCAGCACAATGCGCGATTGTGGGTGTGTATTCGGTGGCGTTGTTAACGCAAAATTTACTGCAAAAATTGTCGCTAGATTGGCCGCACTTACTCATTATGTCGCGCTCGACCCCCGAGACGCTGCGGCAAAGCTATTTTGCCAATGGCGCTTTGCAGTTTTCTCGCTTAGGTTGTCTGGATTCAACTCAGGACTTATTGGCGCAAGCAGAAGAAATTATTCAAGAAGTACGGCGTGCGCGGCAATATTTGACGACGCTGCGGGTGATGGCGCGCGGTGAAATCTTGCAGGTATGGGCCCTATTTGACAGCAATATTGCGCAATCGCTACAACAAGTGGCCGCGGATTTGGCGGCCGCAGACGACGAATTAAAGCTCGATTTACAAGTGGATCTGGCTTTTTTACGCCACCAGTTGCAGTTGCCAAGCGAGTGCTCAAGCTGGCTGGATGTTTTGGTGGCGGCATTATTTCGCCTTAATTTGCCCAATCAATATGCGCAGCCTGCAGTGCTGCGTTTTGCTCGCGCCAAACAATTATCCAGACGTATTGAGCTAGGCGCTTTTTCGCTTGTGGCTTTGGCGGCAATACTGCTTAGTTTGGCGCTGTGGCATGGTCAAAAATTGCAGACGCAATGGCCGAGTTTGCAGCAGCAAATTGAGCATGAAACGCAGCAATTAGCCAGCCTGCAACAGATGGCCAGCGACATTGATCCAGTGCAAATGCAAGCGGTGGTGCAGTTGTATCAGCGAGATATGGCCAATTGGCCCAGTGCAGAAGAGACCGCACAGCGTTTTAGTCAGGTGTTGGCGCCGTTTACGCAGCTGCAATTGCTTCATTTTCAGTGGCAAACGGGAACGGCGGGCTTGCTGGCGAGCACCGACCCAAATTTGCCGCTACGAGCGCAGCAAATCCAAGTCATTTTGCGCGCCAGCGCTGAAGCAACAGAGCAACAAGCGTGGCAGCAAATGAAGCAATTGGCCGCTCAATTGCAGCGCTGGCCCAATGCCAAAGTGACACTGCTGCCTAGCCCAACTGAAGCGCGCACCAGTGCCAATAGCCATGAATCAGCAGCGGCGCAGCCGATGGATTTTGTATTGCAACTGACATTAGCCAGCTCGCCGCAGGTGGCGCCATGAATCGCGCGTTCAGTTGGCCATTGGAAAAATCGCTGCAACTGGCTTTATGCTGGCTGACTGCTGCGCTGCTTGTAGCAGGGGTATTGCTATGGGGTGCTCATCGATATTGGTCTTGGAGCCAATACGAGCAAGATCGCTTGCAGCAGACTTTAGCTCAGCTGCGCCAGCAAGTGAATCAGCGCCAGCAGGCGTGGCAAAATATTCAGCAGCATCAAGCGCAATTTAAGCGCCTAAACGCCCAATTGATGCTTGGCGCCGAGCATCGCGTTGAGTATTTGCAAGCGCTGGCGCTCTATCGACAACAAAACCCTCAGCAGCAATTGCAGTATCAATTGCAGGCGCCGCAACCTTGGCCTGCAGCAAGCCCGATGGCCAATTTACACACCGTTGCTAGCCCGCTAAATATCCAACTGCGCTTGCGCGACGAAGACGCACTGTCGAATTTTACGCTCTGGCTTAAGCAGCAGCCGGGCTTTACTGCGCCAGCGCGCTGCGAAATGAGCTTGGCCCAGCCCAGTGGCATTGCGTTGAACTGTGATTACCTATGGCTAACGATTCAAGCGCTGGTAACGGAGCCAAGATGAAATACAGGGCAATGTTGAGATTTTTTGTAGATGCTGTGCTGAGCTCGTCGAGCTGGGGCTTTAAACCCCGTCCAAGCGCACCGAGTGCGGAGGGAGACAAACGGTTTTATCGTTTGGCTAACGACAATCGAGGGCACAGCGGAGCTGGGCGCGCTCGGGTCGCCTTTCTTTTCCCCCATTTTCTTTGGCGAGTCAAAGAAAATGGGGTCCCCGTCGCGGACTGCGACTGTAAAACAATGTGCCGCAGGCACTTAAAATCATCAACACATAATCTGAACAAAGCCAAATACAGCGTATTGCTACTGCTCTGTTGGGCCATGCCGGTGTCGGCCGAGTGGGGGCGATTATTTTATACCCCGCAGCAACGGCAGCAATTGCAATCGAGCGCACCGGTTGCCTCCATGCCAGCGGCTTCGCAGCTACGGCGTTTTAACGGTGAATTAATTGGCCCGCGCGGTAAAGTGCAGTGGTTGGATGGTCAGATTGCATCTGTGCCAGCGGGTGCTAAGCCTGGCTCTGTGGTTGATGTCAGAAAATAATTATTAAAATTTCATATGTATTTCAGCTAGCTAGTGCTTGAATAAGAAAAGCATCGTTTTGATGTGTTGTTGAATGGGAAGATCGATGAAAAACATTAAGCCTTTATTGATCGCGTTTATCGCAATTGTGATTAGTGTTGCCTTATTACAATTTGTGCTGCTGTTTGTTTTTTTGAATCAGCTCCAGTCGCTACGCCAGTATGAACACACTCAGATCGACCCCTTAGTGACGTATTTGGTGCAAGTGAAGCATGATGTGGTGCAAATTCAGCAGTACATTACTGACTCGGCGGTAACCCAAGAGAGTGACGGCATTGCTGATGCGAAAAAATCACTCGCCAGTGCCGAAAAAAATATCGCGGCAATCAGTCAGTTGGCACCCCAGATGCAAGCTTCGGCTGATTTGTTGCAAGCCAATGCGCGGCAACTGTGGGCGACTGGGCTGCAAATGGTCGCCACTTACGCTCAAAGCCGTGAGGCCGGTAATGTGCTAATGAAAGCGCCAAAAACCGGCTTTGATGCGCAGTCGGATGCGTTGCAAGCGCAGATTGATCAATTGCAGCTCGCGGTGGATGCTTTGCAATCGCAAACGGTGCAAGCGATTGATCACAAGATTGAGGCGATTTTCTGGCTCGGCTTAAGCATGAGTTTGGTATTGGTGTTTGTGGTTAGTCTCGGTGGCCTCTTTGTTTACCGCTTTATTATGAAAATATTGGGTGGAGAGCCTTCAGTCGGTAATGAGGCGGCACATTATTTAGAGCAAGGCGATTTAACTTATATCGTGCCGGTGAAAGAGGGTGATCAAACCAGCTTACTGGCCACGCTATCGCGAATGCGCGGACGTTGGACGGATGTGATTTCTAGCTTGAACGGACAGACCGCCATGTTATTGGGCAGTGCCGAGCAATTAACCGACCAAGCGCAGCATTTATCGCTCTCAAGTGAAGCGCAAAGTCAAAATGCGAAGCAGATTTCCGAGAATGTCGATCAGCTCGCTAGCACGATGGCGAGTATGGCCAAGCAAGCCACAGGGGCGTTTGGCCAAGTCTCGGCCACCGGCGAGGCGGCAATGAAAACCACGCGAGTATTGCAAGAGGTGACGCATGAGGTATTAAGCGTCGAGCAAAGCGTCACGATGTCGGCGCAGCATATTGGCCAGTTGCATGTGCAAATGAGCGAAATTAATTTAATTGTCACCACGATTCGCGAAGTGGCCGATCAAACTAATTTATTGGCGTTAAATGCCGCCATTGAGGCGGCGCGTGCCGGTGAAGCTGGGCGCGGTTTTGCGGTAGTGGCCGATGAAGTGCGCAAACTGGCCGATCGTACCACTGGCTCGGCGCGCTCGATTGGCGAGATGATTGCTGGCATCGGTACCATGACCGATGAAATTATGAAAACCATCAAGCAAAGTGTCGATCGTGTTGGCTCGGGCGTGAGTTTGATTGGCGTGGCGCAAGCGGAAATGCAGCAAGTGCTCAGCGCCTCGATTACCGCGAGTAAAGATATGGCGCAAATTCATGATGCACTAGAAGAAATTAGCCGCAATACCGACGATATTGCCGATTCAGTCGAAAAAATCTCAGTTTCGAGTCAAGATCATTCCACTGCAGCGCAATCGGTGGCCATTACCAGCGTGAATATCAAACAAGTGGCTGAAGCTTTGCGCGGCGATTCGGCGTATTTCAAAGTCAGTAGTGGTAGTGATGATGATATGACTTTGTTTTAGCTTTTCGTCTGCGTGGTTAAAAAAACGCTGTAAACATGGTGTTACAGCGTTTTTTTATGGCTAGCGTAAAATGCGGGCATTGATTGCGTTTGAGCGCGATAGCGGCGAAGGGGTAGTGAGTGTTTGATACGCGTTTGCGTTCTAATATTATGGCCTTGTACTTGGTACAGGGCCTTAATTATGTGGTGTCTTTTGTTACCTTCCCGTTTTTATTGGTGCAATTAGGCACCGAAGGCTTTGGCGTAATGAATTACGCCTTTGCGGCGATTCAGTACGGCGTTTTGCTGACCGATTTTGGTTTTAATTTATCCGCTGTGCGCGATGTGGCGCAAGTGCGTGATGACCCGAAAGCCGCGGCGCGGATTTTTTGGCGCGTTACTTGGGCCAAGCTCGGGCTAATGCTGGTGTCGAGCCTGATTTTATTGCTGCTGACCTTTACTTTGGGTAGTTGGCAAGCGCACGCCGAGGTTTTCTTGTGGAGCCAGCTATATATCCTCAGCTCGGTATTGTTCCCCATTTGGTATTTCCAAGGCTTTGAAAAGCTGCAGCTCGCTTCGGGCTTAATGGTGGTGGCGCGTGCGCTGACCTTGGGCTTTTTATTGCTGTGGGTCAGTGGCCCCAATGACATCGTGTTGGCGGTGATTTTACAAGCGACACCGCAAATCTTAGCCGGTGTGGTTTGGTGGTTTACTGGTTGGGGCGTGGCCAAACCCGAGTGGGTGCGGATTCATTATTCCGAGTTGAAAACCGCGCTCAGAGCCAGTTGGCCGTTTTTTCTGTCGGCGATTTCAACCAGTCTCTACACCACATCGACCACGGTATTGCTGGGTTTATTTTCGACCCCGGTGCAAGTGGGCTTGTTTGCAGCGGCCAGTAAGCTGGTGTATATCGCCCAAGGTTTAATCGGCCCTTTGGTGCAAGCGACTTATCCCCGGATTGCCCAATTGGCGGCAACCGATCAGCCGGCGGCAGTGCGTTTAATTCGCAAAGCATTTTTGATTCAAGGCGCAGTGGGTTTAAGCATGGCTTTGATGCTGGCGCTGTTTTTGCCGCTACTGACGCCGATTAGCGTGGCGTGGTTTGGCGCGGATTTTTCTTTATCCAAGGCGTTTTTAGCGTTAAGCAATTCACAAGCGGTGATGATGTGGTTTGCACCGGTGATTTTGCTCGGCGCTTTGTCTTTGGTGTATGGGCAGCAAACCTTGCTGGTGTTTGGGTTTGAGGGCTATTTCAGTCGTGTGCTGGTGGCCGCTGGCATACTGAATGTGATCTTGATGTGCTGGTGGGTGCCCGGTTCGGCGCAAGGCGGCGTTCGTGCGGCGCAAAGTGTGCTGTGTGTAGAATTATTTATCGTGCTGGCTTTTTGGTGGCGCGCGCGACCGATTTTTCGTCAAGCGGCAGCAATAGGGACAAATCATTGATGAGTTTGGTTTCTTTTCTTTTGCCTTGTTTTAATTCCGAGGCGTATCTACAGCAAACCCTTGATTCAATTGCCGCTCAAACTCATACCCAATGGGAATGTATTGCGATTGATGATGGCTCAACGGATGGCACTTGGGCGTTATTGCAGCAAGCTGCGGCCACTGATTCGCGCTTTAAGGTGATCAGCCGCGAAAATCGCGGTTTGATTGCCACGCTCAATGAAGCGATTGCTTTGGCGCAAGGACAATGGCTGGCACGCATCGACGCCGATGATATTTGCTGGCCACAGCGGTTGGCAATGCAGTTGGCGCGCTTGGCGGAAACCGGCGCCGATGTTTGCGGCACGTGGGTGCGCTTTATTGGCGATCGCTCGGGAGAATGGCAAACGCAAAGTACCGATGCCAGCATTAAAACCGGCTTGCTGTTTAATTCTACGCTGGCCCATCCCACGGTCATGTTGCGCGCCAGTTTAGTGAAAAACGCCGGCTACGACGCGACTGCGATTCACGCCGAAGACTATGCGCTATGGTGCCGTTTGGCTTTGCAAGGCGCGGTGTTTACTGGTGTACCTGCCGTGCTGCTGGATTATCGCTGTCACGCCGGACAGATTACGCAGGCCAAAAAACAGCAACTTCGCGCCACCGCGCAGAAAATTCGTCTCGATTACGCGAGGCAAGCGCTACCTTTGCCCTTGCAAGCCGTCGCGACCGAATGGGCTGAGCTGCTAGAACCGGCTCGTGTATTGACGGTGAGCGAGTGCCGCAGCGTATTTGCGATGTTATTGCAAATCGCGCAGTTTTCTCCGGCGAGCCAACCGGCGCTGGCTGAGGCTTGGTTAGATGCTTTGCAGCGCACGCAAGGCGTGAGTTTGGGTATGTGCTTTGATGCTTTTTCTATCAAGGCTAAGCTACCCATACCCCAGTCAGAAGCCAAAAAATGGCATAAACAAATATTTCGCATGCTGATCAGTGATCGCGTGTGGCAAATCATCAAACGAGCGCAAGCATGAAAATCGCCATTTTTTTACGTGATTTGGGTTTGGGTGGCGTCGAGCGCTGCGCGGTGTTAGTCGGTGAAGCTTTAGCCGCACGCGGTTTCGCGGTGACGCTGGTGCTGCTGGGCGGCAATCGCAATTTATGGACTTCACGCATTAGCCAAGTGCAAGTCGTTGATTTATCCAGTGTGTGGCAGCCACTCAAACCATGGACTTGGCTGGCCGGTTGGCGCGCCGCGCGCCGCGTGGCTCGCGAGCACGATGTGGTGATTGCTGGGACATTTTTACTGCCGCTGTATATGACCTATGCGGCCACGCTGGGTTTAAATAAACGGGTGATGGCTTGGGTGCATGGGCCGTTTTTTGAGCTTGATCAGTTTGCCAAAATGAACCCCGTGCATCGCACGGCATGCCAATTTGTGTATCGGCGGTTGGATGAATTGGTCTTTGTGTCTAATCACGCCAAAGATTCAATGGCGCGCTGGCTGGGTTGCGCCGCCAAAACCACGTGGCAAGTTTTGCCCAATTTTGTCGATGCCGCGCAAGCACTACCTAGCGCCGTGCCACGCGTTGACCCTGCGCCTTTGCGCTTGGTGTTTATTGGCCGGATCGCGACCGAAAAGCAGCCGCACCTGTGGCTGGATACGCTGGCGGCGCTCAATGCCAAAAACGTGGCAGCGCATTTGACCGTTGTTGGCGATGGCCCGCTAGAGACTTGGCTACTCGCCGTCGCTGCTGAGCGGCGTTTGAGTGGGCAAATTACCTTGGTAGGGCGGCAAGAGCATGTCAGCGATTATCTGGCGAACGCCGATGTGTTATTGCTCACGTCGGGCTTTGAAGGTTGCCCCTTGGTGGTGTTGGAGTCCATGCCGATGGGGGTGCTGCTGGCAAGCACCAATGCCGGTGGGGTGTATGAGCTGTTTGCCGAACGGCGCGATGAATTTGTCGTTGGTCAAGCCAGCGGCGCAGCACTGGCCGATTTAATCATTGCACAGCAAACGCACGCCGCCGAGTTAAGTGAATGGCTTAAGCAACGTGCAAAATGCTATGCGCAGGAGGTGTTAATCGATCGTTGGCAGGCGCTGCTTAGCGAGCATCACGACGCTTAAGCGGCTTTGCTGACCGTTCATACAGAATGGGTTGGCATTTGCGACATCTTGTTACGCCAGAAGGCGCGATTTTGCGGGGGAAAACCGTTAAAATAGCGCATTCACAGCCTAAAGCCTGCCATGAACCGCGCCGCACTCTTGATCCCCCATTTTAATAATCCGCAAGGTTTGGCGGCGTCTTTGGCGTCGGTCGGCGCGGATGAGTGCGTTGACGCGGTGATTGTTGACGACGGCAGTACGCGTGCGACGATTGACGAAGCCTTATGCCGCGCCGCGTGGCGCGCTAAAGGTGAGCTGAAGTTTTATTATTTACCGCACAATTGCGGCATTGAATATGCACTTAATACTGGGCTAGAAGCGATTTTGGCGGCGGGCTATGAATTTGTTGCGCGGCTCGATTGCGATGACCTGTGTGTATCGGATCGCATCGCGCGTCAGGTGGCCTTTTTAGACCAATACCCCGAAGTGTATTTACTCGGCAGCGCCGTGACATTCTTTGATGCCAGCGGTGATCGCTTTACGCTGCATCAACCGCAAACGCACGCGCAAATTGTGCGGCAGATGCATAAAGACAATGCCTTTACCCATCCGAGCGTGATGTTTCGCACCGCCGGCGTAAAGGAAATTGGCCTCTATCCCATGGATTGCCAAGCGGCGGAAGATTTTGCGTATTTCTGGGCCTTTGTTGCCCGTTACCAAACCGCCAATTTGCCCGAAGTGCTGACGCGCTCTGAATACAACGACAGCGGTATTTCGATGAGCCGCCGCCGCCAGCAGCAAGCGATGCGAATCAAAATTCTCGCCCGCTATTTTGATTGGCGGCCGCAATCGATGCTCAATATTGCCAAAGCGGCAGCCTCCTTTGCGCTACCGCTGTCATTCACCCGAAAAATTAAACGACTGCTTGGAGTTGGCACGTGGAATTAAAGCATTCGGTTTTATTACTGATACCCCATTACAACAATCCTGATGGCTTACTGAAATCATTGGCCAGTATTGGCGCGGATGAGCCGTGTGATGTGTTGGTGGTGGATGATGGCAGCACGCGCGCGCCGATAGAGATGGCGGCAGCGAATGCTGCCTACCACGGTTGCGGTACGTTACGCGTACTCAATTTGGCGCAAAACAAAGGCATCGAAGGGGCACTGAACGCCGGTTTGCAATGGGCCAAATCGCGTGACTACACATGGATTGCGCGGCTCGATTGCGGCGATGAGAACGTATCGACCCGTATCGCTCAGCAAATGGCGTTTCTTGCCGCACACCCCGAGGTGGTCTTGCTCGGTGGCGCGGCGAGCTTTGTCGATCAAAATGGCGTGGAACAATTTGTATTGCGCCATCCCACTGAGCACGCTGAGATTTTGCAATTCATGAAAAAAAACTCGGCGTATATTCACCCAAGCGTGATCTACAAATTATCAGCGGTCGATACGCTAGGGATGTATCCTTTGGACTTTCCGGCTGCGGAAGATTACGCGTTGTTTTGGGCGTTGGCGCGGCAGCACCAAGTGGCTAATTTACCCGATGTGTTGATCAAATATGAACTCGACCCGAATGGTATTTCGCTGGGTAAGCGCAACACGCAGCTTAAATCTCGGTTGAAATTACAGCGCAAATACTTCGACGGTAGTCCGGCGGCGATGGCAGGCATAGCCCGCACGCTGGCTTTGTTGGCCATGCCGTATGCGTTGGCGTTTAAAATCAAAGCCAAATTGCGCGGGGGAAAAGCATGAGTGCCATTGTGCATGTGGTGGAATCGTTTGGCGCTGGGACTTTGTCTATGGTGTCGGCCATCGCCAACGCTCAGTCGCAAGACGGGCATCAAGTGACGGTGATTCATTCGGTGCGCGAGGAAACGCCAGCAGGATGGCGGGATTTATTTGTGCCAGCGGTCAATTGTATTCATTTGCCGATGCAGCGAGCGATTCATCCTTTAAACGATTTTCGTACTGGCCGCGCTTTATTTAAATGGATTGCTTCGATTGCGCCCGATGTGGTGCATTTGCATTCCAGTAAGGCTGGGGCGCTAGGGCGCTTGGTGAGTTTGGCTTGGGCTTTGCGCTCTGATGGGCCGCGTTGGTTTTTTTCGCCGCATGGTTTGTCATTTTTGCAGCGCGCGGAAGGCCGTTTGAAAAACGGGATCTTCTTAACGATTGAAAAAATACTTGCCGGAGTGCCGGTGACCTTTATTGCCTGTTCAAAGTCTGAGGGTGAAGAAATTCGCCGGCACTTATCTGGCAATGTGGTGGTGGTGAATAACGCAGTTGATTTAAGCAAAATACCGCAAGCGAACGCGCTCACTCCCCAGTCCCCACTCCCCACTCCCCGCCGTCTACGCATTGGTACGGTAGGCCGGGTTTGTTTGGCGCGTAATCCAGAGTTTTTTGCCGAAGTGGCGAGCAAAATGGCCAGCGACTCGCTGGAGTTTGTCTGGGTGGGCGGTGGCGAAGCCAGCGGCGAAGCGGCACTGCGCGCAGCAGGCGTTGCCGTGTCGGGCTGGTGTGATCGTGCTGCCGCTTTGGCGCAGTTGGCAACGCTGGATATTTATATTCAAACCAGTCGTTGGGAAGGTTTGCCAGTGGCGGTGATTGAAGCGATGGCGGCCGGTTTGCCGGTGGTGGCAACCGATGTCGTTGGCAATCGTGATTTAGTTAAAAATGGCGAAAACGGTTACTTGGCGCATACGCCTGACGAGTTTGTCGCGCATTTACAGGCTTTGAGTGCCGATCCGGCATTACGCCGGCAATTGGGGCAACAAGCGCAGGCTTTTGCGCTGGAGTTTTATTCTTTAACACCGATGATGGCGAGCTTATATGCCGCGTATGGCATTGCGCCAACGGCAGATAAGACGCCCAAAGAGACGCAATGATTCAAGAAAAACACTTACAAGCTGAGCGCGCCAAACCTTGGTTGGCGCTGGCTGATTTTATGGCCTTGGCGCTGTCATTTGGCGTGGCGATGCTGCTGTTGTGGATTTTTCGCTATGACCGCATTTCGGCCAGTTTTGGTCTGTGGTGGGCTTGGGAAGGGCAGCAACAAGGCTTGGCGTTTTTAGGCTTGGCCTTGATGACCATTGCCAGTTTTTGGTGGCGTGGGCATTACAGCTTGCGTCTGCCTTTTTGGGATGAATTGCTCGAAATTTTGCGCGCCTTATTGTTGGCAGCCTTACTCAATGGCATGTTGGTGTTGTTGGGTAAATTTACCGTGTCGCGTTTTTTGTGGCCGGTATCTTGGGGCGTAGCGCTGGTGTTGCTGCCGTATTTTCGTAGCTTAATGCGCGATTGCTTATTAACAAAACGGATCTGGCAATTACCGACGGTGATTATTGGTGCCGGCGCCAATGCGATTGAAGCGTATCGGGCGATGTATAGCGAGCGCCAATTGGGCTTTGAAGTGCAGGCGTTTTTGTCAGTCGATCAAGACGCGCCAGATGAATTACAGATTAATGGCGAGCGTTTGCCGGTGGTGCGTTTAGAGCGCGAAGCACTGTTGGCTTGGCTCAGTAGCAATGGCCGCCCGCACGTGGTGATTGCGGTCAACGAAGATGAATTGCGCCAGTTAGAAACGCAAATCGAGCAACTGTCGCTGCGGTATAAAGACCTGCATATTATTCCGCCGATTGCCGGTTTGCCTTTATTTGGCGTGGTGCCGCATCATTTTTTCAGTCATGAAGTCTTGCTGCTGCGCGTGCGTAATAATCTGTTGGTTAAGCCGCTGATTGTGTTAAAACGCGCTTTTGATTTGTTTGGCGCGGTGTGTGGCATCTTATTACTCAGCCCTTTATTGCTGTATGTGATGTGGCGGATTAAATGCGAAGGCGGGCCAGGGGCGATTTTCTTTGGTCATGTGCGGGTGGGGATGAATGGCGTGCCATTTAAGTGCTGGAAATTCCGCACTATGGTGCACAATTCGCAAGAAGTATTGGACCATTTATTAGCGACTGATCCACAAGCGCGCGCCGAATGGGACACCGATTTCAAGCTTAAAAATGACCCGCGAATCACTAAAATTGGCGCGTTTTTACGCAAAACCAGCCTCGATGAAATTCCGCAATTGTGGAATGTGATTTGTGGCCAAATGTCTTTGGTTGGCCCGCGGCCAATTATCGACGCTGAACTTGAGCGCTATGGCGATAAAGTCGACTTTTATCTCGAAGCACGTCCAGGTTTAACGGGCTTGTGGCAGGTGTCTGGTCGCAACGACACCACTTACGCCGAGCGTGTGGCGCTCGATGCGTGGTATGTCAAAAATTGGAATTTGTGGTACGACATTGCGATTGTCTGCAAAACGATTAAAACCGTGGTCAGTGGACGTGGTGCGTATTGATGTATTGAGTTGCAGGCGTTGATAGCTAACGCCTACGTTAATATACCTTCAAGCCTTAGAGGCGATTGCTATGCAAGATTTTGTTCAATGGTTCCGTCAAGCTGCGCCGTATATCCACGCTTTTCGTGGTCGCACGTTTGTGATTGCCTTAGGGGGTGAAGTCGTTCGTGATGGCAAGTTTGCCACGCTAACGCATGACATTAATTTGTTGACCAGCCTTGGGGTGCGCTTGATTGTGGTGCATGGTGCGCGTCCGCAAATTGAGGCGCGTATTGCCGAGCGCGGTTTGGAAGGCCGTTATCTAAACGGTATTCGGGTGACCGATCAGCCATCACTAGAATGCGTGATTCAAGCGGCTGGCCATGTGCGCGTAGAAATCGAATCTTGGCTCTCGATGGGGCTCCCTAATTCGCCGATGGCCAACGCCGATATTCGGGTTTCGGCGGGTAATTTTATTACCGCGCAGCCGATGGGGGTGCGCGATGGCGTGGATCTGCAATACACCGGTGAAGTGCGTAAAGTCGATACCACGGCGATTAATTACCGTATGGATGATGGCGAATTGGTGCTGATTTCAACCATCGGTTATTCGCCAACTGGCGAGATTTTTAATCTGACCTTAGAAGACGTGGCGACCTCGACGGCGATTGCTTTAAAAGCTGACAAATTGCTGTTTTTATTTGGTCAAGATGGGGTGATTAATGACGCCGGTGAGTTGCAAACTGAATTGACCGCTTTGGCCGCCGAGCACTTTTTGGCCGAACACCCGGATGCCAACGACGATGTGTCTTTGTATTTGCCGTGTGCGATTCGCTCGGTACGTAATGGCGTACAGCGGGCGCATTTGATTAGCAATAATGTTGACGGCAGTTTGTTGATGGAATTGTTTACCCACGATGGCATTGGCACGATGATTTCGCGTGAGCCACTGGAAACCTTGCGCCAAGCAACGATTGACGATATTGGTCGAATGCTGGCGCTGATCGAGCCGCTCGAAGATCAAGGCGTGTTGGTGAAACGCGGCCGTGAATTACTTGAGCGCGAAGTGCATCGCTACTCGGTACTCGAGCATGACGGTAAAACCATTGGTATCGTGGCGATTCACCCATTCCCGAATAGCAAAATGGCCGAGTTGGCTTGTCTGGTGATTCATCCGGATTATCGCGATGAAGATCGTGGTGCTGATTTGCTGCGCCACGTTGAGCAACAAGCCCGCGGCTTGGGCATCGAAAAGCTATTTGCTTTAACCACGCGAACCAGCCATTGGTTTGTCGAGCGTGGCTTTAAGCAAGCTTCGGTGGATGATTTGCCAATGGAGAAAAAAGAGTTGTACAACTACCAGCGGCGATCGAAGGTGTTTATTAAAGTGTTGCAGCGCTAGTCTAGGCGCATAATCGCTGATTGTGTCGCGTTTCGTTCGCTAATATGCGGTTTTACTTATATTGCATTTTGAGGGATAGTAAGCTTTAGTATGTCTTTATCTTCCCTTTCTTTGCGTTCGCGGTTTATTTTGGCCTGTATTGCGGTACAGGCGCTATTATTGCTCGCATTATTATGTAATACCCACCGTATTTGGTCGGAGATGGCGCAAGAGCAAGAGGCTGCGCATGTACAGGCACTCTCTAGCTTATTGAATGCAGTGTTCTTACCTTCGATGATCGAAGGCGATCGGGTTAAAGCGGCCGAGATTCTTAATCATCTTCAGCTGGCGGACGAAATCGATTATTTGGTGTTGCTCGATGAGCAGCAACAAATGATTGCCGCGCGTGGCTGGGATATTTCTAAAAAACTGCCTGCCAGTAGCAATCATCATTCATATGCATTGTGGGATCGCCCAACGTTAGAGCATGTTCGCGCGCCTTTGCTCGTTAATGGCGTGCAATTGGGTGAGCTCAGTTTTGGGCTGAGCAATATCAGTGCTTATCGCAGTTTCCAGTATTTAATTTGGCAAAATGGCTTGATTGTCATGCTGGGTTTTATGGCCATCATGGGTTTAATGCTGTTAGCGGCGTGGTGGATTTCGCGGCATCTATATCGCCTGATTCAAGCTACGGAAACCGCGGCAACCGGCTATTTTGAGCCAGTATTGGCCGCCAATGGTTCCGGTGAAATCGCTAAAATATCACAGCGCTTTAATGATATGGCGCGCGCGATTAAGGCGCATGTGACGGCGTTAAAAGACAGCGAAGCGCAATATCAAACCATAGCGGATGCCAGCAATAGCGCCGAATTGTGGATTAATCCGGCAGGGCAATTGGTGTGGGCCAATGCCATGGTGGTACGTATTACTGGTTATTCAGTGAATGAATGCTTATTACTCCCCGATTTTCCATTAACCATTGCCACGCCAGAAGAGCGCTTGCGCGTTGAAGACACCTTTTTACAAGCGGTAAATAATAAATCCACTGAGCAAGATTACGAATTTCGCGCCATGCGCCGCGATGGCAGTTTATTTTGGGTGTCGGTGAGTTGGCAGCCCATGTTTAATGCCGAACAAAGTTATTTAGGTCTTAGAATCAGCCTGCGTGACAATACTGAAATCAAAGATGAGCGTTTGGCGCTGCGTAAATCGGTGATTGAATTACGTCAGATTCAGTCTTTGGGTAAAAGCTATTTACAGCATGCCGAATCAGAGCGCGCGCGTATGCTGGCGTTGTTGGCCGCAATGCGCTTTGGGGTGTTGTTTGTTGATAATGACCATCGGATTGTATTTTTTAATCCGGCCTTTTGTGAAATATGGGGTTTGTCGTCGTCGCAAGCCATGATTGGGCGCCCGATTGGGCAGGTTTTGCAATTGGCCGACAATCGACCAGCACTCAGTGATGGACTGTCTTGTTATTTAGAAGAGCACAGTGCGCTGGAAGATCGGGTTGATTTTGGTGAAGTCACACTGAATGATCGCCGAGTCATCGTACAAAATTGTTACCGCGTAACCGATCCACAAGGCGTTACTAATGGCCGAATGTGGGTGTATGAAGATGTCACGCAGCAGCGCTTAATCGCTGAGCGGATGGTGAACTTGGCCGAGCGTGATGCATTAACCGGTCTGTTTAACCGCCATCGCTTTCAGCAAGAATTAGAACGCATGGTGAGCGAAGCAAACCGGCGCGACCATCAAATGGCCTTGGTGTTTTTTGATTTGGACGAATTTAAGCTGGTTAACGATAGTTTTGGCCATACCGTTGGTGATGAATTACTGAAAAGCATCGCCCGTGAAGTGAATAAGCAAGTGCGCCGACATGAGGTCTTTGCGCGTTTGGGCGGCGATGAGTTTGCGGTGCTGCTACCGACTTGCGATGAGTTTGAAGTCAGTAAATTGGCCGATCGCATTGTGCAAACGGTGATGCAGATTCAATTTGCTGCTGGCAGTCATTTGATGCGTCCTTCAGCGTCGGTTGGTGTCGCGATTTATCCATTGCACGCTAATTCTGCGGATCAATTGGTAGCCCATGCTGATACGGCAATGTATCAAGCCAAGGCCGCAGGCAAGAATACTTGGCGCATTTATCGACCAGATTCCGATCATTCGCGCAATGAGTTAAGCCGCTTATCGTGGAAAGAGCGCATTGTTGATGCCTTAGAAAACGATGGCTTTGAATTGCATTACCAAGGCATTTATTACACCCACAATCGGCAATTGGCGCATTTAGAAGCCTTGGTTCGTATGAAAGATCCCGATGTCGAGGGCGGCTGTATTATGCCGGGCAATTTTATTGGCCATGCAGAAAAAACCGGCAAAATCATCGATTTGGATCGCTGGGTCATTAAAGAAGTGATTCGACTGTTAGCCCAATATCCCGATTGTCCGTCGATTGCGGTCAATGTTTCCGGGCGATCATTTGATGAGCCTGAATTGCCGCTGTATATCGCCAGCTTGCTCACGCAATACGCAGTGGACCCCAAACGCTTATTGGTTGAATTAACCGAAACCTCGGCAGTATCGGATTTATCCGATGCACAGCGCTTTATTGACGCGCTGCGCTCAACCGGTTGCGTGGTGTGTTTGGATGACTTTGGTGTGGGCTTTGCGTCGTTTGCGTATTTGAAGCAGCTTAAAGCCGACGTGTTAAAAATCGACGGGCTGTTTATTCGCGATTTGCCCAATGATAGAGACAGCCAGATTTTTGTTCGTGGCATGGTGAGTATTGCGCATGATATGGGCAAAACCACGATTGCTGAATTTGTCGAAAGCGAAACGATTTTTAATATGCTGCTTGAATTTGGCGTGGATCAAGTGCAAGGGTATTGGCTCGACCAACCGCAAAAAAACCACCCTGGCCTTAAGTAGTATATCGCTGCAGGCTTTGATAATAAAACTCTGAAACGATATACATCTATGATTTGGGCTATGTTCAGATAGCGTGTTGATGATTTTAAGTGCCTGCGGCACAGCATCAACACCAAATCTGAATATTGCCATTATTTTAGCTTCTGCTGATCTGCAACTCAGGCTGGGTTACAGATCGATCTGCAAATTTTATGCTATTGGCTAATCACCGCTTGAATGTTTTTCTCACCGGTTACTCGGCTAATGGTAGTCATTGCTTCGCTGCGGCTGGCGAAAGGGCCGAGACGAACGCGGAAAAGGTTGCTGCTGCTTTGGATGCTGAGTTTATCGCTGTCTTGGTCAAGCTCTCTGGCGACGTGTGCTTTAAAGCTCTCGGCGTTGCTTTGCGATGAAAATGCCCCCAATTGCACAAACACTTTGCCATTGCTTTCGGCAACAGGGATCGGTCGTGGCTTATTACTCACCGGTGCCGGCGTGCTGTGAACCGCCACTTTGGCGTTGGCAATGATGTCGCTCGGTGCGTCGCTTGGCATCAGGCTTTCGACGATGACTTCCGCGCTGCCATTATTGGCGTAGCCCAAACGGCAAGCGGCCAAAAAAGACAAATCCATCACACGGCCTTTATGAAATGGCCCGCGATCATTCACCCGAACAATCACGCTGCGGCCATTTTTAACATTGGTCACGCGGGCATAGCTGGGGATAGACAGCGTGGGATGCGCTGCTGTCATTTGAAACATATCGTAGGTTTCGCCAATACTGGTTTTTTGCCCATGAAATTTACGCCCATACCAGCTGGCAATGCCTTGCTCTTTGTAGCCATCAATCTGGCTATGCGGCGTAAACGACAGTCCGAGTACGGTATACGGGCGATTCGCCCATTTATGCGGCGTTTCCCAGCGTGGAATAGGTTCGAGCACTTGATCCAAATTGGCCGGAAAATCGGCCATTGGGCCATCGTCTTTATAAAAAGCACCGTTACCTGAGCTGGCCTTATAGCTGCAGTTATAGGGCGATGGCGTGCCAGTGATGGTTGACGGCTGAGTCGGTGCTGGAACTACCGGTCGTGGGGTGGGCTTTTCTGGTGTGCTGCTACAAGCGGCCAATAATAAACTGGCGCACACCAGTGTGGCCGAGTGGGTTAATTTCATATCAAGCCTTCATCAGTGGGCGATCACGCTGGATGCTCATTAAAATACCGAAACCGGCCAAAATCGAAACCATTGACGTGCCACCATAGGAAATCAGCGGTAAAGGCACGCCAACAACTGGCAGCATGCCAGTGACCATGCCCATATTTACCAGTGCATAGGTAAAGAAATTCATCGAAATTGCACCTGCCAATAGGCGACCAAATAAGGTTGACGCACTATTGGCAATCATTAAGCCACGGAAAATCACCGCCAAATACAGCACTAATAACAAACCATTGCCCAGCAAACCAAATTCTTCACCATAAACCGCGAAAATAAAGTCGGTGGTACGCTCAGGAATAAAATCCAGATGGGTTTGCGTGCCAGCCAGCCAGCCTTTACCAAATAAGCCGCCCGAGCCAATCGCAATCGTGCCTTGAATAATGTGGTAGCCCGCGCCAAGTGGATCTTCCATTGGGTTGAGCATGGTGGCGATTCGGCGGCATTGGTATTCGTGCAAAATATTAATGCACAAGTCCCAATGGGTAACGATATAGGCGATCACGGCAATCGCCACACTCATCACCGCCAATACTGCCCAAGGCAGACCGGCAAAAAACAAGATATAAAAGCCCGATGACGCCACCAGCAAACTGGTGCCTAAATCGGGCTGCTTCATAATTAACAGCACCGGAATGATAATAATGAAGGCGCCAGCAACATAGTGGCGTTTACCGAGGCTGGCTTGGAAATGATTGAAATACCACGCCACCATCAGTGGCAAGGCAATCCGCATGATTTCTGACGGCTGAATTCGGGTAATCCCAATATTGAGCCAACGGGTCGCGCCGTGGCTGGTAATACCAAAAAACTCGACCAAAATCAGCAAAATAACCCCGCCAACATAGGCGGGCAAAGCCAGTTGCATTAAGGTTCTTTGCTGAATATTGGCGACAAACCACAAGATACCCAGCGAAATGCCCATAAAAACCACTTTATCGGTCACGCGCTCTAAATCGCGATTGGATGCGGAATACAGCACCCCCGCCGAAACGGCAAACACCAGTAAAATCAAAATAAATAGCGCAGGATCAATTGGGCGCTTGATACGATCCCAGATATAGCTAATCACCGGTTACTTCCTCGACGATGGCGGGTACGGCCGATGCCGTTTTGCTAGGTGGATCTTCAGGCATTTTGCCCGTGAGGTAATAATCGAGTACTTTACGTGCAATCGGCGCTGCTGCTTGTGCACCAAATCCGCCATTCTCAACAATTACCGCCAGTGCAATCGTTGGTTTGTCTGACGGTGCAAAAGCAATAAACCAAGAGTGATCACGTAAACGCTCTTTGACTGAATGCGCGTTATATTTGGCGCCTTTTAAGCTATACACCTGTGCCGTACCGGTTTTGCCGGCCGATACATATTGCGCGCCGCGAAACACATTCGCCCCTGTACCAATGGTCATTACGCCTTCCATACCACGGATGACGCGTTCGATATTGGCCGGTTTCCAATCCATGGTTTTGAGGGGTTTGGGCTCGACCAAGGTTTTGGCGCCACTGCGTGGATCGGTTAATGTAGCGACAACGTGCGGACGAAATGCTAAACCGCGATTGGCCAAGGTGGCGGTGGCATGCGCCATTTGCATTGGTGTAAAGGCGTTATAACCTTGACCAATCCCGATGGACACCGTCTCGCCTGAATACCATTTTTGCTGTGCAGGATTTTTAAAGCGGGATTTTTTCCACTCGGGGCTAGGCAAAATCCCTGGACGCTCACCGGGTAAATCAACGCCGGTTGGGCGGCCAAAATCTAAAGTCCCCATAAATTTGGCGATATTGTCGATGCCCATTTGCACGGCTAATTGGTAGAAATAAGTATCGCTGGATAATGCAATCGAGCGATCAAAACTCATTGAGCCATAACCACCTTTTTTAGAGTCATTAAACCGATGCCCGCCATAAATAAAATAGCCGGGGTCAGAAATCGTTTGATGTACCAAAGGCAAGTTTTGTTCGAGCGCCGCCATGGCCATAAATGGCTTATAGGTTGATCCGGGCGGATATTCACCGCGAATAGCGCGATTCAGTAGTGGTTTATCGATCGAGGTATTGAGCTCATTCCAGCTCACCGGATCAATGCCATCGACAAATAAATTTGGATCAAAGCCGGGTTTAGACACCAGCGCCAAAATACCGCCGGTTTGCGGATCGATCGCCACCAATGAGCCACGGCGCTCACCAAATTGTTTTTCGATCATTTCTTGCAGCTTAATATCAATCGACAAAGTTAAATCTTTGCCCGATTGGGGCGCGGTACGCTTAAGGGTACGCACCGCACGGCCACCGGAATCGATTTCAACCTGTTCAAAACCAGTTTGGCCGTGCAATTGTTTTTCATAGCTGCTTTCAATCCCCAGCTTGCCGATGTAATCGGTGCCGCGATAGTTGGCATACACTTCGTCGTCTTTGAGGTCTTTAATGTCTCGATCATTAATTCGGCCGATATAGCCGATCAAATGACTGCCCACTTCACCCAAGGGATATTGGCGGAACAAGCGCGCTTTTAGCTCAACGCCGGGAAATAAATAACTTTGCGAAGCAAAACGCGCCACTTCTTCGTCGCTTAAGCGGGTACGAATCGGTAGCGTTTCAAAGTCTTTGGTTTCGTCTTGTAGCTTTTTAAAGCGACGGCGATCGCGCGGTGTAATGTCGACAATGCCTTTTAAGCTGGCAATGGTTTCATCTAAATTGGCAACTTTGGATGGCGTGATTTCTAGCGTATACGCCGAAAAATTGTGCGCCAGAATCACACCGTTACGGTCGCGAATAATGCCGCGCGATGGCGGAATGGGCACTAAAGAAATACGATTTTGTTCGGCTAATGTCAGGTAACGGTCGTGCTCAACCACTTGCAACCAAAAAAAGCGCGCAAACAACACGCCAAACATCAGCAAAATAAATAGCACAGCAACAATCAGGCGGATTTGAAATGCAAAACGCTCGCCTTTAGGATTGATAACAACATTCTTACTCATGGCAAACACCGTTGCGGCATGCCAAACAACCACGACCGATTATTGGCGAAATAGCGAAAAAAACACAGATAGGCTGCACCGACTGAAAACAAGCGCAATCATGCAAACTCATAATTCGTCGGGCGCGTCTTTACGTTGATACATCAGCATCAAATTTGAAAAAGGTGGCCATAAAATAGCGGCAAATAAACTGCCAGTAAAATAGCCCCAGCCCACAAAAGGCTCACCCATGATGCTGCGAATACTCACCATAATGGCTTGCGACAGTAGCAGTAGCGCGCAAGCAATCAGTGCTTGTTGCCAAAAAGGGAAAATCGCTAATTGCCGCTGCCGCACCAAGGCCAAATAAGCAATGATGGAATACGCCAGCGCGTGTTGCCCTAAAATATTGCCATTGGCGACATCCATCAGCACCCCTAAAAAGAAGGCGCAAGCGACACCGACACGGCGCGGCTGATTGAGTGCCCAATAAATAATCAATAGCGCGACAAAATCAGGGGAAAAATTCATTGCCGTGGCTTGCCATGGTAATAAATTAATCAAAATAGCCAGTACAAACGAGCAAAAAATAAAGCCCACACCGGCAGGACGAAGTAATTGGCGGCTAATTGGCATGGCTCAATCTCCGGCCACACGCGCTGTCAGTGCGCAAAAAGGATAAAAAATACACATTATTTAGTCTTGGCCTTCGGTGCTGAGGCTTCTGTTGGATAAGGTGGCGGCGCAGCGGGCGCATCCAAAATTAAGAAATAACGATGCTGATCAATTTTGGCCAAAGGCTCGCTATAAATGCGGGCAAAGGCGTTGCCGGTGGTGCGCTCAACTCGAGTTACTCGCGCTACGGGTAAGCCTGCCGGATAAATACTATCAATGCCTGAGGTGAGTAGTTGGTCGCCCACTTGCACGTCAACATTTTGCGCCATATTGCGTACTTCGAGCGGCGCATGGCGGCCGGTGCCATACACCACGGTACGCAATTGATTGCGCGCCACGATCACTGGCACCATGTGATTGCGATCGGATAACAGCCGCACTTCACTGGTAAGGGGTTGCACGCGAACAATTTGCCCAACCACACCGCTGGCGTCGAGCACGATTTGCCCGGCACTAATTTGATTTTGCTGGCCTTTATCAAGGACTAATTTCGCCGCAAAAGGATCGCGGCTATTGTAAAGAATTTTGGTGAGCTGCGAGCGGCGCGGCGTGTTTTCACTGGCAATGCTCAGCGAGCGTAAATTGGCGTTCTCAATTTCTAAAGCCTGCAAACGCATGGCCATGCCTTTGGCGGCGAGCTTGTCGTTATTGAGCGCTTTGTTTTCGCTGACCAATTGGGCTTGTTGCTGGAGAAAATCCCCACCTTCAATCACCGCATTGATTGGCGTGGTGGCCAGCCATTGCAGGGGGTAAAGCGCCAAAGACAGCTTATCGCGGGCGAGCCCTAACCATTGGTAGTTGGCATCGCCGAAAATCAGCGCAAGCGAGAGTGCAGAAAAAATCAAAACACGCGTTAGCGGTTTCGGGCCTTGTTTAAAAAAGGCAGGTTGATTAGCTTGCATTGGATCTGCGAAGTAGTGAAGGTGTGAGGATGGCGGTAAGGTGACAGCGGCCCAAACTAGCAAAGGCTTGGCATACGCCAAGCCCTATTTGCTTACCTTACCGGCAATCTAATCAGTCATTAGCAAAAATGCCAATGCCGCCTTTATCGAGCTTTTCAAGTGCTTTACCTGAACCGCGTACGACGCAAGTGAGTGGATCTTCGGCCACAATCACTGGAAGACCAGTTTCTTCCATCAATAAGCGATCCAAATCGCGCAATAATGCGCCACCGCCAGTTAGTACCATGCCTTTTTCGGCAATATCAGCACCGAGTTCTGGTGGGGTTTGTTCCAGCGCTTGTTTGACTGCCGAAACGATTTGATTGAGTGGGTCAGTCAAGGCTTCGAGAATTTCGTTGCTAGAAATCGTGAATGAGCGTGGAATACCTTCGGCTAGGTTGCGGCCTTTCACTTCCATCTCGCGCACTTCGGCACCTGGGAAGGCCGAGCCGATGCGTTTTTTGATTTCTTCAGCGGTGGTTTCACCAATCAACATGCCGTAGTTACGACGGATATAGTTGATGATCGATTCATCAAATTTATCGCCACCCACACGCACGCTAGAAGCGTAAACAATACCGCCGAGCGAAATCACGCCGACTTCGGTGGTGCCGCCACCGATATCTACCACCATTGAGCCGGTCGCTTCTTCAACCGGTAGGCCTGCGCCAATCGCTGCCGCCATTGGTTCTTCGATCAATTCAACCTTGCGCGCACCAGCACCGAGTGCCGATTCACGAATCGCCCGGCGTTCAACTTGCGTTGAGCCGCAAGGCACGCAAATCACGATGCGCGGTGGCGATGAAAACATGCGGCTTGGGTTCACTTTTTTGATGAACTGTTTCAGCATTTGTTCGGTGATGGTGAAGTCGGCAATCACGCCGTCTTTCATTGGGCGCACGGCATTGATATTGCCTGGGGTGCGGCCGAGCATTTTTTTGGCTTCTGTACCGACCGATAAAATGGTTTTCTTGCCTGAAGGGCCGCCTTCTTGTTGGATGGCGACGACCGACGGTTCGTCCAATACAATTCCTTTACCTTGCATATAAATCAAGGTGTTAGCTGTACCCAAGTCGATAGCGATGTCGTTGGCAAAGTAGCCAGAAAGAAGTCCAAACATTAATAATCCCGCAATGATGTTGTGTGATGGCAAGCCAAACTTCAGTTCAGCCCACTGTAAATTGGGCGAATGCTCGTATTATGCTGTATTGCAAGGAATCAAGCTTCGCATTTATTTTTAATTTCGCGTCCACTGTAAATGCTACCGCGAGCCTTTGCCGTAGGTGGGAGAAACAAACCCGATATGATACCCTATTGCGTTGTTGTTTAAGTAGCTTTAACGCGGTAAATACGACCACGTTCCGATTAAAGTACGCTGTACTTGGTCGGCAAAGATATGCCGTGGTTTTAGGATGAAAAAACGCGGTAAATTGAGCCACGTTACGATTAAAAGTATGTTGTGTTGATCAACATGACTGCGCCGCTATTTAGGACGTATATACAGGGAAATATCAATATGTCGCTATCTATGGACGATGTACGGCGCATTGCGCGTCTGGCACGGATTGCCGTGACCGAAAATGAAGTGATTGAGAGCCATAAACAACTCAATCAACTATTTAGTTTGATTGAAGAAATGCGCAGCATCGATACTACCGGTGTTGAGCCAATGCCACACCCACAAGACATGTTACTGCGCTTGCGTGACGATGTGGCGACAGCGACTAATCGCCGCGAAGCCTTTCAGGCGATTGCCCCTGCGGTTGAAAACGGCCTTTATCTGGTTCCGAAAGTCATTGAATAAGGAATTAGGGTCGGGGAGTAGGGAGTTGGGAGTGGGGAGTAAAACCTGCTGCTTTGACGCCCTACGCCCTATGCCCTACGCACAAATATGCTAACCATCAAACAAATTATTGACCAACTCGCTAGCGGTGAAACCACAGCTGTCGCGTTGGCAACGCAGTATTTAGATCGCATCGCGGCGCATCAGCACCTCAATGCCTTTATTACCGTTGACCGTGAAAAATCGCTGGCCCAAGCCGCCGCGGCAGATGCTGCGCGTGCTGCGGGTGATACTCGACCGTTGCTCGGTGTTCCTTTTGCGCACAAAGATATTTTTTGCGCTGAAGGTTGGAAAACATCGTGTGGCAGCAAAATGCTCGACAATTTTATTGCGCCGTATTCAAGCAATGTGGTTGAGCGCTGTGACGCCGCCGGTTTGGTGACGCTAGGTCGCACCAATATGGACGAGTTTGCGATGGGCTCTTCCAATGAAAACAGCTTTTATGGCGCAGTTAAAAACCCTTGGGATTTAACCGCAGTACCCGGCGGCTCGTCGGGCGGTTCGGCAGCGGCAGTGGCAGCACGTTTAGTGCCAATGGCCACGGGCACCGATACCGGGGGGTCGATCAGACAGCCTGCGGCATTTTGCGGCATCACGGGGATTAAACCGACCTACGGTACTGTGAGTCGTTTTGGCATGATCGCTTACGCCAGCTCGCTCGATCAAGGCGGCGCAATGGCGCAAACGGCCGAAGATTGCGCGATTTTGCTCAATGTGATGGCTGGCTTTGACGAGCGTGATTCAACTAGCTTGCAACAAGCGAGCGAGGACTACACCCGCGATTTAAACCAATCGTTAGCCGGACTGAAAATCGGCCTGCCACGCGAATACTTCGCTGATGGTTTGGCCGACGACGTGCGCGCGGCAATTGACGCCGCAGTGGCTGAATTCAAAAAACTGGGCGCCATCATTGTTGACGTGAGCTTGCCGAATACCAAAATGGCGATTCCAGCGTATTACGTCATCGCCCCAGCCGAAGCATCGACCAACTTAAGCCGTTTTGACGGCGTACGTTATGGCCACCGCGCTGCGGATTACAATGGCCTCAACGATATGTACGAAAAAACTCGCGCCGAGGGTTTTGGCGATGAAGTGAAACGCCGTATTCTGACCGGCGCGTATGTTTTGAGCCACGGTTATTACGACGCTTATTACCTACAAGCGCAAAAAATCCGCCGCATGATCGCCAACGATTTCCAAGCCGCGTTTAAAGAGTGCGACGTGTTGTTTAGCCCAGTTTCGCCAAGCACCGCGTGGAACTTAGGTGAAAAAACTGCCGATCCAGTGGCGATGTACCTCGAAGACATTTACACGCTGGGCGTGAACTTGGCGGGCTTGCCTGCCATGAGCGTACCCGTTGGCTTTGGCAGTAACGGTCGCCCAGTTGGCATGCAAATCATCGGCAACTACGCCGGTGAAAGCCGCATGCTCGGCATGGCGCATCAATACCAGCAAGTGACTGACTGGCATACCAAGGCGCCGCAACTTTAAACGGAGGTCGCAATGGCATTGACGCAAAGTGAGGGCCTTTCAGTTGAGCAATATTTAGCCGATGAAGCGGTGTCAGAAGATCGACATGAGTATTTTGATGGCTTGATCTATGCGATGACTGGCGGCACGTCTGCACATAATACGCTGGCATTAAATTTACACATGGCGTTGCGTCCGCATCTAAAAGGCTCGCCATGTCGAATTTATGTAAATGATATGCGACTGCGGGTGGACGCGGCGAACTGTTATTTTTATCCAGACGTGGTGGTGACTTGCGAAGCGGTTGATGCCAAAACGACCACCTTAGAATCGGCCAAAGTGATTGTCGAAGTCTTGTCGCCAGCGACGAGTAACTATGATCAAGGCAAAAAATTTGCAGTTTATCGCCAGCTTGAATCATTACAAGAATATGTGCTGATTGATTCGGAATTGAAAAGCGTTCGGGTGTATCGCCGTGCAGAGCAAGGTGACTGGATCTTTCATGCTTATACCAACGATGAAACTGTACGCCTAGCCAGTATTGATTTTTCTGTGTCGTTGACTGAACTGTACGACGACACGGGCATAGAGGAATAAACCATGAAATGGGAAGTCGTAATCGGGCTAGAGGTTCACACTCAGCTCACCACAAAATCGAAAATTTTCTCACCGGCCAGCACGGCGTTTGGCGCTGCGCCGAATACGCAAACGGCGGTGGTCGATATCGCCTTGCCGGGCGCTTTGCCAGTGATGAACCGCGCCGCCGTTGAGCGCGCGATTCAGTTTGGCCTCGCGATTGGCGCCAACGTTAAACGCCGTTCAGTGTTTGATCGTAAAAACTACTTTTACCCTGATTTGCCAAAAGGCTATCAAATTAGCCAAATGGATTTGCCGATTGTTGAAGGCGGCGTGATCACCATTCAAGTTGGTGACGAAGAGCGCAAAATCAACCTCACTCGCGCCCATTTAGAAGAAGATGCCGGCAAATCGCTGCACGAAGACTACCAAGGCATGACCGGCATCGATTTAAATCGCGCCGGTACCCCCTTGCTCGAAATCGTCTCTGAGCCAGAAATGCGCTCAAGTGCCGAAGCCGTGGCCTACGCCCGGGCCTTATATGAGCTCGTAACGTGGATTGGGATTTGCGACGGCAATATGTCGGAAGGCTCATTCCGTGTGGATGCGAACGTTTCAGTGCGTCCCGCCGGCCAAGTTGAGCTGGGCACGCGCCGCGAAATCAAGAATCTGAACTCGTTCAAATTCTTGCAGCAAGCGATTGATTACGAAATCCGCTGGCAAATCGAAACCATCGAAGACGGTGGCCGCGTGGTGCAAGGCACGGTGCTGTTCGACCCAGACAAGGGCGAAACGCGCATGATGCGTAGTAAAGAAGACGCGCACGATTACCGCTACTTCCCTGATCCAGATTTGCCACCGCTGGTGATTTCGGAAGAATGGATTGCTCGGGTGCAAAGCGAATTGCCAGAATTGCCAGTGGCAATGCAAGCACGCTTTATCGAGCAGTACGGTATCTCCGCCTACGACGCGCGGATGTTGACCTCTAGCAAGATACTGGCCGCTTACTTTGAAGCCACCGTTGCTGCGGGCGCCGATGCCAAACTCGCCGCGAACTGGATCATGGGCGACATCTCGGCCACACTAAACCGCGAAGAGAAAACCATTGCTGATTGCCCAATTTCCGCTGCCGCTTTGGGCGCGCTGATTGCTCGTATTTCGGATAACACCATCAACAACAAAACCGCTAAAGACGTGCTCAAGAAAATGTGGGAATCGGGCGATTCGGCTGATGTGATTATCGAGCGCGATGGTCTGAAACAAGAATCCGACACCGGCGCGATTGAAGCGATTGTCGACACCGTGCTGGCAGCCAATCCGAAAGCGATTGAAGAATATCGCAGCGGTAAAGAGAAGGCGCTCAATGCCTTGGTCGGCCAAGTAATGAAAGGCTCCGGCGGCAAGGCCAATCCGGCGATGGCGTTGGAGATGTTGAAGAAGAAGGTGGGGTGATAATCCTCAAGTAATAAAGCGGCCGAATGGCCGCTTTTTTTAAATCCTTTAGAAGGTTTGTTGATGATTAAAGGCATTAAATATACATTCTTTATTTCAATAGTCGTTTTTTCAACATTTTGGTTTGCCACAGAATGGTCATTAATTGACTGGCCTTGGGAAGCTTTTATTGCTTTGATTGCAGCTTTGGCTGCATTAGCTAGAATTATTTATCAAGACGATAAAGCATTTTCTAAACTACAGAAAAAGTTTACGTTATTGTGCGAGCATGATTTAAATTTAATTAGTGATATTTTTACAGTTTTCCCTGTTGAAGAAACAACTAGATTTTTCAAAGAACATGACTTTGCTAATTCTTTTCGTGATTCAAAAACAAAAGGGTTGTTTTATTTTGTGGATTATTGGGATGTTGTAGATAAAAAATTTATTGATGTCGAATTAGAGAAGCAGCGTAGCGAATTTTTTATTTATGCAAAAGATGTAGCTAGAAATATTGCACAATATACATCTCCAAAGAGTGCGGATTTGCAATCTGTTGATCCTTATGGTCGAAATACAGACTTCCATCTTGACCCTCTCATTGAACAAGATATTAAAATGTTAAATGCAACATCTTCTGCATTCTTTGAAAAGTATGAAGCGTTTATAAAATATTGTTTGCATCGAAAGTCTGTCTGTAAGTAATCAGCATCTTAGGTTGGGCTAAGCTTGCGCAGCCCAACGTTTACCGCGATGAATGAAACCGCCGGATTGATTCTGGCGGTTTTGTTTTATGCGGCTGCGCCGCAGGTGTTTTGGTGCGCGTTCCGCCGCGCGGGCGGGAAGGGGACTTTGCTTCTGCAAAGCCCCCTTCACCCCAAAGCAGCCCCCGGTATCTGCGCCGACTTCGTCGGTACCCTCGCTGCGGACAATCGAGGCGGTTGCGCTCAAAACTCGGCCTGCGGCCTCAAACAATGAGCGCAAAAACCCCGCCCCGCTTGCTCCTCACTCGGCTGGATACAGGGGATCACAAGCCCCAGACCAACGATCAAGCAGGTATGCATATGTATTGCCAGCTAAACATTGCGATATAAGGTCTGGACTTAAATACCTCTTGTTTATGCGAGCAAGTAGGGCGTAATCGCCGAAGGCATTACGCCGCATGAACATCGCATCATTGGTGTATTGCCGCTTCGCGTCGAATACACCCTACTGGAGACGTCAAACCGCCCGATTGATTCGCGCGATTTTTTATGCCGCGGCGCCGCGTGGTTTTTATTGGGGGATGGAATAAAAAAAGCCACGATGGGTATCGTGGCTTTTTGTTGGCGGCGGGTTAGCGCTGCGGGTTTATTTCAATTTGACTGACCATTTGGCTTCAACACATTGTGTATATTGATTGTCGATCAGCGCCGAGAAGCCCGATTGCTCGCTGGTGAGGCGGCATTGGTATTTGATTGGTGCTGGGTTGTCGGCGGTTTCTTCGGATTTATTCCAATAGATGGCCACTGCGGCTGAGCTGCCACCGCTGAAGGATTTCATATCGGTACATTTCATCGACTCTTTGGAGATGTCCAAATTCAATTCGCGGGCAAATTCGACGTAGAAGTTATTGCGCGCCTGTGCCGTTGGTTTGATTGGATTAGACATACATTCGCCATTGATAATCTGGCTAGTGGTTGGGAAGTCGTTCCCCAAGCCGCCGGCGATATCGGTCGCGTTCGGTACCCAAGTGCCGTCCAGTGTATGCAATACCGATGGTTTTGGCGGTTGTGGTGTCACAAAGAAATACAAGGCCGAGGCCATATTCAACCACGTTGACGCCACCAGATCAGGGTTGTCGCGTAGCACGGCGCGGTCGCCATAAATCGCCAACGACAGTGGGGCGTAGTTGAAGATGTAAGAGATTTGATGCGCGCCACGGCCGTAGTAAGAAATCCACGTGCCATCGGGGTTTTTGCCACAAGCGAGCGTGCCATCAAACTGCTTTTGCCAGTTCACATCACCACAACCGGATGAATAGGCTTCTGAGCCTTTACCATCGCCGCCTTCACGCAGTGCCGTTAAGCCTTGGCGCCATTTTGGATTGGGGCTTGATGCGCTGTGATTGCCGGTTTCTTGTACCACGTGGGCAAAAAAGGCAGCAACAACGCGGCGGCAAATTTGATCCGCATTGCGGCCATCGTTGTAGTCGGCGCAGAAGCTTGGGAATTTCGCTACGCCACGCAAGAAGTTGGTGTAGGTGTAGCCCGGGTTGGCTTCAGGGAAGAAATAATTCCATTGCTGCTGCGACACAATGCCTTCCACCCGTTTCACGTTGGCTGGATTGCTTTGATTGCCCGGCGTGACTTGCTCAACCAGTTTATTGTCGAGCGTGGCAACCGAGGCGCGGATCATTTGCATATACGGCGTGCTGATCGCGGCGGCTTCGTGCGCTTGTGCTTCGGCTAAGGTTTCTGGGCCAGAGGCACGTGGCGTGCTTGGGCCAGTACATGCACCAAGGGCTTTCCATGCGCCGCCGACGGCGGAGTTGGCGCTAGGCTCGATATTGCTCGAGTAATAATTGGCTTGGTAGTTTTTGCCATACGCACTGCGGATGACCAGGCCCAAGTTCGGACGATAAATTTCATCCGGATTCCACACCTGCGCGCAAGTATTGCCACCCGGTGTTGGGGTCGCCGTTGGTGTTGCGGTTGGCGTCGCCGTTGGGGATGCAGTTGGCGTTGCGGTTGGTTTTGCCGTTGGTGTGGCAGTTGGTGTGGCAGTTGGTGTGGCAGTTGGTGTGGCAGTTGGTGTGGCAGTTGGTGTTGCGGTTGGTGTGGCAGTTGGTGTTGCGGTTGGTGTGGCAGTTGGTTTTACCGTTGGGCTAGCCGTTGGTACTGGGCTGCTTTCGATTGCCCAAGGGCCCCATTGCGTGCCACCGGGTATTTCACCGGTAGTCCACCATTTGGCTTTCCAGTTTTTACCTTGGTAGGTGACGGTGGCACCTGCGGTATAGACTGCTTTGCTGTCCCAATCGGCGGCCATCACACTGGTGCTTAAAAACAGCGCAGCCAGTAGTGCGGCGAGTTTGATTTTTTTATTCATTATCCTCTCCATCCATAGTGGGATTCGCCTGTCCAAATTGGCTTTGATGTGCTTCCCACACACATCTCAGACGTCATACCTTATTGGTATTGTTTTATGTGTTGAAATCATACCTTTTATGCTGACGGCGTCAAAGCTAGCCAGCGTTAAACGCTGTTTTAAGTCAGTCATTGTGGTGAATCTTGTGATTGGCTGAGTGTTGCTACGCTGGTTGCTGCTGAATCGGGCGCATCGCGCCATCGGCGGTAGGTGGCGGCTTGACCATGGCGCACGCCCATCTCGTCGATCAGATTCCACACGGTAACGTCTTCAATCCAAAAGCGCCGTCCGGTTTTGGCGATTCGCAGCCCGCGATAGCCACAGGCATAACCGTGCTCACGCACCGCGTTGAGCAATTGTTCGCGCTCTTGCTGATCAGGTGTCGCAGCAGATAGCCGTGATGGCAGGCCAAGTAATTGGCCATCAGGATAGTCAAAACAGCGGTGGGCGCTGTCGTTGGCAAAAATAAACCGAGGGTCGGTGCTGGCATCATGCGCCAGCACACAAAACGGCGCCTCATGCTGCAGCCACGCCGCGGCATCGATTAAATCGACAGTCGCCGGCACTAAATCATGCCCCAGCAATTGGCGATAGCTGCTTAGCAGCAGTTGGATCAGTGCAAGTGAAGACACGATAAAATCCGGTAGATAAAAATACGGCTTATTGTAAATTATTTATCTGACATATGATTTTTCTATAGGTATTGATCAGAAATAACGCCCAGATAAATGCTGCAATCATATACCCTTGGCAAACTGCTGCAGCAGCTGGCAGCAGTGGGTTTTTCTTTTGATGGAAATGCGGATTAATTTAAATGAATATTTTTCAAGTTTTAAGCCAAGGCAAAGCGCGATTACATGAGCCGAGTATGTCGGCAATGCTGGGCTATTTATTAGATAGTTCGGAAGACCATGGTTTAGGTGATGCTTTTGTGCGAGTTTTTCTCGCGCAACTGGGGGCCGAGCATTTTGCTGAGATCTTGAGCTGCCCATTTATTAATTCGAGTGCCGAGCTTGAGGTGGCTTATGAGCTAGATAGCGCTATCAAATACATTGATATTGAACTTACTCTGTTAGGTAAGGCAAATAGCGTGCCGTATCGAATTATTATCGAGAATAAGATTAAAGTCGGTGCAGCTAATCCCAAACAGCTGCGCGATTATTACCAAGCCATTTTGCAAGATGATCCAACGATTCAGAAGTTGATGGTGGTATTTCTAACACCAGAGTCTAAAACCAGTGCGCTGGTTGCCGAGTATGACAATTTGGCTGATTTAAACCCTGAGCATCATAAAGCTTGGCTGTTTTGGCATTCAGATACACAAGCTAGTCTGGTCGCTTTGTTGCGCCAAGTGCTATTGGCAGAGGCCTGCGGTGAAATTAATCCAATTAATGAATACATGCGGCATACGCTAAAAGCTTTTATTCGTCATGCGATCGGCGCATTTTCACCCGTTGCTGGGCAGGCCTCGCGGGTGGGGGAGGATATCGGTGAGATTCAGGCTGAACTGCTGATCGAGTTAAAAGATGGTAGCCAGTATCGCGTGGTGCAGCGCGACAGTACGCAAATCCAAGTGTTTAATGTACAAACTGGTGATAAAGAAGTGGCACGCCGGATTATGGGTCAATATATCGATGAACAGAATTTACCCATTAAACATCCAGATTTTAATACCCGTACGATAGGAAAAATGCTGTTTAAATTGCAGTCATCAGTCAGTTAATCGCTGGCCAACAACTTGAGCAACAACCGACAACCGCCAGATTGATTCTGGCGCTGCAGTCCGCAAAACGAGTTTGGATACAGATGGGGGGATTTGTTCATCTTCATTTATATTGATGAGGGCAGAGCGCGGTAATTTGGCGCAGACATTGCGGGTGTGCAATGCCAAAGTACGCGCCTTTACTGCTGAGCCGCTCAGCAGTGCTCGATTTAATTTTGAATGAATAAGGAAACCGCCAGTGGACACTTGGCTTACTCAACTTAAAACGCTGCTGTTTGACACGCCCGAAGTCCATAGCGTGCTATTGGCTATTTTGGTGATTGTTGCGGTGAATGCCTTGCTGGCTTTTGCACTGCGTCAGGTAACGCGCTTGGCGCAAAAATCGAATACCCGCTGGGATGATGTGCTGGTCAATGCTGCCCGTCCTGCTTTGCGTAGTTTGGTTTGGGTGCTGGGGATTAGTTATATTTTGACGCTGATTCCACAGTATTTGCATGTCAATATCGTCGGTTTAACTTCGCCATTACGTAATGTAGGGGTGACGCTGTGTTTGGCTTGGTTCTTATTTCGTTTAATCACTTTAACCAGCAGAAGCTTTTTGAGCGATCGCTATGAACGCGGCGAAAGTGTTGATTCCACCACGGTGGATGCCTTATCTAAATTAGGGCGGTTAAGCGTGGTGATTGCCACGGCGCTGAGCATTTTTCAGACGCTTGGTTTTAGTGTTTCTGGGGTGCTCGCGGCGGGGGGGATTGGTGGTTTAGCTGTGGGTTTTGCTGCCAAAGATTTGCTGGCTAACTTTTTTGGTGGATTAACGATTTATCTTGATCGACCGTTTAGCGTCGGTGAGTGGATACGCTCGCCGGATAAGCAGATTGAAGGCACGGTAGAAAAAATTTCTTGGCGGCATACGCGGATTCGCGGCTTTAATAAAAACCCAATTTACGTCCCAAATGCGATTTTTACTTCCATCGTGGTCGAAAATCCTTCGCGTATGACGCATCGGCGGATTCGCGAAACCATCGGTCTGCGCTATGACGATATTGCCCAAGTGCATAGCATCGTGAGCCAGATTAAAGAGATGCTACAAGCGCATCCCGAAATTGATTCGACGCAAACGACGATTGTCAATTTCAATCAATTTGCCGCGTCATCGCTGGATATTATGCTGTACACCTTCACCAAAACCACCGACTGGGTGCGGTTTCATGCGGTGAAACAAGATGTGTTATTGCAAATTGCCGCCATTATTGAGCAGCACCAAGCGCAAATTGCCTTTCCAACTCGCACCCTACATATTCCAGAGCCGCCAGAGGCTTGAGCTGCCTCGCGGATAGATCGTGCGCTGCGATTTCATCCGACCAAAGCGCTAACCGCTCGATTGAATTCGAGCGGTTTTTTTATGTGCGGCGGTAAGTCCCTTGAGCTTGTTATCGATGTATTGGTTTCTAGCCTAGTGGGTTTAAACACTGCATCGAAATACCCAATAAATTTTGTTAAATAGATTGCTGCCCGTGTGGAACTCCTTGCCTAAGCTGAGGTCTGACTTAGCTAAGTTCAGCCGTACTATTTTATTGATTTATTCAGAAGGGGAATTGAGATGGGTTTGTTTGATATGTTCAAGAGCGACACTAGCACGACGATGAGTCCACATTTCGCTTTTGCGACTGGCCTTTTATACATGATGTCGGCTGATGGCGAGATGGATAACGAAGAAGTCGGCCATTTGTTGTCGGTATTGGGCGGCCAAAAATCAAGCAGTGGTGCGATCGGTGTTGGCGCACAAAACAAACAGTTGCTCGATCGTGCTTTGGCGTATCGCCAAAAAAATTCGATTGATACGTTCTTGGCCGAAGCGACACCGGTGTTAACCGATGCGCAAAAAATGTGCATTTTGATGAATCTGCTCGATTCAGCGTTCTCTGATGGCGAAGCTGAGCCAGAAGAACAAGCGTTGTTTGCCAAGATTCAAGCGGCATTTGGTGTGAGCGATGAGCGCTTTAAACCGTTCTTCCAAGTTTTAATGGTGAAGAACGATCGCGCCGTATTTGTGAATAAAGATCATCCAAGCAACCAAGCGGGCTATACAGTGCAATTGTAATTTAGCTATGGACTCTTAGTCAGGAAGGTAAAAACCGCCGTTGTTCGGCGGTTTTTTTATGCCTTCACAATGCGAAGTAAAAGACAATGCCATGTTAAATACCAAGAATAGACAACGCGGTTGTAATTCTAAGGGTATTTATCGCCGGCATAAGATGGCATTTAGCTGGGATGAAATACCCTGCGGTTATGATTTTGCTCGGGGACAGATTGGCAGTGGATTGATATCGACCAAGCACGTTGACGGTGTTTTAACTAAGTATTTTGCTTGCAAAAATCTTGTTTATACATTGCATTTGCTTGTTAAATGAGTCAGCAAAATGCATGTAAATGCATGATACTGAGTTCATCACTCGTTGTGCTCAGAGAGGCAGAGGCGTAGTTCAGCTCGTTTTAAACGAGCGGTTTTGCAGGCATTGGATCGTTATCGCGCTGCGGCGTTGTAAAAATGGGGTTTGCTGGAGTCACAGGATGAGGCAAGAGACAAAGCAACAGTTTAATCAGTTAGATTGGTCAGCGATGTTGGCGTTGCTGTGCGCGCTGCTGGCGGCAGTGTTTGTTTATCTTAGCTATTTTACTTTGGCTGAACGGCAAGAGGCGAGCGATCGGCGTTATGAGTCATTTTTATTGGCTGAGCAAATGCGCTTGAGCTCAGATCAGCTGACATTGATGGCCCGGGCTTATGCGGCCACGGGCAATCCCAAGTTTTTGCAGTTTTATAATCAGATTTTAGATATTCGCAATGGCATTCAGCCTAGGCCAGAAAAATACCATCGCGTGTATTGGGATTTATTAATGCCCCAGCAGGGGCTGCCACCCTTTCCAAATGGCCAGACCATTAGCTTGAAAAAATTGCTAGATGAAAATGGCTTTACAGAGCAAGAATTGCAGCAACTGCACGCAGCACAAGCGAGCTCGGATCAATTGGCGGAGTTAGAAAAAAACGTATTTAAACTGGTCGCGCAAAATAAACCTAAAGTAGCGGGCAATTATGTAACGCCTGCGGCGGTCAGTCAGTTGTATAGCGAAGCGTATTTTCAAGCTAAAAGCCAGATCATGGGGCGGATTAATGAGTTTTATCATTTGCAAGAAGCAAGAAATAACAGCAATGTGGCCCATGCAGTTAATAAAAATAATTTGATGATTGCTTTTGCCGTATTAAGTTTTATTGGCTTAATAGTGAGCTTAGCATTTAGTTTTAAAGCAAGAGCCCATTTGGCAGCGCAATTTATTGTGGACTTGCAAAAAGAAGTGACCGAGCAGACGAATATTATTATTGAAAAGAACCAAGAGCTAACTCATGCTTTTGATTTGATGGCTAAGGCACAAAAAAATCTGATTGAATCAGAAAAAATGGCTTCCTTAGGCGCATTAGTGGTTGGCGTGGCGCATGAAATAAATACGCCGGTTGGGATTTGCATTACGGCCACTAGCTATATGGAAGAAGAAAATAATGAATTAAGTAAAATGGTTTCTGACCAGTCTTTGAAGAAAAAATCGCTAGAAAATTACTTAGAGAAGTTTGACCAAAGTATTAAATTATCACTAAAAAACCTACACCGAATTGCCGGTATTATTAATAATTTTAAAGAAGTTGCCGTAGACCAAGATGTTGATGTGTTTTCTTCGGTTGATTTAAAAGAAGACATTCAGTATATGATTGATGAAATTGTATTGAGCAATCAGTATAGTCAAAATCAAATTAACATTGATTTGCATTGCGATGAGCAATGGATTTGCCTGTGTTACCCTGGGGTGTTAATTAAAGTATTACGGCAGCTACTTAAAAATGCCTTGATTCATGCTTTTGATCCGGGGGCGGATGGGCAAGTTGATATCGTTGTCGCGAAAATTGATGATTGGTATCAAATTAGCGTGCAAGACAATGGCAAGGGTATGCAAGAGCTCGAGCAGCTCAAAATTTTTGATCCGTTTTATACCACCAAGCGTAATCAAGGCGGTATTGGTTTAGGTTTGCCGATCGTATTTAATTTGGTAACGCAAAAACTCGGTGGCTCGATTCGTTGTACCTCGGTGGCCGAGCAAGGCACGTGTTTTCAAATAAAAATTCCAGTTGAGGGCAAATCGGTCGATCATCCTTAAGTCAGCGGTGCTGGCGTTACGTGAATATATGGCTGTTATTTGATGCAGAGCCTGAATGATTGACTTCATTTGGGCTTTATTTATGGCGGATGGAGTGAAGTATGCAATTGGTGATTGGCAATAAAAATTACTCTTCATGGTCCTTGCGGCCGTGGTTGGGGATGAAAGTCGCGGGGATTAAATTTGACGAAGTGGCGCATGATTTGTACGCGCCCAATGCCTTGGCTGAGCGTTTGCAGTTTTCGCCTAGCGCTAAAGTACCGGTGTTGATTGATGGTGATATCCATATTTGGGATTCTTTAGCCATTGCGGAGTATTTGGCCGAACGTTATCCGGCGGCAAAATTATGGCCACAAGACATCGTGGCGCGTGCTTATGCGCGATCAGTTTGCGCTGAAATGCATGCTGGATTTTCAGCTTTACGTAGCACTTGCCCGATGGATATTCGGCAGAAACACCCTGTAGTGATGACCCCCGCATTGCAGGCCGATATTGATCGGGTATTGGCGATTTGGCATGACTGTCGCTCGCGTTTTACTGGGCATGGTGAGTTTTTGTTTGGGCATTTTTCTTGGGTTGATGCTTTTTTTGCGCCGGTGGTCACTCGCTTTGTGACTTACGGCATTACCGTGCCTGCACCGTTAGATTTATACATGAACGCAGTGTTGGCCTTGCCCGCGATGCAAGAATGGATGGCGGATGCGCAAGCTGAGTCCAGTGTTGCGGCATAGCTGGATTTTCAGCGGTTATCAGCAGCAAAAACAGCGGCTTTTTGCCGCTTTTTGTTGCCTATTTTTTAGGCACGATGTAGAATCCGCGCCTTCCCCTTGAATGATTTAAATGCCATGCAGATTGGCCCGTATCAGTTAAAAAATAATCTGATCGTTGCCCCCATGGCGGGAGTGACTGATCGTCCTTTTCGTCAGCTGTGTAAGCAGTTTGGAGCAGGGCATGCAGTCTCAGAAATGATGACTAGCGATGTGGCTTTGCGTTCAAGTCAAAAGTCTTTGCTGCGCGCTAATTTTGAAGGTGAATTGGCGCCAATTTCGGCGCAGATTGCCGGATCAGACCCCAAAATGTTGGCCGAAGCGGCGCGGTTTCAAGTCGCCAATGGCGCGCAGATTGTTGATATCAATATGGGCTGCCCAGTTAAGAAGGTCTGCAATAAGCTGGCGGGTTCGGCTTTATTGCAAAACGAGCAATTGGTTGGCGATATTTTGGCTGCCGTGGTCAATGCCGTTGATGTGCCAGTAACGTTAAAAACTCGCTTGGGTTTTGCCAATGGCGCGGAGAATATTTTACGTGTTGCTGAGCTGGCCGAGAACGCTGGGATTGCTGCGTTGGCGATTCATGGCCGCACGCGAGAAGATATGTATCACGGGCAAGCCAGATATGAATTGATTCGCGCAGTCAAAGAATCAATCTCGATTCCGGTGATTGCCAATGGCGATATCGATAGTCCGGCTAAAGCCGCTTTGGTGCTAAAAGAAACCGGGGCCGATGCCATTATGATCGGCCGTGCCGCACAAGGCCGACCTTGGTTATTCCGTGAAATTGCGCATTATTTGGCGACGGGAGAAACATTACCGCCGCCCGAAGTGCTAGAAATTCATGGCGTATTGCTTGGGCATTTGGACGATTTATATGCGTTTTATGGCGAGTATTCCGGTTGCCGAATCGCCCGTAAGCATATTGCTTGGTATACCAAGGGTTTGCATGGCAGTAATGAATTTAGGCAAACGATGTATGCCGAGGAAACAACCGCTGGACAAGCGCTAGCGGTCGATACCTACTTAAAAAGCTTGCTCAATTTTGGCGAGCGACTGCAATACCGCAACACAGCGAACGAATCAGAATAGCGTAACAGCTGTGTGATGAAGACAATAACGAACACCGAAAAATCGGGAGATTGAATGACCACCCCCACCGACTTGATTGCAACGGCAATTAATGAATCGCTCGCGCAGTATTTTAATGACCTAGATGGTGAGCCGCCGAGTGCATTGTATGAAATGGTTTTGGCTCGCATGGAAAAGCCGCTCTTGGTGAACGTGCTACAGCGCGTTGAGGGTAATCAATCGCGCGCTTCAGAAATGCTCGGCATTAATCGCAATACCCTGCGTAAAAAATTACAAGCCTACGATTTGTTATAAATCGACCCCTGTGGGGTCTAGTTTCAATTCAAACAGAGGAAGCATGATGAGCAAAATTACCCGTGCCTTGATCAGCGTATCGGATAAAACTGGTGTGTTAGCATTTGCCCAAGCCTTGCATCAGCAAGGTGTCGAGATTCTTTCGACAGGTGGCACTGCTAAATTATTCGCCGATCACGGTCTACCCGTGATTGAAGTTGCCGATTACACCGGCTTTCCTGAAATGCTCGATGGCCGCGTGAAGACCTTGCATCCAAAAATCCACGGTGGCATTTTAGGCCGTCGTGATTTAGACGCCCATGTGGCCACGATGGGCGAGCATGGCATTGGTAATATTGATTTAGTTTGTGTGAATCTGTATCCGTTTGAAGCGACGATTGCTAAACCCGATTGCAGCTACGAAGACGCGATTGAAAACATCGACATCGGCGGCCCAGCCATGGTGCGCTCAGCCGCCAAAAACCACGCACACGTGGCGATTGTCACCGATGCCGCTGACTACGATTTATTGATCGAAGAAATGCAAGCCAATGGCGGCGCATTGGCTTTGGCAACGCGCAAAAACTTGGCGAAAAAAGCCTTTAGCCATACCGCAGCGTATGACGGCGCGATTTCAAATTACCTGACGGCTTTAACCAGCGATGGTGAAAAAGCAATTTACCCAACGCGCTTAAACTTGCAGTTCGAAAAAGTGCAAGACATGCGTTACGGCGAAAATCCACATCAATCCGCCGCGTTTTACCGTGATTTGGACCCAGCAGCAGGCAGCTTGGCCAATTACAAGCAATACCAAGGTAAAGAATTGTCGTACAACAATATCGCCGATTCAGATGCCGCGTGGGAATGCGTGAAGCAATTTGCCGAGCCAGCCTGTGTGATTGTTAAGCACGCCAACCCTTGCGGCGTTGCCGTGGGTAAAGACAGCTATAGCGCATACCGCCTAGCCTTAGCGACCGATACCACCAGTGCCTTTGGTGGCATTATTGCTTTCAATAAAACCGTGGATGCCGACACGATTGAAGCGGTTTCGACGCAATTCTTGGAAGTATTGATTGCACCGTCGTATACGGCAGAAGCATTGGCTTTGATCGCCAAAAAACAAAACGTTCGCGTTTTGGAAATTGCCATTGAAAGCGGTGAAAACCGTTTTGATTTGAAGCGTGTTGGCGGCGGTTTGTTGGTACAAACGCCAGACGTTCATGCCCTGATGTTGGCTGATTTGAAAGTCGTGACCAAGTTGCAACCAACACCAGAACAATTGAAAGATTTGTTGTTCGCGTGGAATGTGGCCAAGTTTGTTAAATCAAACGCGATTGTGTTCTGCAAAGGCGGCCAAACATTGGGCGTTGGTGCAGGCCAAATGAGCCGTGTTGATTCAACTAAAATTGCTGCGATCAAAGCGCGCAATGCAGGTTTGGAACTGCGCGGTTCAGTCGCAGCGTCAGATGCGTTCTTCCCGTTCCGTGATGGCGTGGATGTGATTGCCGAAAACGGTGTGTCAGCGATTATTCAACCGGGTGGTAGCTTGCGTGATGAAGAAGTGATTGCGGCTGCCGACGAGCATGGCATTGCAATGGTGATGACTGGCATTCGCCACTTCCGTCATTAATTGAGTACGACCTCGGCAGTGCTCAAGCGCTGCCGAGGTGATCAACATAAAAAAATACTAATAATAAAAACCAATTAACGAACCAAAAGAGTTCGTATTTCACGGGAAGATGAAAACATTTCTAACTATACGAATTATTAAAATAATGACATTTAAAAAAATATGGGCAATGTGTATCGGGCTATTGTTAGCGGCCAATGTATCAGCAGCAGACTGTGCCGATTGGTGGCTGTTTGATAAAGCCTGCAGCAATATTAGTGGCATTTGGAATGAAGGCGAAACTGGTTTGTTGGTGTCTGGTTACGCTTGGCATAATCGCAGCACCTATGATCGAGATAAAATCGATAGTTATAACGAACTGGCGTATGGCGGTGGCCTTAGCCTGTATCGTGCTTTACCCAATAATAATGAAGAAATGATTTATGCGATGATGTTTTCTGATTCGCATAGCAAGCCAGAAACCCATATTGGTTATGCCTATATGTGGTACTGGAATGTCTTAGGACCACTTAAAGCGGGAGCGGGTTTGACTGCGGGTTTGTTCTCGCGCAGTGATATCGGCAGTTATGTCCCGTTGCCTTTTGCTTTGCCTTTAGTTGCTCTGAAATATGACAAAGTCAATCTGTATGCGACTTATATTCCAGGTGGTAGTAATAATGGCAATGTGTTGTTTTTATTTTCCCGCTTTGATTACTAATCAGCGCTTGGAGTAAGAAAGAAATGAATATCCTCGTCATTGGCTCAGGTGGCCGTGAACATGCATTAGCTTGGAAATTAGCCCAATCTGAGCGCTCGACTAAAGTATTTGTCGCGCCAGGTAATGCAGGGACTGCACTCGAAAAAAATCTCACCAATGTCGCAATCACCGCTATTCCAGAATTGATTGAATTTGCTAAAGCTGAAAACATCCAGCTAACCGTCGTCGGCCCAGAAGCGCCGTTGTCGCAAGGGATTGTGGATGCATTTCGTTTGGCTGGGCTGAAGATTTTTGGCCCAACTCAGGCAGGCGCTCAGCTGGAATCATCTAAAGATTTTGCTAAAGCCTTTATGCAGCGCCATGGTATTCCGACTGCGGATTACCAAACCTTTGCCGATGCTGCGGCAGCGCACGCCTATATCGACGCCAAAGGCGCGCCGATTGTGATTAAGGCGGATGGCTTAGCGGCGGGTAAAGGCGTGGTGGTCGCGATGGATTTGCTTGAGGCGCACGCTGCTGTGGATGCGATGTTGTCCGACAATCAATTTGGCGACGCCGGTGCTCGCGTGGTGATTGAAGAATTCCTCACCGGTGAAGAAGCCAGCTTTATCGTGATGGTCGATGGTAAAAACGTATTGGCGATGGCCTCCAGCCAAGATCACAAACGCTTACTCGACGCGGATTTAGGCCCGAATACCGGCGGCATGGGCGCATATAGCCCGGCACCCGTGGTAACGCCAGAAATCAACGCGCGCGCAATGCGTGAAGTAATCTTGCCTACCGTGCAAGGCATGGCCAAAGACGGCATCGAATACACTGGATTTTTGTACGCCGGTTTGATGGTGAGCCCTGATGGTTCGCTTAAAACACTGGAATTTAACTGCCGCTTTGGTGATCCAGAAACGCAACCGATTATGCTGCGCTTGAAGTCAGACTTTGTGACTTTATGCGAGCATGGTGTGAATGGCACGCTGGATCAAGTTGAATGCGAATGGGATCGTCGGGTCGCTTTGGGAGTGGTAATGGCTGCGGCCAATTACCCAGACACTCCGCGCAAAGGCGATGTGATTACCGGTTTGCCAAGTGATTTAGAAGACGGTCATGTGTTCCATGCTGGTACTACGCTGAACGAAGCTGGCGAGCCAATCACCAGTGGCGGTCGTGTATTGTGTGTTACCGCATTTGGTGAAAACTACAAAATGGCGCAAAAACGCGCGTATGAAATTTTGGCCGATATTCATTTTGATGGCGCGCAATATCGTACCGACATTGCATGGCGAGCGATTAATCGTAAATAAAGCATTTCAACGTATGGCATAAAAAGAGCGGCTTAGGCCGCTTTTTTTTTTGAGCCGTAAATTTCAATACTGTTTTAGTTTTTCCAAAAAATGAAAACAAATGCACGCTGAGATGTTTTAATTTGTTAGCTTGTTTTAAGCTTTACATAAGAATTTGCTGGATAGTATCTCTTACTGCCTCATTGATTTTGTAATAAATTAGAAATAAATAGTGTTGCCACTGTAAGAGGGTGGAGTAGATAGAAATTACGACTGGAGTCGACATGACGTTTAAACTAAGTTCACGCATAAGCCTTATTTCTTTAGCATTGGCTATGTTGCCGGGCATGGCCAATGCGGGTTGTTCAAATAGTGGCTTTTGTGGGCGAATTATTTATTTAGGCAAAACAGTCGACTCTAAACAGGCAGTATTTTTGTCGGCTACTAAAACGCCGGGCAAGTATGACGTGAGCACCACTGCGGCTTTTGATCCTCATGGTGGCGGTGATTTACCGATCGACACGTGGAGTAAGAGCCGACCTGGCTTGCGGTTGACGGTGTCAAATTACCCCGAAGATTGGGGTGGAACGCATATCTTGTATGCGTATCCAGGTGAAAACTCGCAGCTACATTCACGCCAATTTGTCGCTTCCGCAAATCAAAATCCAGATGGTATTGTTTTTCCGCCAAACTTTAAGCCGCCCGTTATCAAGCCACCAACTCGCCCACCCGTGGTTGGCATCACGCCAGAAGTACCGATGGCGGTAAAACCGCCGATTGCGACGTTGCCAGAGAAGCCACCGGTAACAGGGCTAATGCCAGAATTACCCATGGGCGTGAAGCCACCGATTGGTACGATTCCAGTAAAACCACCGGTAACAGGGGTGACGCCAGAATTACCCATGGGCGTGAAGCCACCGATTGGTACGATTCCAGTTCAACCGCCAGTAACAGGGGTGACGCCCGAATTACCCATTGGCGTCAAACCACCGATTGGCACGATACCAGCCAAGCCGCCGGTAACAGGCGTGACGCCAGAATTACCCGTGGGGGTAAAACCACCGATTGGTACGATCCCAGTACAACCGCCAGTAACAGGCGTGACACCGGAATTACCCATGGGGGTCAAACCGCCGATTGGTACGATCCCAGTTCAACCGCCAGTAACGGGCGTGACGCCCGAATTACCCATGGGGGTCAAACCACCGGTTGGCACGATACCAGCTAAGCCGCCAGTAACAGGCGTGACGCCAGAATTACCCATGGGCGTGAAGCCACCGATTGGTACGATTCCGGTCAAGCCACCGGTAACGGGCGTGACGCCAGAATTACCCATGGGCGTAAAACCGCCGATTGGTACGATCCCAGTACAACCGCCAGTAACAGGCGTGACGCCAGAATTACCAATGGCGGTAAAACCACCAATTGGCACGATCCCAGCCAAGCCGCCAGTAACAGGGGTGACGCCCGAATTACCCGTGGGCGTGAAGCCACCGATTGGTTCTCGACCAGAGCGGCCGCCGGAAGGGGGCGAAATTGTCGTAGCGACTCAGTTGCCTGCGAGTCGTGAATTAGCGGTTGTTAACCCTTGCACGATGCAGCAAGACCCAGCAACAATGGTCGATAAAAATGCAATTACTGATGTTAATTGCATGGGTATGCAACTAGAGGGGAATAACAGCAGCAATGTAACGGCAATACCGACTACAGAAGGTCGTGAGTTTGGCCTAGAAACGCGATGGAATACCTGGGCTGATTCGCAATACGTTGATATTCGTGATCGTCGTCATGACTTGGATCTGTCGGGGCATAGCGCGAGTGTGGCACTGGGTTTTGATCGTCGTTTAGATAGCGGTTTGATCGCCGGACTGTCGTTGTCGCTCGAAAACAATCAGAGCAGTGCATTTGCCAACGATATGCGTAATCGCAGTAATGGCTTCAATATCGGGCCGTATATTGCTTATCCGTATTCCGAAAACTGGGTTTTTGATGGCGCGCTAACATTTAGCCATATGAATAATCAGCAGCATTTATTGGTTTTGGATGGTGATTATTCATCACAGCGCTATGCGATTTCTGCACGAGCCAACGGTCAATTTCCCTTGGGTGAGGCATTTATTCGGCCGAAGATCGGAGTGTATTACGCCCACAATCGCAGTGCGGCGTATGCGCTCAGTGGCATGATTGCCGGCTATGCGCTGCGGCTAGAAAATGAAAAATCGAGTGTGAATACTGGCTCGATTGATTCGGCCATTGAAATCACGCAAACGTTTTACACGCAAAACGGCACGCCGTGGATGCCGTATGCCGAGCTATTGTTGGGCTATGAATTTGCGCGAGTCAATGACGGTAAAGTACTCACTGGGGACTTGTCTTTGGCTGATACTAGCCCGTGGCAAGGAGGGGCTAAGGTTGGGGTTCGCTCATTATTGGGTCGTAGCTCGTCGATTGATGTCAGCGCGGCTTATCTGAGCTTGGGGCAAAAAGGGCTTAATATTTGGGAGCTGCGTTTATTCCTATCACACGCCTTTTAAGCAACTAAATCGGCGCTGTTAGCGCCGATGAATGCACTAAGCGCTATTGATTTTGCCGATCAATAGCGCTTTTATTTTGTGCGTTAGCGCTGCTTGAGTTGCGCTTTGTTGATCGGCATCAACGAGAAATTCGCCATATGGTGTGATATTATGAATCATTCTCATTGCGGATTGGCGACTATGCGTGCTCTCTCTCAGCTAGATTTAAACCAACGTGCCGTGGTACACGCCATCAGTACGGATGTTGATTTACTGCCACGATTGTCGGCGCTGGGTTTGCGTGAGCACAGTGAAGTCACGGTGATTCGCCGAGGTTGGCTGGGTGGCCCTTTGCATTTGCGAGTGGGCAATACTGAATTTATGCTGCGCCGCGCTGATGCCGCGTTGATTCAGGTGCTGCCGATTGTATCGACGGTGGTCGTGCTGAATCAGGCTGAGGTTTTAGTATGAAGCGGGTCGCCCTCGTTGGCATGCCCAATACAGGAAAGTCCACTTTATTTAATCGCCTCACTGGCGGCACTGCTCGCGTGGCCAATTGGCCGGGCTTAACGGTGGAATTGGCTTCCAGCAGAATTTTGCTCGGCGCCAATATGGTGCAAATTTTTGATTTGCCGGGGATTTACGATTTAGTCGGCGGCGCTGAGGACGAGCATGTCGCCCAGCGTTTTTTGGCCGAAGCCAAACTTGATGCCATCGTATTGGTACTCAATGCCACGCAACTCGATCGCCAGTTGGCACTGGCATTGCAGCTCAAAGCCTTAGGGGCGCCGCTGCTGATTTGCCTCAATATGCAAGATGAAGCCAAACGCGCCGGTATCTCGATTGATTGCGCTTTGCTGGCCAAGGAATTGGGCTGCGCAGTGCAATTAATTAGTGCCAAATTGGGCGCGGGCCTGAATGAAGCCAAGCAGCAATTAAATCAACTGATGGCGCAACCCAGTGTGCAGCTTGATTTAACCAATGTGCCTGCGGCCAGCGCCATGCATGCACAAGAAAAACGCCTATTTCAAGCCGCAGTGCAGCAGCCACCAACGCTGGCGCTGGATACCACGGCGCAAGTCGATCGCTTTGTGTTACACCCTTGGCTGGGTTTGCCGCTGTTTATTGTGGTGATGTTTGGTTTATTCCAACTCACCTACGCCATTGGTACGCCGCTGCAAGACACCATGGAAGCGGGATTAGTTTGGCTTAAAGACAGCTTTTTATTGCCTGCTACGCAATCGCTGCCGGCTTTTTGGCAAGGTTTGATTGTCAATGGTGTGTTTGATGGCGTCACCACGGTACTGACTTTTGCGCCGATTATTTTCTTGTTTTTCTGCTTGATGTCAGTGATTGAAGACTCGGGATATTTTGCCCGCGCCGCGTTTATGATGGACGGCATTATGAGCCGAATGGGCCTTGATGGCCGTGGTTTTGTGATGCTGATGATGGGCTTTGGCTGCAATGTGCCAGCGATTATGGGCACGCGGGTGATTCGTGATCATAAAGCCCGCTTGCTCACGATGCTGACGATTCCATTTTCACTGTGCTCAGCGCGCTTGCAGATTTTCCTCTTTTTGAGTGGGGCTTTGTTTAGTCCGGCGAATGCGCCATGGGTGTTGTTGTCGCTGTATATCATCAGTATTTTGGTGGCGATGGGCACTGCGGTGTTATTTCGCTCGCACTTTCAATCCAATGAGCCGTTTGCGCTGGAATTACCGCCTTATCGTTTGCCATTGCTGAGCCATATCTGGCGGCGGGGTTGGGGTGAGGCGCGCGACTTTTTGCGTTTAGCCAGCACCATGATCGTTATTGGGGTGGTGTTAGTGTGGTTGCTGACTAATTTCCCGAATCCACAACACAGCTATGCCTTGATGGTGTCTGATTTTTTCCAACCGGTATTGTCGCCCATTGGCATTGATTCAACCTTGTCGATTGCGCTGATCTTTGGTTTTGTTGCCAAAGAAGTCGTGCTCGGCGCCTTATCGGTGATTACCGGTCACGATGGTACGGCGCTGGCAACGCAGCTCGCACACACGCTAGATCCGGTGTCGGCATATAGCTTTATGCTGTTTACGCTGACGTATATCCCTTGCGTTTCAGTGATTGCCGCCATGAAAAAAGAATCTAAATCGACGGCGTTTACTGCGTTTTCACTGGTTTGGTCTTTGGGCTTGGCGTGGACGATTTCCTTTGTTTTTTACCAGTCAGCACGACTGCTGAATTTTTAATCGCGTTCTACTCCTTTAGTGTGGCGTGAAGTGGGTGTTTTCAGGGTAAAATGGCGGGTTTTGCAACCCGCCATTTTTTCATGAACCTGCTCGTCCTCGGCCTTAACTATCAAACTGCACCGCTTGCGGTACGGGAACGGCTGGCCTTTAATCCGGATGAGTTGCCTTCGGCATTGGCCGACTTAGTCGCGCTCAAAGGCGTTTTTGAAGCTGCGATTGTCTCCACCTGTAATCGAACCGAGCTGTATTGCCACGCTCGCGATATCGAGCAAGTGATGTATTGGCTTGCAGATAACAGAAATCAAGACTTGGGTAGCATTACCTCTCATATGTATATCTATGAAGGCGAAGCTGCGGCGCGGCATGCTTATCGCGTGGTGTCGGGTTTGGATTCGATGGTGGTGGGTGAAACGCAAATTGTTGGCCAATTTAAAGATGCCGAACGATTGGCGCGAGATGCCGGCACCTTGGGGACTTTGCTCAATGGGGTGTTTCAACGGGCATTTTCCGTAGCCAAAGAAGTTCGCACGCGAACGCAAATTGGCGCGTCATCGGTGTCGATGGCCGCTGCGGCGGTGCGTTTAGCCGAGCGTATTTTCCCTTCGATTAGCGATTGCAAAGTGCTGTTTATTGGTGCCGGTGAAATGATTGCACTGTGCGCCACGCATTTTGCGGCACAAAACCCTAAAAAAATCGCCATTGCTAATCGCACGCTCGAGCGCGGTCAAGTGCTAGCGCAGCAATTTAATGGCGAAGCGATGTTGTTGGCCGATTTACCGGCCAGAATGGCCGAGTTTGACGTGGTGGTCACGTCCACTGCCGCGTCGTTGCCGATTGTGGGCAAGGGCATGGTCGAGCGAGCTTTAAAAGCGCGCCGTCATCGACCAATTTTTATGGTCGACTTGGCCGTACCGCGTGATATAGAAAGCGAAGTCGCCGATTTAAGCGATGTGTATTTATTCACCGTGGATGATTTGGCCGAAGTCGTCCGCCAAGGGATGGCGTCGCGATCGTTGGCGGTAGAAAGCGCCGAAGCGATTATCAGCGAGCGCTTGAGTGATTTTAATACTTGGTTAGCCAGCCGGGCTTTGGTGCCGACGATTCGCGATTTACGCGATCATTCCGAGCGCATTACCCGAACTGAAGTCGCCAAAGCGCAAAAACGCTTGGCTGCTGGTGCTGATCCCAGTAGCGTGATCGAGCAAATGGCGCAGCAAATGAATAATAAATTTTTGCATGCTCCGCTTGCTGCGCTCAATAGTGCTGCGCCAGATGAGCAAGAAGCTTTGGTGAATTTAGTACGCCGTTTATATCGATTACAAGATATTGATTAAACGCTGGGCTAGGGAGTATATGAATATGGCTTTTATTGTTTAAGGGTTATATTCATATACTTAGTTTTTTTTGACTTGTTGTCGTGTTGGGCAGCAGGTGCAGCCTGCGGCATTGCCTCCCCGTGATTGGGGCAGGGTTAGAGTAGGGTGATACGGCGCGCATTCGGCGCTGTCACTCAGGCTTAGCCCGAGTGAAAGGCGCTATCGCTTAAATAGCGAATGGGCTTATTCAATGGCTTACCTTAACGGATCATTCACAATCTGAATAAACGCTCTATTTATTGATTGTGCAGCCACAATTATTAGCATTGGTTTGAGTTCGGCGAGGTTTTAATCTTGCATGTAGCTCGCCTTATGGAAACAGCATGAAACCATCAATTCAAGCCAAATTATCGCAATTGGCTGATCGTTTAGAAGAAGTTAGCGCTTTATTGGCGTCTGAAGAAGCCACGCGCGATATGGACCAATATCGCAAATTAAACCGTGAATACAGCGATATCACTCCGGTGGTTGAGTTGTGGCATGAGTTTAATCGCATCAATGCCAATTTGGCCGATGCTGAGTTGATGCTGTCTGATCCAGAAATGGCTGAATTGGCCGCGGAAGAAATCAAAGACGGTAAATTGCGCCTTGAGCAGCTCGATTATGATTTGCAAACCGCGCTACTGCCTAAAGATCCGAACGACGAGCGCAATATTTTCCTCGAAATTCGCGCTGGTACGGGCGGCGATGAAGCGGCGTTGTTTGCCGCTGATTTGTTCCGCATGTATAGCCGCTACGCCGAGCGTAATCGCTGGCAAGTTGAAATCATGTCGGTGAACGAATCTGAACTCGGTGGCTACAAAGAAGTGATCGCGCGCATTGTTGGGCAAGGCGCGTATTCGCGACTGCGTTTTGAATCGGGCGCACACCGCGTACAGCGGGTGCCAGCGACGGAAACGCAAGGGCGGATTCATACCTCGGCGTGTACCGTGGCGGTGATGGCCGAGGCCGATGAGATGGAAGAAATCAACATCAATCCAGCCGATTTGCGGATTGATACTTACCGCGCCAGTGGGGCCGGTGGTCAGCATATTAATAAAACCGACTCGGCCGTGCGCGTGGTGCATATTCCGACCGGCATTATTGTTGAGTGCCAAGATGATCGCTCGCAACACAAAAATAAAGCCCGGGCGTTAGCGGTGCTGTCGGCGCGAATTAAAGACGCGCAAATGCAAGAAATCAACGCCAAAGAAGCTGCCGAGCGCAAATCGTTAATCGGCTCGGGCGACCGCTCGGAGCGCATCCGCACGTATAATTATCCGCAAGGTCGAATGACCGATCACCGCATTAATCTGACCTTATACAAGCTCGATTACATCATGGATGGCGATTTAACTGAGCTAACACAAGCCCTGATGAGCGAGCGCCAAGCCGAATTGCTGGCGCAACTGAGTGATTAGCAGAAAACCTTTTACCACAGAGACACTGAGGCACAGAGAAATTAGATTCAACTTATGTTGTGATTTCTCTGTGTCTTTGTGCCTCTGTGGTTCGAAATTTTTTTAGATTTTTTTGGCGCGCGCATAAATGAATGTATTTTACGAAGAAGATGGCAGCTTTAAGGTTGCAACGATCCAAGACGAGCAGCCGGCGAGTTTGCAAGTCGAAGATACCCGCGGTAAGCGCAGCAAAATCAAGGCCGCCAATGTCTTGCTCAAATTCGATAAAGTCGGTTTGGATGACTTTTTCAAAGCCGCGCAAAGCGAAGCTGCCGACGTTGATGTGACTTTATTATGGGAATGCTGCGGTGGCGACGAACTCAATTTTGCCGCGATTGCCGCTGAGTATTTTGGTAAAAATCCAAGCTTAATTCAGCAAGCTGCTGCCGCGATCGCCCTGCACGCTGCGCCGATGTACTTTTATCGTAAAGGGCGTGGCAATTACAAAGCCGCGCCAGAAGAAAACCTCAAAGCGGCATTAGCTGGTTTAGAGCGTAAACAGCGTGAAGCCGAGCAAATGGCGGCATGGCAAGCAGAATTACTAGCAGGTATATTGCCAGAAGCCTTTAAGCCTATCCTCTCTAAGCTAATACATCGCCCAGACAAAAACGGTTTGGAATACAAAGCGTTGGCGCAAGCAGCAGAAAGCGCGCAAACCTCGACTTTGCGTTTACTGGATAAAGTTGGTGCGATTCCCAATATCGCGCAATATTTCCTCGATGGCTTTTTGGTGGAGCATTTCCCTAAGGGGCGTGGTTTTGCTGAATTTGAGCCGGTGACTGCGCCGGAAGACTTACCGATTGCCGACGTAAAAGCGTTCTCGATTGACGACGCCACCACCACTGAAATCGACGACGCGTTCAGTTTGCAAAAATTGAAAAACGGTAACTGGCAGGTCGGCATCCATATTGCCGCGCCCGTGCTCGGTATTGCGCCAGGCTCAGCGCTGGATCAAGTGGTACTCGATCGCCTGTCGACGGTGTATTTCCCCGGCGACAAAATCACCATGTTGCCCGACGACGCAGTGGATGTGTTTACGCTAGAAGAAGGTGCGGCGCGCCCAGCGGTATCGATGTATTTGGAAGTGTCGCTCGGCTTTGATATTTTGAGCTACCGCTCAGTGATCGAACGCGTGCCCGTGGTGGCCAACTTGCGCCACCATGATATCGAGCCGTATTTCAACGAAGAAACCGCCGGTCAAGACGGGCCAGATTATCCGTGGAAAGACGAGCTCAATTTCTTGTGGCATTTTGCTGGTGCGCTCGAAGGGCGTCGCGGTAAGGCCGATCAACCGCAGCAAACGCGGATGGATTACAACTTTTATATCGACCGCGATGTGGTGGATGGCGTTGAGAATGAGAAAGTTCGCATCGTGCCACGCAAACGCGGCGCGCCGATGGATAAACTGGTCGCCGAGCTGATGATTTTGGTCAATAGCCAATGGGGTAAAGAGCTGCGTGACGCGCAAATCGCCGGTATTTATCGCTCGCAAGGCGGTGGCCGCGTGCGCTTGTCAACACAGGCCACAGCACATGCGGGTCTTGGCGTGGAATGCTATATGTGGTCGAGCTCGCCGCTACGCCGTGCTGTGGATTACATTAATCAACAGCAATTAGTGGCCATGCTGCGCGGCGAAAAACCGCGCTACCAAAAAAACGACGCTGAATTATTCACCGCGATTTCCTCATTTGACGCCGCTTATGCCGCTTACGCTGAATTCCAAGATAAGATGGAACGCTACTGGTGCTTGCGTTTCATGGAGCAAGAAAACCTAAAAGACTTTAACGCGCAAGTGATTAAAGAAAATCTGGTACGCATTGACGGTATGCCTTTGGTGCTGCGTGTCGGTGGTCTGCCTGAATTACCGGCAGGAACTACCGTCGCCTTGCAACGTCTAAATATTGATTATCTGGAATTAGCCGTCGAGATGCGTGTGGCAAGAATGTAAAGCGCAGTCACCGAGCGAGTGTTAGGCTCGCTGGTTTTGCCTGATTGACGCTACGCGTGGTGCTGGCAAGCTTTACCAGAATATTTTCTTGGCTTTCTATTGCTTGCCATCAAGCTTTTGCACTAATACTGTTAAATTGACTTCAGCGCCGTTAATGATCACGGCGTTGCTGATTTGGAATACGTGAATTTCGTGGCCGCGTTTAACAATTAAACGCCTACTCACAAGGAATAATGATGCAGCCTAACCGCCGGCTCAGTGATTTTTTACCGTTGAAATTTGCCAACGGTAATCAAGTAAAGCAATTCTCTAAGCCCTGTGTTCGTTGTGGCACGATGCTCGACGCCAAACAAATGAATGGCATTGCGCGTTTGGTAGAAAACCACATTGCGATTGCCGCAACAGCGCAATGCCCAAAGTGCAGCGAAAACTTTGGCGTAGCTTGTGTGATTAACCCCGATAAGCAAGTGAAACGGGTGGTGTTGCCGCGCGTGCTATTTAATTTGTATTTACGCGCTTTGCCGGTGCAAAAAGGCGAAGTGAGCGCTCAAGCTACGTTGAATCGTGGCGGTGTTACGCCGTTGCCTGAAGTGCGTGATGCCATGGAAGACGCCGCCGAAATCGCTCGCCAGCAAGCCAGTAGCAAGCAAGTAAAAGCACGCGATATCGTTCGTTCCGAAGAAGCGCTAGGGCGTTTTAACGAAAAAGCGATTCCAGCTTGGCTGTTACTGGATGGCCAGCGTTTTGACTTTGAACGCATCGCCCCCAACGCACAAGTGGGCGAAGGTGAATTTTTGCTCGATGGCTGTTTGATTTATCGCGCCAAAACCTAATTGATTCTGGGCGCTCAGTCACTGTCAGTACCAGCAGTGAGGCCGGGTGAGACCGGGCGATCAGAAAGTTTTTGCTTTACTACTTACATTGGGCATTTTCGCCAATGCAATTTATAATCGAGCCCTATTTTAAATGCGCTTAAGTGAACGCTCTGTTTAGGGCACTTGGTCCACCCTTTCGGTATGACCTGCAGCGCGGGAGAAAACCATGCAACGCAATATGCTCAAGTCCAAACTGCACCGTGTAACGGCAACGCACGCCGAACTGCATTATGAAGGTTCGTGCGCGATTGATGAAAATCTACTCGATGCCGCCAATATTCGTGAATATGAAGCCATTGATATTTGGAATATCAACAACGGCTCACGTTTCTCGACGTATGCCATTAAAGGCCAACGTGGTTCAGGGATTATTTCAGTGAATGGCTCAGCAGCGCGCCATGCACAAGTGGGTGATTTATTGATCATTGCAACTTTTGCCGATTACGACGACAGCGAACTGGCCGACCATAAGCCATCGTTGATTTATGTCGATAACAATAATCAAATGACGCACAGCAAAAATGCAATTCCAACGCAGCAGCTTTGATCGCCAACTGGCCGCGGATTAAACGCTGCGACCTTGCCTTTCATGGCCAAATCCCCTTTCGCCGGTGTTGCCAAAGGGGATTTTTTTTGCGCTCGGATGGCTAAAAAAGAATGCCCGTCAGCTCAATGAAGGAATGATGGAATGAATATCACTGCAGTAAAAGAATACCTACTGACATTGCAACAAAATATCGTCGCGACATTAGAAAACATCGATGGCTGCTGTTTTCAAACCGACCGCTGGCAGCGCCCAGAAGGTGGCGGCGGCATTAGCCGAGTGATCGAAAACGGCGCGGTGTTTGAGCGTGGTGGGGTGAATTTCTCGCATGTATTGGGCGCGACTTTACCGCCATCGGCGAGCGCGCATCGGCCGGAACTCGCTGGCTGTGCTTGGGAAGCGATGGGCGTTTCTTTGGTGCTCCATCCGCGTAATCCGTATATTCCAACAGTGCATATGAATGTGCGGTTTTTTATCGCGCAACCCGCGGCGGGTAGTGATGCTGAGCCCGTGTTTTGGTTTGGTGGCGGCATGGATTTAACGCCGTATTATGGCCACCGCGAAGATGCGTCGCATTTTCATCAAACCTGTCATCAAGCGTTAGCGGGGTTTGGCTCTGATTTATATCCGCGCTTTAAAGACTGGTGTGACCGGTATTTTTATTTAAAACATCGCCAAGAAGCGCGCGGCATTGGTGGGATTTTCTTTGATGATTTTTCTGAGCTGGGTTTTGCGCAAAGCTTGGCAATGATGCAATCGGTGGGCGATGCCTTTTTACCGGCGTATACCCCGATTGTGGCGCGCCGCCGTGATTTGGAATATGGCCAGCGTGAACGCGATTGGCAAGCATATCGCCGTGGTCGTTATGTTGAATTTAATCTGGTTTGGGATCGTGGCACTTTATTTGGTTTGCAGTCGGGTGGTCGCACTGAATCGATTTTAATGTCGATGCCACCCATGGCGGCGTGGCGTTATGATTATCAACCAGAAGCGGCTTCGCCAGAAGCGGCTTTATTGCGCGACTTTTTACCGATTCAGCACTGGCTGGCATAAAGCCAAATGGCGGAACGCTTTGCCAAAGCGTTTCGCCTATCTCTGCGCGGACGCAGCATTGCGTCCGTTCATCGTTTGATCTCCTTGCGGCTTGCTGTCGCAATCTCCCCTTGTTGCCCTAGCAATTTTGCTATTTGACTCGAAAAACCACAGATTGCTGCGTTTTCTATTTCAGCTTGCGATAAGCAAAAAGTAAGCTAATTTAATAACTGTGTATCAATTCCCGAGTTAGTGGCATTTTTAGGCAAAGGGTATCGCATGGCGAAGACCATTTTAATTGTTGATGACTCATCGAGCATGCGACAAACCGTCGGTATGGCTCTAAAAAAAGCCGGTTATGACGTCGTAGATGCCTGTGATGGTCGTGATGCTTTAAGTAAGCTCGATGGCCGCAAATACAACCTCATTATTTCGGATGTCAATATGCCGAATATGGATGGGATTAGTTTTGTTAAAGCCGCAAAACAGTTGGCAAATTATCGGTTTACGCCGGTGATCATGTTAACCACCGAATCGGGTGAAACACTTAAAAATGAAGGCCGTGCCGCCGGAGTTAAAGCTTGGGTGGTTAAGCCATTTCAACCGGCACAAATGCTCGAGGCCGTGCAAAAACTCATTTTGCCGTAATGCCATTTCTAAATTGGCATGAACCTCGATGAAACCAAAATGGTGTATCAGCAATGACTGAACTTATTTTGAACGGCGAACAAACCATCTACCAAGTGCGTGACACTTATCAGCAACTCAAATCGATCCTGAATGAAAGCAAAGGTTTGTCTTTGTCTTTACAGCAGATTCAAGAATGCGATTGCGCTTTTGTGCAGTTACTACTCTGGGCCAAGCAAGAGGCCGAGCGCCAACAGCAGCCATTGCAGTTGTTGCAACCGACTGCAGAATTAAAAGAGCTGGTGAGCTTGCTGGGTTTAAGCGATTACCTATTCGCGCCAAATCAGGAGAGGCTCAATGCATGACGAGGGACTACAGGCGTTTATTGATGAGGCCAATGAGCTATTGCAGCAAATGGAGCATATTTTGCTCGATGCTGAAAATGCCCAAGGCAATATTGAGCTGCTCAATGCGCTATTTCGAACGATGCATACCATTAAAGGTTCGGCGGGATTATTTGCGCTCGATGACATCGTTAAATTCACCCACGAAGTAGAAAACGTTCTCGACTTACTGCGAAATGGCAGCATTCAGCTCGATGAAGCTTTAGTCAGTGTCATGCTGCGTTGTCGTGACTATGTGCAAAGCATGGTCGATGCGATGAGTAATACCGCCATTATTCCGTCGGCGGATGATCGTGCCGCTTTACTGGCCGATTTGCAGCAATATCAAGTTGAAAAGCCCGTGGTTGCGCCAGTTTCGCCAGTCACGGTGCTCGAGACTACGCCAGCGCAGCCAGTGGACGCGGGCTCAAGTTGGCTGATCTTTTTGGGCTTTAGCCCTGATTTGCTGCAGCATGGTTTGGACTTGGCGAGCTTTTTTCGGTTTTTGGCGCGGCAAGGCCGGATTGAACGGGTACTGCCATTCACCGATACGCTGTTCAACACGCGTGATTTTGACCCTGAGCATAATTATTTGCAGTTTGCGCTGCGCTTTGAAGGCAATACCACGGCAGCCGCGTTACATGATGTATTTGAGTTTGTGCGTGAAGACAGCCTGATTTTGATTGCCCCATTGGCCGAGGCACGCGAGTTTTTACAGCAGCAAACCGGGCAAATTGCGCCTGAGGTGTGGGAAAAAATCAATGCCGCATGGGTTGAATTAGGGCTCGCACCGCTGGAGGTAGAACAACCAGCGCCAGTGGAAGCGCCGATTGTGAGTCGTCCCGCAGCGGAAACCACGGCGCAGCAAGCGGGGGCTAAAAAAGTCAAAACTGAGAAAACCGGTGAAACCACCTTTTTGCGGGTGGAGGCTGAAAAGCTCGATAGCTTGATTAATTTAGTCGGTGAATTAGTGATTTCCGGTGCCGCAGGTAATTTGCTGGCCAGTCAAAACGGTGCGATGGCTTTGCAAGAGTGGAGCTTGAGCATGAGTAATCTGATCGAGCAAATTCGCGCCGGCGTGCTGTCAATGCGGATGGCGCAAATTGGTGAAGTGTTTCAGCGCTTTCCTCGTGTGGTGCGCGATGTGGCCAAAGAATTGGGCAAAGACATTCATTTAGAAGTCACCGGCGCGGAAACCGAGCTGGATAAATCGATGATTGAAAAGCTCTCTGACCCATTAATGCACATCGTTCGTAATGCAATGGACCATGGTATTGAGTCCAAAGAGACAAGGATCAAGGCCGGCAAGCCAATACATGGCACTGTTTACCTTAATGCTTATCACGAATCAGGCAGTGTGATGATCGAGGTGAGCGATGATGGCGCGGGCTTACGCCGCGATAAAATTTTCGCCAAAGCGGTGGAGCGCGGCTTGGTCAGTGCCGAGGCGCAACTCTCTGAGCAAGAAATATTCAGCCTGATTTTTGAGCCGGGATTTTCCACCGCCGATCAAGTGACCAATTTGTCGGGTCGCGGGGTGGGCATGGACGTGGTGAAAAAAAGCATCGATGCGCTACGTGGCCATGTGATGGTTGATTCCGATGTCGGGGTTGGTACGGTATTGCGAATTCGGTTACCGCTGACTTTGGCAATTATCGATGGCTTTTTGGTGCGCAGCAGCAATGCCACGTATGTGGTGCCATTGGAGTCGGTCATCGAATGTATTGAATTACCCGATGAATTAAAACTTGACGGTAGTTTGGACCATTTAAATTTACGCGGCGAATTATTGCCTTTATTGCGCTTATCGAATTTCCTTGAATTGGAATCGGATGATCAAGCAATAGATCGCGCCAATGTGGTGGTGATTCGCGCCAATGAAAGAAAAGTCGGTTTAGTGGTGGATGCTTTATTGGGTGAGTTTCAAACGGTGATTAAGCCTTTAGGTACTTTATTTCAGCATCTTAAAGCCATTGGCGGCTCAACGATTTTAGGTAATGGGCAGGTGGCATTGATTTTAGATGTCAGTGAGCTGGTGCAGCATGTCACGCTGCGCGATGCGGAAATTTTTAGTTTTAACCATGAATTGGCCACTCGGTCGGTAGTGCATAGCCATTTGGCATTTTGATTGTGTTTTCGGTAAGCGCCGAACCAAGGAGAAAGCGATGAATTCAACTAAAAACATGAGCGTTGCAATGCGGCTGGGTCTAGGCTTTGGCGCGCTAGTGGTGATGCTATTGATCTGTGTGGCGGTCGCGGTGCAGGGTTTGGCACAAATTAATGCCCAGCTCGATGATATTGTGAAAGTCAAATTTTCTCGTAATGATCTGTATGCTTTGATGGTCGATAAGCTGCAAGAAATGCGCGTGCTGTATCGGCAATCGGTGATCGAAGAGGATGAGAGCAAACTCAAAGGCATTGACGAAAAATACCAAGCCGCAAAGAAAGCGTTTTTAGAAGCGCAAACGGCTTTTAATAAATCAATGGAAGAGCACGATGGCCAAAATTCGCGCAAAGAAGTTGAGATTCAAAATCAGCTCAAAGCATTAATTCCGCCAACATTTGAGCTCACAGATAAAGCACAAATGTTAGGCTTGGAAAATAAAGCCGACGAAGCAAAAGTAGTTTTGCAGCAAGTGATTGTGCCAATGACCAATTTATTGCAAGTGGTGCGTGATTTGGGCGATGAGCAAACGCGTTTAAGTCAAATTAGTGGTAAAGACGCGTCTGCCAGTGTCGACAAAACCAAGTGGTTATTGGTGACGGTGGCTTTGATTGCCTTATTACTGTCGATTGCAATTAGCTGGCTGATTATTCGCTCGATTACCCGTGCTTTGGGCGGCGAGCCGTATTACGTGCAAGCGCTGATGTTTGAATTGTCCAAAGGCAATTTAATGATTGATGTTGCAGTACGTGATGGCGATAAAACCAGCTTGGCGTATGCGATTCGCACCATGGTTGAGCGTTTGCGCGGCATTATTATTGAAGTAAAAAGCAATACCGACAATATGTCTGCCGCTTCAATGCAATTGTCGAGCACCTCACAAAGCCTATCGCAATCGTCAAGCGAATCGGCGGCCAGTATTGAGGAAACCTCATCTTCGATTGAAGAGATGACCTCATCCATTAATCAAACCAATGAAAACGCCCGATTAACTGAAAGCATTGCCACCAAAGCGTCTCGCGAAGCTTCAGAAGGCGGCGCGGCGGTCCGTGAAACCGTTGAAGCGATGCGTAAGATCGCCGAGCGTATTCGCATCGTGGATGATATTGCCTACAAAACCAATCTCTTGGCGCTCAATGCTGCGATTGAAGCGGCACGTGCCGGTGAGCATGGTAAAGGCTTTGCGGTGGTGGCTGCCGAGGTGCGTAAATTGGCCGAACGCAGCCAAGTGGCAGCGCAAGAAATCAGCGAGGTGGCCAGCAATAGCGTGGCTTTGGCTGAACGCGCCGGTAGTTTGCTCGATGAAATGGTGCGCTCAAGTACTAAAACTGCCGATTTAGTGCAAGAAATTGCCGCCGCCGCCAATGAGCAAGCCGGTGGCGTGGGGCAAATCAATAGCGCGGTGCAGCAAATCAATAGCTCGACGCAATCCAATGCTTCAGCCAGTGAAGAGCTAGCGGCCACCGCCGAAGAAGTCAGCTCGCAAGCGGGCAATTTACAAGATGTGATGGGATTTTTTCAAATTGATAGCACCAGCCACCGCCGTAGCCATGTGCAATCGGGCAAAGGGATGGGTAAAAAACAATCATCGGCTCAGCATGCACCCCAATCATCGGGTTTAGATGAAAATGATTTTGTCCATTTTTGAGAGGAGGTGAATGATGGGGGCGCTCGCATTAATGAACAAAACGGCCGGTAAAAGTGATGCAGAAGTCCAAATGCAAAGCACCGAGCAATATCTTTCATTTCAACTAGGGGGGGAAACTTTTGCGATTGGGATTCGCTCGATTCGAGAGATTTTAGAGTACGAATATTTGACCGAAGTGCCGATGATGCCGGACTTTTTGCGTGGTGTGATGAATTTGCGTGGCGCCGTGGTGCCGGTAACGGATTTGGCCTTGCGCTTTGGCCGAGCCCGCACTGAGCTGGGCCGGCGCACTTGCGTGGTGATTGTTGAAGTTTTAGATCCTGAAACTGGCGCGGCGCAATTGATTGGCGTGTTGGTCGATGCGGTGCATGAAGTGTTAACCATTGCGCTGGATGATATTGAAAGAGCGCCGCAGTTTGGCAGTAAATTACGCGCCGAGTTTATTTCAGGCATGGCGTGTGTGGATAATCGCTTTATCGTATTGCTGGATATTTCACGGGTATTGTCGGTGGAGGAAATGTCGGTCTTGGCTGGGATTGAGCATGATGGGGTAATGCCAAAAATGGATGAGAGCCACTCTCATGAAGAGCTTCATGCAATTAAATGATGCCACATTTGCCCGTTTTAGCGCGTGGATGCGCGAGCAATCGGGCATGCATATGCCCGAGAGTAAGAAAACATTATTGCAGCAGCGTTTATTGAATCGTTTAACCGCACGGCAAGTGAGTACGTATGAAGCGTATTTGCGAGTGTTACAAGATCCAGACGAAGTGCAAGAGCAAGCCATTGCGGTGGATTTACTCACCACGCACGAGACTTTTTTCTTTCGTGAGCGCAAGCACTTTGATTGGATGCAGCATGAAGTAGCGGCGTGGCCTAAAAATCGCGCACTCAAAGTCTGGAGCGCCGCTTCATCCACTGGCGAAGAAATTTGGAGTATTGCCATGGTTTTGGCGCATCAGCTTGGTGAGCAAGCCGATTGGCATGTACTCGGGAGTGATATTAGTTTGCGGGTGATTGCGCAGGCGAATGCGGCGCATTATTCACTCACCCGCGCTGATGGCATCCCTAGCACATTGATGCGCAAATATTGCCTTAAAGGTGTCGGCAAGCAAGATGGCTCATTATTGATTGCGCCAGTGCTACGAAATAAAGTCGGGTTTAGACAAATTAATTTGGCAGCGCCATTACCGGAAATTGGCTTGTTTGATTTTATTTTTTTAAGAAATGTGCTGATTTATTTTGATGGTGATGGTAAGCAGGATATATTAAATAGAGTGCTTAAAAAATTAAAAAATAATGCGTATTTATTAGTGAGTCATTCTGAAAGTCTATATGGTTTAAATGATAGCTTGAAGTTAATTCAACCTGGAATTTATCAATATAAATCGCTGGCGGGAGTTTGATTTGTTGGTCAATATATACATAGGCAATGGCTGTGTATGATTTATAACTGGTAATTACGCACTTTGCTTCTGGCTTTTAAAATTCCAGGCCTAAAAATAGAGCAGTAATAAAAAACCTAACTGCTACGATATTTATCGGATAAAAATATGATTAAGGTCATGGTGGTGGATGATTCGGCGGTAATTCGTCAGGTGGTCAGTGCAGTTTTAAATGCAACTGTAGATATTCGCGTGATTGATTCAGCGCCTGATCCGGTTTATGCCCTCGAAAAAATGAAGAAAAATTGGCCCGATGTCTTGGTGCTCGATGTTGAAATGCCCCGCATGGACGGAATTACGTTTTTGAAGCAGCTGATGAGTGAGCGGCCAACGGCGGTGGTGGTTTTATCCTCGCTCACCACACAAGGATCGGTCACTGCGATTGAGGCGTTGCGTGCAGGGGCGGCGCAGGTGTTGGCCAAATCTAGTTTAGGGGTAAAGCAGGCGCTACTGGATGATGCCGCAAGTTTGGTCAGTGCGGTTCGAGCCGCAGCACGGGCCAAAGTGGCGTTGCTAAAACCCAAGCCAGATACGCCGCCGATTATTGTGCGGCCTAAATTAACTGCCGATGTGGTGATAGCACCACCGACTCAGGGCGCGATGCTGCAAACGACAGAGCGTATTGTCTTACTCGGGGCTTCAACGGGTGGCACGCAGGCTTTGGAAGAGGTGTTAAAAAAACTCCCTCGTACTTGCCCACCGATTGCGATTGTTCAGCATATGCCACCTAATTTTACTGAATCATTTGCGAATCGTTTAGATCAGTTGTGCGATATCGATGTGCGCGAAGCCAAGCATGGTGATCGATTATTGCCAGGTTTGGCGTTGATTGCGCCAGGCGGCAAGCATTTGATGATTAAGCGCAGTGGCGCTCAGTATTTGGTGGATGTTGTTGATGGACCATTGGTGAGTCGACACTGCCCATCGGTGGATGTGTTATTTCGTTCGGGCGCTAAATTTGCCGGGCGCAATGCCATTGGCGTGATTATGACGGGGATGGGCGATGATGGCGCTAAGGGCTTAAAAGAAATGCAAGACGCCGGTGCAAAAACCTATGCCCAAGATGAGAACAGCTGCGTGGTTTTTGGTATGCCGAAAGAAGCCATTAAATTGGGGGCCGCCGATGAGGTGCTGCCATTGTCGAGAATTTCTAGCGTGATCAGCGCTTAAGGAGTCATTGTGTCAACAACAGTGATGGTGGTGGATGATTCTTCGGTGCAGCGGCGACACGCGGTGAATTTGTGCCGCGAGCTGGAGTTGGAGGTGATTGCTACTGCGGACGATGGGCTCAATGCTTTATTGCAATTAAAAGCACCGACCTTAAAACCAGATTTAATTTTACTCGACTTAGAAATGCCGGGCGTGAATGGCATTGGTTTACTCAAAGAGCTGGGGCGTAGCCATCAACAAGCTGGCATTTTAGTGGTGAGCTCCAGAGAAACCGTGTTGCTGTCTTCTGTGGTGTCTTTAGGGCGCAGTGATGGTTTGCATATTGTTGGTTCAGTGCAAAAACCGCTGACCGCCGATTTATTACGCGCGGCTTTAAGTGGGTTTGCTCCACGCACCACCACGGCCTTGAGTGCGGTTTTACCGGCCGATTTAGTTGCGGCAATCAATGCCGATTTAATTGGTTTTGCTTACCAGCCCCGGATTGATTTACATAGCCGACTGCTACAAGGGCTGCGTGTGGTGCCAACGTGGGATGAGGCGGTTTTTCCCGGGCAAAATCGCGATGCATTGATCGCGCAATTGTATGCCTTGCCGCAATTTACCGCGCTGGTGCAAAGTTTTATGACGCAAGCGCTCAATGATCTGGCGTCTTGGCAGCGGCATGGATTGCGATTGACTATGAATATTCCGCTGCCTTTTGCGACCTTTGCTGCCTATACCATGGCGCCGACTTTTTTAAATGATTTAGCGGCACTACAATTGCCGGCCAATTCAGTCATATTAGAAGTGGCTTGCTGGGCAGGGCGGGATGATGCGGCAAGTATTCTGAACACCTTATTGCAACTGAGGATAAAAGAGGTAGGTATTGCATATATCGATCGTGGGCAAGGCTTTACTTGGCTTGAAGAGCAGGGCCAGCTGCCTTTGAGCGAATTTCATTTATCTGCCGGTTTGATCGAGCGCGCGCAGCAACAAGAGTTGAGTCAATTATTGATTAAATACAGCATTCAACTGGCGCACGATTTATCACTGAAAACCTATGCCAGCAATGTCACCACGGCGGCGCAGTTGCAGCAATTGGAAGCTGCGGCTTGTGATTATGTTTCGGGGGCCATGATTGGCGAGTTAATTACTGCCGATGAAGTACCAAATTGGCGTAAACAGGTGGCGCTCAGCGGCCAAGTTTGATTGATTGCTTGATCCATTTGGCATGGATCAAGCGGCGGATTTAAAAGAAATCAAAAGAAATCAATTCCTGCACTGGTCACCGCACTATGGTGCGATTTGCCCGAATGTATCGTTTTTTGCTCATTGGTGGTGTAGCTCGATTCTAGCTCGTTTAGCCACTGGCTTTGCGCTGGTATTGGGCTTTGTTTGGCCAGTAGCTGTTGTAATTTATCCATATCCCCTTGCACATGTCCCATGATTTGCCCCATTCGATCTTGGTATTGTAAGTGCACCAAGACTTCATGGATTTCTTGTTCGACGGCTTGGCTTTCCGTATTGAGTTGTTGCACGGTTTGATTGAGTTGGTCTGCCGTTTGATGAAAGCCGTGTACGACATCATCAATAATATTTTTTGACTCGCCGATCATGCACGCTTCGGTGATGGATAGGTTTTTGGCTGCTGCTAAAGCGCCTTCTATCGTGGCATTGATCGACTCTACCTTGCTGCGAATATGTTTGCCGGTTTCGCCAGATAGCGTTGACAGTTTACGTACTTCATCGGCAACCACGGCAAAACCCCGACCCGCCTCCCCAGCGCGCGCCGCTTCAATGGCCGCATTGAGCGCCAATAAATTAGTTTGCCCAGCGATTTCAGCCACGGATGTCGCCATTTGTTTGAGCTCAGTATTAAATTGCCCTAGGCCTTCTAGCTCAACCAAGAGCGCGGCGCGATCTTTGAGCACTTGCTCGAGCGCTTGAACAATATTGTTTAGTTGCGCCTCAGAGCGATTGATGGTGGCAATCACATTGCCGCCGTGTGCGCCATCGGAAGCCAAACGAATTGTGCCCCCCAAACTCTCGATAATATCGGCAAAGTGCAGTGCTAATTTATCCACCGCTTCTTGGCTTTGATCGCGCGCCAAGATTAAATTGCGTTGCCAAAGCGGCAGTAAATCCACCAGCAATAAGGGCAATTCATTGTGAATTGGCGGGGGCGGCGGCGCGGCTTCGACGCCTTGTTGTGCTGGATTTTGCTGCTGGCTAATGAGTAATGCGCCGCAGATTACCACGCCAAGCAATAGACCTTGCCACCAAACTGAGGCAATCAGGCTACTGATTGCGCAATTTATTATTGCAATTGCAAGCAAGTAAGAGGTTTTTATAGACATTTTTCGTAATCTTTATGTAGGCTGTTGATCCGTCATAGAAGATAAATGTTGCTTCGGCTAGTGGTGTTTCGCCTGATTTTGCTTAAGTTTTGGTTTTTTATTTTTTCAGCAGCAAATTATTCTGGCACACTTATCCATTGGGCGATTTTTTCTTGATGAAGTCGGTTAAACGATGTGGTGAAGTCTGCTACTCAGACATTGATATTGCATAGGAATAGACGAATGGACATGGCATTTCCTAACGAGCAGGGGATGTACGACCCCGCCAATGAACATGACGCTTGTGGTGTGGGTTTTGTTGCTCACATCAAAGGCCAAAAAAGCCATCATATTATTGAGCAAGGTTTGCTCATTCTAAAAAATATTGACCACCGTGGCGCAGTTGGCGCGGATGCTTTAGCGGGGGATGGTGCAGGTATATTGATCCAGATCCCTGATGCGCTATTTCGCAAGGTGACACTCACCCAGGGTATTGTTTTACCGCCGATGGGCGATTACGGTGTCGCAATGTGCTTCTTGCCCCAAGAAGCCGCAGCCCGCGCCGCCTGTGAAGAAGAAATTGAGCGCGCAGTTCGCGCCGAAAAACAAGTTGTACTGGGTTGGCGTGATGTCCCCGTTAACCACGATATGCCGATGTCGCCGCTGATTAAAGCCACTGAGCCAGTGATTCGCCAGCTCTTTATTGGTCGTGGCAATGATGTGTTGGTCACTGATGCGCTAGAGCGCAAGTTGTACATCATTCGCAAACGCGCCAGCCATGCCATTCGCGCCTTAAAGCTTAAATACGGTGGCGAGTATTACATTCCGTCGTGTTCCGCTCGTACTATCAATTACAAAGGTTTATTACTGGCCGACCAAGTGGGCGAGTATTACCTAGATTTGCAAGATCCTGCCTGTATCTCGGCGCTGGCCTTAGTGCATCAACGCTTCTCGACCAATACCTTCCCAACTTGGGATTTAGCCCATCCATTCCGCTATATCGCGCATAACGGCGAAATCAACACTTTGCGTGGCAATGTGAACTGGATTCGTGCGCGTGAAAAAGCCATTAGCTCGCCGGTGCTGGGCAAAGATATCGACAAAATCTGGCCACTGATTTATCCGGGACAATCGGATTCGGCGTCATTTGATAATGCGCTGGAATTATTGGTGATGGGCGGTTATTCGCTAGCGCAAGCGATGATGATGATGATTCCTGAAGCGTGGGAACGTAACGGTGAAATGGATGAAAATCGCCGCGCTTTCTACGAATATCACGCCGCCATGATGGAGCCTTGGGATGGCCCAGCCGCTGTGGCGTTTACCGACGGCCGCCAAATCGGCGCGACGCTGGATCGTAATGGTTTACGTCCAGCGCGCTATTTAGTCACCAACGATGATTTGGTGGTGATGGCGTCTGAATCGGGCGTATTGCCGATCAGTGAAGAGCGCATTAATAAAAAATGGCGTTTGCAACCGGGCAAAATGTTCTTGATCGACTTGGAGCAAGGCCGAATCATTGACGATAAAGAGCTTAAAGACAGCCTTGCTAACGCCAAGCCGTATCGCGAATGGATTGAAAAAATCCGCATTAAGCTCGATGACATCGAAGGCGACGATGGCGAGGTGAGTTTCCCGCCGCCCGATGCTCACTCGCTGCTCGATCAACAGCAAGCCTTTGGTTACACGCAAGAAGACCTCAAGTTTATTCTGGAGCCAATGGCCAAAGCCGGTGAAGAGCCGACTGGCTCTATGGGTAATGACGCTGCGCTGACGGTGTTGTCGCGGAAAAACAAGCCGCTGTACCATTACTTCAAGCAATTATTTGCTCAGGTGACCAATCCGCCGATCGACCCGATTCGTGAAGAAATGGTAATGTCTTTGGTGTCGTTTATTGGCCCGAAACCGAACTTACTTGGCACCACCGACATTAACCCACCGATTCGCCTCGAAGTGGCGCAACCGGTCTTATCTAGCGCGCAGTTTGAAAAAATCCGCAATATCGGCCAGTACACTGGCGGTAAGTTTTATTCGCATCAACTGGATATCTGCTACCCCGTTGCTTGGGGTAAAGAGGGCGTTGAAGCGCGCTTAGCGTCTTTGGTGGCCGAAGCGGAAGACGCCGTCAAATCTGGCGCCAATATTTTGATCGTTTCTGATCGGGCGATGGATGCCAAGCATGTGGCGATTCCTGCCTTGCTGGCCACCTCGGCGATTCATCAGCACTTGGTAAAACGCGGCCTACGTACCAGCACTGGTTTAGTGGTTGAAACCGGCTCAGCGCGAGAAACGCACCATATCGCCTTGCTTGGCGGCTACGGCGCAGAAGCGGTGTATCCGTATTTGACCTTGGCTACGCTGGCGGATTTGGCGTATGCCAATGGCGGCGACGCGGAGCTGGCGGCGAAATACCAGAAAAACTTCATCAAAGCCGTGGGTAAAGGCTTGATGAAAGTGATGTCAAAAATGGGCATCTCAACGTATATGTCGTACACCGGCGCGCAGATTTTTGAAGCGATTGGCTTGCAAAAATCAGTGGTGAAAAAATACTTCACCGGCACGGCCAGTAATGTTGAGGGTATTGGTCTGTTTGACATTGCTGAAGAAGCGGTGCGGCTACATACCTCGGCATTTGGTAGCGACCCAGTATTGGCCAATCAGCTGGATGCCGGTGGCGAATATGCCTTCCGGATTCGTGGTGAAGACCATTTGTGGACGCCAGATTCGATTGCCAAATTGCAACACGCAACGCGCAGCAATTCGTATTCAACGTACAAAGAATACGCCGCGCTGATTAACGATCAAAGCAAACGTCACCTGACTTTGCGTGGCCTGTTTGAAATTAAACCGGCGGGCGCACCTGTGCCGTTGGCTGAAGTTGAATCGGCGGCCGAGATTGTGAAACGCTTTGCCACGGGGGCGATGTCGCTCGGCTCGATTTCGACCGAAGCGCATTCAACCTTGGCGATTGCGATGAACCGCATTGGCGGTAAATCCAATACCGGTGAAGGCGGTGAAGACGCGGCGCGTTTTGGCGTGCTGAAAGCCGGCCAAACGTTGTCGGATGTGATCGGTAAAAACCGCATCGAGCGTGATTACACGTTTAAAGAAGGCGATAGCCTGCGCTCGGCGATTAAACAAGTCGCATCGGGCCGCTTTGGGGTGACGACGGAATACTTGGTTAACGCCGATCAAATCCAGATCAAAATGGCGCAAGGCGCCAAGCCCGGTGAAGGTGGTCAATTGCCGGGGCACAAGGTTTCCGAATACATCGGTAAATTGCGCCATTCGGTGCCGGGCGTCGGCTTGATTTCTCCGCCGCCACATCACGATATTTATTCGATTGAAGATTTGGCGCAGCTGATTCACGACTTGAAAAACGTCAATCCAGTGGCGTCGATTTCGGTGAAATTGGTGGCTGAAGTCGGCGTGGGTACCGTGGCGGCAGGGGTGACTAAAGCCAAGGCCGATCACTTGGTGATTGCCGGCCATGACGGCGGCACTGGTGCTTCGCCACAATCGTCGATTAAACACGCGGGCGGTCCGTGGGAATTAGGATTGGCTGAAACCCAGCAAACGCTGGTGCTGAACAAGCTGCGCGGTCGAGTTCGGGTGCAAGTTGACGGCCAAATGAAAACCGGTCGTGACGTGGTGATTGGCGCCTTGCTCGGTGCGGATGAATTTGGTTTTGCCACCGCGCCGCTGGTGGTGGAAGGCTGCATTATGATGCGCAAATGCCATCTGAACACTTGCCCAGTCGGCGTTGCGACGCAAGATCCAGTGCTGCGTCAGCGTTTCTCGGGTCAGCCTGAGCATGTGGTGAATTACTTCTTCTTCGTTGCCGAAGAAGCGCGGCAAATCATGGCCGAAATGGGCGTTCGCACCATTGATGAATTGATTGGCCGTTCTGATTTACTGGATAAACAGGCAGGGGTAGACCATTGGAAGACCAAGGGTCTGGACTTTAGCAAGATTTTCTACCAACCCAAAGCCGCACCAGAAGTGTCACGCCTGCATGCCGAACAGCAAGATCATGGCTTGAATAAAGCGCTCGACAATCAATTGTTGGCGCAAGCTGCGCCGGCGTTGGAACGCGGTGAAGTGACCAAAATCAGTCTTGCGGTGAAAAACATCAACCGTACTGTGGGGGCGATGCTCTCGGGTGAAGTGGCACGTCGTTACGGCCATGCCGGCCTGCCGGAAGACACACTGCAAGTGGCGCTACACGGCACGGCAGGGCAAAGTTTTGCCGCCTTCTTGGCGCGCGGTATCACCATCACCTTAACCGGTGAAGGTAATGACTACGTGGGTAAAGGCTTGTCGGGTGGGCGAATTGTGATTCGTCCGAATGCGGCATTTAGCGGCAAAACTTGGGAAAACATCATCGTTGGCAATACCGTGCTGTTTGGCGCGATTGCCGGTGAGGCGTTCTTTGCTGGTGTTGGCGGCGAGCGTTTCGCGGTGCGTAACTCGGGCGCCACCGCGGTGGTTGAAGGCTTGGGCGACCATGGTTGTGAATACATGACCGGTGGTACGGTGGTAGTTCTGGGGCAAACGGGGCGCAATTTTGCCGCCGGGATGTCGGGTGGCGTGGCGTATGTCTACGATCCTGAAGGCGTGTTTGCTGCGCGCTGCAATATGGCGCAAGTTGCGCTAGAGCGCGTGTTACCCGCTGCTGAACAAGCCGCGCCGTTCCACAATGACATCGCTGATGAAACCCAGCTCAAAGCTTTGATTGCTCGCCATGCAGAGTTAAGCGGCAGTGTGCGTGCCAGCCAGTTGCTGCAAGATTGGCCAGTAAGCCGTGCCGCTTTTGTGAAGGTGTTCCCGAATGAATATCGCCGGGCATTGAAAGAAATGGCCGCAGCGAATGTCAGTGCCGCAGCCGCAGTGAAGGAGATTGCATAATGGGCAAGCCAACTGGATTTTTAGAAATTGAACGCGTCAAAGACAGTTACGAGCCGGTGGCCCAGCGCCTAACGCATTATCGTGAATTTGTTCCGGCATTAAGCGATGACAAAGCCAAATTGCAAGGCGCACGCTGCATGGACTGCGGCATTCCGTTTTGCAATAACGGCTGCCCAGTTAACAATGTGATCCCTGATTTTAATGATTTGGTCTACCACCAAGACTGGAAAACCGCGTTGGATGTACTGCATTCAACCAATAACTTTCCGGAGTTTACTGGCCGTGTGTGCCCTGCGCCGTGCGAAGCCGCCTGTACGCTAGGCATTAATGATGATCCGGTCGGTATTAAATCCATCGAGCGCTCGATTATTGATAAAGGCTGGGAAAACGGCTGGGTGCTACCGCAAATTGCTAGCGTTAAAACCGGTAAAAAAGTCGCTGTTGTTGGTTCTGGCCCAGCGGGTTTGGCTGCCGCGCAGCAGCTGGCGCGGGCTGGTCACGCCGTTACGGTGTTTGAGAAAAACGCCGCAGTGGGTGGTTTACTGCGCTACGGCATTCCTGATTTTAAATTAGAGCAATCGGTGATTGATCGTCGTTTGGCGCAATTAAAAGCTGAGGGTATTTTATTTAAGACCAATACCATTGTTGGTTCTAAAGACATACCTGCTGGTATCGTTTGCGATGCGCAAACCGTGATTACTCCTGCAGAGCTCGATGCTGAGTTTGACGCAGTGATTTTGGCCGGTGGCGCAGAAGTGCCGCGTGATTTACCCGTAGCGGGGCGCGAGCTAAAAGGTGTGCATTACGCTTTGGAATTGCTGATCGCGCAAAACAAACAAGTGGCCGGCGGTGCTGCCAATCCAATCCATGCGGCGGGTAAACATGTGGTGGTGATTGGTGGTGGCGATACCGGTTCTGACTGCGTGGGGACCAGTAACCGGCATGGCGCAGCGAGCGTGACGCAGCTGGAATTAATGCCACAACCGCCAGAGCAAGAAAACAAACCGCTGGTTTGGCCATATTGGCCGGTCAAAATGCGCACTTCGAGTAGTCATGAAGAAGGTGCTGATCGTGATTTTGCCGTGCAAACGCAAGCGTTTGTTGGTGAAAATGGCGTACTCAAAGCGGTGCAGTTGGTGCGTTTAGCATGGCAAGACGGCAAACCGACGCCGATTGCTGGCAGTGAATTTGAACTGCCAGCCGATTTGGTGTTCTTGGCGATGGGCTTTACCCATCCTGTTGCTAGCATTCTTGACGCCTTTGGCGTCGAAAAAGATGCGCGTGGCAATGCCAAAGCCACCACTGAGGGCCAAGCTTGCTATCAAACCAATGTTGCCAAAGTATTTGCCGCGGGTGATATGCGCCGTGGTCAATCGTTAATTGTGTGGGCCATCCGCGAAGGCCGCCAAGCCGCACGTGAGGTCGATCAATTCTTGATGGGCAAAACCGTACTGCCACGTTGATGGGTATTGGCCGGCAGCCCTTTTTAATTAAGTGCTACCGGTAGATACATAGATAAAGAGCCAACATTTGTTGTAGTGCTGTTCACTTAAGCTAAACATTGAGACGCCGACGCAGAGGCGCAGAGACGCGGAGCAAAACACCGCAAAACATCAACCAGTCGCAGTTTAAATTGTGGTGTTTGCTACCGGTTTGAGTTCGGATTTGGTTTTTCTCTGCGCCTTTGCGTCTCTGCGTTAAAAGGTGTGTTTAAGTGAACGGTATGCCGCATTTGTTGGCTTTTTTTATTGTGCTGGCTTCACGGATAAAAAGTGAAAATGAATTCGCACTGTCCGCTAGGCGTGGATTATGAATATCAATGTTTGATTGGCCGTATAATCAACGCATTCTAATCTTGATGGCGCAATGATGCCGTCGAGATTTATCAGCCTGAGTGTTTGACGCTGCTTTAAAGCGTCAACGCCGCAGGCTATCACGTAGGGATGAGACCAAATGGAAGAAGTTCAAAACGAGCCGAGCAATTGGCATGTGATTTTACGGCCGAATCATGAGCGTAAAGTGTTAGCCAAAAGCAAAATGTATCGCTTACGCAATAATCAACCTGAGCGTTTAGACGTTTTGGAAGAAATCGTCGGTAATTCGCAGTTTAAATACAATCGTTTTGCTCGCGTGATTGATTCACCTGAGCAATATTTAGTCGATCGTTTGCGCGCCGCATGCATCGAAAAAATCGGTCATGACCGCGATATTATCCATTATTTGATCGCCATTGCGATTGAGCGTAGTGAGCTATCAAAACGCCGCTAAAATCGGCAAATTGAGTTCGTTTGCGCGAAGAATTCTGAACGAATGTTTTGCGCAAACTGACTGATTTATTAAGTATTTTCGTCAATCTTCACCTCCCAATCTAGCCCTTTCTTGGGGTTTCCCCCGATTGCTGTTCATTTATGGCTTTGAGTTGCTTTGAGCCCCCTTTATCGCTAGAATCAAGCCCCTTTGCTTGACTAGGGTCAAACCCTAGCAGCATGTATTTGACTGATTCTTGAGCTTTTGTAAGGGTGCCGCTGTGATGGATAGACAAAGCTGGTTGAAGGGCACGTTGTACCGCCCGCAGTTCGAGCAAGATAGCTGCGGCTTCGGTTTGATTGCACAAATGGATGATAAGCCGAGTCACTGGCTGGTCTCGACTGCGATCAATTCGCTGGCCTGTTTGACTCACCGCGGAGCGGTGGCTGCTGATGGTAAATCGGGCGATGGTTGTGGTTTGCTATTTCGCTTGCCAAAGGGCTTTTTACGCGCAGTTGCTGCGGATAATGGCTACGTCTTAGCTGAGCAGTTTACTGCGGGCTTGGTTTTTTCTGCGCTCGATAAAACTGAGTCGGCCAAGTCGATCAGCAATCTCGTGTCAGCGCTTGAAAGCCAAGGCTTGCAAGTAGCGGGTGTTCGCGACGTACCAGTCAACCTCGATGCGCTTGGCGCAGCGGCAATGCGCTCTTTGCCGACCATTCAGCAAATCTTTGTTAATTCGCCAGTGACCCTGTCGGAGCTTGATTTTGCTCGACGTTTGTATCAAGCGCGTCGCTTGGCAGAAAAAGCCAATACGGCTGATGCCGCTTTCTACATCCCAACACTCAACCCTTATGTGATGTCATATAAGGGCTTGGTGACACCAGAAAATCTGCCGGTCTTTTATCTCGATTTAAAAGACGAGCGTTTTGCTTCGAGTATGGCGGTGTATCACCAACGTTTCTCGACCAATACGTGGCCACAATGGAAATTGGCGCAGCCTTTCCGTTTCCTCGCACACAATGGTGAAATCAACACGCTGACGGGTAACCGCGCGTGGGCACGTGCACGTGAAGCGATCATGGACAGCAATGCGCTGGATATGGAAGCGATTCGTCCTATCGTGCAAACCAACGGTTCAGACTCGATGAGTATGGACAATATGTTGGAAAGCTTGGTGCTCGGCGGTGTGGATGTGTTCCGCGCTTTCCGTTTGATGGTGCCACCAGCTTGGCAAAACGTCGATACCAATGACCGCGATTTACGCGCTTTCTACGAATACAACTCGCTGCACATGGAGCCATGGGATGGCCCAGCTGGTATCGTTTGGGCCGCTGGCGACTACGCCGGTTGTGCGCTTGACCGTAACGGTTTGCGTCCAGCGCGTTATGTGATTACCAAAGATCGCCATATCACCATCGCCTCGGAAATCGGCGTATGGGGCTACAAGCCAGAAGAAGTAGTGAAAAAAGGCCGTGTGAAACCAGGCCAAATCGTTGCCGTTGATTTCAAATCGGGCGAGTTTATCGAATCTGATGTAATTGATAACAAACTCAAAACGGCACAACCATACCGCGCTTGGCTCAAAGAACACGCCCAGCATTTGGAAATGGCTGCTGACAATAGTCCACTCGAAGAGATGGACAAAGCCGCCTTGCTGACGTACCAAAAACAATTCCAGTTGACGTTTGAAGAGCGCGATCAAATCTTGCGCATCTTGGCCAATGACGGTCAAGAAGCGATTGGTTCGATGGGTGACGACACGCCGATGGCGGTGTTGTCAGAAAAAGTGCGTTCACCGTATGACTTCTTGCGCCAACAATTCGCGCAAGTAACCAACCCACCGATCGACCCGATCCGTGAAGCGATTGTCATGTCGCTGAACACTTGCTTTGGCCCTGAGCGCAATCTGTTTGAAGATGGCCCAGACCACGCCAAACGTATGGAAGTGACTTCGCCAGTGTTGTCGACGGATAAATTCGCCGTCTTGACCAGCCAAACTGATCCAGACTTCAAAACTGCACATTTTGCATTGACGTTTGAAGGCGTAAGCTTGCAAGCGGCAATTGAAAAGCTGCAAGCCGATGTCATCGCTAGCGTAAACGCTGGCACGGTGATTATCGTGTTGTCGGATAAAAACATCGCCAAAGGCCGTATGCCGATTCCGGCATTATTCGCCGTCGGTGCGGTACATCATGGCTTGATCAACGCCGGTTTGCGTTGCAAAACCAATATCATCGTTGAAACCGCCACTACCCGCGACCCACATCATTTCGCCTGTTTGATTGGCTACGGCGCCACCGCAGTCGTGCCTTACCTTGCTTACCAAACGATCAAAGAATTGGTCGATATGGGCCAAGTGGAAGGCACGCTAGAAAAAGCAGCGAACAATTTCCGTAAGGGTATCAATAAAGGCTTGATGAAAATCTTGTCGAAAATGGGTATCTCGACCGTGGCTTCGTATCGCGGTTCGCAATTGTTTGAAGGTGTCGGGATTGGTGAAGAAGTGATCGATTTGTGCCTAACTGGCACGGTATCGCGTATTTCTGGGGCTAACTTCGCTGATTTTGAAGCCGATCAAATCAAACTGAATAAATTAGCCTTCAACCCAATGCGCCCATTGGCACAAGGTGGTTTGCTGAAATATGTGTTTGGTGAGGAATATCACGCTTACAACCCAGATGTGGTGATGCAGCTGCAAAAAGCGGTGCAAGGCGGTGATTATAAGGAATACAGCAAATACGCGGCACTGGTGAATACTCGCCCAGTGGCCATGTTGCGCGATTTGATGGCATTGCAAATTGACCCCGCCAAATCGATCTCGATCGACGAAGTTGAGCCAATTTCATCGATTGTGAAGCGTTTTGACTCCGCCGGTATGTCGCTGGGTGCCTTAAGCCCAGAAGCGCACGAAGCGTTGGCAGAAGGTATGCATCGCCTTGGCGCTCGCTCGAACTCGGGTGAGGGTGGTGAAGACGAAGCGCGCTACGGCACGTCAAAAATGTCGAAAATCAAGCAAGTCGCCTCAGGTCGTTTCGGCGTTACGCCGCACTACTTGGTGAATGCTGAAGTACTGCAAATTAAAGTGGCACAAGGCGCTAAGCCGGGTGAAGGCGGCCAATTGCCGGGCGATAAAGTCTCGCCGCTGATTGCTAAATTGCGTCACAGCAAGCCGGGCATTAGCTTGATTTCACCGCCACCGCATCACGATATTTATTCGATTGAAGACTTGGCGCAGTTGATTTTTGACTTGAAGCAGGTCAACCCAGAAGCCTTGGTTTCAGTGAAGTTGGTGGCAGAACCAGGCGTCGGCACCATTGCTGCCGGTGTGGCCAAAGCCTACGCCGATTTGATTACGATTTCGGGGTATGACGGCGGAACCGCTGCTTCGCCGCTGGCTTCAGTTAAATACGCCGGCTCACCGTTTGAGCTTGGCCTGACCGAAGCGCAACAAGTATTGCGTGCCAATGGTCTGCGTGGCCGGGTTCGCGTGCAAGCGGATGGTGGTTTGAAAACCGGTCTAGACGTGGTGAAAGCCGCGATCATGGGCGCGGAAAGTTTCGGCTTTGGTACTGGCCCGATGGTGGCTTTGGGTTGCAAATACTTGCGTATTTGCCACTTGAACAATTGCGCAACGGGTGTGGCAACACAAGAAATCAAATTGCGTAGCAAGTTCTTTATCGGCTTGCCAGAAATGGTGGTGAATTACTTCACTTTCATCGCGCAAGAAACTCGTGAATTGATGGCGGCGCTGGGTGTACGCACATTTGAAGAAATGATTGGCCGCACTGAAATGCTCGGCTTAATCGACGGCGCAACTGAAAGACAACAAAAACTCGCGCTGGGTGCATTGCTCAGCCAAGGCAGCACGCCAGATTCAGAATCACGCTTCTGCGTGGATGAGCGCAACCCAAGTTTTGACAAGGGTGAGTTGGCTGAAGAAATGGTTAAAGACGCGCTGGCAGGCATTAAAGCCAAAACGCCACAACGCTTTGAATACGATGTCCGCAATATTCATCGTTCAATCGGTGCGCGTTTGTCAGGTGAAATCGCCAAAGCACACGGCGCAGATGGTTTGCCAGAAGGCACTTTGCACTTGAAATTGCACGGTTCAGCCGGTCAATCATTTGGGGTGTGGAATGCCAAAGGTTTGACATTGGAACTCGCTGGCGACGCCAACGATTACGTCGGTAAAGGCATGAACGGCGGCCAAGTGATTATCTATCCACCCGTGGGTAGCGAATTTGCTTCCAGCGACGCAGTCATTGCCGGTAACACGTGTCTGTATGGCGCAACCGGCGGTGAATTGTTTGCTGCGGGTATGGCCGGTGAGCGTTTCGCGGTGCGTAACTCAGGCGCGACAGCGGTGATTGAAGGTGTTGGCGATCACGGTTGTGAATACATGACTGGCGGCTGCGTAGTGGTGCTCGGTGAAACCGGTTACAACTTTGGTGCGGGTATGACCGGTGGTTTTGCACTGGTTTACGATCCGAAGCAAAAATTTGCTTATCGCTACAACAACGAACTAATCGATACCAACTTGATCAACGGTGAAGCCTACGGCGCTATTCGTGCTTTCTTGAAAGACAAAATCACTGCCCACGTGGCATTGACTGGGTCGAGCAAGGGCGCTGAACTGCTGGCGAACTTTGATGAAGCAGTCGATTACTTCTGGTTGGTGAAACCAAAAGTGGCCAAGCTCGACGCATTGCTAAAAGACTAATTTAGATAGGGAGTCGGGAATGGGGAGCAGGGAGTGGTTTTACTCCCCCATTCCTACTCACTACTCCCCGAGGTAATACCATGTCAGATGTATTTCAGTTTCTGAATGTTGCTCGCAACCCTGGCGATAAAGTCGCGGTTGAGAAACGTAAATTTGTATTCAAAGAAATCTACACGCCACTGGATAAAACCAGCTCGGGCGAACAAGCTGGTCGTTGCCTTGGCTGTGGCAATCCGTATTGCTCATGGGAGTGCCCAGTGCACAACCATATTCCGCAATGGTTGCAATTGGTCGACGAAGGTAAATTGTTTGAAGCGGCTGAATTGAGCCACAAAACCAATTCATTGCCAGAAATTTGCGGTCGTGTTTGCCCACAAGATCGTTTGTGCGAAGGCGCATGTACCTTGAATCAAGTTGAAGCCGGTGCGGTGTCGATTGGTTCGGTGGAAAAATACATTACTGACGAAGCCTTCAAAGCGGGCTGGCGTCCAGATATGTCGGGCGTGATTAAGACCGACAAAAAAGTCGCCATTATCGGTGCTGGCCCAGCTGGCCTTGGCTGTGCGGATATTTTGGTGCGTAACGGCGTTACTCCGGTGGTATTTGATCGCTACGAAGAAATCGGCGGCTTGTTAACGTTTGGTATTCCAGAATTCAAACTGGAAAAAGAAGTCATCGCGACGCGCCGTAAAATCATGGAAGACATGGGCGTTGAATTCCGCCTGAATACTGAAATCGGCAAAGATGTGAGCATCGAAACATTGCTCGCTGATTACGATGCGGTGTTTATGGGTATGGGTGCGTACAAATACATGAAGGGTGGCTTTGCCGGTGAAGAATTGCCAGGCGTGATGGAAGCTTTGCCGTTCTTGATCAACAACGTGCGCAATAGCATGGGTACTTTGGGCGAAGAAGCGTTTGTTTCGATGCAAGGTAAACGTGTGGTGGTGCTTGGTGGTGGCGATACCGCCATGGATTGCAACCGCACTTCGATCCGCCAAGGCGCAGCCAGCGTGATTTGCGCTTACCGCCGTGACGAAGAAAACATGCCGGGCTCGAAACGCGAAGTGGCGAACGCCAAAGAAGAAGGCGTTGAATTCCAATGGAATAGCCAGCCAGTAAAAATCGAGCAAAACGCCGATGGCAGCTTGGCATTGACTTTGGTGTCGACCCAATTGGGCGCGCCAGATGAAAAAGGGCGTCGTCGTCCAGAATTGATTGCCGGTTCTGAACGCGTTGTTAATTGCGATCACGTGGTGGTGGCGTTTGGTTTCTCTGCCGAGCCAGAAAGCTGGTTTGACGCGCAAGGCGTGAAAACCGATGACTGGGGCCGCACGATTGCTGCTGAAAAACAAGCATTCAAACATCAAACGTCTAACCCGAAAATTTTCGCGGGTGGCGACCAAGTTCGTGGCGCTGATTTGGTCGTGCGAGCGGTCTATGAAGGTCGTAATGCAGCCGAAGGGATTTTGGAGTACATTGGCGCTTGGTAAGGCTATTGAAATAAAAAAGGCCTCGCTTTGCGAGGCTTTTTTTATGTTTTGTCTGTTTAGATAGGTATTGCGCTTAAGGTTTGGGTAAGTAATGAATTCTTTGGTTTTGGGCCGTACTCTGCTGCAGCAAGGGCAATCTCATCAGGCATTGCAACACTTTCTTGATGGTCTGAGCCATGCTCAAGTTGAGCAGAGTAATGAAGCCGGTTATTGGTTGGCAATCGCAGACATTGTGCATGACAGTGGGCAATTTGAACGCGCTTTAAGCTTGCATCAGCACGCGCTCTCTTTGGCTGAGCGTGAGGCGCACTATTGCTCGGCTTATTTAGGTCTGGCGGCTGATTTGTGGGCGATGGGCCAAGAGACAGCCGCTGCGCCATTGCAAGCACAAGCGTTAGCAATGACTGTGCTGCAAAACGATGCCGTTTTACTGGCGCAGTCTGCTCGCTTGTATCAATTACAGCAGCAATGGCCGGCGGCTTTGGCGCAATTTGAGCAAGCGGTGTTATTGGTTGATGATGGCGAAAGCTTTATGTTGCATTGGTCGATTTTGTCGCTGTATCTACGAATGAATCAAATCGATGGCTTACCAGCGGCGATCAGCCGGGCGAGTTCGGCTTTGGCGCATGCTGGCGCCAGTGATTTGCGCGGCGCAATGCTGATTAAATTGGCGCAGGCGAGCCAAGCGTGCCAGCAGTTCGCGGCGGCAGTTGATTTTTATCAGGCGGCCATGTTGCATTTAGCGCAACAAAAAAAACCACAACGTCCACGGCGCTTACGTGAGGTCGAATTCAAACTCCAGCAAACCACTAGCGATATTGAGATTGATCTACTGCGACTAAAAAACGCTCAGCAAGATGAACAGGTGCGTTTGCTGGAAAGCACCACTTATCGTGATGCGGTGACGGGCTTACATAATCTACGTTATTTGGAAGCGCGCTGGCCGATGTTGTTGGCTCAGGCGATTGATCATCCGTCTTTATGTGTATTGCACCTTGGCGTTGATCAATCGACCTATTTGCGCGACGTAATGGGCGAAGCAAAAAGTAATGATTGCAGTGTGCGCATTGCCAAGGTTTTGCAAGACACGCTACCAGAAGGGGCGGAGTTGATTGCGGGCGGGCAGTTGGTCTTTAAATTGATGTTGCCCGCTAGCTCGGCAGACTTGGCCAATGTATTGATTGAGCAAATTCAACATCAGCTCGCGTTATTGGATTTTAGTGATTTACCCGAGGCACTGACGCTAAGTATGGGCGGCACAATTTATCAGCAGGGCGACACCGTGGACGTATTGCAATTGCGTGCAGATTTGGCTTTGTATTTGGCGATGCGTCATGGCGCGGGTGCCGTGGTGTGGGAGATGGCAGTATGACCGCGCGTTTAGCGTTATTGACTCAACTTGAGACGGTGTTAAGTTGTGCCGAGTGCGGCTCGCCGCCTTTGCCCGATCAAGCGCAGCAATGGGTGGCTGAAAGCCAAGCTGACCCGCGGTTACACGGGATGGCGTTAGATATTTTAGGGCACGCCCATCAGCATTTTAGTGCGCATCATGCGGCGCAAACGGCATTTAGTCAGGCGGCGGCGAGTTATCGGCAAGCTGGGCAGATTGGCAGCTCGACCAATTCATTACTGTTGTTGGCGACGTCTTATTTATTGAATGATCAGCCTTTATTGGCACTCGATCAATGGACTAAAGCGTTAATGCAGGCCAAAGCAGCACAAAACCTCGGGCAATGTGTTCGGGTTTATTTAGGGATTGGTCAGGTTTATATCGGTTTTAAAGATGATGAAGCCGCTTTGCGTTGCAGTGAAATGGCGCTCAAAATGGCGGTGGCGATTGCCGATCCACTGCTAGAGTGCGATGCCTTGCTGTATGTCGCGAGTGATCAATATCGTTTGCAGCGTTATGCTCAAGCTTTAGATGCGATTGCCCGCGCCGAGCGTTTAATGGAGCTGCCGTTGCACAATAAAGTGTGGGCGGCAGAAATTGTGTATTACCGCGGTTTGATTCATGGGCAACAAGGCATGTTGCAGCAGGCTAGAGTTGAGTTGGCAACGGCGTATGATTTGCATAGCGCCAATGATAATCTGTGGGGCAAGGCGCATGCGTTGACGGGTTTGGGTGAGATCTTGCTGCAATTGCAAGCAACAGACGCGGAAGCCATTTTATTACAAGCGCAGCAGTTAGCAGAGCAGGCAGGCGTACCTAGCCTACAAACCCGCTGTTGCAAGGCTTTAATTGATTGCTATCTGGCTAAGCAGCAAGCTGAGTTAGCGCTGCCTTTTTACGCGCAGCTATTTGCACAGCAGTCTTTGCCCGAGCGAAAAATCAGCGCTACGCATCGCCAAAAAATAATGCAGCTTGAAACGCAAAGCCGAGTGTTACAGCTACAAAAAATGCCTGCAATCATGCCGCATCTGCCCGTAGTCTAAAAAAGACGGGGTATGATGTTGTAATCCTTTTTGATTAAATTCTGCAACAATATACCCACTCAAATTTTGGAAAAATAGCTTGGATTTGATGGCTTTCCCGAATCAATATTTAGCTTGTTTGGATGTACACTAAGCTATGGAATCACAAACTTTTCTTTCCGCTTTTATTTTGCTGCTCTTGGTGATTGATCCCTTGGGCGGCATTCCTTTGTTTGTCGCAATGATGAAAAAAGTCCCCAAGGCGCGGCGCTGGCGAATGATTTTTCGCGAGGTCAGTGTTGCGTTTGTGGTGCTGGTGACTTTTATGTTGTTTGGCCAAAAGTTTCTTGAAGTCATGCATTTGTCGCAAACCTCACTCGGTATTGCCGGTGGCGTGATTTTGTTTTTAATTGCGCTGCGGATGGTGTTTCCCCATCCCGATGGCGTTTTTGGCGACACCAGCGAGGGCGAGCCGTATATTGTGCCGTTGGCGATTCCTTTATTGGCAGGACCATCGGCATTGGCCACGGTGCTGTTATTGGTTTCGCGCGATCCGGAGCGGATTGAAGTGTGGGTGGCGGCATTGGCGTTAACCATGCTCATTTGCGCTCTCACATTGGCGTTTTCGGAAAAAATTAGCCAAGTGCTCGGCGCGCAGGTAACGACGGCATTTGAGCGTTTAATGGGTTTGATTTTGACGGCGATTGCCGTGCAAATGCTGCTCGATGGGATTCGGCAGTATTTAGTGTCGCTTTAATCGCGATGTTTGGCGACTTTGCGCTGGCCATCAAATGGTGTTTGATGCGTCACAAGCTTCATTGCCGGTGTTCGGCGCTAGAATGAGAGGCTTGTTAACGATGGGTTTGTACTGCGAGACAAACCACGTTAGCAGAAACCTTGGTGTAGTTATTTTTAATGGCGGCTAATCAGGAGTTGAACCACATGACACAGAATGAATTGAAAGAAGCGGTAGGCCGTGCAGCAGTCGCCTATGTGCCTGAAAATTGTATTGTTGGCGTTGGTACTGGTTCGACTGCCAATTACTTTATTGATGCATTAGCTGAAATCAAAGGCCAAATTAAAGGCGCGGTGTCTTCGTCAGAAGCCAGCGTAGCGCGCTTAAAATCACACGGGATTCCGGTATTTGATTTAAATACCATTGATGACTTGCCGGTGTATGTTGATGGCGCGGATGAAATTAATCATCAATTGCAAATGATTAAGGGTGGTGGCGCGGCGTTAACGCGCGAGAAAATCATTGCAGCGGTTGCTGGGCAATTTATCTGTATTTGCGATGAAAGCAAATTGGTCGATGTATTGGGTAATTTTCCGTTGCCGGTGGAAGTCATCCCAATGGCGCGCTCTCATGTGGCGCGTGAGTTGGTTAAATTGGGCGGACACCCTGCTTACCGTGAAGGCGTAGTGACTGATAACGGGAATATCATTATTGATGTGCATGGTTTGTCGATTAGTCAGGCTACCGTGTTGGAAACACAAATTAATCAAATTGTTGGCGTTGTGACCAACGGTTTATTTGCCCATCGCCGTGCTGACGTGCTCTTATTGGGTACGGCTAACGGGGTGAAAACCATTAAATAAGCGAGCAGCGGCGGATGAAAAATTCGCCGCTCACGGGCAGATGAAACAGTACTGTAATAAAAAGCTGGTATTTTGCACCGATTAATACACTGGAGAAGCTGTGTCATGTCAGAACATATTTCAAAGCAATTTGATGCCGATTTAGAGGCAATTCGCTCCCAAGTGATGGGAATGGCCGGCTTGGTCGAAGAGCAAGTTCGCTTGGCGATGCAAGCTTTGGCATCGGGCGATGTGGCAATTATTAATAAAGTCATTGATCAAGAAACGCAAGTGAATCAAATGCACGTCAAGCTCGATGATATGTGTGTGCATATGATTGCGCGTCGTCAGCCTGCGGCCACCGATTTGCGGATGGTGATGACGGTGATTAAGTCGGTTGAAGATTTGGAACGCATTGGCGATAAAGCGTATCGAATCTGCAAACGAGCAAAAAACATTTATGAATCTGGCCGTTTGCAAGTGCCACGTTTTCATGACCTCAACCATATTGCGGATTTGGCGCTGGATATGTTGTCCAATGCGCTTGATTCATTTGCCCGTATGGATGCGGTGAGTGCGTCAGAAGTCATTCGTGCTGATGCGCAGCTGGATCAAGAATATCAAGCGCTGCATCGCCAATTGATTACCGTCATGATGGAAGATCCACGTTCGATTACCTTGATTTTGGATATTTTGTGGATTGCCAAAGCCATTGAGCGTATTGGTGATTTGGGGGTGAATGTCGCCGAGCATGTGATTTACTTGGTTAAAGGCCAAGATGTTCGCCATAAAACCCAAGAAGAAGTCGATCGCGTCGCTTTGCAGTAAGCTGATGTATCAGATTAGGGTGAGGTTTATTGCCCTAGTCTGAAGGAAGTAGTGTCTAATAAAGGGCGGCTGTGGCTGCCCTTTATGATTTGCGTTTGCCACAAACATGACTTTTACGTATTGTTATGCCCGCAAACCCGCTACCTACTGGAGTTTTACTGAATGGGCGACTGTTCTGTCATTGCCGCTGTGGATCTCGGCTCCAACAGTTTTCGCTTGCAAGTCGCCCGTGTGGTCGAAGGGGCTTTGTTTCCGCTGGATTCTTTGAAAGAAACGGTTCGTTTAGGTGCCGGTTTAGATGCCCATGGTTGTTTAACTGCTGAAGCCATCGACGAAATGACCGCGGCACTCGCGCGATTTGGGGAGCGCTTGGCTGGCTTGCCGCCGCAATGCGTGCGTGCGGTTGCCACCAATACCTTTCGTATCGCTAGAAATAGCGCCGCTTTTTTACCTCAGGCCGAGGCGGCCTTGGGTTTTCCCATTGAGATTATTGCTGGCCGCGAAGAAGCGCGATTAATTTATATCGGTGCCGCACACAGTTTGCCGAGTACGCGAGAGCGCCGCTTGGTGATTGATATTGGCGGCGGATCAACCGAGTTAATCATCGGCAGTCAGTATCGCTCATTTAGTACGGAAAGCATTCAGCTCGGTTGTGTGGGTTGGAGTGCGCGTTATTTTCCCGATGGTGTTATTACGCGTGAACGAATGGAAACGGCCGAGCTCGCTGCGCGAGGGGCTTTCTTGCCCTTGGTCCCCACGTTTTACTCGGGAGAATGGCAAAGAGCGATCGGTACTTCAGGGACGGCGCGATCATTAGCTGATATTTTAGAATTAAACGATTTATCGCCACTGGGTATTACTCGCGATGGTTTAGCGGCTTTGCGCAGCAAAATGATTGCTGCCGGCCATATCAATAGTTTGCAATTAAACGGTTTGCGCGATGATCGGCGCCCGGTATTGCCCGGTGGCTTAGCGATTATGCAGGCGGCCTTTGATATGCTCGGTATCGAGCGCATGTCGATCACTTATGGCGCGCTGCGTGATGGCGTGCTTTATGATTTGGTACAACGCCAAACCCAATATGATGTGCGAGACCGAACGGTGGATTTCTTTCAGCGCCGTTACCATGTGGATGGACCGCAAGCATATCGGGTGTCGCAATTGGCTGCGCAATTATTTGATGTGCTGCGCGGTGAAACGCAAAGCGATGATGTCGTGCTGGCCAGAAACCTAACGATGGCTGCGGGATTACACGAAGTGGGCCGCTCGATTGCCCATGCCAGCTATCATAAGCATTCGGCGTATATTTTGCAGCATGCCGATATGCCGGGTTTTTCTAAGCGTGAACAAAATTGGTTATCACGGCTGGTGCTGGCGCATGCTGGTAGTTTGAGCAAACTCGCCGATCAAGAGATTCAACCTGCTGAGTGGGATGCCATTTTATGCTTACGCATGGCGGTGTTGTTTTATCGTGCACGTCTGGATGAGGCGCCGCCATTGGGTTTGCTGTCGCATTGTGCTGGCGGCTATTGCTTAGAATTAGACGCGGCGTGGTTAGAGGCGCATCCACTCACGATGTATGCCTTAAATGAGGAAATCACTGCATGGCAAAACATGGGCGTAAATCTAATGATTCGAGCCGTCGCCAACGTATAAAAGCGCATTTAAATTCAGCGAAAGCGGGCGCAGATCCCGGTACTTTGCGGTATGTCGGCGGAGAGGCGCCGGCGGCAACGCTGGCGACGTTAATTGAATTTGGCCCTTTGCCTGGCGATTACCTGGCGACCAGTTTTAGCGACGTTGATGTAGGTCGAACTTTTCAGCCGACGTTCAATACCTTGTGGTTGAACGTGCATGGCTTAGAAAATATTGAAATCCTCAAGTTAATTGGTCAGCGGTTTAAATTGCATCCGCTGGTTTTAGAAGACATTCTGAATACCCAGCAGCGCCCCAAGGTTGAGCAATATCCCGGCTATTTGTATATCACCGCCCGATTGATGAATTGGGACGCTGACGGTGTTTCCGGTGAGCAAGTGAGCTTGATTGTCGGGCGTGGTTTTGTGCTGACCTTTCAAGAAAAACCCAGCGGCACTTTTGCGGCGATTCGCGATACGCTTAAAAATAGTGAATCCCAAATTCGTAAACTGGGTCCCGATTATTTAGCCTATGCCTTATTGGATAAACTGGTTGATCGTTATTTTTTAGTGCTTGAGCAATTGGGCGAGCGCTGCGAAGAGCTGGACGAAGCGATCAATAGTGAAAACCAGCCCGAGCATATGGTTGAGGTGCAGTCATTACGTCGTAGTTTGCAGCAAATAAAGCGCAGTCTGTGGCCGATGCGAGAGATGCTCAATGTGCTGCAGCGAGATGACGCCGATTTTTTTCATAGTGAAACCCAGCTGTATTTGCGTGATGTGTACGACCATACGGTGCAATCGATTGAAACCGTTGAAGCACTACGTGAAATGATTTCCGGTCTGCAAGAAATCTATCTTTCATTGCAGTCGCAGCGACTCAATGAACAAATGCGGCTACTCACCGTCATAACCACCATTTTTATGCCGCTAACGCTGATTGCGGGTATCTACGGCATGAATTTTGACATCATGCCCGAGCTACGCTGGACCTATGGTTATTACGCAGCCTTGGGGCTAATGGGCTGTATTGCGGTGTTTTTGGGTTTATTCTTTTGGTTGCGACGTTGGGTGTAATGGGTTGGGTATATCTATGAGTACTTTAAAATTAAAGCTTTTTGTCAATATACCCACTAATGATCGGCAATGTTCAGATTACGTGTTTATGGTTTTTAAGTGCCTGCGGCACAGTGTTTTATAGTCGCAGTCAGTGGCGGTACCTCAACTTTTTGTCCGCCAAAGAGTGGGGGAAAAGAAAGGCGATTTTGATCTCGCCCAGCTCCGCTGTGCCCTCGATTGTCGTGAGCCAAACGATAAAACCGTTTGTCTCTCTCCTCACTCGGTGCGCTTAAACGGGATTTTAAGCCCCAGCTCGACGAGCGCGGCACAGCATCAACACCAGATATGAACATTGCATAACAACCATATCAAAGGCATAACTCAAGTTTGTATTCACTGGCGATTGACTTATAACCACCACGCCAGCAAAAACACCCCCAGCATAGCTAAGGCCAAACCGACTTTAGCGATCGCGCCAAGCAACATGCCGATGCCGCTGGCAAATCCGACTTTGCCGGCGTGTAGCATATCTTTTCTGGCATAAAACTCACCCGCAGCAGCGCCTAAAAACGGCCCGAGGATTAAACCAATAATCCCGCCGAGCATGCCGACAATCGAGCCAATTAAAGCCCCCCAGACGGCGTAGCGGCTCGCACCAACGCGTTTCGCCCCCATTGCGCCGGCGATGTAATCGAGAACGCTAGCGACCAGCATCATGACCAATAACAGGCTGAGTGACGGCCAGCTAACGTTGATAAATTGATTACCCCACGCGATGAGTAACAGGCCGAGAAAGATTAAAGGTGTTGATGGGAGCAAAGGTAAAATGGTGCCGGCTAAACCAGCCAGAATCATGCCTGCGCCAAGTAGGTAGCTGATGATTTCAAACGTTTCCAAGATCGCGCTCCAAGGGGAATCAATTATTTTTAATGCGGGTTGGACTACGGAAATGCTAAAAAGATGCTCAGCGGGTGAAAAATAATATCGCAATAAAACAGTCATTTATTGAATATCGTCTCCTTTGGTCTATAGAAAAGCGTGAAAGGAGTTGACGTAAGGCACGTGCTGGTGTTTAATTGCGGCTCTTCGAAACGAAGTAGTGTTTCGAGTGGCTCGTTAGCTCAGTTGGTAGAGCAGCGGATTGAAAATCCGCGTGTCCTTGGTTCGATTCCGAGACGAGCCACCAAGGAATTCAAGGGTTTAGCTGTAAGCTAGGCCCTTTTTCAAATGCTTAGTTAAGCATGGCTCGTTAGCTCAGTTGGTAGAGCAGCGGATTGAAAATCCGCGTGTCCTTGGTTCGATTCCGAGACGAGCCACCAGTATTTCGGTTTAAATCCGAAGCAAAAACCCGCTAGCGCAAGCTGAGCGGGTTTTTTGTTTTTCTACGGTATATTTCGCCAGCGTTTGCTGCATAAGGCGCTTAGATTAATACATGCAATAAAAAAGGCAGCGTGAGCTGCCTTTTTGTCATTTAAGCCGTAAAAGGTTTAATCTTGGCGTTCAACTTGGCTAACGTCACGCACGGCGCCAGTGTCGGCGCTGGTGGTCATTGCGGCGTAGGCGCGTAGGGCTGGGCTGACCACGCGTTGACGCGAAACCGGTTTCCAAGCCAGCTTGCCACGGGCTTCCATTGCCGTGCGGCGTGCAGCAAGCGCGGCCGCGTCAATTTTTAGATTGATGGTGCGGTTTGGAATATCGATTTCAATCGTGTCGCCTTCTTCTACCAAGCCAATTGCACCGCCTTCGGCGGCTTCTGGGCTGGCGTGGCCAATTGATAGGCCAGAAGTGCCACCAGAGAAGCGGCCGTCAGTCAGTAGTGCGCATTCTTTGCCGAGGCCTTTCGACTTGAGGTACGACGTTGGATACAGCATTTCTTGCATGCCTGGGCCGCCTTTAGGGCCTTCGTAGCGAATAATCACGACATCGCCAGCAATCACTTCGTCGGCCAAAATACTGGCGACGGCATCGTCTTGTGATTCGTAGACGCGGGCGCGACCGGTAAATTTCAAGATCGAGTCATCGACGCCCGCAGTTTTGACGATGCAGCCGCGCTCGGCAATGTTGCCGTACAGTACTGCTAGCCCGCCGTCTTGCGAGTATGCGTGTTCTTTGCTGCGGATGCAGCCGCCTTCGCGGTCGAGGTCAAGGTTGGGGTAGCGCATCGATTGGCTAAATGCAATCGTCGTTGCGACGCCGCCAGGAGCAGCGCGGTAAAATAAGTGCGCCAAACTATCTGGACCATTTTTGACGATGTCCCATTGGTCTATGCCATCGCCGAGCGTTTTGGTGTGCACTGTTGGTACATCGCGATGAATGAGTCCGGCGCGCGATAGTTCGGCGAGTAGTGCAATTACGCCACCGGCGCGGTGCACGTCTTCCATGTGGTATTTTTGCGTTGCGGGGGCGACTTTGGCGAGGCAAGGAACGCGGCGTGAAATGCGGTCGATGTCGGCCATTTTGAAGTCAACGCCGGCCTCGTTCGCTGCTGCGAGCAAGTGCAATACGGTATTGGTGGAGCCGCCCATGGCCACATCCAGACTCATGGCGTTTTCAAATGCTTCGCGCGTGGCGATTGAGCGTGGCAAAGCAGATTCGTCGCCTTGCTCGTAATAACGTTTAGCAAGCTCAACAATGGTGCGGCCCGCTTGTAGGAATAGCTGTTTGCGGTCACCGTGTGTAGCCAGCATTGAGCCGTTGCCCGGTAATGATAGGCCAAGTGCTTCGGTGAGACAGTTCATCGAGTTGGCGGTAAACATGCCTGAGCAAGAGCCGCAAGTCGGGCAGGCGCTGCGCTCAACGGCGGCGACTTCTTCGTCGCTTACTCGGCTGTCGGCGGCCTCGACCATTGCGTCAACAAGGTCAAGTTTACGTACGGTGCCTTTCCAGTCGACTTTGCCCGCTTCCATTGGGCCGCCAGAAACGAAAATCACCGGAATATTGAGGCGTAGTGCCGCCATCAGCATGCCGGGGGTGATTTTGTCGCAGTTGGAAATGCAGACAATTGCATCGGCGCAATGCGCATTGACCATGTATTCGACTGAGTCGGCAATTAAATCGCGGCTTGGTAGGCTATACAGCATGCCGCCGTGGCCCATGGCGATGCCGTCGTCAACGGCGATGGTGTTGAATTCTTTGGCGACGCCACCGGCTTTTTCGATCTCGCGTGCGACCAATTGGCCCATATTGTGTAAATGAACGTGCCCAGGTACAAACTGGGTGAACGAGTTGGCGATGGCAATGATGGGTTTATCAAAATCACCATCTTTCATGCCTGTGGCGCGCCAGAGGGCGCGGGCGCCGGCCATATTGCGGCCGTGGGTGGTGGTGCGAGAGCGGTAAGTGGGCATGTCGATTCCTTGGGCAAAATTCAAAACACGTGGCCGATTGTATCGAAAAAAAGCCAGCCTAGGTTTTCGAAGTAAGGGGCTTTGATCTGAGAGATTGAATGTGGTGTGAAAAGGTGATTGAAGTTGTTGGTGAGGCGGTATAATCGGCGGCTACTTTTCTGGCGTTAAGGCGAAATTTTATTATGTTTGTTCATCCGCAGTTTGATCCGGTGGCGATTAGTCTCGGGCCAGTTGGTGTTCACTGGTATGGCTTGATGTATCTGATCGGCTTTGTGTTGTTTGTGATGTTGGGGCGTTGGCGGATTCGACGCGGTAATCCACCGGGTTGGCAAACAGCGGAAATGGATGATTTATTGTTTTATGGCGTGCTTGGCGTGATTTTGGGTGGGCGCTTAGGTTATGTCTTGTTTTATAAGCCGGCATTTTACTTGGCCAATCCAATCGATATTCTCAAGGTGTGGGAAGGTGGGATGGCTTTTCATGGTGGCTTTTTGGGGGTTTTGGTCGCCATGGCGCTGTTTGGCCGTAAAACTAATCGAAGTTTTTTCCAAGTAACTGACTTTATTGCGCCTTTGGTTCCTTTGGGTTTGGCGGCAGGGCGAATTGGTAACTTTATTAATGGCGAATTGTGGGGGCGCGTTACCGATGCCACTATGCCGCTGGCGATGATCTTTCCGCAGGCGCACGACGGATTGCCGCGTCATCCATCGCAGCTATATCAATTCGCTTTAGAGGGGGTGTTGTTGTTTATCGTGTTGTGGCGCTTCTCGGCTAAGCCTCGCGCTGTGGGTCAAACATCAGCATTATTTTTGATGGGGTATGGTGTGTTCCGTTTTGTTGCGGAATATGCACGTCAACCTGATGATTTCTTGGGTTTGTTGGCGATGAATTTAAGTATGGGGCAGTTGCTATGCTTGCCGATGATCGTCGCTGGGGCGATTTTGTATGCGTGGGCAACGCGACGAAACAAAATGCTGTCAAGAATCTAGGGCTATTTTCTTAATGAAATTAGTCCCTTAGTCGATTTTTTGTGGTTTGTACAATTTTTTTTGTCAAAAATGTTTGACGACTTGAGGGCCTGTAGTCATAATGCGGGCTCTCTTAGTGGCGGGGTTACCCCAGCGGTCAACGGGTCCGGACTGTAAATCCGGCGGCTCAGCCTTCGAAGGTTCGAATCCTTCCCCCGCCACCATTTAAAAGAGCTTGAATAAAGTTTAGAGAACGAATCAGTTATTAAGTATGCGGGTGTAGCTCAATGGTAGAGCAGAAGCCTTCCAAGCTTACGACGAGGGTTCGATTCCCTTCACCCGCTCCAGTTTATTGCCGATGTAGCTCAGGGGTAGAGCACTCCCTTGGTAAGGGAGAGGCCATGAGTTCAATTCTCATCATCGGCTCCAGTCAATTGTCAGTTATTAATTTATTTCAAGATCTCGAAAAGGAATAAGCGATGGCTAAGGAAAAGTTTACACGGACTAAGCCGCACGTTAACGTCGGTACAATCGGTCACGTGGATCATGGTAAAACAACGCTGACAGCTGCAATTACTACAATCCTGTCGAAAAAATTCGGTGGTATTGCTAAAGATTACGCGTCTATCGACTCTGCACCAGAAGAAAAAGCACGTGGTATTACTATTAATACTGCTCACGTTGAGTACGAGACTGAAAAACGTCACTACGCTCACGTTGATTGCCCAGGTCACGCGGATTATGTGAAAAACATGATTACCGGTGCTGCGCAGATGGATGGTGCGGTGTTGGTTGTTTCTGCAGCTGATGGCCCTATGCCACAAACTCGCGAGCACATCTTGTTATCTCGTCAGGTTGGTGTTCCATATATCATTGTTTTCATGAACAAAGCTGACTTGGTTGATGATGCTGAGTTGCTTGAATTGGTTGAGATGGAAATTCGTGATTTGTTGTCTAAATACGATTTCCCTGGCGATGATACGCCAGTAATTACGGGTTCAGCTCGTTTGGCGCTTGAAGGTAATCAATCAGAATACGGCGAGCCAGCAATCTTCCGCTTGGCAGATGCTTTGGATAGCTACATTCCTGAACCAGAGCGTGCAATTGACGGTACGTTCTTGATGCCAGTTGAAGATGTGTTCTCAATTTCTGGTCGCGGTACTGTTGTGACTGGTCGTGTTGAGCGCGGTATTGTTAAAGTAGGTGAAGAGATCGAGATCGTTGGTATTGTGCCAACAGTTAAGACGACTTGTACTGGTGTTGAGATGTTCCGTAAATTGCTTGACCAAGGTCAAGCGGGTGACAACATCGGCGCCTTGCTTCGTGGTACTAAGCGTGAAGACGTTCAACGTGGTCAAGTTTTGGCGAAACCAGGTTCGATTACTCCGCACACTAAGTTTACTGCTGAGATTTATGTATTGTCTAAAGATGAAGGTGGTCGTCATACGCCATTCTTTAGTAACTACCGTCCACAGTTCTACTTCCGTACTACTGACGTAACTGGCGCGATTGAATTGCCAGAAGGTACAGAAATGGTAATGCCTGGTGATAACGTATCAATCACTGTAACCTTGATCTGCCCAGTAGCGATGGAGCAAGGTTTGCGTTTTGCGATTCGCGAAGGTGGTCGTACGGTTGGTGCTGGTGTTGTTGCAACAGTAGTTCAATAAAAGGTTGCAAAAAGGGTTTAACGTTGTTATAGTTATGCCCTCTCCGTAGGCGAGTAGCTCAATTGGTAGAGTACCGGTCTCCAAAACCGGGGGTTGTGGGTTCGAGACCCCCCTCGCCTGCCACAATATATCAACGGAGCCGTTCCTTCATAGGAGCGGCTCTGTTTTATGGGTCGCCGATAAAGCAATGCAAAGCATAGAACGACTAAAAGTAGTAGCTGCCCTTGCCCTAGTGTTGTTGGGTGTTGCGGGTTTTTATATGGTTCCAGCGGGTCAATCCTTTTTGGGGTCTTTGTGTGTCGCGGTAGGTGTGGTGGCTGCAGGTGCGGTAATGTGGTTTACTACATTAGGTCGCACTTTTGTTGATTACGCTCGTGATTCAGTCAAAGAAGCTCAGAAGGTGGTTTGGCCAAGCAAAAAAGAAACATGGCAAGTGACTGCTGTTGTTTTCTTATTTGTCGGTGTATTGGCTCTGTTTATGTGGGCGGTTGACTCAGGTCTCGCTTGGTTGTTTTACGATGTCGTGCTCGGTCGCGGTAAATAAACGGAGGGTTCGATATGGGTATGCGCTGGTATGTGGTTCATGCGTATTCTGGCTTTGAAAAAAGCGTTCAGAAAGCATTGAAAGAAAAAATTGATCGCTTGGATATGGCACACTTGTTTGGTCAAGTGTTGGTCCCTGTCGAAGAGGTGATGGAAATTAAAAATGGTAAAAAAGCGCTGACTGAGCGTAAATTTTACCCAGGTTATGTTTTTGTTGAAATGGATATGACCGACGATAGCTGGCACTTGGTGAAGAGTACACCTAAAGTGACTGGTTTTATAGGCGGTAGTGGTACTAAGCCAATGCCAATTCCTGCGAAAGAAGTTGAGCGCATGATGCAGCAAGTGCAAGAAGGTGTTGAGAAACCACGTCCGAAGGTATTGTTTGAAGTAGGTGAGTCTTTGCGAGTTACTGAAGGCCCATTTGCTGATTTTAATGCGACAGTTGAAGATGTGGATTACGATAAGAGTCGTCTGAAAGTATCGGTGATGATTTTTGGTCGTGCGACGCCTGTCGATTTAGAATTTTCTCAGGTCGAAAAAGTCTGATCTGAGTTGGTTTTACGCAGTAATGCGTTTTTCATTGGGGAGCTGGCTGTTGCTAGCGTTTGACCCGCTTTTAGGAGTTGTATCGTGGCTAAAAAAATTGTCGGCTATGTAAAGCTGCAAGTGCCCGCTGGTAAAGCAAATCCATCGCCACCTATCGGTCCGGCATTGGGTCAGCGCGGTTTGAATATCATGGAATTTTGTAAAGCGTTTAACGCTGCAACCCAAGGCGTTGAGCCAGGTTTGCCAATTCCTGTTGTGATTACTGCGTATGCGGATAAATCATTCACTTTCGTGATGAAATCACCACCTGCAACAATTTTGTTGAAAAAAGCAGCTGGTATCACTAAAGGTTCTGCTAAGCCACACACAGACAAAGTTGGTGTTGTGACTCGTGCTCAGCTGGAAGAAATCGCTAAAACTAAGCAAGCAGATTTGACTGGTGCCGATATGGACGCTTCAGTACGTATTCTTGCTGGTTCAGCACGTTCAATCGGTATTACCGTGGAGGGCGTGTAAATGGCTAAGGTTTCTAAACGTCTAGCGGCTTTGAACGCTACTGTAGATCGCAATAAATTGTACCCAGTTGCTGATGCAATTGCTTTGGTGCAAGCTGCTGCTACAGCCAAATTTAACGAATCTATCGATGTTTCGTTCAATCTTGGTATCGATGCACGTAAATCAGACCAAGTAGTTCGTGGCGCTGTTGTATTGCCTAAAGGTACTGGTAAATCAGTTCGCGTTGCCGTGTTCACACAAGGTGCAAACGTTGAATTGGCTAAAGCTGCTGGTGCCGATATCGTTGGTTTTGAAGACTTGGCTGAACAAATTAAAGCTGGCGTAATGGACTTTGACGTTGTGATTGCATCTCCAGATGCAATGCGTATCGTTGGTCAGTTAGGTCAAATTTTGGGCCCACGTGGTCTGATGCCAAATCCAAAAGTTGGTACTGTAACTCCGAACGTTGCTGAAGCGGTTAAAAACGCTAAAGCCGGTCAAGTTCAATACCGTACTGACAAGGGTGGTATCGTACACGCAACAATCGGCCGCGCATCTTTTGCTGCTGCTGATTTGCAAACTAACTTGGCAGCTTTGGCTGATGCTTTGCAAAAAGCAAAACCAGCTAGCTCTAAGGGCGTGTATTTCAAGAAGATCGCTGTTTCTAGCACGATGGGTGTAGGCGTTCGCGTTGACACTGCTTCTGTACTAGCATAAAGACTTTGGGTTGCTGCGGGGTGTTTCGATATCACGCAGCAAAATGTCAAAGACCGTAGGCGCTAAATCATTGATTTAGCTTAATCACAGCGCCCAAACGCTAGCCTACGCAGACGGTGTGCCCAATGCAGGCTTCTCATCAACTATTTTAGTTGATACAAGTCTCCTGAATATTGGTCGCCGTTTGATTGGGTGGCGCGATTATTCGCGCTGAACTTAACTAATGGAGGTTGACCTTGAGTCTGAATCTTGACGACAAAAAAGCGGTCGTGGCTGAGATTGCAGCAGTAGTTGCAAATGCTCAAACCATCGTTATCGCTGAATACCGTGGAATCGGGGTTGCTAGCATGACTGCATTGCGCAAACAAGCGCGTGAGTCTGGCGTGTTCTTGCGTGTTTTGAAAAACACCTTGGCGCGTCGTGCTGTTGAAGGAACTCCGTTTGCTAGCTTGGCTGACCAAATGTCAGGCCCGCTGGTTTACGCGATTTCTGAAGACGCAGTTGCTGCAGCTAAAGTTCTCCAAAACTTCTCAAAGAAAGATGAGAAGATTAAGGTGATTGCTGGTTCGTACGAAGGCAAAGTATTAACTGCTGCTGAAGTTGCCCAACTTGCTACTATCCCGAGCCGTGATGAATTGCTCTCGATGTTGCTGGGCGTTATGCAAGCTCCAGTTGCTGCGTTTGCTCGTGGTCTTGGCGCTTTGGCTGCCAAGAAAGCTGAAGATGCTGCTCCTGCTGAAGAAGCTCCTGTTGCTGAAGTTGCAGCAACTGAAGCGCCAGCAGACGCTGCCTAAGGCTTTATACCAATTTTGAATTTGATTTAATCTGACAAGATTTTCAGGAGTACTAGAAATGGCTGTTACTAAAGAAGACATCCTTGAAGCAGTAGGTGCTTTGACTGTTATGGAATTGAATGACCTCGTTAAGGCATTCGAAGAAAAATTTGGCGTTTCTGCTGCAGCTATGGCTGTTGCTGGTCCTGCTGCTGCTGGTGCAGCCGCTGCTGAAGAACAAACTGAATTTGACGTTATCTTGACTGGCGCTGGCGCTCAGAAAGTTGGCGTGATTAAAGTTGTTCGTGAAGTGACTGGCTTGGGCTTGAAAGAAGCTAAAGACTTGGTTGATGGCGCACCTAAAGCAGTTAAAGAAGGCGTGTCTAAAGCTGATGCTGATGCAATCGCTAAGAAATTGATCGAAGCCGGCGCTACTGCTGAAGTTAAGTAATTGTTCTTGAAGTAATGTAGTGCAGGCAGGCGGAGGAATCCGCCTGCCCTTTTGCGTTTGTATACTGCGAGCTTGCTTACGGCTGTTTGAGTTGTGAGCAAATTATAATTTGCAGCTGGCAAACCAGAAACCGCTCACAACCGTAAGCGGGCGTTTTGCGGTTTGTCCATTGCGCCCAACCCCATGGAGAGTTTATGAGTATGAAATACTCGTTCACTGAGAAAAAACGTATTCGCAAAAGTTTTGCGAAACGGGCGAGCGTCCTCGAAGTGCCGTTTCTGCTGGCTACTCAGATCGACTCTTATACCGAATATCTGCAACTAGGTGTGCCAACTGAGGCGCGTCGCGAAATTGGCTTGCAGGCTGCGTTTAACTCGATTTTCCCTATCGTTTCCCATAATGAATATGCACGTCTTGAATTTGTGCATTATTCCTTGGGTGAGCCTGCATTCGATGTGATCGAATGTCAACAACGTGGCATTACCTTTGCTGCGCCGTTGCGTGCTCGTGTTCGTCTGGTCATTATGGACCGTGACGCAGCAAAGCCAACGGTAAAGGAAGTCAAAGAGCAGGATGTATATTTCGGTGAAATCCCGTTAATGACACGTAGTGGTTCATTCGTGATCAACGGCACTGAACGTGTAATTGTTTCTCAGTTACACCGCTCTCCGGGCGTGTTCTTTGAGCATGACAAGGGTAAAACCCATAGTTCCGGTAAATTATTGTTCTCAGCTCGTGTGATCCCTTACCGTGGATCATGGCTCGATTTCGAATTTGACCCGAAAGATTTGCTGTTCTTCCGTATTGACCGTCGTCGTAAAATGCCGGTATCAATTTTGCTTAAAGCATTAGGGTATACGGCTGAGCAGATTTTAGCTGAGTTCTTTGATACAGATACCTTCTACCTTACCGATGATGGCGTGTTTTGGGAATTAGTTCCAGATCGCTTGCGTGGTGAAGTTGCGAAGTTTGACATCATTGCTGATGATGGCCGTGTATTGGCGCAAAAAGATAAGCGTATTACAGCAAAAACGATTCGCGACATCACTAATGCCGGTATGACACGTATTCCAGTTCCACTGGATTATATGTATGGCCGTATGTTGTCGACTGCGGTTATTAGTCCAGAAACGGGCGAGCTTGTTGCTAAAGCCAATGATGAAATCACTGAAGATTTATTGGTTAAACTCGATAGCAACGAAGTAAAAGAAATTCAGACTTTGTACATCAATGATTTGGACCAGGGCGGCTTTATGTCGGCGACCCTGCGTACTGATGAAACCGTTGATGAATGGCAAGCACGCGTTGCGATTTATCGCATGATGCGTCCAGGCGAGCCGCCAACAGAAGATGCCGTACAGGCCTTGTTTAAAGGTTTGTTCTTTAATGAAGATCGCTATGATCTTTCTGCTGTTGGCCGCATGAAATTCAATAGCCGCGCATATCCTGATCGCTTAGAAGAGAAAGCGCCGGGCTGGCAGCGCCGCTTCTATGAGCGCGCAGGCAAAAAAGGCATCACAGGCCCTGGTATCCTATCAACTGAAGATATCGTTGCTGTTATTGGTATTTTGCTTGAATTACGCAATAGCCGTGGTGAAGTCGATGATATCGATCACTTGGGTAACCGTCGTGTTCGTTCAGTCGGTGAGCTGGCTGAAAATCAATTCCGTGCTGGTTTGGTTCGCGTTGAGCGCGCTGTTAAAGAGCGTTTGTCGCAAGCAGAATCAGACAATTTGATGCCGCATGATTTGATCAACGCGAAGCCAGTATCGGCTGCGGTGAAAGAATTCTTTGGTTCGTCACAATTGTCGCAGTTTATGGACCAAACGAATCCATTGTCTGAAATCACCCACAAACGCCGTGTTTCGGCGCTTGGTCCAGGTGGTTTGACGCGCGAACGCGCAGGCTTTGAAGTTCGTGACGTGCATCCAACGCATTACGGTCGTGTTTGTCCGATTGAAACACCGGAAGGTCCAAACATTGGTCTGATCAACTCATTGTCTTGCTATGCACGTACTAATGAGTATGGTTTCTTGGAAACGCCATATCGTAAAGTGATCAATGGTCAGGCAACGCTTGAAATTGAATACTTGTCGGCAATTCAAGAAGGTAAGTATGTAATTGCACAGGCCAATGCTGGCTTGGATGATGACAGCAAACTAACTGATGAATTGGTGACTTGCCGTGAAGCGGGCGAGACGATTGTTGCTACGCCTGATCGCGTTCAGTACATGGACGTGGCGCCAAGCCAGATCGTTTCTGTTGCAGCATCATTGATTCCATTCTTGGAGCACGATGACGCCAACCGTGCATTGATGGGCGCCAACATGCAACGTCAAGCTGTGCCTTGCTTGCGTGCAGAGAAGCCAATGGTTGGTACCGGTATTGAGCGTACATGCGCAACAGACTCGGGTACTGCTGTAACAGCATTGCGCGGCGGTGTCGTTGATTTCGTTGATGCAACTCGTGTTGTGGTTCGCGTGAATGATAGCGAAACGATTGCTGGCGAAACCGGTGTCGATATTTACAACTTGGTTAAATTCACTCGTTCGAATCAGAATACCAACACCAACCAACGACCTATCGTTGTTAAGGGTGATCGGATTGAGAAGGGTGATGTCGTTGCAGATGGTGCATCGACTGACTTAGGTGAGTTAGCGTTGGGTCAAAATATGACCATCGCTTTCATGCCTTGGAACGGCTATAACTTCGAAGATTCGATTTTGATCTCCGAAAAAGTCATTGCTGATGATCGTTATACTTCGATTCACATCGAAGAATTGAACGTGATGGCGCGTGATACCAAGCTTGGTCCTGAAGAAATTACCCGTGATATTTCAAACTTGTCTGAGCGCATGCTTGGCCGTTTGGATGAAGCTGGTGTGGTTTATATCGGTGCTGAAGTTGAGGCAGGTGATGTTCTGGTTGGTAAAGTAACGCCTAAGGGCGAAACTCAACTGACTCCAGAAGAGAAACTCCTGCGTGCCATCTTCGGTGAAAAAGCTTCAGACGTTAAAGATACTAGCTTGCGCGTGCCATCAGGCATGGTTGGTACGGTTATTGACGTGCAAGTGTTTACTCGTGAAGGGATTGAACGTGATAAACGCGCTCAAGCCATTATCGATGAACAGCTACGTCGTTATCGTCAAGACTTGAATGACCAATTGCGTATTGTTAATGATGACTTGTTCGAGCGTATCGAACGGATGATCGTTGGTAAAATTGCAAATGGTGGTCCTAAACGCCTAGCGAAAGGTACAGCCATCACTTCGGAATACTTGGCCGATCAACTTTCTAAGCACGATTGGTTCGATATTCGTTTGGCTGAAGAAGAAGCCGCGCGTCAACTCGAAGCAATGAAAGATTTGATTGCTCAGATGAAGCAAGAGTTTGAGTTACGCTTTGAAGATAAAAAGCGTAAATTGACTCAAGGTGATGAGTTACCACCTGGTGTGATCAAGATGGTTAAAGTGTATGTGGCGGTAAAACGTCGCTTACAACCTGGCGATAAAATGGCCGGCCGTCACGGTAACAAGGGTGTGGTTTCTAAGATCTTGCCAGTTGAAGACTTGCCACATATGGCAGACGGTTCAACTGTTGATATTGTCTTGAATCCATTGGGCGTTCCATCACGGATGAATATCGGGCAGATTCTCGAAGTTCATTTGGGCTGGGCAGCAAAAGGGATCGGTCAGCGTATTGATGCGATGTTACGTGAGCAACGTAACGTTGCTGAGATTCGTGAGATCTTGGATAAGATTTATCAATCCAAAGGCAAGGCCGAAGACATTAGTGATCTGAGCGATGTTGAAATCATGACATTGGCGCGTGGTTTGCGTACCGGCATGACTTTTGCAAGTCCAGTGTTTGACGGTGCTGATGAGTCTGAAATCCAAGAAATGCTTGATTTAGCATATCCAGATGAAGATGAACGCACGCAACAGTTGGATTTCAACTCAAGCAAGACACAAATGCAGTTGTATGACGGTCGTACGGGTGAGCCATTCGAGCGTAAAGTCACTGTTGGTGTGATGCATTACTTGAAATTACATCACTTGGTTGATGACAAGATGCATGCACGTTCAACCGGACCTTACTCACTCGTGACTCAGCAGCCGCTGGGTGGTAAAGCACAGTTTGGTGGTCAGCGTTTTGGTGAGATGGAGGTTTGGGCCTTGGAAGCATATGGCGCAGCGTACACCTTGCAAGAAATGCTTACTGTTAAATCCGATGATGTGAATGGTCGTACTAAAGTTTACGAAAACATTGTGAAGGGTGATCACCGCATTGATGCTGGCATGCCAGAGTCATTCAATGTATTGGTCAAGGAAATCCGTTCGCTCGGTATCGACATCGATCTGGAAACCTACTGATCTGTGTGAGGTGTGGGGAGGTGACTATTTAATGGTCGCCTCACACCTAACAACTCGCCCTCACTGGAGAATATTGGAATGAAAGGCTTACTCGAACTATTCAAGCAAGTCGCGCAGGACGAAGAATTTGACGCGATTAAAATTGGCTTAGCATCGCCAGAGAAAATCCGTTCTTGGTCTTTCGGCGAAGTGAAAAAGCCAGAAACCATTAACTATCGTACGTTCAAACCTGAGCGCGATGGTTTGTTTTGTGCTCGTATTTTCGGGCCGATTAAAGATTATGAGTGCTTGTGTGGTAAATACAAGCGTTTGAAGCACCGTGGCGTAATTTGTGAAAAATGCGGTGTAGAAGTTACTTTGTCTAAAGTACGTCGTGAGCGTATGGGTCATATCGACCTTGCTTCGCCTGTTGCTCATATCTGGTTCTTGAAATCACTCCCAAGCCGTTTGGGTATGGTACTTGATATTGCTTTGCGCGATATCGAGCGCGTATTGTATTTCGAGGCATTTATTGTTGTTGAGCCAGGCATGACACCGCTAACGCGTGGTCAGCTGCTGACAGAAGAAGATTACTTTACCAAAGTTGAAGAATACGGTGACGAATTTGTCGCTTTGATGGGCGCAGAAGCTGTCCGCGAATTGCTAAAATCTATGGATGTAGACCAAGAAATTAGCAACTTGCGCGCTGAGCTCGATAGCACTGGTTCTGAAACAAAAATCAAGAAAATCGCTAAACGTTTGAAAGTCCTAGAAGCGTTCGATCGCTCAGGTATCAAGCCAGAGTGGATGATCATGGAAGTGTTGCCGGTATTACCTCCGGAATTACGTCCATTGGTGCCATTGGATGGCGGTCGTTTTGCGACTTCTGATTTGAATGATTTGTATCGCCGCGTTATTAACCGTAATAACCGTTTGAAGCGCCTGCTTGAATTACGCGCTCCGGAAATTATTGTTCGTAACGAAAAGCGTATGCTGCAAGAAGCTGTGGATTCTTTGCTCGATAACGGCCGTCGCGGTAAAGCGATGACTGGTGCGAATAAGCGTCCGTTGAAATCGCTTGCAGATATGATTAAAGGTAAGGGCGGTCGTTTCCGTCAGAACTTGTTGGGTAAACGTGTCGATTACTCAGGTCGTTCGGTAATTACCGTTGGTCCTACTTTGCGTTTACATCAATGTGGCTTGCCAAAATTGATGGCGTTGGAATTGTTTAAACCATTTATTTTCCATAAGTTGGAAGTGATGGGCTTGGCAACGACGATTAAAGCCGCGAAGAAAATGGTTGAAAGTCAAGAGCCTGTTGTTTGGGATATCTTGGAAGACGTTATCCGCGAACATCCAGTGCTATTGAATCGTGCGCCTACATTGCACCGTTTGGGTATTCAAGCGTTTGAACCGACCCTGATTGAAGGTAAAGCCATTCAATTGCATCCACTCGTCTGCGCGGCATTCAATGCTGACTTTGACGGTGACCAAATGGCGGTTCACGTTCCATTGTCGCTTGAAGCGCAGATGGAAGCACGTACATTGATGCTGGCATCGAATAATGTCTTGGCCCCAGCTAACGGCGAGCCAATTATTGTTCCTTCGCAAGATATCGTGTTGGGCTTGTATTACATGACGCGTGAAGCGAAATACGCCAAAGGTGAGCGCCTCAATGAGGATGGCCAACGTTTGACGATTCTTGCTGACGTATCTGAAGCTTTGCGTGCTTACCAGAGCAAAGAAGTTACCCTACAGACTCGCGTTTCTATTCGTTTGAAAGAATGGTTCCGCAATGAATTGGGCGACTGGGAAAGCAAGATGGTCCGTCGTGATACAACGGTGGGTCGTGCAATTTTGTCTGAGATTTTGCCTAAAGGCTTGGCCTTCTCGCATATCGATAAGTCATTGAAGAAAAAAGAAATTGGTAAGCTGATCAATGCTTCTTTCCGTCGTTGCGGCTTGAAAGAAACGGTGATTTTTGCTGATCAACTGATGTATACCGGTTTCTCATATTCAACACGCGGTGGCATCTCGATTTGCGTCGATGATATGTTGGTTCCTGCGAAGAAAGTTGAATTGTTGGCAGCAGCACAAGCCGAAGTGAAAGAGATTGAGCAGCAATATAGCTCCGGTCTGGTGACACAAGGTGAGCGCTACAATAAGGTCGTTGATATCTGGGGTCGCGCTGGCGATCAAATTGCGAAAGCAATGATGGATCAATTGGCAAAAGAAACTGTTTACGATAGTAACGGCAAAAAAGACGAACAAGAATCGTTTAACTCGATTTACATGATGGCTGACTCTGGTGCTCGTGGTTCGCCAGCACAGATTCGTCAGTTGGCAGGTATGCGTGGTTTGATGGCGAAGCCGGATGGTTCGATTATTGAAACACCGATTACGACCAACTTCCGTGAAGGCTTGACGGTTCTTCAGTACTTTATTTCGACGCACGGTGCACGTAAAGGTTTGGCTGATACGGCATTGAAAACAGCAAACTCGGGTTATTTGACTCGTCGTTTGGTCGATGTGACACAAGATTTGGTTGTTACTGAAGATGATTGCGGCACGAAGCATGGCGTGGCAATGAAAGCCGTTATGCAAGGTGGTGATGTTGTTGAAGCATTGCGTGATCGTATTTTGGGCCGAATCGTTGTTAAAGATGTTGTAGATCCTTCAACTCAAGAAACTGTATATGAAGTTGGTTACTTGCTAGATGAAGATGCCGTTGACGAAATTGAAAGCCGCAATATCGATGAAGTCGTAGTACGTACTCCGTTGTCTTGCGAGACACGTTACGGTCTGTGCGCAAAATGTTATGGCCGTGACTTAGGTCGTGGGCAAATTGTTAATGCCGGTGAAGCGGTTGGTGTTATTGCTGCTCAATCAATTGGTGAGCCGGGTACACAGTTAACAATGCGTACGTTCCATATTGGTGGTGCTGCATCACGAGCTGCTGCTGCTAGCCAGGTTGAAGCGAAATCAAATGGTCGACTTGGTTTTAGCGCAAATATGCGTTATGTAACTAATGCGAAAAATGAGCTGGTTGTTATTGCACGCTCTGCTGAACTATTGATTCTCGATGATGTGGGCCGTGAGCGTGAAACACATAAAGTACCTTATGGTGCGACTCTTGCTGTTAAAGATGGTGACATCATTAAAGCAGGTTCAGTACTAGGTACATGGGATCCGCATACTCGTCCAATTATTACTGAGTATTCAGGTATTGTTCGATTTGAAAATGTCGAAGAAGGTATGACCGTTGTTAAACAAGTCGATGAAGTAACTGGCTTGTCAACCTTGGTGGTTATTGCCTCTAAAGCAAAAGTAACTGCAGCAAAAGGCGTTCGTCCATTAGTTAAGTTGCTCGATGAGAATGGCCAAGAAATGAAACTGGCTGGCACCGATACTCCGGTGACTATTTCATTCCAAGTTGGTTCTATCATTACGGTGAAAGATGGTCAGCAAGTGGGGGTGGGCGATGTACTTGCTCGTATTCCACAAGAGTCAGCTAAAACGCGTGATATTACCGGTGGTCTACCACGTGTAGCAGAGTTGTTTGAAGCTCGTTCACCAAAAGATGCCGGTATGTTGGCTGAGATCACTGGTACCGCTAGCTTTGGTAAAGATACTAAAGGTAAGCAGCGTCTAGTTCTGACTGATTTGGATGGCGTTCCTCATGAATATCTGATTTCCAAAGACAAGCATGTCATGGTGCATGATGGTCAAGTGGTTAGTCAGGGTGAGGTCATTGTGGATGGTCCTATCGATCCACATGATATCTTGCGCTTACAAGGTATTGAAGCACTTGCTCGTTACATCGTTCAAGAAGTGCAAGAGGTTTATCGCTTGCAGGGCGTGAAGATTAATGACAAGCATATTGAGGTGATTGTTCGTCAGATGTTGCGTCGAGTCGTGATTTCTGATCAAGGTGGTTCAAACTTCATCTTAGGTGAGCAAGTAGAGCGTGCTGAAGTTCTGATTATGAATGATAAGCTGGCCGAAGAAGGTAAGGAATTGGCTAAGTTTGACAATATCCTCTTAGGTATTACTAAGGCTTCATTGTCGACTGACTCCTTTATTTCTGCTGCATCGTTCCAAGAAACAACGCGTGTTCTGACTGAAGCAGCCATTATGGGTAAAGTTGACGATTTGCGTGGTTTGAAAGAAAACGTCATTGTTGGTCGTTTGATTCCAGCAGGAACAGGGCTGGCATATCACAAAAATCGGAAGCGTTTACTAGCAAAAGCCGAAAGTTTGGCTCCTTTTGCTGAAGCAGCTGCTGAAGTTATCGCTGAAATTGGGAATATTTCTGAATAAATGCTGAGATGCAAGCCGACATCTGTCGGTTTGCATTGACGTGTATTCATTCTTTTCCTTATAATTCAAAGTCTTTTTCTGCGGAGAGCGATTTTATCGCTCTCCGCAGCGTTTCCATTAGGGAAACCATAGCCGTGCCACAGTCGTGGCAAGGTCTTTTTTAACGCGGTAGGAAGTGAAAAACAATGCCAACTATCAATCAACTCGTTCGTAAAGGACGTGTTGCGGAAAAACTGAAGAGCAAAGTACCAGCTCTTGAAGCTTGCCCGCAAAAGCGTGGTGTATGCACACGTGTATATACAACAACTCCGAAAAAACCAAACTCTGCATTGCGTAAAGTATGCAAAGTTCGCCTCACTAACGGTTTCGAAGTAATTTCGTACATCGGTGGTGAAGGCCATAACCTGCAAGAGCATAGCGTTGTATTGCTACGCGGCGGTCGTGTAAAAGATTTGCCAGGTGTTCGCTATCACTGCGTACGTGGCTCTCTTGACTTGGCTGGCGTTAAAAATCGTAAGCAGTCTCGCTCTAAATACGGTGCAAAACGCCCTAAGGCTTAATTTGTATCGTATGAGTGGCGGCTACTAATGCAGTCGTCAAGTAAGTGGGCAATTTTATAGTTGTCCGCGGGGTTGTCCCCAGCTGAATGTCACATTAAGGAAGTATGTTATGCCAAGACGCAGAGAAGTCCCTAAGCGTGATGTGTTGCCAGATCCAAAATTTGGTAGCACAGAACTCGCAAAATTCATGAACGTTGTAATGCTCGATGGTAAGAAAGCCGTAGCTGAGCGTATCGTTTATGGTGCATTGGCCCAGATCGAGAAAAAGACTGGTAAAGATGCAATTGAAGTTTTTAACACCGCAATTGGCAATGTTAAGCCAGTTGTTGAAGTTAAGAGCCGCCGTGTCGGTGGCGCCAACTACCAGGTGCCAGTAGAAGTACGTCCAAGCCGTCGTCTGGCATTGTCGATGCGCTGGGTTCGCGAAGCGGCTCGTAAACGTGGTGAAAAATCAATGGATCTGCGTCTAGCAGGTGAACTTCTTGACGCGGCTGAAGGCCGTGGCGGCGCGATGAAAAAACGCGATGAAGTGCATCGTATGGCTGATGCTAATAAAGCATTCGCCCACTTCCGTTTCTAATCGCGTAATCAAGATAAGGAAATCGCCGTGGCTCGCAAGACCCCTATTGAGCGTTACCGCAATATTGGTATTTCCGCTCACATTGATGCTGGTAAAACAACCACAACAGAACGTGTTTTGTTTTATACCGGTGTTAACCATAAAATTGGTGAAGTTCATGATGGCGCAGCCACTATGGACTGGATGGAGCAAGAACAGGAACGTGGTATTACTATCACTTCTGCTGCTACGACCACATACTGGAAAGGTATGAGTCTGCAGTTTCCTGAGCATTTGATTAACATCATTGACACCCCTGGCCACGTTGACTTCACGATTGAAGTTGAGCGTTCAATGCGTGTTCTTGATGGTGCATGTATGGTTTATTGTGCTGTGGGTGGTGTTCAGCCGCAGTCTGAAACTGTATGGCGTCAAGCTAACAAGTACAAAGTTCCACGTTTGGCTTTCGTGAATAAGATGGACCGTTCAGGCGCCAACTTCTTCCGTGCTGTTGAGCAAATGAAATTGCGCTTGAAAGCAAATCCAGTACCAGTGGTTATTCCTATTGGTGCGGAAGATAAGTTTGAAGGTGTTGTTGATCTACTTAAAATGAAAGCAATTATCTGGGATGAGTCATCTCAAGGTATGACTTTCACTTACGGTGATATCCCTGCTGATTTAGTATCGGTCGCCCAAGAATGGCGCGAAAAAATGGTCGAAACGGCCGCCGAAGCTTCTGAAGAGTTGATGAATAAGTACCTCGAAGCTGGCGAATTGTCGGAAGCTGAAATTGTTGCGGCTATTCGTGCCCGTACTTTAGCTTGTGAAATTCAGCCTGTATTGTGTGGTTCTGCGTTCAAAAACAAAGGTGTTCAACGGATGTTGGACGCTGTGATCGAGTTCTTGCCGTCACCTGTAGATATTGATGCAGTTAAAGGTATGGATGATCGTGATCAAGAAGTGACTCGCGAAGCTACAGATGACGCGCCGTTCTCTTCATTGGCTTTCAAGCTAATGAACGACCCGTACGTAGGTCAGCTAACATTCTTCCGTGTGTATTCAGGCACTTTGCAATCTGGTGACTTTGTTTTGAATTCAAACAAAGACAAGAAAGAGCGCATTGGTCGTCTTGTGCAAATGCATGCAAATGATCGTAAAGAAATTGATGAAGTTCGCGCTGGTGACATCGCTGCTGCTATCGGTTTGAAAGATGTAACAACTGGTGAAACTCTTTGCGATTTAAAAGATGTAATTATTCTTGAGCGCATGGTATTCCCAGAGCCAGTAATTCACGTTGCTGTTGAGCCAAAAACTAAGGCTGACCAAGAAAAAATGGGTCTAGCTTTGGGTCGCTTGTCTAAAGAAGATCCTTCTTTCCGTGTTAAAACGGACGAAGAGACTGGTCAGACAATTATGTCTGGCATGGGTGAGTTGCATTTGGAGATCTTGGTTGATCGTATGCGTCGTGAGTTTGGTGTTGATGCAAACGTTGGTGCGCCACAAGTGGCCTACCGCGAAACCATTACTCAAGTCGCTGCAGATGTTCAAGGTAAGCACGCGAAACAGTCCGGTGGTAAGGGTCAGTACGGTGATGTGACTATTACTATTGAACCGGCTGGTGAAGGCAACGGTTATAGCTTTGTTGACGAAATTAAGGGCGGTGTGATTCCTCGTGAATTCATTCCTTCTGTTGATAAAGGTATCCAAAATACACTGAAATCTGGTGTGTTGGCTGGCTTCCCTGTTGTTGACGTTAAAGTTCGCCTGACATTTGGTTCGTACCATGACGTGGACTCGTCGCAAATTGCCTTTGAACTTGCTGGCTCTATGGCATTCAAAGAAGCTATGCGTCGTGCTGGTCCTGTAATTCTTGAGCCAATGATGTACGTTGAAATTGAAACGCCTGAAGATTACATGGGCGACATCATGGGTGATATTTCTTCTCGTCGTGGTCTATTGCAAGGTATGGATGATAATCCTGCCGGCGGAAAAATGATTAAAGCGGAAGTTCCATTGTCTGAGATGTTTGGTTACTCGACAACTCTGCGCTCTATGTCGCAAGGTCGTGCTACATACTCAATGGAATTTAAGCATTATTCAATTGCGCCTAAGCATATTGCTGATGCAATTGTTACTAAGAAATAATTTTAATTAAGGAATTTTGAAAAATGGCAAAAGAAAAGTTTACACGGACTAAGCCGCACGTTAACGTCGGTACAATCGGTCACGTGGATCATGGTAAAACAACGCTGACAGCTGCAATTACTACAATCCTGTCGAAAAAATTCGGTGGTATTGCTAAAGATTACGCGTCTATCGACTCTGCACCAGAAGAAAAAGCACGTGGTATTACTATTAATACTGCTCACGTTGAGTACGAGACTGAAAAACGTCACTACGCTCACGTTGATTGCCCAGGTCACGCGGATTATGTGAAAAACATGATTACCGGTGCTGCGCAGATGGATGGTGCGGTGTTGGTTGTTTCTGCAGCTGACGGTCCTATGCCACAAACTCGCGAGCACATCTTGTTGTCTCGTCAGGTTGGTGTTCCATATATTATTGTTTTCATGAATAAAGCTGACTTGGTTGATGATGCTGAGTTGCTTGAATTGGTTGAGATGGAAATTCGTGATTTGTTGTCTAAATACGATTTCCCTGGCGATGATACGCCAGTAATTACTGGTTCAGCTCGTTTGGCGCTTGAAGGTAATCAATCAGAATACGGCGAGCCAGCAATCTTCCGCTTGGCAGATGCTTTGGATAGCTACATTCCTGAACCAGAGCGTGCAATTGACGGTACGTTCTTGATGCCAGTTGAAGATGTGTTCTCAATTTCTGGTCGCGGTACTGTTGTGACTGGTCGTGTTGAGCGCGGTATTGTTAAAGTAGGTGAAGAGATCGAGATCGTTGGTATTGTGCCAACAGTTAAGACGACTTGTACTGGTGTTGAGATGTTCCGTAAATTGCTTGACCAAGGTCAAGCGGGTGACAACATCGGCGCCTTGCTTCGTGGTACTAAGCGTGAAGACGTTCAACGTGGTCAAGTTTTGGCGAAACCAGGTTCGATTACTCCGCACACTAAGTTTACTGCTGAGATTTATGTATTGTCTAAAGATGAAGGTGGTCGTCATACGCCATTCTTTAGTAACTACCGTCCACAGTTCTACTTCCGTACTACTGACGTAACTGGCGCGATTGAATTGCCAGAAGGTACAGAAATGGTAATGCCTGGTGATAACGTATCAATCACTGTAACCTTGATCTGCCCAGTAGCGATGGAGCAAGGTTTGCGTTTCGCGATTCGCGAAGGTGGTCGTACGGTTGGCGCTGGTGTTGTTGCCACTGTTCTTGCTTAAGGAACTTGGAAATGCAAAATCAGAAAATTCGTATCCGCTTAAAAGCTTTTGATTATTCTTTGATCGATCGTTCGGCTCAAGAAATTGTTGAAACTGCAAAGCGTACAGGCGCAGTTGTTAAGGGTCCAATTCCTTTGCCAACAAAAATTGAGCGCTATGATATCTTGAGTTCACCACACGTAAATAAAACTGCGCGTGATCAATTTGAGATTCGCACTCACTTGCGTATGTTGGATATTGTTGATCCGACTGACAAGACTGTTGATGCATTGATGAAGCTGGACTTGCCAGCTGGTGTTGATGTTGAGATTAAGTTGAACTAATGACTCAGTTTTGCCGTTGAGGGCGAAAGCCCTTGCGACGGTTAATAAACTTTGTTAGTATCTCGGGCTTGCCAATTAATGTGGCAAGCCCGTTTTATTTTTTAATAGTCATAGCCAGTCAATCGTAACTGGCCCTTGAAAAGGGAATAACTATGAGCTTAGGTCTTGTAGGTCGCAAAGTCGGCATGACCCGCGTATTTGCTGAGGATGGTGCTTCCATTCCAGTAACTGTGTTGGACATGGCTGCAAATCGCGTCACGCAAATCAAAACTCTGGAAGCTGACGGCTACTCTGCTGTTCAGGTTACTTTCGGTACAAAAAAAGCAAGTCGAGTGAATAAGGCTGAGGCTGGTCATTTCGCGAAAGCAGGCGTTGAAGCAGGTTTGGCACTCGTTGAGTTCCGTATTCCTGCAGAGAAAGCTGCTGAGTTGAAAGCTGGTGATGCTTTGTCAGTTGAGTTGTTTAGTGTTGGTCAAATGGTTGATGTTACTGGTACTAGCCAAGGTAAAGGTTGGGCTGGTGTTATCAAGCGTTATCATTTTGCTTCTAATCGTGCTACGCACGGTAATTCACTGTCGCATCGTTCTGCTGGCTCTATCGGTCAAGCGCAAGATCCGGGTCGTGTTTTGCCAGGTAAACGCATGGCTGGTCAGCTCGGTAATGTTCAGCGTACCGTGCAAAACCTTGAAATCGTGCGAGTTGATGCTGAGCGTCAATTGTTGCTGGTTAAGGGTGGTGTACCAGGCTCCAAGGGCAATGACGTTATCGTTCGTTCGAGCGTTAAGGCAGGTGCATAATGGAACTTAAAGTTGTTAATACGAAAGGCGAGGCTCAAGTAGCTGTTGCTGCTTCAGATGACTTGTTTGGTCGTGAATTTAATGAAGCCTTGGTTCATCAAGTTGTAACTGCATACTTTGCCAATGCCCGTAGCGGTAATCGCGCGCAATTGGGTCGTGGTAATGTAAAGCATTCAACTAAAAAACCATGGCGTCAAAAAGGTACTGGCCGTGCTCGTGCTGGTATGACATCTTCTCCGTTGTGGCGTGGTGGTGGTCGTGCATTCCCGAACAGCCCTGACGAGAATTTTTCGCATAAAGTTAACCGTAAGATGTACCGTGCTGGTATTGCAACAATTATGTCGCAATTGGTGCGTGAAGAGCGTCTGATCGTTGTTGATTCTTTTGCCCTAGAAGCACCTAAGACTAAGGCTTTTGCTCAAAAATTGGCAGAAATGCAGCTCGATAACGTGCTCATTGTGACCAAAGAATTGGACGAGAACCTGTATTTGGCTTCCCGTAATCTTCCGCATGTTTTGGTGTTGGAAGCGGCTCAGGCAGATCCAGTTAGTTTGGTGCGCTTCAAAAAAGTTGTGTTCACTCGTGATGCACTACAGGCTTTTGAGGAGTTGTTTGCATGATCAAAATTGCAGAAAATCGCATGCTTCAGGTGATTTTGGCTCCAATAGTTTCTGAAAAGAGCACTTTGGTTGCTGAGAAAGCTGAGCAAGTCGTATTTCGTGTTTCTACCGATGCGACTAAAGCTGAAATCAAGGCTGCCGTTGAACTTCTCTTTAAAGTGAAGGTTGAGGCGGTCAACGTAGTTAATGTTAAAGGTAAGTCTAAGCGTTTTGGCCGTACGAATGGTCGCCGCAAAGACTGGAAAAAAGCTTATGTAAGCTTAGTATCCGGTCAAGAACTTGACCTTGCAGCTGCGCAATAAGGGGACTAAACATGGCATTGGTAAAAGTTAAGCCGACATCGCCCGGTCGCCGCGCAGTCGTTAAGGTTGTAAGTCCTGACTTGCATAAAGGTGCACCGTACGCTCCTTTATTGGTTAAGAAATCAAAGACTGGTGGCCGTAATAACAATGGTCACATCACTACTCGTCATATCGGTGGTGGTCATAAGCAGCATTATCGCTTGGTTGATTTCCGTCGCAATAAAGATGGTATTGTCGCGAAAGTTGAGCGTTTAGAATACGATCCAAACCGCACTGCTAATATTGCTTTGTTGTGCTATACGGATGGTGAGCGTGCTTACATTATTGCCCCTAAAGGCTTGAGTGCAGGCATGACGGTTGTATCTGGTTCAGATGCTCCGATCAAGGTTGGTAATACACTACCTATCCGCAATATTCCGGTGGGTTCGACAATTCACTGCATCGAAATGCAGCCTGGCAAGGGTGCGCAGATTGCGCGTTCGGCTGGTACTAGCGTTCAATTGTTGGCTCGTGATGGCATGTATGCTCAGTTACGTCTCCGCTCTGGCGAAATTCGTAAAGTACATGTTGATTGCCGCGCAACAATCGGTGAAGTGGGTAATGGCGAACACAGTCTGCGTTCATATGGTAAAGCAGGCGCGAAGCGCTGGTTGGGTATTCGTCCAACAGTGCGCGGTACTGCGATGAATCCGGTGGATCACCCGCACGGTGGTGGTGAAGGCCGTACTGGTGAAGGTCGTGTTCCAGTTAGTCCGTGGGGTCAGCCAGCTAAGGGCTATCGTACGCGTCGTAATAAGCGTACTAGCAATATGATCGTGCGCCGTCGTCCAGCGAATAAGAGGTAATGTAAATGGCACGTTCTCTTAAAAAGGGTCCATTTGTTGACCTGCACTTGTTGAAAAAAGTTGAGGCAGTTCGCGCGACTAACGACAAGCGCCCAGTTAAAACTTGGTCACGTCGTTCTACGGTATTGCCAGACTTTGTTGGTCTGACAATTGCTGTGCATAACGGTAAGCAGCACATTCCTGTTTACGTTAATGAAAACATGGTTGGCCACAAGTTGGGTGAGTTTGCACTGACCCGTACTTTTAAAGGTCACGCCGCGGACAAAAAATCCAAGCGATAAGGTGAAGACATGCAAGTATCTGCTGTACTAAGCAACACTCGCCTCTCCGCTCAAAAAGCGCGGCTTGTCGCTGACCTCGTCCGTGGCAAGTCCGTTGAGCAGGCGTTAAATATTCTGGCCTTCAGCCCTAAAAAGGGTGCAGTTTTAATTAAGAAGGTTTTGGAGTCGGCTATTGCCAATGCCGAGCACAATGAGGGTGCCGATATCGATACTCTTAAAGTGAAAACGATTTATGTGGATAAAGGGCCTTCTTTGAAGCGTTTTACTGCACGTGCTAAAGGCCGTGGCAATAAAATCGAGAAGCAAACTTGCCACATTACGCTGACTGTTGGCGATTAAGGAGCGACTCATGGGTCAGAAAATTCATCCGACGGGTTTTCGTTTACCTGTCACCAAAAATTGGTCCTCGCGTTGGTATGCTAATAGCAGCAACTTTGCAAAAATGCTTAACGAAGATATTGAAGTTCGTGCATTTTTGAAGAAAAAGTTGGTAGGCGCTGCTGTTAGTCGTATCGTGATTGAGCGTCCGGCAAAAAATGCAAAAGTTACAATCTACTCGGCACGTCCTGGTGTTGTAATTGGTAAGAAAGGCGAAGATATCGAGCAATTGAAGCTCGCTTTGCAGAAAATCTTGAATGTTCCAGTGCATGTGAATATTGAAGAAGTTCGCAAGCCAGAGATTGATGCTCAGATTATTGCTGATAGTATTACTGCTCAGCTTGAGAAACGCGTGATGTTCCGTCGTGCAATGAAGCGTGCAATGCAAAATGCAATGCGCCTTGGTGCGCAAGGTATTAAAATCATGTCTTCTGGTCGCTTGAATGGTATCGAAATTGCACGTACTGAATGGTATCGTGAAGGTCGTGTTCCATTGCATACATTGCGTGCAGATATTGATTATGCTACTTCTGAAGCTAAAACAACCTACGGTATTATTGGTGTTAAGGTTTGGGTCTACAAGGGTGATGTGAAGCCAGGTGATAAATTCGCCGCTGAGCCAGTAGAAACACAGAAGAAACCACGTAAGGGGCCTCGAAATGCTGCAGCCAACTAGACTCAAGTACCGTAAGGTTCAAAAAGGTCGCAATACTGGTATCGCCACTCGTGGTAATACTGTTGCGTTCGGTGAGTACGGTTTGAAGGCAACTAGCCGTGGCCGTTTAACTGCGCGTCAAATTGAATCTGCTCGTCGTGCGATTACACGTTACATTAAACGTGGTGGTCGTGTTTGGATTCGTGCATTCCCAGACAAGCCTATTTCTACTAAACCTGCTGAAGTTCGTATGGGTGGAGGGAAGGGTTCGCCGGATTACTACGTTGCTGAGATTCAGCCGGGTAAAGTATTGTACGAATTGAATGGTGTATCTGAAGAGGTTGCACGTGAGGCTTTCCGCCTGGCGTCTGCTAAATTGCCTTTCTCAGTTACCATGGTTACACGTCAAGTGGGGCAATGATGAAAGCATCTGAACTACAACAGAAATCCGTTGAAGAGCTTAAGGGCGAATTGACGGCACTGCTGAAAGCGCAGTTTAGTCTTCGCATGCAGCATGCGACAGGCCAATTGGCTAACACTAGTGAGATCAAGCGTGTGCGTAAAGATGTTGCACGTGTTCTTACCGTTCTGAATCAGAAGGCGGCTTAATATGAGCGAAGCTAAACTCAAGCGTACGCTGACTGGTCGAGTGGTTAGCGCAAAGATGGACAAAACCGTAACTGTATTGGTGGAGCGTTTGGTTAAGCATCCACTGTACGGCAAGATGGTACGTCAGTCTAAAAAGTATCACGCACATGATGAATCAAATCAGTATGCAGATGGTGATTTGGTCATGATTGCTGAGTGCCGTCCACTGTCTAAGACTAAAAATTGGACAGTAACTGCATTGGTTGAAAAGGCTCGTGCTGCTTAATTTTAATTAATTTTGCGTAAAAGCTTGTGAGGGCATTCTGCTTTGTGTAGAATGCCCCTTTCATTGTGTAGCCCGCAGTTGTGGGTTGCACTGTTTTCCCTTCGGGATCCAAAACTAGCCGCTATTGGCTCGGTAATGCCGGGCACCTGGTTTGCCAGGCTGATTAAGCGGGTTAAGTTGGAGGTTTGTCTTAAATGATTCAAATGCAATCAAAACTAGATGTTGCCGATAACACTGGTGCGCGTTCTGTAATGTGCATTAAAGTGCTTGGTGGCTCTAAGCGTCGTTATGCGTCTGTCGGCGATATCATCAAGGTCAGCATTAAAGATGCTGCTCCTCGTGGTCGCGTCAAAAAAGGCGATGTATACAATGCGGTCGTTGTTCGTACTGCTAAGGGCGTTCGTCGTGCTGATGGTGCACTTATCAAGTTTGATGGTAATGCAGCCGTTCTTCTTAATGCAAAACTTGAGCCAATTGGCACTCGTATCTTTGGGCCTGTTACGCGTGAATTGCGTACAGAACGCTTTATGAAGATCGTGTCTCTTGCGCCAGAAGTTCTTTAAGGAGTATCCAGCATGAACAAGATTCGCAAAGGCGATGAAGTAATCGTTCTCACTGGCAAAGATAAGGGTAAGCGCGGTATCGTTCTTACTTCTATTCCAGCTGAAGGCCGTGTTGTGGTTGAAGGTGTTAATATCGTTAAAAAACACCAAAAACCAAATCCAATGCGCGGTGTTCAAGGTGGTATCGTTGAGCTGACTAAGTCGGTTGACGTATCTAATGTGGCTATTTTCAATACTGCGACTGGCAAGGCTGATCGTGTTGGCTTCAAGACTCTTGAAGACGGCAAGAAAGTGCGTGTGTTCAAGTCTAGTGGCGAAGTGGTTGGCGGCTAAGGGGAATCAAGATGGCTCGTTTTCAAGAGATTTATGAGAACCAGATTGTTCCCGAGTTGGTTAAGCAATTCGGCTACAAGTCTGTAATGCAAGTGCCACGCATTGAAAAAATCACCATCAACATGGGTGTTGGTGAGGCAGTTGCAGATAAAAAAGTAATGGATTTCGCTGTTGGCGATATGCAAAAGATTGCTGGTCAAAAGCCGGTTGTTACAAAATCTAAAAAATCAATTGCTGGTTTTAAGATTCGTGATGGCTATCCGGTTGGCTGCAAGGTGACTTTGCGTCGTGAACGTATGTTTGAATTCCTTGATCGCCTAGTTACTATCGCGTTACCGCGTGTACGTGACTTCCGTGGTATTGGTGGCAAGTCCTTCGATGGTCGTGGCAACTTTAACATGGGTGTGAAAGAGCAAATCATCTTCCCGGAAATTGAGTACGATAAGATTGATGCGCTTCGTGGTATGAATATCACGATCACAACTACGGCTAAAACTGACGATGAAGCGCGTGCTCTGCTCGCTGCATTCAAATTCCCGTTTAAGACTTGAGGCGATCATGGCAAAACTTGCACTGATTAATCGTGAAGCAAAGCGCGTAGCTGTAGTTGCGAAGTTTGCAGCTAAACGTGCAGCGCTCTTGGTCGTTATTAACGATCAAAACGCGAGTGAGGAAGAACAATTCCAAGCCCGCTTGAAACTCCAGCAACTCCCACGTAATGCATCACCAGTTCGTTTGCACAATCGTTGCACATTGACTGGCCGCTCACGTGGCGTGTTCCGCAAATTCGGTCTCGGTCGCAGCAAGCTGCGTGAACTCGCTTTCAAGGGCGAAGTACCGGGTCTGGTCAAAGCTAGCTGGTAATAGGAGAGAAAACACATGGCAATGCATGATCCTATCGCCGATATGTTGACTCGTATCCGCAATGCACAACGTGCTGACAAAGCTGCTGTAGCTATGCCGTCTTCAAAGTTGAAGGTTGCAATTGCTAAAGTCTTAGTGGAAGAAGGTTATGTTGAATCGTTTACTGTAGCTGGTGATGTTAAGCCAGTCTTGACGATTGAATTGAAGTACTACGCAGGTCGCCCAGTTATTGAGCGTCTTGATCGTGTTTCAAAACCAGGTCTGCGTGATTACCGCGGTGCTGGCGACATTCCAAATGTAATGAATGGTCTTGGTGTGGCGATCGTGTCTACATCCAAGGGTGTGATGACCGACCGCAAAGCGCGTGCCAATGGTGTTGGTGGCGAGCTTTTGTGCATCGTTGCTTGATGAGGTATCACAATGTCCCGCGTAGCTAAAAATCCGGTAACCATTCCGGCTGGCGTTGAAGTAAATATCGCCGCAGGTGAAATCGTAGTTAAGGGTCCAAAAGGATCTTTGGCGCAGCCTATTGTTACTGATGTAACTGTCAAAGTTGAAAACGGCTCTGTTGTTTTCGAAGCCAATGGAAATAGCAAATTTGCTCGTTCTATGTCTGGTACTTTGCGTGCATTAGTTAACAATATGGTTAACGGTGTTTCTAAGGGCTTTGAGCGTAAATTAACACTTGTTGGTGTTGGTTATCGTGCTCAGGCTCAAGGTGAAGTATTGAACCTGTCACTAGGTTTCTCTCATCCAGTTGCTCATGCTATTCCTAAGGGAATTACTTGTGAGACTCCAACTCAGACTGAGATCCTTTTGAAGGGTGCCGATAAACAACTTATTGGTCAGGTTGCTGCAGAGATTCGTGCCTACCGTTCGCCAGAGCCATATAAAGGCAAGGGTGTTCGTTATGCTGATGAAGTTGTGGTTATCAAAGAAACCAAGAAGAAGTAATCGAGGCTGAATCATGGATAAGAATCAAAGTAGACTTCGCCGTGCACGTAAAACCCGTGCCAAGATTGCGGAGCTCAAGGTTGTGCGCTTGTCGGTCCATCGTACCAATAGCCATATGTACGCCCAAATTATTGATGCAACGGGCGGTAATGTTTTGGCTTCAGCTAATACCTTGGAAGCAGGGTTGCGTGCTGAAGTTAAAAATGGTGGCAGTGTTGCTGGTGCAACCGCTGTTGGTAAGTTGATTGCTGAACGTGCTAAGGCCGCTGGTATTGAATCAGTTGCTTTTGACCGTTCCGGTTTCCAGTACCATGGTCGCGTGAAAGCGTTGGCTGATGCTGCTCGTGAAGCTGGCCTGGCCTTCTAATTGAGTTTGGAGTTGAATAATGGCTAAGAACGAAAGAGAAGAAGTCAAGGACGGTCTACTCGAAAAAATGGTTAGCGTTAATCGCGTAACCAAAGTAGTGAAGGGTGGTCGTATCCTTGGTTTCGCAGCACTAACCGTTGTTGGTAATGGTGACGGTAGTGTTGGTATGGGTAAAGGCAAATCGAAAGAAGTGCCGGTAGCTGTACAGAAAGCAATGGAAGAAGCTCGCCGTAAAATGGTAAAAGTTAGTCTGCGTAATGGTACAGTGCAACACACTGTATTTGGTAAGCACGGAGCAACAACCGTGTTTATGCAGCCAGCCCCAGAAGGTACTGGTATTATTGCTGGTGGTCCTATGCGCGCTGTTTTTGAAGTAATGGGTATTCATAACATTACTGCAAAATGCCATGGCTCAACTAATCCATATAATATCGTTCGCGCGACGTTGGATGGATTGGCTAAATTACACACCCCTTCTGATATTGCTGCTAAACGTGGCAAAACAGTTGAAGAGATTCTTGGGGGTGCGCAATGAGCGACGTTAAAACAATTAAGGTGACTCTGGTTAAAAGCTTGATTGGTCGTCTTGAGGCTCATAAAGCTTGTGCTCGTGGTTTGGGCTTGCGTCGTATGAACAGTTCATCTGTTGTAATCGATACGCCAGAAAATCGTGGCATGGTTAATAAAATCAGCTACTTGCTAAAGGTGGAGGGTTAATATGCAACTCAATAACCTAACTCCTGGTGCCGGCGCAAAGCATGCTGCTAAGCGTGTTGGTCGTGGTATCGGTTCTGGTTTGGGCAAGACTTGTGGTCGTGGTCATAAGGGACAGAAGTCCCGTACTGGCGGCTTCCATAAAGTTGGTTTTGAAGGCGGTCAAATGCCTTTGCAACGCCGTTTGCCGAAACGTGGTTTTGTATCTCTTGCTAAAGGCAAGAATGCTGAAATTACATTGTCTGAATTAAATGCTTTGCCAATCGGCGAAGTTGACTTATTAAGTCTAATTCAGGCTGGTTTGATTTCTCAGCATTCTTTGACTTGCAAAGTTGTACTGTCTGGTACCATCGAGCGCGCCGTAACTGTTAAAGGTTTGGGCGTAACCAAGGGTGCTAAGGCTGCAATCGAGGCTGCTGGCGGTTCTATTAGCGAGTAATGTTGTAAATCAACAGGATAGGGCAGAACGTGGCAAATCCCGCTTTGGCTGGCTCAGCAAGTAAATTTGCTGATCTTAAAAAACGGATCTGGTTCGTTGTAGGTGCGCTGATCGTATATCGTATTGGCGCACATATTCCAGTACCGGGTATTAATCCGGTTGAGCTGGCGAACTTGTTCCAATCGTCACAAACTGGCTTGTTAAACATGTTTAACATGTTTTCAGGTGGAGCTTTATCGCGCTTTACTGTATTTGCGATTGGTATCATGCCTTATATCTCGGCATCGATCATTGTTCAGCTGGCCGGTGAAGTGTTGCCATCCCTAAAACAGTTGAAGAAAGAGGGTGAGTCGGGTAAGCGAAAGCTTACACAGTACACTCGTTATTTTACTGTTCTTTTGGCTTCGGCACAAAGTTTTGGTATTTCAATGATGTTGTTCCGACAGCCTAATTTGGTTGTTATGGATCAAGGAATGTTTGTTGCTGTAACAATGATTTCTTTGGTTACTGGAACAATGTTTTTGATGTGGCTGGGTGAGCAAATTACTGAACGCGGATTGGGGAATGGTATTTCTATCCTAATTTGTGCCGGTATTGCCGCTGGCGTTCCTTCTGCAATTGCAAAAACTTTAACGTTATCAAGTCAAGGTTCGCTACCAATTTTATTGGTGTTGTTCTTGTTTGTAGGCGTTATTTTGCTAACCGCTGTGGTTGTTTTTGTTGAGCGTGGGCAGCGTAAGGTGCCGATTCAATATGCAAAAAGACAGGTTGGTAATCGGTTGATGCAGGCGCAAAGTTCGTTCTTGCCACTGAAAATTAATATGGCTGGTGTTATCCCACCAATTTTTGCCTCTTCAATTATTTTATTTCCAGCGACTGTTTTATCTTGGACTGGGAATGGTGAAAAATTGACTTGGCTTAAGTCCTTGGGTGACATGTTGCATCCTGGCCAGCCGTTGTATGTTTTGTTTTATGCTGCTGCAATCATCTTCTTCTGTTTTTTCTATACGGCATTAGTATTTAGTCCAAGAGAAACTGCAGATAATTTAAAGAAGAGTGGTGCTATGGTGCCTGGATATCGTCCTGGTGAGCATACTGCAAAATATGTTGAGAAGTTAATACTAAGATTGACATTGATCGGTGCTGTTTACATCACTATCATTTGCTTGATCCCTGAGTTTCTGATTCTGAAATGGAATGTTCCATTCTACTTTGGTGGCACTTCGTTGCTTATCTTGGTGGTTGTTACTATGGACTTTATGGCTCAGTTGCAGTCTTATGTTCTGTCACATCAGTATGAAGGTCTGTTGAAGAAGGCGAACTTCAAGGGTTAATTAATTTGCATTTTATGTGCAAGTGTCATTTTAATGGTTGGATATATTCTCAGTACAATTTGTATTGTACTGAGAATTTGTCCTAATTCAGACATGCGGCTCTTGTTTTGCTTCCCAGATTGTATTGGATGCTATATTATTCATTCCCTCTTGGGTGGGCGGTTGCGAATTTATTCACAACTGCTGAAACAGGAATTGTATTGTATTTCAACTTACAAGTTGAAATTTTACTTTGATCGTAAAGGATAGACCATGAGAGTTCAGGCATCGGTCAAGAAAATCTGCCGTAACTGCAAAATTATTCGTCGCAACCGTGTTGTACGCGTAATTTGTACAGACCCGCGGCATAAGCAACGTCAAGGCTGATTGAGTCAATCGGCTATTGGTGTTAAGATCCACCACTTTTTAACCTGGGGTAAGAAGTATGGCCCGTATTGCTGGGGTTAATATTCCCAATCATCAGCATACTGTGATCGGCCTTCAGGCTATTTTTGGTATTGGTCAAACTCGCGCTAAAGCGATTTGTGCTATTACTGAAATTGAGCCAAGCAAGAAGGTAAAAGATCTCAGTGATGTTGAACTTGAAAAATTGCGTGACGAAGTAGGCAAGTTCACTATTGAAGGTGATCTACGTCGTGAAGTAACCATGAACATCAAGCGTCTTATGGATCTTGGTTGTTACCGTGGCTTACGTCATCGTAAAGGCTTACCTTGTCGCGGTCAGCGTACGAAAACCAATGCACGTACTCGTAAGGGTCCGCGCAAGGCTATCGCTGGCAAGAAGTAATTAAGGACATAAATTATGGCTAAAGCAAACACAGCTCGTGTACGTAAGAAAGTCAAGAAGAGCGTGTCTGAAGGTATCGTGCACGTTCACGCGTCTTTCAATAACACGATCATTACCATCACTGATCGCCAAGGCAATGCTTTATCTTGGGCTACCTCGGGCGGTGCTGGTTTCAAGGGCTCTCGTAAAAGTACACCTTTTGCTGCACAGGTTGCGGCAGAAGCTGCTGGTAAAGTTGCCCAAGAATATGGTGTTAAGAACCTCGAAGTTCGTATCAAGGGTCCGGGTCCAGGTCGTGAATCTGCAGTGCGTGCATTGAACGCTCTTGGTTTCAAGATCACCAGTATCTCGGATGTGACGCCTGTTCCGCACAACGGCTGCCGTCCGCCGAAGAAGCGTCGTATCTAATTCTGGAGTAAGAAATGGCTCGTTATATTGGACCTAAGTGCAAACTCGCACGCCGCGAAGGAACGGATCTGTTCTTGAAGAGCGCGCGTCGTTCGCTCGATAGCAAATGCAAGCTGGAACAAGCCCCAGGCCAGCATGGCGCGAAGAAAAATACGCGTCAGTCGGACTACGGCGTTCACCTGCGTGAAAAGCAAAAGATCCGTCGTATTTACGGCGTTCTAGAACGTCAGTTCCGTGGTTATTTCCATGAAGCGGCTCGTCGTAAAGGTTCTACAGGTGAAAATCTGTTGAAACTTCTCGAAAGTCGTCTCGATAATGTTGTTTATCGCATGGGCTACGGTTCGACTCGTTCTGAATCTCGTCAACTAGTTTCCCATAAAGCAATCACTGTAAATGGCAAACCTGTAAACATTCCTTCTTTCCAAGTGAAAGCTGGCGATGTGGTTGCTGTGCGTGAGAAGTCTAAGAAGCAAGTACGTATTCAAGAGGCTCTCTCTCTTGCTGAAGGTATTGGTTTCCCAAATTGGGTACAGGTTGATTCTAAGAAAATGGAAGGTGTATTTAAAAATATGCCAGAGCGTTCCGATCTATCTAGCGATATTAATGAATCGTTAGTGGTGGAATTCTATTCCAAGTAATAACCTGACCCGCTAAGGCAAGGGATACTGACTTATGCAAATCAACGCAAACGACTTGCTCAAACCGCGCATTATTGACGTACAGACTGTTGCTACGGCACATGCTAAAGTCGTAATGGAGCCTTTTGAGCGTGGTTATGGCCATACGCTCGGTAATGCACTACGCCGAATTTTGCTTTCTTCTATGCCGGGCTTTGCTCCGACAGAAGTAAAGATTGAAGGTGTTGTGCATGAATACTCCGCGCTGGATGGTGTACAGGAAGATGTCGTTGACATCCTGTTGAACCTTAAAGGCGTTGTGCTCAAGCTGCATGGTCGGGACTCTGTTACTCTCACCCTTTCTAAAGAGGGTGAGGGTATCGTAACGGCGTCCGACATCCAGCTGCCGCATGATGTCGAAGTGATCAATCCAGAACATGTGATTGCTCATCTTTCTGCTGGTGGTAAGTTAAACATGGAAATTACAGTCGAAAAAGGTCGCGGTTATCAACCTGCTCCTGCTCGATTGAATAAAGAAGAGGGTCGTACCATTGGTACGGTTATGCTGGATGCTTCATTCAGTCCAATTCGCCGTGTTAGTTATCATGTAGAGAGTGCTCGTGTCGAACAGCGTACCGATCTTGACCGCTTGATTATCGACATTGAAACTAATGGCGTGATTGAGCCGGATGAGGCAGTTCGCCAAGCCGCTCGGATGTTGATTGACCAGCTCGGCGTATTTGCTGACTTGGAAGGTACGCCAGAAGTTACAGTTGCAGAACCTACGATTACTATAGATCCTATCTTGTTACGTCCGGTAGATGATCTTGAATTGACAGTTCGTTCGGCAAATTGCCTCAAAGCGGAAAACATCTATTACATTGGCGATCTGATTCAGCGAACAGAAACTGAGTTGTTAAAAGCTCCGAATTTGGGTCGTAAATCGTTGAATGAGATCAAAGAAGTGCTAGCTTCGAAGGGCCTTAGCCTCGGCATGCGCCTAGAAAACTGGCCTCCGGCTGGCTTAGATAAGCCTTGAAGTCCGGCACTAGTAAAGGAACTGACAAATGCGTCACCGTCTTTCTAATCGTAAACTGAATCGCACGACAAGTCATCGTCTTGCTATGCTTCGCAACTTGGCTAACTCGTTGCTAAAGCATGAAGTTATTAAAACGACTCTACCAAAGGCAAAAGAATTACGCCGTGTTGCAGAGCCGTTGATTACTTTAGGTAAAAAACCTTGTTTGGCTAATCGTCGCTTGGCTTTTGACCGTACTCGTGATCGTGAAGTTGTAGTTAAATTATTTGATATTCTAGGCCCACGTTACGCAACGCGTAACGGTGGCTACCTTCGTATCTTGAAGTGCGGCTTCCGTCAAGGTGACAATGCTCCTATGGCATATGTTGAACTTGTCGATCGCCCAGAAGAAGCTGAAGCTGTAGACGCTGCTGAATAAAATAGTTTTTAAAAAAAAAGGCCAACTTTGTTGGCCTTTTTTTTATTTGATCGAATTTAATATTCAATGATTCTAGCTGCAGCTGTTTCTACTTGATACCATTTCCATTCTTTAGCGGTTCTAAGTGCTGTATTAACGATTATAGTGTGTGCTTCATCATTACTAATGTGCAAAATCTGAGCACATTTTTCGATATCTATATAGTTTAGTTCTCGATTCCAACTCCATTCAGTATGTCTTGCGATTGATGTTGAAACTAGTACTAAGAGAACTCGTGGATCATTTACATAGCTTTCATCTATCAAATGTAGCAATATCTTAGGTAAATGCCAGTGGGTGATTAGCTCTTGCTGTAATTCATTTACAGTGCAACCTAAAATTTCTTTTTGGATTGATTTGCTTCTAATTTCTGGATTGTTTTTTAATGAATCTCTAATTTTGATCATTAACTCAGGGGCGGCTAGCCATAATAAAATCTCTGCAGTTTCATGTAATAAAGCGGCAGTAATGATTTCTTTTGGGTCTATATCCCGCCTAGATTTACTCATGGTTTCTGCAAGCTGTGCAGCATAATATGCTCTGGCACAAGTTTTTAAGCAGGTTTGTAATGTGTCAGTATTTTGGGATAATTCTTCTTCTAAAATTGGGCAGTCACGTATAATTTCAAAAAACTCTTTAATCCCAATCATTAGAAGTACTTTTTCAATGTTCGTGATGTCTGTTACTTGCTGGTGACTCCGCCGATTCACTTGATACTTTAGCATTTTCAAACTTAATAATGGGTCGTGCCCGATTACATATGCTAGATCACGTAGATCAATGCAATCCATATTGCTACGTAATTTAGTAATTTGTTCTTTAGTGCTAGCAAGTATTGGGATTTCAACATGACTGATGATGTTGATCCAGCCAGCTAAATTTTTCGGATTATTCTGCATCATTACCTTGTTCATTTTAAAGGCAGTTTTATATGGCACGCTATGCTATTGGTGATATACAAGGGTGCTATTCTGAGTTCTGTTCCTTGCTCTCTCTTATCCAGTTTAATCCAAGTTCTGACAAAGTATATCTTGTTGGTGACCTGGTCAATCGCGGACCTCAGTCATTGGAAGTTTTGCGATTAGTTAAATCACACTCGCCGGCTATAGAAATTGTTCTTGGCAATCATGACCTACATTTATTAGCTTGCTGGGCAGGGGTGTCAAAAGTAAAAGAGCTCGATACACTTGATGCAATATTAAATGCACCCGATGTGGATGATTTGCTTCACTGGTTAAGAACACAACCATTGATAATTGACTTGCCAGATTGTTTTATATGTCATGCTGGAATAAATCCCACCATTTCTATAGTTGACTCATTGCGTATTGCTGAGAATTGCAGCAAAAATTTATCATCGGATGGTTACCATAATTGGCTACAGATCATGTATGGGAATACACCCACGACATGGGATGCTGCTTTTACAGCAGATTCTGAATTTCGATTTGGCATTAACTCATTTACAAGAATGCGTATGCTGGATCGCTTAGCTTTAGAATTTAAATATAAAGGGGAAATTGTAGACACCCCTAGTCAGTTAACGCCGTGGTATATGGTTCAGTCTGATATTTCAAAACGAATCGTGTTTGGACATTGGTCTACCCTTGGCTTAATGGTTAATCAACAATTTGCTTGCTTGGATACGGGTTGCATTTGGGGGGGCAACTAACAGCGTTATGCTTAGATGATGGCCGTTTATATCAAGTGCCAGCTGAGCATGATTGCCAATCTCTTTTTGATTAAGTTTTAAATTTATATTTGCGTTCTTTTATTGGGGTGAAGCAAAAGTCGAATTCAAGTCTCGACCTCATATTTTCTATCTTCACCTGTGTTATGGCTGCTTCCTTATTTTCGTATGGAAAAATGTTGTGCATATCGTTCGCTGAGTTGTTTTGTAGGTAGCAACATTAAAAAGTCAGCTGTATTAAATGTTGGATCCCAAGCAGGCTCTCCACAAATCATTGCACCTGCTCTTAGATAGCCTTTTATAAGTGCCGGTACTTCTACATGATTGTAATGATGTTGTTGCGGTGTTGGCAGTGGCATTCTTGGAAAAACACGCCACTCTATAGGGGCTAGTGATTTTTTGGCGATTTGTTGATACAAATTAATCGCAGTATGCCCATTGTCAATGAGGGATACACTGGCACAGCCAATCATATATTGGTATTGGTTTTCTGCCATGTATTTTGCTAGTCCAGCCCATAGCAATGTAATGGTGGCACCATTTCTATATTTTGGGTGGACGCAACTGCGGCCTAATTCCACGAGTTGTGGTCGGATATGTTGAAGTCGTGTTAAATCAAACTCGGTGTCTGAGTAGTAACTGCCTACTTTTCTTGCTTGGTGAGGGGGGAGTATGCGGTAAGTGCCGACAACTTCACCGGTGTTTTCATCGTGGGCAATAAGGTGATCGCAATAATCATCAAATAGATCGCGATCGAGTCCACTTGAATTATTTGGCAGTTGTGCGCCCATTTCCTCAACGAATACTTTATAGCGCAGTACTTGAGCCGCTTTGATCGTATCTTGATTATTGGCGATGGAAACGGTTAATTTTCTATTTTGTTTGTCATGACTAGAAAATCTATTTTCGAGGTGCATATTAACTCTCCTAAATGGAGAGTTTAAATTACTAGCCTCATATTACACCGCTGTGATAAATGGATGAATTTGTGATTACGATCTAGTCAGAATTTTTAAATAAATCAACTTCAAAGTCGGGAGGGGTGGATTCATCCGGAACCCGATACGTTTCAGTTGCCCATGCGCCTAAATCAACGAGCTTGCAGCGTTCAGAACAAAAAGGGCGAAAGGGATTATCAGTAGAATAAGGCGTACTCAGCCCACAGGAAGGGCATTTAATTATTTTTTTCATAAATTACAATATGCCAGAGTAAACGATACATCACTATCAATGACTTTAGCTCTTTCACCGCTGGTACTTGGCACTACGAATCTAATATTAATCGCATAGCGATTGGCTGAAAGCTCAGGTATGGCTGGTAAGTCGTTATTTAAACTCACTTTGAGTAGCTGAACGGTTTTCCCGCCCGACATTTGCTGAAATGAACCTGACTTCGCAACAAAGTGGCTTGATTTGGCAGAGTCGCGCAGCAATTTTAGTACAATATCTAAGCCCTGCTTAATTGGCATTAATGGATTTAGCCAACGTGCTAAATCATTTTTCCTGCGTTCTGCTGCTTGGGTGCGCCAATAGTGATAAGAAGGTAAATCAAACTCACAAACGCCACCAGGAATAGAGCTGCGCTGCTTAATTGCCATTAGCCATTCGTTTTCACGCAGATATTGCCCTAATTTACCGGTCATATTCAAAAGGCGAGCATGGGTAGATTCGATATCCAATAATACTCGATCTAAAGCATCTTCAGAAATATGAGGATTATTGCGCAATGCGAGTAGTGTTTGGCGCTGCCGTTCTAATTCTTGCAGTAAATCAGACTTTAAATCCGCTCGACTAGCCACTTCCATAATTTCGAAAATACCAAGTAGAGCCATGTGATGATCAGTCGGTTGCTCGCGCGAAGCGAACTCTTCGGTGCGGACATAGAGATCTTCGAGCCGAAGAAGGGTTCGTATTCTCTCATTGATCGGAAATTCGTAACTGATCACAATGCATAGGTCCGGTAAAGATTCGCAATTTTGCAGCATACACTACAATTTGAAAACCTATTGTTTGATTAATTTAAACTTTTGCAGCAAAAAATCATGTGTCTGCGACACTTTTGCATCGATATCCTGCAGTGTTCCATCATTGCGCAGAACTTCATCGGCATATTGGTTTCGCTGCTCACGGCTCATTTGAGTGGCCATGATTTGTCTGATTTCAGTTTCAGATAAGTGACTTCTAGATTTAACGCGTTCAATCTGTAAATGTTCTTCACAATCGATGGCAATAGAATAGTCAATCAGGCGAAGAAATAATTGAGTTTCAAATAATAAAGGAACCGCCAGGATGCAATATGCTTGTTCGGGTGGCTCATTTTTAATTAACTCTGCGGCCATTTTATAAATGAGAGGATGGAGTATTTTTTCTAAGGTTTGTTTGCCGCTCGGGTTGGAAAAAATATGTTGCCGCATCCAAGTCCGATTAAGTGCACCATCAGCTTGTATCGCAGATTTTCCAAATTCCGCCACAATAGCAGGCATCGCTGCTGAAGAGGCTTGCGTTAGCTGATGGGCAAGTTGGTCAGTATCAATGACGGTTATGCCTAAGCGTACAAATGCATGGCAGAAGCTACTTTTGCCACTGCCAATACCGCCTGTTATGCCAACAACGTGCACTTATGCCATTCCATACAACATGAGCGATAGATCTTTGCCCCAAATTAAAGCCAGTAAGCCGGCAACGCCGAGATAAGGTCCAAATGGCATGGGCTTATTCCATCCTCGGTTTTGACCTAAAACCATCACAATGCCGGTTGCTGCTCCAGCAAACGAAGATAATAGAATAATCATTGGGATCATGCTCCAGCCAAACCAAGCACCCAGCGCGGCAAGTAATTTAAAATCGCCGTAGCCCATACCCTCTTTGCCGGTGATTAACTTAAATGCCCAGTATACGAGCCAAAGAGACATATACCCTGCGATTGCGCCATATACCGCACTTTCTAGTGAGGTAAAGACATTAAAGCTATTGAAAATTAATCCAATCCAAATCAATGGCAATGTCAAACTATCGGGCAGTAGGTAAGTATCGGCATCAATCATGATTAATGTGATTAAAAACCATGCCAGAATTAGAGCGCCAATCAGCGGAGCGCTATAGCCAAAGTGCCAAGCCAGCCCGCCTGATATCAAAGCAGTCATTAATTCTACGAGTGGGTAGCGTGCACTGATTTTGTTTTTGCAATGAGCACATTGCCCACGTAGCAGTAGCCAACTCAGAATTGGAATGTTCTCGAGTGCAGTTATTTGATGCCCACATTGAGGACAAGCTGAACGCGGAACGACTAAATTATATTTAGCTGCGGGTGTTGGTGTGGGTTCGTCGAGAAGTACAGCACATTCTTGTTTAAACTCTCTTTCCATCATCAGCGGTAGGCGATGAATGACGACATTTAAAAAACTACCGACTAATAAACCTAATACAGCAATAGCAAAAATAAACATAGAAATTTCAATTGAAGAATTCATAAAATTAACCAACAGCCGCACCCATTTTGAAAATAGGCAGATACATTGCCACCACTAAGCCACCGATCAAAGTACCGAGCACCACCATAATGATCGGCTCCATTAAGCTGGATAATGCTTCAACAGCATTGTCGACTTCTTCCTCGTAATAATCTGCGACTTTGCTGAGCATGGCATCGAGCGAGCCTGATTCTTCGCCAATCGAGGTCATTTGCATCACCATATTGGGAAACACATTCGCATTTTGCATTGCAACCGTCAAACTAGTGCCGGTGCTCACTTCAGACTGAATTTTTTTCGTTGCAATTTTGTAGATATAGTTGCCTGCTGCTCCGCCAACGGATTCAAGAGATTCAACCAGTGGTACCCCAGCGGCAAACATGGTGGCTAGGGTTCGAGTCCAGCGGGCAATGGTGGCATTTTTGACGATTTCGCCAAAAATTGGCAGCTTAAGAATCAATCGATCCATAAAAATTTGCATCGCTTCTGAACGGCGCCAAGCGTTCATAAATAGCCAGAAGCCACCAAAGATACCGCCAAAGATGAGGAACCAGTACGAAACAAAAAAATCAGACATTGCCATTACCATCAATGTCGGGGCTGGTAAGTCGGCACCAAAACTTGAGAATAAATCTTTAAATGCTGGAATAACAAAAATCATAATGACTGCGGTAATCACAAATGCTGCAACAATCACAGCGGTAGGATAAAACATCGCTGATTTGATTTTTTTCTTAACGCCAAGGATTTTTTCTTTGTAAGTCGCAAGTCGAGCGAGTAATGCATCCAAAATACCAGCCTGCTCACCGGCTTGCACTAAATTGCAATACAGTGCATCAAATTGCAGCGGATGCTTACGAAACGCTTGTGTGAGTGAAGAGCCCGTCTCGATATCTGTTTTGATATCAAGTAATAACTTGGTGACTGAAGGGTTTCCATGGCCTTTGGCGACGATATCAAACGCGGTGAGTAGTGGAACGCCAGATTTGAGCATGGTCGCCAATTGCCGCGTAAACATCGCAATATCAAGTTCAGTGATTTTCCGGCCCGCAGGAACACGAACTTTTTTAACCGAAGCAATATTGATGCCTTGGCGACGTAAAGTGGTTTTGACAACGGCTTCGCCGCTGGCACGCATTTCACCGCTAACTGCCTTGCCGGTGCGATCTTTGCCTTTCCAGTGATAATTAAATTCTTTGACCGCTATTGTTTTTTTTTGGACTGCCATGCGGGCCCCCTTGTTATTCGTTGGTAACGGCCATAATTTCTTCTAAAGAAGTGAGACCTTGTTTTACTTTTCTTAAGCCCGCTTCACGTAAAGAGAGAACCCCTTCACGGCGTGCTTGGTCGGCAATATCAATGGCATTGCCGTTGGTCATAATAATGCGATTGAGTTCGTCAGTAATGGGCATCACTTGATAAATGCCAACTCGGCCCTTATAGCCGCTGTCTTTGCATATTTCACAGCCATTAGGGCCGTAACTATGCCATGTTCCATCAAGATCACTTTGATCAAAACCAGCATTAAGTAGGGCCTCGGTGGGTATATCAACTGGCTGCTTGCAGCTACACAGTCGACGCGCCAAACGTTGCGCGGTAATCAAGATTACCGAAGAGGCGATGTTAAAGGGTTGAATACCCATATTTAACATCCGCGTTAACGTGGTTGGTGCATCATTGGTATGCAGAGTAGAAAAAACCATATGCCCAGTTTGGGCGGCTTTAATCGCAATATCCGCAGTCTCTAAATCACGAATCTCACCGACCATGATGATGTCAGGATCTTGCCGCAAGAAGGCTTTCAGTGCGGCAGAAAATGTTAAACCGGCTTTATCATTCACGTTAACTTGGTTAATGCCAGGCAAGTTAATCTCGCAAGGATCTTCCGCTGTAGAAATATTGATATCCGGCTTGTTGAGTAAATTTAAACAGGTATACAGCGATACGGTTTTACCTGAGCCAGTTGGGCCGGTTACCAAGACCATGCCATAGGGGCGATGAATGGCCTCGAGAATGGTCGCTTTTTGATCTGGGTCGTAGCCAAGAGCATCAATGCCTAGCGTCGCTGACGATGGATCTAAAATCCGCATAACGATTTTTTCGCCATGCATGGTGGGCAAAGTTGAAACCCGGAAATCAATGGCGCGGCTTTTGGATAAAACGAGTTTCATCCGACCATCTTGTGGGACGCGTTTTTCTGAAATATCGAGTTTGGAAATGACTTTGATACGGGAGGAAATTTTCTCTTTAATCGCCAGTGGCGGCGTCGCAACTTCACGCAAAACGCCATCGACACGATAACGAACGCGGAAAAATTTTTCGTAAGGTTCAAAGTGGATATCCGATGCGCCTTGGTTAATGGCATCCATCAAGATTTTTTGTAGGTACTTAACAACAGGCGCGTCATCGATTTCAAGATTGGCCGCGGTATCTTGAACTGGCGCATCGTCGCCGCCAGCCATTTCCAAATCGGCCTCATCAATCACCATATCTTTGAGGTTGGCACCACTGGCCTCTAGCAGTTTATTAAGTAAAACCGCGAGCTTGGGGTCTTCGACAATGATGGGTTCGACTTGGGCATTGGTTTGAAAACGTACGTTTTCCACTGCCGCCATATTGGTAATATCAGAGATACCAACAAATAATTTAGTGCCCCGCTTGTAGAGCGGAACAAGACGCTGCGCCTGCATGGCCTTGCTATCGAGTACGCCTTGTGGAATGTAGCTAGGATCAATCCGATCAAGATCGAGAAGGGGGTAACCGAAGGTCTTTGATGAAAAATCGGCAATATCTCGCGCCGACATTTTTTTGCTTTGAATTAACTGCTCGATGAACGAGGTTTTATTTGTGGCTGCGGTTGTCTGCAGCATTTCGGCATCAGCTTCGATTAAACGGCCGTGCTGCACCAAAAGCCGTGCGAGCCCAGAAATAAGGGGGGCAGTCATAAGCGCTGAGTTTCTCCAAAGCCGTTAGTCATTTTGTAATTAGAGATTCGCTGGAAATCTTGTTTTTTCTTCAAATCACAACTCTAGTCTAGCAGATGTCTATAGATTGACGACGTGCTGATGTTCGCATTGCCTTGAATGGGGTGTCTAATCTCAAGTTTTGTTGTGTTTTAGTTGCGGATATTTCATTGCTGAGTCAGCAAAGAGTCGGTGTATATTCTTTACGCCGAAAGCTAAGTTGTCATCTCGCAAGAGGGGCGCCATCTTTAACTTGGGGTATATATGCTTAGCCCTGTTGAATAAAGACTTCCAAGACTATACGTGTGCCAATATAGCCAAGAAATAATAAGATAAAGCCAGCCAAGGCCCAGTTGGCGGCGAAACGTCCACGCCAGCCATATAATACTCGGCCGACTAACAGCGCACCAAAAATGCCCCAAGACATAAAAGCAAAAATAGTTTTATGTGAGAGTGTCAGCAATAAACCACTATTTTGTGCCGAAAAATAAACACCCGTAATGAGGGCCGCGCTCAATAAAATAAATCCTAGTGTGACGCAGCTAAATAGTAATTGTTCTAGCGTCAGTAAGGGCGGCAAGGTGCGCACTAGTATTTTTCTATTGTTGCCATGCAGATTGCGGTCGGAAAAACGCATTAGAATGGCGATGGCTGCTGCGTTGACGATCAAACCTTGAGCCAGCATCGACAGTAAAAAATGGCTACGAGATAGTGTACTTTGTGCATAAGTAATCAAATGCCCAGCCGGAAGTAGCATCGATAGCAGGATAAAGCAGCTGATAAATGCAAATAACGGCGGTTCTAGGCCATCGAGTTGCCAATATTGCCGACCGACAATATAAATCAGCAGGCTCAGCCAAGCGGTAAGCGATAAAGATTCGGCGGCGCCAAAATGTAATTGCTGGTTGCTAATAAATGGCAGCAAGATCACCGTGCCGTGGATGCAAAGTCCCGTTAGCAATAAGATTGTTTCAGGAAAATGGCGTGCAGCCGCTTGCCCTGTCAGCCGGATTTGGCAAAAATGCCAGCCGAGGATCAGGTAAATAGTAAAGGTCAATAGGGTAAGCAGGGTGAGCACGTCAAATCAGGGTAAAATAGTTAATTGTTTAGTCTAACAGAGTCGGTGCCGAATCGGCATCAACCGCATTAAAGGTGTAACGCATGTTTGAGAATCTGTCCGGCCGCTTGGGTGGTGTAGTTAAAACGCTGCGCGGTAACGCCCGCTTGACTGAAGACAATATGAAGGATGCGCTGCGCGAAGTTCGCATGGCGCTGCTCGAAGCCGACGTGGCGCTGCCGGCGGTGAAGCAATTTATCGCTGACGTCAAAGTTCGTGCAGAAGGCCAAGAGGTTGTTGGTAGCTTAACGCCAGGGCAGGCCTTGATTGGTGTTGTTTACGAAGAACTGACCAAATTAATGGGCGCACAAAATGATGCGCTTAATTTGGCTGCAGTACCTCCTGCCGTTATTTTGATGGCCGGTTTGCAAGGTGCCGGTAAAACGACGACATCGGGTAAGTTAGCCAAGTTACTCAAAGAAACACAGAAGAAGAAAGTCTTGTTGGTGTCGACTGACGTCTATCGACCTGCGGCGATTGAGCAGCTTAAAACGCTGGCTGGTCAATTAGCAGTAGATTGGTTCCCTTCTGATGTAAGTCAAAAGCCGGTAGATATCGCCTTGGCGGCGATTGATCATGCGAAACGTCATTTTTATGATGTATTAATCGTCGATACGGCGGGGCGTTTAGCGATTGACGAAGCGATGATGGCTGAAATCAAAGCCCTGCATGCGGCGGTGAATCCGGTTGAAACACTGTTTGTCGTTGACGCAATGCAAGGTCAAGATGCGGTGAATGTTGCGCAAGCTTTTAATCAAACCTTGCCATTGACCGGTATTGTTCTGACCAAAATGGACGGCGATTCGCGCGGTGGTGCTGCACTTTCAGTACGGCACGTGACAGGCAAGCCAATTAAATTCTTAGGTACCGGAGAGAAACTCACCGGCCTTGAGCCATTCCACCCAGATCGGATGGCCAGCCGCGTGCTCGGTATGGGGGATGTGCTCTCACTGATTGAAGACGTTAAAAATTCAGTCGATGAGGCCGAAGCACTCAAAATGATGAAAAAGGTCAAATCCGGTAAAGGATTTGATCTGGAAGACTTTAAAACCCAAATTCAGCAAATGAAAAAAATGGGTGGAATGTCGGCCTTGATGGATAAATTGCCAGGCAATATGGCGGCGATGGCCGATAGCCAAGTGAACGATAAATCAGTGGCACGAATTGAAGGGATTATTAATTCGATGACGCCGCTTGAGCGTCGTAAGCCTGAGCTATTAAAAGCCAGTCGTAAACGCCGAATTGCCGCCGGATCTGGCGTAACCGTACAGGAAGTGAATCGTTTGCTTAAGCAGTTCGAGCAAACACAAAAAATGATGAAGCAGTTCTCCGGCGGCGGCATGATGAAAATGATGCGTGGCTTAAAAGGGATGATGCCTGGTATGTAAATTTATGGGTATCTAGTTGTAGCCCTTGCTTTATTGAGGCTTCGGTTTGATACCCATCCGGTAGTTGTTTTAAAGCCGCGGTGCTACAGCAATTCACTATTGCCGTTTAGAACATAATCTCTGCTCGACCTTGCGGTGAACGCCGATTTCTGGCAGAATCGCCGCCTTTCTGCTAATTACCAATATTGGGTTTTATTATGGTCGTGATTCGTCTAGCTCGTGGTGGCGCAAAAGATCGCCCGTTCTACAACATCGTTGTGACTGATTCGCGCAACCGCCGCGATGGTCGTTTCATCGAGCGCGTAGGTTTCTACAATCCTCAAGCTCGCGGTGCTGAAGAAGCCGTTCGTTTGACTCAAGATCGTCTAACTTACTGGTTAGGTGTTGGCGCTCAGCCTTCAGATACTGTTGCTCGTTTGATCAAAAACGCAGCTAAGTAATCAGTGTCAAACAATCTTAAGGCCTCGCACTCTGCTACTGAGATACCCAATGATTTGGTATCGATGGGCTATGTGAACGGGGCTTTTGGCATTCAAGGCTGGATTAGCCTCGTCGCGGATACCGAACATGCTGATAGTTTGCTGGACTACAAAGTCTGGTGGCTAGGGCGAAACGGTGTTTTCCGTGCTTATAAAGTCGTTGATTCGCATGTGCAACCTAAGAAATTAGGCGCCAAGCTTGAAGGCGTAAATGACCGTGATGCGGCATTTGCACTCAAAGGCTGCGAAATTTCGATTCCGCGTAGCAGCATGCCTGCCGCCGGAGAAGGTGAATACTATTGGGCTGATTTAATTGGCTTGGCAGTATTCAATGAGCAAGGCGAGCGCTTGGGCGTCATTGAGAAGCTGTTTGAAACTGGCGCAAACGATGTCATCGTTGTAAAAGATGAAACAACAGAACGCCTTGTGCCTTTTGTTGGACACGTTGTGCTGGATGTCAATCTTGAGACGCGTGTGATGCGCGTGGACTGGGGTTTGGATTATTAATCCTCATCCCATGGCACGGTGCTTAGGTTTGCATGCAATTTGATGTTGTTACTTTATTTCCGGAAATGTTTGATGCCATCAGTGCGCATGGGGTAACTCGGCGCGCGGTAGAATTAAATTTAATCGGATTAACAACATGGAATCCGCGTGACTACACGACGGATAATTACCATCGCGTTGATGATCGCCCCTTCGGCGGTGGTCCTGGCATGGTGATGTTTGCTGCACCTTTGGATGAAGCGTTGACTGCTGCAAAGCAACGTCAGCGTGAATTAGGTGTCGTGCCGCATACGGTTTATTTGTCACCGCAAGGTGCACCGCTAACGCATAAAAAGGCCGAAGCTTTGGCGCAAATGCCGGGTTTAGTTTTGTTATGTGGGCGTTATGAAGGCGTTGATGAGCGAGTGATTCAATCGCAAGTCGACGAAGAAATTTCGGTTGGTGATTATGTATTATCGGGTGGTGAATTGCCCGCGATGATCTTAATCGACGCCGTATCACGCCTGATACCGGGGGTATTAAATACCGCGGCCAGTGCGGTGGAAGATTCATTTGTGGATGGGTTGCTGGATTGTCCGCATTACACCCGTCCCGAAAATTATCGCGATATGATCGTTCCTGATGTCTTGATGTCAGGCAATCATGCCGCAATAAGGCGCTGGCGCCTAAAGCAGTCTTTGGGGCGTACTTGGTTACGCCGCCCAGATTTGTTGCAAGGTCGTCAGTTAACTAAAGAGGAAGCTCGTCTTCTGGCTGAATTCAAAACTGAATATTCAGCAAGCTCAATGGATTAAACCATTGCGTGGAAGGTACGGTTTCACATACGGAGTAGTATCCAATGAATTTGTTACAACAACTTGAGCAAGAAGAAATTGCTCGTTTGAACAAAGTAATCCCTGATTTTGCACCTGGCGATACCGTTATCGTTAGCGTAAAAGTGAAAGAGGGTACTCGTGAACGTCTACAGGCTTACGAAGGCATTGTTATTGCTAAACGTAACCGTGGTCTGAACAGCGCCTTTATCGTGCGTAAGATTTCTTCTGGTATGGGCGTTGAACGTACATTCCAAACTTACTCTCCACTCGTAGCTTCAGTTGAAGTTAAGCGCCGTGGTGATGTTCGTCGCGCTAAATTGTATTACCTCCGTGATCGTTCAGGTAAATCTGCACGTATTAAGGAAAAATTGCCAGCACGTAAAGTGGTTGCTGCTAAGGCTTAATTGCTTTTTCAGAACGACGCAAGTGCCAGCTACCCTGCGTAGCGCAGAAAAAAACCCGCTAGTGCGGGTTTTTTTTTGTTTGAGCTTAACCCTCGGTTGCTAATGGTAATAGCGCTTGCTTGGCTGCTTGGATCACTGCTTGACTGAGCCGCTCTAGTTTGGGGGATTGCACTTGCCAGCAATGCCAATACAGCATGATATCGGTAGGCTGGCTTGGCGCCAGATCAATCAGCTGACGCTGGCCCGTAGCTGGCTGGTATTGTATTTCGGGCACCATGCCATAGCCCAAACCCAATTCAATGGCTTGTAAAAATGCTTCGCTCGATGGCACGAAATGACAATTAAGATGGGTGCTAGGTAGTCCGAGCGTTCGCAATAAGAAGTTACTTTGCAGCGCATCTTTACGATTAAAAACCATCAATGGCGCGCGGCGCGCGGCTTCACGTTGCAAGCCTTGTGGAAAATACCGGCTGGCAAAGTCAGGGTGCGCCAATAAGCGATAACGCATAATGCCGAGAGCTTGAGCACGGCAGCCTCGTAATGCTTCCGATTCGCTAGAAATCCCCACTAAGGCATGTCCACTCTCTAGCTGGGTATAAGTATGGTCTTGGTCGTCCAAGCTAATATCGAGTAATAGTTGCTCATCTTGCAAAAACTGGCTCAAAGCGGGTAATAACCAAGTGGCGAGGGTATCGTGGTTGACCACCATCGGTACCGGCAAAAAATGCTGCTGTTCATGCTCAAGTTCAGCTAAAAACTCATGCTCTAAAAACTGGCTGCGCCGTAGGTATTGCAGCAAACGCTGACCGGCGCGTGTTGCGCGGCAAGGGCGGGTGCGAATTAAGAGTGGTGTGCCAAGCTGGCTTTCTAGCGCGCTGACTCGCTGGGAAACAGCTGATGGTGTGAGGTGTAGCGATTTGGCGGCTTGTTCAAAGCTACCGCTATCGATCACTGCCAATAGCGCCTCGCCTTTATGGGTATCGAGCATTGCAGTCCATTTATTAAGAAATTTTAATGATTACTTAGAAATAATAAATCATATTTAATTAATTGTATTCTCGCATGACAATGGAAACCTCATTGAAGAGGTGTTCTATGGTGTTTGATCTGGTGGTATTTACTAAGGCCTTGGGTTTATGTGCCGCGCTGATTATGGCGATTGGAGCACAAAATGCCTATGTACTGAAAATGGGAATTCAAAAACAGCATTTATTGCTGACCTTGGCGGTGTGTATCACCCTGGATGGCTTACTCATTACTGCGGGCGTGCTGGGGATGGGTGTTTTGGTGCAATCATCGCCCATCTTGATGTCGATTGCTCGCTGGGGCGGCGCCGCTTTTTTGTTGTGCTATGGCTTGCGCAGTTGGGCGGCGATGTTACGCCGCAATACTTTACAGGTTGAGGTCCAGCCCGAGGCCGTGAGCGCTCTGCGTGCTTTATTGACGATTATGGCGATTTCTCTACTTAATCCACACGTGTATCTTGATACCGTTGTGCTATTGGGTTCAATTGGCGGTAGTTATCCGCTGCCAATGCAGCCGAGTTTTATTTTAGGTGCTGCTACTGCGTCGCTGTTGTGGTTTTCGGTATTGGGTTTTGCGGCACAAGCATTGTCCAGATATTTGTCGCGCCCTATTGCTTGGCAATGGATTGATGGCATTACCGGCGGCACGATGTTGTTTTTAGCTGGCAGCTTAGTTATGAGTTAAAGGTATTTTGTTTTTCTTGACAATTAAATGACGCTATCTGATTGTTTTGTTGGCTATATTGAATGATACGTAAGGATTTCACTCAATAGGTACCTATAGGATGCGTCATCCGTTTGCCTTTTTGCCTGCTTACTTGCCGAGTTGCCTATTTGGATTGCTGTATTTTGTGGTGGCCAAATACAGTTTGCATCTGGCATTTGCCGCGACGAGTGTTTCACCTATTTGGCCACCAGCAGGTATTGCTGTCGCGGGCATCATCCTCATCGGCTATCGCTCAATACCCTTCCTTGTTATCGCGGCATTCGCCGCCAATCTCGCCAATCTGTGGGCGCAAAATTTACCGATCAATTCACAAAGCATTTTAGTCTGCGCCGCGATTGGGGTAGGCAACACGCTGGAAGCTTTAGTGGGGGCGATTCTGATTGAACGCTGGATTGGGCATGCTCAATTATTAGCGCGATTTCAAAATGTGTTTCGTTTGGTCTTGATTGCATTGCTAGCCGCACTCTGTAGCGCCCTGATCGGTTGTTTGAGCTTAATCTGGGGTGGCGTGCTACCTGCCGCAGCTTGGATGAATGTGTTCAGTACATGGTGGATGGGCGATGTTTGTGGGATTTTGGTCATGACGCCCTTGATTTTATGCTGCTGGTCAGCAGCGTTAGAGCGAAAACCATTCCCCAAACTCAGTATGATTATTGCGTTTTTTGCTACTTTGGCGCTGTTATTAGCCATTGTTTTTGCGCCTTTTTTTGCACAAAGCTCCCCTTTATTGCTGCTTTTATTATTGCCACCAATCGCTTGGGCGGCTTGGCATGATCAGGGGCGAGGCGTTACTAGCTGTGTATTTGTGGTGGTTTCTGTGGCCATTTGGGCCACTTTACAAGGGCGTGGGCCGTTTGCCGCACAGGATTTAAATAGTGCGCTGATTTCATTGGATAGCTTTGTCGCAGTTTGGTGTGTCATTGGATTGGCCTTAGCGGCAGATTTGAATGAGCGCCAACAACTCGCACTGAGCCATCGCGTTGAAGCTAAAGATTTAATGCCTTGGTTGGTGTTGTTGATTGGCATTGCTTTGACCATTACCGCTTGGGATCAGGCGCAAAAAAGTCGGCGAGAACAAAATCAATTGCAATTTAATCGTCAAGCACATGAATTGGCCGAGCGGATCAATGAAAGAATTAAAATCTATGAGCACATTTTGCTCAGTGTGAATGGCTTGTTTGCCATTAAAGATATTACTAGCCCCGAAGAGTGGCATCAGTATATCGAGCACCTATTTATACAACAGCGCCTACCGGGCGTGCAGGGAATTAGCTATGCCGCATATCTACGTGGCGCGGCGCAAAAATCGCAGTTTGAAAAAACGCAGCAAAAAATCAGACCAAACTTCCAAATTCAACCGGCAGGAGAACGAGAAATCTACACTCCAGTCACCTATCTGGAACCCGGTAATTGGCGAAACCAACGTGCAATCGGTTTTGATTTGTACTCTGAAACGGTAAGACGTCGTGCTATTGAGTTGGCTCGGGATACCGGCCAGCCGACGCTCACTGGCAAAATTAAGTTGCGACAAGAAACGCAGCAAGATCAACAAAACGGCAGCATCTTAATGGTGCCGCTATTTCAGCGAGCGATGCCGACGAGTACCGTGGCGCAACGGCAAGCTGCTTTTCGTGGCGTGATTGCCAGCCCATTTCGGATGAAAGATTGGACCTTGGCCACCCTAGGACAAGGATTACAACAGTTCAATATCCAGTTGTTTGATGGCGTTAGCACGAACCCTAAGGCGTTGATGTTCGCAAATCAGACAATACCGGCTTTGGGCGATTCAGATTTACGCCAGCAGGTATTTACATTGAATTTACCTAATCACCAATGGACATTACAACTAGCGCCGAGTAAGGCGTTTGTTGCTGCTGTTGGCTATCAAAATGAAAGAAATATTTTGATGGGTGGTTTGCTGGTGAGTGTTTTATTGTTTGCATTATTGCGCACATTATTGCTGAGTAATCATAAAGCGATGCGCTTAGCAAAAACAATGGCCGCTTCGTTGCGAGAATCTGAGGCCAAATTTAGTTCATTGGTCGATACCGCAGGTGAGGCCATTATTGTTACTGACGCCTCCGGGCGAATTTTGTCATTTAACGCCAGTGCCGAAAAATTATTTGCCTATGGTAAAGAAGAAATACTCGGTGAGAATTTATTAATACTGATTTCGCCAGCAGACCGAGCAATTTATCAAGCAATGTTTGCTGCCAATGCTAGGGTGGGCAGTGAAATTGGGTTTGCACATCAAGCAGAATTATTGGCATTACATCGGCAGGGGGATGAATTTCCCATTGTGTGTTCGCTATCGGCTTGGGAATTTAATGGCGCAGTGTATTTTGGCGCCATTATTATGGATTTAACGGCACGAAAACAAATCGAAAATGAATTATCAGAAGCACTACATGTCGCCGAATTAGCCAATCAAGCGAAGAGTGCATTTTTGGCCAATATGAGCCATGAAATTAGAACGCCACTGAATGCTATTTTAGGTTTCTCATCGCTATTGGCCGATACCGAATTAAATCGTCAGCAACATGAATTTTTGGCTGCGATTCATTCCGGCGGTGATTTATTGCTGTGCCAAATTAATGATTTACTCGATTTTTCAAAAATTGAAGCCGGTAAATTAGAAATTGAGCAGATCGACTTTGACGTTCGCTGCACTTTAGAAGATTCATTTGATTTGGTTTCGGCGAAAGCCGCAGAAAAAAATCTAGCGATGGCATGCTTGATTGATCCTTCTACGCCCTGGCGATTGCGCGGTGACCCGGCGCGCATTCGACAAATTATGCTTAATTTGCTGAATAACGCCATTAAATTTACCGCGCAAGGTGAAGTGCTCGCCAGAGTTCATGCCGAGCAAGTTAATGAGCGGCAATATCGGCTCTATATTGCGATCTCAGATACTGGTGTGGGTATTGCGCCGGAAGTGCAGCTTAAATTATTTCAGCCCTTTACTCAGGCCGACTCATCCACGACGCGACAATTCGGTGGTACCGGCTTGGGATTGTCTATTTGTAAGCGCTTATGCGAGATTATGGGCGGTCAGATTGAGGTAAAGAGCCAGCTTGGTGCGGGGGCTATTTTCTCATTTAATCTGTTACTCGATGTGGCCGAACGTGATGGTGGCCAACCAAGCTTGGCCCCCATCATTCAGGGGCGACGGGTTTTGCTGTTGGAGCATGTTGCGATTAATCGCGAGTTGCTCAGTTTGCAATTGCAAAGTATGGGTTTAGTCGTTGAGGTGTTTGCCGATGAAGCTGCCGTACTCGCTCGGGTTGCCACTCAGTCCGATTTTATCGTCGCCATTTTGGATAACTTAGACTTGGGGCGCGCCATTCGACAGTTGGATAGCAGCCTACCGCTGGTACTATTAACCGCAGTAAGCCAGCAAGGGCAAGCGGCCTTGGCGAAAGAAATCGGGTTTGCCGCATTTTTAAGTAAACCGATTCGTACTGCGCAATTACATGCGTGTTTAAACGAAGTGCTCAATTTGCAGCAAAGGCCCGAGGATGAAAGGGCATTGGTTACGGTGCATCATATTGCTGAGATGCAGCATAAAACTTATGTTTTGCTCGCAGAGGACAATCAAATTAATCAAAAAATTGCGGTATTGATGCTGGAGAAAATCGGTTGCCGGGTTGACGTGGTCGCCGATGGTCGTGAGGCACTCAATGCCGTCCAACAAAATAATTACGACTTACTGTTTATGGATTGCCAAATGCCAGAAATGGACGGTTTTGCTGCGACCGAGGCGATTCGCGCACTCGATAATGAAAAGCGAAGTATTCCAATTGTCGCGCTGACCGCTAATGCGTTTGCTGAAGATGTCCGCCATTGCTACGCAGTGGGGATGAATGATTTTCTCTCGAAACCAGTCAAGATCGAAGATTTGAAAAAAATAGTCGAAAAATGGGGCATGAAACCATCGCCAGCCTAAATAGGCTGGCAAGGATGTCGTACGCTGCCAATCGCGATACGGCAGTCGCCATTGAAATGATTTTTTAAAATAGCAGTCATTCAACGTCAATCTTGCGCATCAACCAGCGCTTTAATTTTGCTGGCTTTTTCAAAATGATCGAGCTGATGCGTTTGAATCCAGCACGTGGCGGCCTCCATCAATAAGGCGGGATGCGTGTTTTTATTGGCGAAAAAAGCATAAAAAGATAAGCCCACATTGCCGCCTTTTGCCGCGATTTTTTGCTCACAAACTTGGCGTATTTTTTGTTTAAGAATTGGGCTCATTGCGGCAACCATAAGGGATTATTTATGGGTATCGGCCTGTATTTAAATAGAAATATAAGCTACAGGCCAATACATCAATAGTTTATTTCTGGCGCAATCATTTCTGCATAATCATACAGCGCAGCTAAAATCGTCTCGCCGCGCTCGTCGGCATCTTCAGAAAGGCGATCAATTTCTTCGCTATACGCTTCTAGCGTCCGCGCGCCTGCCGCGCCATCAAATAATTTGTCACTACGCCATTTATCCCAGCGCTGTATTTCTTGCTCATTTAAGCTGGTTGGGTAGTTTCGGGCGCGATAGCGGAAGAACAACTCTTCGAGCTGCCTGTCGTCAAAGTGCGCTTGCTCTAGCGCGAGTTTTTCTGGCGAGAGGGTGCGAATGCGATTCAGAGTGCGGCGATCGGTCGGAGAAACAAAGCCGCCGTATAAATTGGCATCGACATCGATGGTTTCACCTTGGTTATTCCGCTTAAAAACATCGCGCCAAATGGTGTTTAAATCGGGGCTATTGGCCAACTTAGCGGCATGCGTTTGAATGGCGTCCAGATTAACGCCCCAAAGGGCCGCTTGCTCGGCGCTCAGCGTTTTTAAATTGCTGACCACAATCGGCGATTTATTGGCATGAATGGTCTTGATGGGCAGTCGTGTAACGCCCTCGGCTAAATCGGCTTGTTTGCTAAACATTCGCTCGCGCATCGTTGCCGCATCTAGCGTAAATAGCTCGCTAGGATCAAAGGCTAAATCCCAAACGATGATTTCATTTTTATTGCTTGGATGTGTCGCCAGCGGCCAAACGATAGCCAAATTGCCGCGATCAACGCCATACATGCCGGAGATATGAATAAAAGGCTTTGGATTGGCCAGATTGATTTCGTCAAAGACGCGATCTTTTTTGCGTAAAGCGAGGCAAAAATCAAACAGCCGGGGTTGTTTTTCGCGAATCAGCCGAGCTAAAGCAATCGTCGCTCTGACGTCTGATAAGGCGTCATGCGCCGCCTCATGCGCCAGATGGTTGGCTTGGCTTAGGTGCTCAAGCTTAAAGCTGACTTTTCCTTCGTCATTCACTGGCCATTCAATCCCGGCAGGGCGCAGTGCATAGCAGGCGCGAACTACATCAAGTAAATCCCAGCGCGAGCAATCGTTCTGCCATTCGCGGGCATAGGGATCCATTAAATTGCGCCAAAATAGATAACGCGTCACTTCATCATCAAATCGAATGGTGTTGTAACCCACGCCAATCGTGCCGGGTTGAGCCAACTCGCGTTCAATTAAATTGGCAAATTGATTTTCGGGGACGCCTTTTTCCAAGCAAGTTTGCGGGGTAATGCCTGTGAGTAGGCAAGCAAAAGGATCGGGCAAAAAATCATTGGCGGGTTGGCAATAGATCATCAACGGCTCGCCGATTTCATTGAGCTCGCTATCGGTACGAATCCCGGCAAATTGGCTGGGTCGATCCAAGCGCGGCGTTGCGCCAAAGGTTTCGTAATCGTGCCAGAAAAAAGTGCTATCCATTGCGCTACCGTCAGTTGATTAAACCTTGTCATCATAACGGGATTACGCCATTTTGGGCGTGGCAAAATTAAAAGCGAACCGAGTAGCGCCAGCTTTTTAATACCCAACGCGCCAAAGCATCGTCATTCAGCGCCGCCAGTTCACTGCGATTTTGCTCGGGCATAAAGCGCTTAATTTCATCAAGACACCAATCGCGTTGCTCAGTACTCATCGCGCCTAAAAGATGCTTGCCGCTAGCAAAATGGCGAATCGCAATTTCGGCATCCGAACAATCGCAGGGCGCACAGCTTTTTTTGGCGTGGCAAGTGAGATTTAAATGTGCAAAAGCAGATTTCATGCGTTCAGTGTGCGAGTAGTCGGTTAAAAAAACTGCGATTTAAATCAAGAGAATGAAAAAAGACGCGTTTTAAAATCAAGTTGTCGCTTAAAACGTTTCGCTAGTACGCATTTTTTACTGACTAGGGTGGGGGAATCGCGCAGAGTGGCGTCGGTGAGGGGGGATTAAATTACTGGAATTGATGAAATATTTTCTCAGTAAGGGAAAAATAAATTGGATGGGCTGAGTTTAAATGGCCGAACTGACAAATTGAAAAACAAAAACTTGAATGATGAGTCGGATTTTTTTGATGAGTTAGCAAAAAGATTGCTAACGAGAGGCTGGACAGACTTGATGCCGTGCTACATGTAGATAAAGAAAATATTAAATTTATCGATGTAATGGAGAAATAAGATTTTTGCTGCGGAAATGAACAAGGCCCCAACTTGCGTTGAGGCCTTGATTTTTGTGGGGTGGCTGATGGGGCTCGAACCCACGACAACAGGAATCACAATCCTGGACTCTACCAACTGAGCTACAGCCACCACAAAACTTTAATAATCTGCGAATTCTCGGCATGCTTGGCGCACCCGACAGGAATCGAACCTGTAACCTACGACTTAGAAGGTCGTTGCTCTATCCGGTTGAGCTACGGGAGCTCCGTATTTACTACTAAGTGTTTCTGGTCGGGGCGGTGGGATTCGAACTCACGACCACCTGGTCCCAAACCAGGTGCGCTACCGGGCTGCGCTACGCCCCGAACAGAGGCCGAACTATACGTTGCCAAATTCTTCCCGTCAACACCTTGTGCGAACTTTTTTGTGAAAAAAGTGAAATAGTGAGAAAATGCGCCCCTTCACTAGAACAGCCGGAGTAAGCCCATGACTGCCCAGATCCTTGATGGCAAAGCCATTTCTCAAGAAATTGTTGCTGAAGTACGCACTAAAGTCGATGCGCGCGTCGCGAGCGGTAAACGTGCTCCAGCCTTGGCCGTGATTCTAGTTGGCTTGGATCCTGCATCACAAGTTTACGTTGGCAATAAAAAACGCCAGTGTGAAAACGCCGGAATTACCTCATTTGCTTATGATTTACCGGCCGATACTGCAGAGGCCGAGGTATTAAAGCTGGTTGCCGAGCTCAATACCCGTGACGATGTGGATGGGATTTTGGTGCAATTGCCGCTGCCTAAGCATATTGATGCCGATAAAGTGATTGAATTGATCGACCCGATTAAGGATGTTGACGGCTTTCACCCTTACAATATTGGCCGCTTAGTATTGAAAATGCCTTTGCTGCGTCCATGCACGCCACGCGGTGTGATGACTTTACTGGAAAAAACCGGTATTGATTTGGTGGGTAAAGATGCGGTAGTGGTTGGCGCGTCCAATATTGTCGGTCGTCCACAAGCATTGGAATTGTTGCTAGCGCGAGCAACAGTAACGATCTGCCATAGCAAAACCAAAGATTTGGCCGAAAAAGTCCGCGGTGCGGATGTGGTGGTGGCCGGCGTTGGGATTCCTAACTTTGTTAAAGGCGAATGGATTAAAGAAGGCGCCATCGTCATTGACGTGGGTATCAATCGTTTAGAAAACGGCAAATTGTGCGGCGACGTGGAATTTGACGCCGCCAAAGAGCGCGCTAGCTGGATTACCCCAGTACCGGGCGGCGTCGGTTTGATGACGGTGGCCACATTGATGCAAAATACGTATGACGCTTGCGTAAATCGTAACGGCTAATTCGTAGGGCGGGTTTAAACCCGCCATTTACCTCTAAAAGATTTTGAATAAGGTTCTGTAATGGCATATCAACTGGCTAAACCGCTGCTGTTTATGATGGATGCGGAACGCGCGCATCACGCGGCATTTAAAGGCTTGGGCTTGCTGCACAGCACGGGTTTTTTGCGCACGCTCACGCCAACAGTGCAAAATAATCCAGTCACGGTGATGGGGATTGAGTTCCCCAATCCGGTCGGTTTAGCTGCGGGTTTGGATAAAAATGGCGATTACATTGATACCTTGGCCGAGTTGGGCTTTGGCTTTTTAGAAATCGGCACGGTAACGCCGCGCCCGCAAGCTGGTAATCCCAAGCCACGTTTATTTCGCTTGCCAGAAGCGCGGGCGATTATTAACCGCATGGGGTTTAATAATGGCGGCGTTGACCAGCTAATCAAAAATGTTGAAGCCAGCCAGTATAAGGGTGTACTCGGTATCAATATTGGCAAAAACGCCGATACCCCGATAGAAAATGCCGTTGATGATTATCTAATCGGCTTGCGTAAGGTGTACAACCACGCCAGCTATGTGACGGTGAATATCTCTAGCCCGAATACCAAAAACCTACGTCAATTGCAGCAAGCCAGTGAATTTGGCGCGCTATTGCAGGCATTAAAAACCGAACAAGCGCGTTTGGCCGATCAATATGGTCGCTATGTGCCCATCGCGGTCAAAATTGCCCCGGATTTGGATGGTAATCAAATCCAAGAAATGGGCGAATTACTCATCGCCAATCAAATCGACGGCGTGATTGCCACCAATACCACCTTGTCGCGGACTGGCGTTGAACATCTTCGGCATGGCCAAGAAACCGGCGGCCTATCGGGCGAGCCAGTGCGGGCCAAATCAACCTCAGTGATTCGCGAATTGTCGCGCGTGCTCGATGGCGCTTTGCCAATTATTGGTGTTGGCGGCATTGTGTCTGGGGAAGATGCGGCGGAAAAAATCCGTGCAGGTGCCGCCGTGGTGCAAATTTATAGCGGATTGATTTATGCCGGACCGCAATTGATTGCCGATTGCGCCCAAGCCATTGCCCGCAGGCAAAGCCAGCGCTAATCGTGGTATTTCAACGATCTAGGTCATGAAATCATCAAGAAAGATACGTTAAGCTCAATCCCATTCGTGCCACACTCGGGGTTGGGCGCCACGCTCGCGTCGTTGAAGACCAAACGTCAACGACGTTAGCAACCGCCTGCTCTATGACCCAGTAAAAATGCGGTGCGGGTCAGCCCATTTAGTTGAAAAAGGATCTCTGTTGAACGCTCAAGACGAACAAATCACCCAAGTTATTTTGACTTTTGCCCAGCCGGTGTTAGTCGGTTTACCCAATGGCTGCTCAAAAGCGCAGTTCGCCGGGGTCATGCGCACGGTGCTCACCGTGTGGAATGCCGTGGTAAAAGACGCGCAAGACGGCGGCAATCAGCATGAAACGGCGGTACTGGGCACCATCGCCAGCGCGCCCAAAGAAGTGCAATTGATGGTCAAGCGGCTGATCAAACGCAAAAAAACCAAATTCGCTACCGAGCAACGCCTGATCGGCCAACACTGGGTGCATGAGCAAGGCGGGGAAGTGTTGTTTGGGTGTGAAGCGGCAGACGAGCAGCCAGCACCGAGCGGTGTACCGTTTAAGACCAAGTAGGATGGGTTGAGCCGATTTTGGGCGATACCCAGCGATTGGTGTGATGGGTATCGCATTGCTCTATCCACCTACGAGCTGGTATACGAGCAAGGTGAGGACGTGCTGTTTGGCTGTGAAGCGGCAGCACCAAGCGCTGTGCCGAATTAAGGGGATGCTGATGATAAAAAATGGAAAGCTAATTCAGTGGAACGATGATAAAGGGTTTGGTTTTGTTTCTACAGAAAATGGCGAGCGTTATTTTTTGCATATCAAAGCGATTAAACGAACGACAAAAGGCCGCCCTCAAATTGGCGATATCGTGACGTTTGAGGCAGGGAGAGATGGGCAGGGGCGGCTATTGGCTCTGGCAGCTGTTGTTAGTCAACTCGCCCGTCCAATCAAGAAGAAGGTGACGTCGTCGGGATGGGATTTGATTGATAGTTTGACTTTGCTTTTACTGATTTTATGGCCAGCCTTAATTTGGCGTAGTGGATTGGGTCAATTGATTTTGCCTGTTGTTTTATTGCTCAGTATTTGTGCATTTATCGCTTACGGACGAGATAAAACACAAGCTCAAAATCAAGAAAGGCGCATCCCTGAGGATACTTTACATGGCTGGGCTTTACTTGGTGGCTGGCCTGGTGCATGGATTGCGCAACGTGTTTTTCGCCATAAAACTCAAAAGGGATCGTTTCGTTGGACCTATTTGCTGACAGTGATCGGGAATCTTGTTGGCTTATGGTTCTTGCCTGTTGTATATGCTGCGGCGACCTCGGCCTAGTCACGTAGGGATTGGTTTTATCAACCCGCGCTGATTGCGATGCTTTACAACCGACTCAAATAGGCGGGTTATGCAGGCTAAGCCGCCTTACGGTGTATCGATCTGTCTTGGTGTTGTGATCGCTCATCGCCATGGCGGTGAGTTGGGGAAAATACATGCGGCGTGCCGCTAGAGAATTAAAATTAAAATGGATGTATCGAGCTGTAGCCATTGGCTATCAATGCTTATAAGCCAATACCTCAATGGAATCCCTCAAGGGCTGAGAACATCATGGATTTGAATCATTACCTCTTATTACTCGTCGGTGCGGTGTTGGTGAACAACGTGGTGCTGGTGCGGATTTTGGGGCTTTGCCCGTTTATGGGCGTATCAAAAAAACTCGAAGCCTCGATCGGTATGGGCCTGGCGACCGCATTCGTGTTGACCTTGGCGTCGGGTACGTCGTGGATGATCGACCAAGTGTTGATTGTTTGGCATTTGGAATACTTGCGCACGCTGGCGTTTATTGTGGTGATTGCGGCGATTGTGCAATTTACCGAGATGTTTATCCACAAAGCCAGCCCAGTGTTGTATCAGGCCTTGGGGATTTATTTGCCGCTGATTACCACCAATTGCGCGGTGCTCGGCGTGCCGCTGATTAATTCGACGGCCAAGCATACTTTTTTGGAGTCCTTGGTGTTTGGTTTTGGCTCGGCGGTGGGTTTTTCCTTGATTTTGATTTTGTTCGCCGCGATGCGCGAACGACTCGAAGGCGCAGATATTCCGCAAGCCTTTAAAGGAACACCAGCGGCGTTTATTACCGCGGGTTTGATGAGTTTGGCATTTATGGGTTTTGCAGGATTGGTGAAATGAGTTTTCTATTAGCACTGGCTTTGATGGCCGGATTGGCCGTGTTGCTTGGCGCCGTTTTGGGTTGGGCGGCGATTAAATTTAAGGTTGATGAAGATCCCTTGGTGGATAAAATCGACGCGGTATTGCCGCAAACTCAGTGTGGCCAGTGCGGCTATCCGGGTTGTAAACCGTATGCGACGGCGATTGCCAATGATGAAGCGCCGATTAATCAATGCCCTCCGGGCGGAACGGACGGGATTCATAAGCTGGCGGAGTTGCTGGGCAAAGAATTTATTCCTTTTGACGACGGTGGCGGCGCGGCTGAAAAGCCACGGGCGGTGGCGGTGATTCGGGAAGACGTCTGTATCGGCTGTACGCTGTGTATTCAAGCCTGCCCAGTCGACGCGATTGTTGGCGCAGCCAAGCAATTGCATACGGTGATTGAATCAGAATGTACCGGTTGTGAGCTGTGTATTGCACCGTGTCCGGTCGATTGCATCGATATGGTCGTCGTGGGTGAAAACGTAAATACGTGGAAATGGCGCTATCCCGTGATTCAACTGAAGCAGGTGGGCTAAATGAGTGCGACGTTGAGTCACGAGATTTTTCCATTTCATGGCGGCGTTCATCCGCCAGAAATGAAAGAGATATCCAATCGCTCGCCGATTGTGGCGATGCCGATTCCGGCACGGTTATCCATTCCTTTGCAGCAAAGCATTGGCAATATCGCGCAGCCCTTGGTGAGCGTCGGTGATCGCGTTCTCAAAGGACAAATGCTTGCCGCAGCCAATGGCAATATTTCAGCCGCGGTGCACGCGCCAACGTCGGGGCAGGTGATTGCAATCGACCCGCAAGCGGTGGCGCATCCATCGGGTTTGACGCAAAGCTGCCTGACATTGGCCAGCGATGGCCTTGATGAATGGATTACGCGCGAAAAATTCGATTGGCGCGCTGCAATGCAAGGTGGTGACGCCAAGGCGATTCGCGAATATGTGCAAAACATGGGCGTGGTTGGGCAGGGCGGCGCGGTGTTTCCATCGCATCTGAAATTAATCAGCCGCGAGCCGCTCGATACCTTGATTATTAATGGCGCTGAATGTGAGCCCTACATCACGTGTGATGATCGATTGATGCGCGAGCGCGCCATTGAGATCGTTGCGGGGATTGCCATTGTTCGGCAATTACTCAATGCCAAACAAGTGCTCATCGGCATCGAAGACAATAAACCCGAGGCAATTGAAGCCTTGCGCGCAGCGCTGATGGGCTGCGGATTTAGCGCTCAAGTCGTGGTGGTACCCACACTTTACCCATCGGGTGGCGCAAAACAGCTGATTAAATTGCTGACCAATATCGAAGTGCCTAGCGGCGTTCGCTCCACCGATTTGGGCGTGCAGTGCTTTAATGTGGCGACGATTTACAGTATTTACGCCGCGCTAGAACACGCCGAACCGGTGATTTCACGAGTGGTCACGCTCACCGGCAATGTCGAAAAACCGTGCAATGTTGAGGCTTTGATTGGTACGCCGATTGACGATTTATTAAAGTTTGCTGGATTAAAAGCGCCGAGTGACTGCATTTATGGCGGGCCGATGATGGGCTTTACCTTGCCATCAACGCAAGTGGGTTTGACTAAGGCCGGCAACTGCATTATTGCGATGGACGCAGCGAACTTCCCCGAAAAACCCCGTGAAATGCCATGTATTCGTTGTGGCGAATGCGCGGTAGCTTGCCCGCAAGAATTGCAGCCGATGGATTTGTATTGGTTTGCGCGCAGTAAAAACTTTGGCAAGGCGCAAGAGCGCAATCTATTTGACTGCATCGAATGCGGCGCTTGCGCCTATGTGTGCCCGTCAAGTATTCAGTTGGTGGATTATTATCGCTTTGCCAAATCCGAAATCTGGGATGCCGAGCGCGCGAAAAAATCGGCCGATACCGCGCGCGAACGACATGAATTTAAGCAGTTCCGCGAAGAGCGTGAAAAAGAAGAAAAAGCTGCGCGCTTAGCGGCGCGAGCTGCGGGTCAATCTGTTTCGGCCAGAGCCGCGCCAAAACCACCGGTGAGTGAAGTCGCCGCGCCTGAAGCCAGCGTGGCCCCTGCTGCTGATGGCGACGATAAAGCCGCGAAAATTCGCGCAGCAATGGCGCGTGCGGCGGCTGCTAAAGGCGAAACGCCTGCCAGCAGCGCGGCTGCGCCAGCACTCGACGCCGATAAAGCCGCGAAAATTAAAGCTGCAATGGCGGCGGCAGCAGCGAAAAAAGCCGCCGCAAATACCCCTGCAGTGCATGGTGCTGTAGATGGTTCTGGTGCTGGCTTGCAGCAAGATACAGCAGCCAAACCGACGATCGATGAAGAAAAGGCCGCCAAGATTCGCGCGGCGATGGCTGCTGCGGCAGCCAAGAAAGCCGAGAAAGCAGCGAAGGACGCTGGTGAATCGGTTCCTTCGTTAGTCGTCACGCCAGCAGCGGTTGAGAAGCCAGCGATCGATGAAGAAAAAGCCGCCAAGATTCGTGCGGCGATGGCTGCTGCGGCAGCCAAGAAAGCCGAGAAAGCAGCGAAGGACGCTGGTGAATCGGTTCCTTCGTTAGTCGTCACGCCAGCAGCGGTTGAGAAGCCAGCGATCGATGAAGAAAAAGCCGCCAAGATTCGTGCGGCGATGGCTGCTGCAGCGGCCAAGAAAGCCGAGAAAGCAGCGAAGGACGCTGGTGAATCCGTTCCATCGCCAGTTGTCGCGCCAGCAGCGGTTGAGAAGCCAGCGATAGACGAAGAAAAAGCCGCCAAGATTCGGGCGGCGATGGCTGCTGCGGCGGCTAAAAAAGCCGAGAAAGAAGCGAAGGACGCTGGTGAATCGGTTCCTTCGCCAGTTGTCGCGCCAGCAGCGGTTGAGAAGCCAGCGATAGACGAAGAAAAAGCCGCCAAGATTCGCGCGGCGATGGCAGCTGCAGCGGCCAAGAAAGCCGCGAAGGCAGCGCAGTCGGACAAGGATGCCCAATGAGCGATTTAGCTTCGATGCGCAAGCAATATCATTTACGACCGTCGCCCGAAGGCTTGAAAGCATGGGATGTGCATCATCTGATTGCGCAAAGTGAGCATTTGCCGTCGGTACGGGTGCCCTTAAGCCAGATCGCAGAGTTAGATCAGAACTACTGGTTTGACGTCGGTGGCGAACAGCCAACGGGACGGGTGATTGCCGAGCACGTCAAATTGATTGCGGCAAGCAACTTGGCTTATCCGATTATTTTGTCGCAAGACGGTCGCATTATGGATGGCATGCATCGCGTACTCAAAGCCTATATAGAGGGCGCTGAATACATTGATGCCGTGCAGTTTGTGCAAGATCCCGCCCCCGATTTTATTGGGGTGGCGGTTGATGATCTTCCTTATTAAGTATTCACTGGAATGGGTATGAGAACTTCTCCGCATTTAATCAAACCAACACCGCTGCAAGTGGTGATGCTCAAAGTCGCCGTGGCTTTGCTACCGGGTATCGCTGCGTATGCTTGGGTGTTTGGCGCTGGCATTTTGTTGCAAGTCCTGCTGGCGACGGTCACGGCGCTGGCCACCGAAGCGGCGTGCTTAAAATTACGCAATTATCCAATCAAGCCTTTTATTACCGATGGCTCGGCAATTGTCACTGCATGGTTGTTGGCGCTGTCTTTACCGCCGCTGTCTAGCTGGTGGATGGTGGTGTTGGCCACCGTGATTGCGATTGGTTTGGCTAAGCATTTATACGGTGGCTTGGGGCAAAATCCATTTAATCCAGCGATGGTGGGTTTTGCGGTGATGATGGTGTCGTTTCCGGCACAAATGAGCCGCTGGAATGCACCGCTGTCTTTGCCAAGTGTGGATTTAACGACTTGGCAGCAGTTTGGGTATATCTTGAGCGGGCATCTGCCACAAGGGCTGTCATTCGATACCCTTGCATCAGCGACGCCACTGGATAGCGTTAAAACCGCTTTGCTGCAGCAGCACAGCATGAGCGATATTTTTAGTGGCGCAATTTTTCAGTCGGCCGATTGGTTGAGCTTTTTACCGAGTTCGGTGGCGTTAATCGCCGTAGGCTATTTGCTGGGCGGCTTGTATTTGCTGCAACAGCGGATTATTGCGTGGCCGTTGCCGGTGGCGTTTTTGACGGTGTTGTTGGGGATGTCAGGATTGTTTCATCTGATTAATCCGGCGCAATACACCAGTCCCGCGTTTCACTTACTCAGTGGCGCAGCGGTGCTGGGCGCATTTTTTATCGTTACCGATCCGGTGACCGCGCCAACAACGTTGCGGGGGCGTTTAATTTACGCCGCGTTAATTGGTTTACTCACTTGGCTGATTCGCACCTTTGGTGGCTATCCCGACGGGGTAGCGTTTGCGGTGTTGATTATGAATATTGCCGCGCCGTTTATTGACCAATATACGCAGCCGGCGGTTTTCGGCCGTAAGCCTCAGGGGGGAGTGAAGCATGGACATTAAAACCCTTGACCACAACAGCACAGAAACGCAGTGGGATAGCAAAGTTTTCGTGGGTTTTTCTGTGTCTGTATGCCACTGTGATGCGTTTTCAGGGCAATGTGTGGGGATGAAAGCATGAAAACCATGGTGCAAAATGGCGTTCGCGGTGCTTTGACTTTATTGGTTTTTGCTCTGGTTTTTACCGCTTTAATGGCCGGAACCTATGCCTTAACGAAGGAAAGTGTTGCCAAAAATGAGCGTGACGCCCGCGCGGCGTTGATCGCGCAAGTGTTGCCAGCGGGTAGTTATGACAACGAATTGTTGCTGGACGCGTTACCGCAAACTGCCGCAGCCCAACAGCAGCTCAATAATCCAGCCGGCGCGCAGATTTATCGGGCGATGAAAAATGGCCAAACCACGGCAGTGGTGGTGGAAACCATTGCGCCAGATGGCTATTCAGGCAAGATTAAATTATTGGTCGGTGTGAGCCGCGCTGGGCAGGTTTTGGGCGTTCGCGTGGTGGCGCACAAAGAAACCCCTGGCTTGGGTGATTATATTGATGCCGCTAAGTCGAACTGGATTTTGGGTTTTGATGGTAAATCGCTGTCGTCACCAACGGCCGATTTATGGCGGGTTAAAAAAGATGGTGGCGCTTTTGATGCTGCTGCGGGCGCAACCATTAGCCCGCGTGCGGTGGTGAAAGCGGTGAAAAACACCTTGAATTACGTGGCGGCAGAGCACGCTACTTTGTTTGGAGCCTAAGCATGGCCTTGTTAACACAAGACGAAAGCAAAACGATTATTCAAAACAGCATTTGGCAGCAAAATGCCGCCTTAGGGCAATTTTTGGGCCTGTGCCCAGTGCTGGTGATCTCAAGCAATATTGTGAATGGCGTGTCGCTGGGCTTGGCGACGAGCTTGGTGATGTTGATTTCAAGTGCGGCGATTGCCTGCATTCGCAGCTTGGTGCCCAATGAATTGCGGGCGCCGATTTTTATTTTAATCATTGCCGCCTTGGTGACGATGGTTGATTTATTGATGAATGCCTATGTGCATGATTTATACGTGGTGCTGGGGATTTTTATTCCTTTGATTACCACCAACTGCATCGTGTTAGCGCGGGCTGAAGCGTATGCGTCAAAAAACGGCGTGGCGCAATCGGCGCTCGACGGCGTGATGATGGGGCTAGGGCTCACGCTGGTGCTGGCGATTTTGGGCGCGATGCGTGAACTCGTTGGTAAAGGCACCTTGCTGTCGGGTATTGATCTGGTGTTTGGCGCCAGTGCCAAATCCTGGGTAATTCATGTGATTCCTGCTGAATACAATTATCAATTCTTGCTGGCCATCTTGCCGCCCGGCGCGTTTATTGGCTTGGGTTTTTTAATTGCCGGTAAGCAAGCACTGGATCGCCGCGCAGAAGCCAAGGCCAAGTTGGCGGCTAAATTGGCATTGCAGAGTGTTGCGGCATGAATAAGCAAACTCGCTATACCTTTTATGCGCGTTTGGCTGAGTTAGACCCCAATCCAACCACAGAACTGAACTACACCACGCCGTTTGAGTTGCTGACGGCGGTGTTGCTATCAGCGCAGGCGACCGATGTGGGCGTGAATAAAGCAACTAAGCTGTTATTTGCGGTGGCCAATACCCCCGAGGAGATTTTGGCGCTAGGGCTTGATGGGCTTGAGTCCTACATCAATACCATTGGCCTCTTTCACAGCAAGGCCAAGCATTTATTGCAAACCTGCCAAATGCTGATCGATTTACACGGCGGTGAAGTGCCGCGAGATCGGGAAAGCTTAGAGGCACTGCCCGGTGTTGGGCGCAAAACGGCCAACGTGGTGATGAACACCGCGTTTGGTATTCCGACGATTGCGGTGGATACGCATATCTTCCGCATTGGCAATCGCACCGGTTTGGCCAAGGGCAAAGACGTGCGGGCGGTGGAGGACAAATTACTGAAGGTGACGCCACCAGAATTTTTACTCAATGCACATCACTGGCTAATTTTGCATGGTCGTTATATTTGCAAAGCGCGCAAACCGGAATGCTGGCGCTGTATTGAAAATGATATCTGCGATTTCCGCAGTAAAATCATGACGCCACCGAAAGGCTTTTGATGGGTATATCGATGTAGAGCTTGTGAAAAGCATATTGCATCGATATACCGTTAGAGCCTGATCTTTTATTTGTCTTTGGATCGCGCTAGGCCTATTCCAAAATCGCACTAAAGATGTAGTGCTCGAGGACCAAGCGATCTGCCGTGGCCAGCGGGATGAATTCCAATCCATACTGAATCGCACGATTTGGTGTTTCTGATTTTTGATTTTTAACGATGGCTCGAATATTCATCGTGTGATCAATACCAGCCGCATGCAGGCGTAGCGCCATGCTGATTTCTTGATCCGTGGCTAATTGCAGATTGCTACCTTCAAGCATGGCGCCGCTGGCCGATAGATTGGTGATTTTTGCTGGCGTGCTATGAATGCCATCACCACTAATACTGGCAATCAAATGGGTATTCACCCGCAGGCTATTGCGTAATTGGCGGATTTGCAAGGTATCAGGCCAGCTTAGGTGCAAATAGGGAAAAGGGAAAAAGCAAACTTTCTCAATTACCGCGTCAAATGAAATCACATCTTTACCCGCAATGGTTTTGGCTTTAATCGATTGTCCTTCTCGATATGGCAAGACGGCTCCGTGGGCATTGAGTGCGCTAATTAATACGCCTTTTTTATCGACCCAACCGATGAGTTTGACTGACTCACTATGATTGAGCGGATCAACACTCAACTGAATATGTAGTGCGCTACCGGGGGATAATTTAAATTGCGCCAAATGGCGTTTAATTGGGGCGGGTTTGGCGATGACCCGCTCAGTGGGCGGCGTATTAGTGTGGACTCGCGCGCCACCGACTGCGCCTGCAACTCGAACGCCGCGCCAAGCTGGATTGCGAAACATGCCTAGTTTATTGAGCGTTTCCAGTTGTTTTTCGGTGTGGATGATTTGTCCGGCGTTCAGTAGTAATTGATTGTCGGCATCAAAGATGGCGTAGGGTGTCGGTTCGCCAACAACCAGTTCTTGCTGGCGAAGGGGGAGGAGGTCAGATTGGGCCATGCAGTTCACCAAAGATAAGCCATGTATATAAGCTATTCTTGTAATCTAACTTTGCCTTTACGCCAAGCATCCGGCTGGCGACGTTGCATTGTAGCGACGTGATACCATCTTATTTCTGTTTAAACCGAGTTTTCCATGCTGCATTTGCTTAATTCCCCTCAGCGCGCTGCCGTGCAATATCTATCTGGCCCTTGTTTGGTGCTGGCTGGCGCGGGTTCAGGTAAAACGCGAGTGATCACGCAAAAAATCGCTTATTTAATCGAAGAAGCGCAAATGGATGCGCGCAATATCGCAGCGATTACCTTTACCAATAAAGCAGCACGAGAAATGCAGGAGCGAGTGGCGAGCTTATTGCCAGCGAGTTATTTGAAAGGTTTAACGGTTTCGACGTTTCATAGTTTGGGCATGAGAATTTTGCGCGAAGAGGCGGCGCACTTGGGCTACAAACCGAAGTTTTCGATTTTGGATTCGGCCGATTCAGCCAAAATTATCGCCGATCAATTGATTACCACTGATAAATCATTGATTCGCGCTACAGTCAGTCAAATCTCCACATTAAAAAGTGATCGAATTTCGCCCACGCAAGCGTTAGCCATCGCCACCTCAGAGGGCGAAGTGCAGTTAGCCAAGTTGTATCGCGCCTATCAAGACACCTTATTTGCTTATCAAGCGATTGATTTTGACGATTTGATTCGTCTGCCGGTGGATTTGTTTGAGGCGCATCCTGAGGTCTTGCAAAAGTGGCAACATCGATTGCGCTATTTATTGATCGACGAATATCAAGACACCAATACCACGCAGTACCAACTGGTTAAACAGCTGACTGAGTTAACCGGGCAATTTACTGCGGTAGGGGATGACGATCAGAGTATTTATGCTTGGCGCGGGGCGAATGTTGAAAATCTGAATTTGCTGCGAATTGATTTTCCTAAGCTACATGTGATTAAGCTGGAACAAAACTATCGCTCGGTGGCGCGGATTTTGCGCTGCGCCAATGCGGTGATCTCAAATAATCCGAAATTATTCGAGAAACAATTATGGTCTGATCTTGGGGTCGGCGATTTGGTGCAAGTGGTCGAAACCAAGGGTGAAGACGATGAAGCCCGCTTAGTCGCCGAGCGCTTGAAAATGCACATGGCGCTCAACGGCACGAGTTTTGCCGATTATGCGGTGCTGTATCGCGGTAATTTTCAGTCGCGGATTATTGAAGCGCAAATGCGCGCTGAAAATATTCCATATGTGATGTCGGGCGGGCAAAGCTTTTTTGATAACGCAGAAATCAAAGACGTGCTGGCGTATTTGCATTTGATTGCCAACGATGACGATGAGCCGGCATTTATCCGCGCGGTCACGACGCCCAAACGGGGTATTGGCAATGTGACTCTGGAAAAATTGGGCAGTTATGCCAAAGAGCGGCAAGTTTCTTTGTTTGCTGCGGTATTTGAAGAAGGGTTTGCGCATCAGATTCAACCCGCGCAGCGCGAAATGCTTTATACCTTCTGCCGATTCATTCAGCGGATGCAAGACAAAGTTAAATCTGAACCGGCCGATCAGCTGTTTCGTGAAATTGTGGGGGCGATTGATTTTGAAACTTGGCTGTATGAGTCTGAAGAGCCCAAGCCCGCCGAAAGTAAATGGAAGAATATCCTGAGCTTGGGCGAGATGATTAAAAAGAAAGTCGATAGCGCCGGCAGTAATTTGGACGAAATCACGCAAAATTTTGATTTACGCATCATGCTCGAAGGACGCTCCGAAGACGAAATCGATGCGGTGCGGCTTTCAACGCTACATGCCAGTAAAGGTTTGGAATACCCGCATGTGTTTTTAATCGGCTGCGAAGAAGATATTTTGCCGCATCAAAATTCAATTGAATCGGGCATGGTCGAAGAAGAGCGTCGCTTAATGTATGTCGGTATTACCCGAGCCCAGCGCAGTTTAACAATTACCTATTGCGGCAAACGCAAACGCGCCGGTGAATGGCAGATTACGCGACCAAGTCGGTTCTTAGATGAATTGCCAGCTGCAGACGTGATGTTTAGTGGGCGTTTAGCCGCCAAATACGAGCCATCACCCGATATTAAGAAAGAACATTCTAGTCTAGCGGCGAAAATGTTAGCAAATTTAGGGGCAAAAACGGCCAAATAAGCTCTTGGCGCTATTTATATGCGTAATCAAGGCTTGGCATCGCTCTGTTTTTTTACGCGGCAGCAGAATTAATGTTGAAATTAGATCGTATGTAATTCAACAACTTAGCACCTTTGTGTGGTTTTCTTTGCAACTAGGTGTTGACGGACTTTAGGTGGGTGGGTATAGTTCGGCCTCTCTGCTGCTGACACAGTAAGCGAAACAAGCGGTTTTCCAGCTGGTTTCGGTGTCTAAGCCACTGATCTTTAACAAAATACAGCCGATGAGTGTGAGTGCTTGGTTTGCCAGTCAAACAAGTGCTTACACTCAAGATTTAAAAGAAATCTTGGTTTTTAACCAAGTGTTTCTTTGAGTAATGAGTACTAAGCCAAGTATGTAAATTCAGCTAGATTAAACGAAAGAGTTTGATCCTGGCTCAGATTGAACGCTGGCGGCATGCTTTACACATGCAAGTCGAACGGTAACAGGGTGCTTGCACCGCTGACGAGTGGCGAACGGGTGAGTAATACATCGGAATGTACCCAGTAATGGGGGATAACGCTTCGAAAGGAGTGCTAATACCGCATACGCCCTGAGGGGGAAAGTGGGGGACCGCAAGGCCTCACGTTATTGGAGCAGCCGATGGCTGATTAGCTAGTTGGTAGGGTAAAGGCCTACCAAGGCAACGATCAGTAGCGGGTCTTAGAGGACGATCCGCCACACTGGAACTGAGACACGGTCCAGACTCCTACGGGAGGCAGCAGTGGGGAATCTTGGACAATGGGCGAAAGCCTGATCCAGCAATGCCGCGTGCGTGAAGAAGGCCTTCGGGTTGTAAAGCGCTTTTGTCGGGGAGGAAATCCTAGTGGTTAATAACTGCTGGGGATGACAGTACCCGAAGAATAAGGACCGGCTAACTACGTGCCAGCAGCCGCGGTAATACGTAGGGTCCAAGCGTTAATCGGAATTACTGGGCGTAAAGCGTCCGCAGGTGGCTTGATAAGATAGACGTGAAATCCCTGGGCTCAACCTAGGAATTGCGTTTATGACTGTCTCGCTAGAGTATGGGAGAGGGGGGTGGAATTCCACGTGTAGCAGTGAAATGCGTAGAGATGTGGAGGAACACCGATGGCGAAGGCAACCCCCTGGCCTAATACTGACACTCATGGACGAAAGCGTGGGGAGCAAACAGGATTAGATACCCTGGTAGTCCACGCCCTAAACGATGTCTACTAGTTGTTGGGCTTTTCGGAGCTTAGTAACGCAGCTAACGCGTGAAGTAGACCGCCTGGGGAGTACGGTCGCAAGACTAAAACTCAAAGGAATTGACGGGGGCCCGCACAAGCGGTGGATGATGTGGATTAATTCGATGCAACGCGAAAAACCTTACCTGGTCTTGACATGTACGGAATCCTTTAGAGATAGAGGAGTGCCTTCGGGAACCGTAACACAGGTGCTGCATGGCTGTCGTCAGCTCGTGTCGTGAGATGTTGGGTTAAGTCCCGCAACGAGCGCAACCCTTGCCATTAGTTGCTAACATTAAGTTGAGCACTTTAATGGGACTGCCGGTGACAAACCGGAGGAAGGTGGGGATGACGTCAAGTCCTCATGGCCCTTATGACCAGGGCTTCACACGTCATACAATGGTCGGTACAGAGGGTCGCCAACCCGCGAGGGGGAGCTAATCTCACAAAACCGATCGTAGTCCGGATTGCACTCTGCAACTCGAGTGCATGAAGTCGGAATCGCTAGTAATCGCGGATCAGCATGTCGCGGTGAATACGTTCCCGGGCCTTGTACACACCGCCCGTCACACCATGGGAGTGGGTTTTACCAGAAGTAGCTAGGATAACCTTCGGGAGTCCGGTTACCACGGTAGGATTCATGACTGGGGTGAAGTCGTAACAAGGTAGCCGTAGGGGAACCTGCGGCTGGATCACCTCCTTTCAAGAGAAAGATTGGTAGATTAAGTACTCACACTCATCGGCTGTAGATTTGAAAGAAACGATATGGGTCAGTAGCTCAGTTGGTTAGAGCACCGTGTTGATAACGCGGGGGTCATAGGTTCGATTCCTATCTGACCCACCAGTATCACGGGGGTTTAGCTCATCTGGTAGAGCACCTGCTTTGCAAGCAGGGGGTGAACGGTTCGAGTCCGTTAACCTCCACCATTATCTGCTGTAGAAAATAGAATTCTATGTATTGCACGTTGTTATGTGCAGTGTATTTTATTCTGGTTTCTAAAATTAGAATGATTAGTCATTTAATGATTAATTAAATATCGCTCTTTAACAAAATAGAAGAAGTAATTAATTCCAATAAACATTGTAATGGAATTAGATTTGAGAATAACTGCTTGCAGTTGTTGTTGAGTTTAGTTTCAAAGTAAAAATATTGGGTTGATTGTATCTGTTCAGTTGTGCTGGTCTCATGCCAGTGTAACTGAACCGCAAGTGAAATGAGAACTCACTTGCAAGTCGCAAATACGATTTCAGTAATCTGAGATACGTTTTACGTGTTTGAGGTTATAGGATCAAGCGAATAAGTGCATCTGGTGGATGCCTTGGCGATGATAGGCGACGAAGGACGTGATAGCCTGCGATAAGCGTGGGGGAGCTGGCAAAGTGCTTTGATCCCACGATTTCCGAATGGGGAAACCCGGCCCTTTTGGGTCATCCTAGACTGAATACATAGGTCTAGCGAAGCGAACCCGGTGAACTGAAACATCTAAGTAACCGGAGGAAAAGAAATCAACCGAGATTCCCAAAGTAGTGGCGAGCGAAATGGGAAGAGCCTGTACGTGATAGCAGTAGACTTAATAGAATGGAATGGAAAGTCCAACCATAGTGGGTGATAGTCCCGTATATGAAAAGTCAATTGTGGTACTAAGCGTACGAGAAGTAGGGCGGGACACGAGAAATCCTGTTTGAAGATGGGGGGACCATCCTCCAAGGCTAAATACTCATCATCGACCGATAGTGAACCAGTACCGTGAGGGAAAGGCGAAAAGAACCCCGGGAGGGGAGTGAAATAGAACCTGAAACCGGATGCATACAAACAGTGGGAGCCCTTGAAAAATGGGGTGACTGCGTACCTTTTGTATAATGGGTCAGCGACTTACGTTCAGTAGCGAGCTTAACCGAATAGGGGAGGCGTAGGGAAACCGAGTCCGAATAGGGCGCATAGTTGCTGGGCGTAGACCCGAAACCAAGTGATCTATCCATGGCCAGGATGAAGGTGCGGTAACACGCACTGGAGGTCCGAACCCACTAACGTTGCAAAGTTAGGGGATGAGCTGTGGATAGGGGTGAAAGGCTAAACAAACTTGGAAATAGCTGGTTCTCCTCGAAAACTATTTAGGTAGTGCCTCATGTATCACTGACGGGGGTAAAGCACTGTTATGGCTAGGGGGTCATCGCGACTTACCAAACCATGGCAAACTCTGAATACCGTCAAGTGCGAGCATGGGAGACAGACCTGGGGTGCTAACGTCCTGGGTCAAGAGGGAAACAACCCAGACCGCCGTCTAAGGTCCCAAATGATCAATTAAGTGGAAAACGAGGTGGGAAGGCACAGACAGCCAGGATGTTGGCTTAGAAGCAGCCATCATTTAAAGAAAGCGTAATAGCTCACTGGTCGAGTCGTCCTGCGCGGAAGATGTAACGGGGCTCAAATTGATAACCGAAGACGCGGATATGACCATTTATGGCATATGGTAGAGGAGCGTTCTGTAAGCCTGTGAAGGTGTCTTGAGAAGGATGCTGGAGGTATCAGAAGTGCGAATGCTGACATGAGTAGCGATAAAGGGAGTGAAAAGCTCCCTCACCGAAAACCCAAGGTTTCCTGCGCAACGTTCATCGGCGCAGGGTGAGTCGGCCCCTAAGGCGAGGCAGAAATGCGTAGTCGATGGGAAACAGGTTAATATTCCTGTACTTGATATAAGTGCGATGTGGGGACGGAGAAGGTTAGGTTAGCCAACTGTTGGAATAGTTGGTTTAAGTGTGTAGGCGGGTGTCTTAGGCAAATCCGGGACGCTGTTAACGCTGAGGCATGATGACGATTCACTTAGGTGATGAAGTAACTGATACCCTGCTTCCAAGAAAAGCCACTAAGCTTCAGCTTATATTGAACCGTACCGCAAACCGACACAGGTGGGTAGGAAGAGTATTCTAAGGTGCTTGAGAGAACTCGGGAGAAGGAACTCGGCAAATTAACACCGTAACTTCGGGAGAAGGTGTGCCTTATAGGTGAAGAACCTTGCGTTTGGAGCTATATAAGGCCGCAGAGAAATGGGGGCTGCGACTGTTTATCAAAAACACAGCACTCTGCCAACACGAAAGTGGATGTATAGGGTGTGACGCCTGCCCGGTGCTGGAAGGTTAATTGATGGGGTGCAAGCTCTTGATCGAAGCCCCAGTAAACGGCGGCCGTAACTATAACGGTCCTAAGGTAGCGAAATTCCTTGTCGGGTAAGTTCCGACCCGCACGAATGGCGTAACGATGGCCCTACTGTCTCCTCCCGAGACTCAGCGAAGTTGAAGTGTTTGTGAAGATGCAATCTCCCCGCTGCTAGACGGAAAGACCCCGTGAACCTTTACTGTAGCTTTGCATTGGACTTTGAAGTGGTTTGTGTAGGATAGGTGGGAGGCTTTGAAGCAGAGACGCTAGTTTCTGTGGAGCCGTCCTTGAAATACCACCCTGACCCCTTTGAGGTTCTAACCTTGGTCCGTTATCCGGATCGGGGACCGTGCATGGTAGGCAGTTTGACTGGGGCGGTCTCCTCCCAAATTGTAACGGAGGAGCTCGAAGGTCGCCTAGGTACGGTCGGACATCGTACTGATAGTGTAATGGCAAAAGGCGGCTTAACTGCGAGACCGACAAGTCGAGCAGGTGCGAAAGCAGGACATAGTGATCCGGTGGTTCTGTATGGAAGGGCCATCGCTCAACGGATAAAAGGTACTCCGGGGATAACAGGCTGATTCCGCCCAAGAGTTCACATCGACGGCGGAGTTTGGCACCTCGATGTCGGCTCATCACATCCTGGGGCTGTAGCCGGTCCCAAGGGTATGGCTGTTCGCCATTTAAAGTGGTACGTGAGCTGGGTTCAAAACGTCGTGAGACAGTTTGGTCCCTATCTGCAGTGGGCGTTGGAAATTTGAGAGGGGCTGCTCCTAGTACGAGAGGACCGGAGTGGACTGACCTCTGGTGTACCGGTTGTCACGCCAGTGGCATTGCCGGGTAGCTAAGTCGGGAAGAGATAAGCGCTGAAAGCATCTAAGCGCGAAACTTGCCTCAAGATGAGATTTCCCTAGGGTTTTAAATCCTCTAAAGAGTCGTTCGAGACCAGGACGTTGATAGGTTGGGTGTGGAAGCGCAGTAATGCGTTAAGCTAACCAATACTAATTGCTCGTGAGGCTTGATCCTATAACCTGAAGCGCGTAGTGCGACGATGGATATAATTGACCCAAAGTAGGACGGTGTGAAAGCGCTGAACTACAAAAAATACTTAAATGGTGTTGATTGGTGTGTAGTATAATTACTTCTTCTATTGATTTTACGAGTTAGCGTTGTAGGTTGCGGTCTGAAAAGATAGCGGCTGAATGCGATAACTCTCGTGTAGCTCGAAAGAGTTGCACCAGACAGTTTAATGTCTGGCGACCATAGCGAGGTGGTCCCACTCCTTCCCATCCCGAACAGGACAGTGAAACACCTCAGCGCCGATGATAGTGCGGATTGCCCGTGTGAAAGTAGGTCATTGCCAGACTTCCCTATAGAGAAGCCCGATTCGAAAGAGTCGGGCTTTTTGCTATGCGTCGTTTCTGGGTTTGTGGTGAATTGAAGATAAGATACCTATGCGTGGTATTTGATCAAAATCCTTTCCAGTTAATAGTCAAATGGATATACCCATTAGTGCTGGAATTTGTTTATTGTCTTGTATGGTTTGTGCGACAATTCAGGGATTCTTTTTGTATTTGGTTGATTCATGACGAGCGCAAGCGTTGCACGAGGTCGGTTTATTTCGGTAGAGGGCATTGATGGTGCAGGGAAAAGCACGCATTTAGCGTGGCTAGCTGCTTGGTTGCTTAAGAAAGGCATCGCATTACAGCAATCAAGAGAGCCCGGTGGGACAAGTTTAGGTGAAAAGCTAAGAGCGCTGCTACTGAATGAGTCGATGTCTTTAGAAACCGAGGCTTTGTTGATGTTTGCCTCGCGAGCTCAGCATTTAACTGAGGTGATTGAACCGGCATTAGCGCGCGGTGAATGGGTTTTATGTGATCGTTTTTCGGATGCGACATTTGCCTATCAATGTGGTGGTCGTGGACTTGATCAAACGAAGTTTGCGCAACTTGAAACGTGGGTGCAAGCGCGTGAAGCAGGTTTGATTGAACCTGATTTGACGTTGATTTTTGATGTGCCACTTGAAGTGAGTCAAGCGCGAATGGCCAATGGCCGAGTGTTAGATCGATTTGAGCGTGAGCAACACGATTTTCATGCGCGTGTTCGTGCTGCCTATCTTGAGCGAGCCCAGCAAAATCCTCAGCGGATTCGTGTCATTGATGCCAATCGACCATTAGAAGTAATTCAGGCCGAATTGGCGGAAATTTTTGCTGATTATGAATAAAACACCGACTTTATACCCATGGTTACAGACTGCATGGCAAGAGTTGCTACGCGAGCGAGATCGCTGGCCTCATGCTTTATTGCTGACGGGTGAACCCGGTATTGGTAAGCGTGCTTTTGCAGTTTATCTCGCGCAATTTCTTCTTTGCGAAGACACCCAGAAATCAACGCAGCCTTGTGGTGTTTGCGATGGCTGCCGTTGGTTTTTAGCTGGTAATCATCCGGACTATCGCGTGTTGCAGCCGGAGGACGCTGAAGAAGAGCGCCCAGATGAGACTGAAAGCAAAAAAGCCAAGAAAAAATCAGAAGTTATTCGAGTGGAAGATGTGCGGGCTTTGGCTGACTTCGTCAATCTCTCGGCACATCGACGCAGTGTGCGGGTGACATTAGTCGTGCCGGCCGACACGATGAATGTGGCTGCCGCTAATGCATTTTTAAAAACACTCGAAGAGCCACCAGCTGGCGCAATCTTTATTTTGGTAGCCGATCACTGGCGCCGCTTATTGCCAACGATACGTAGCCGTTGCCGTGTATTTCCTTTGGCGCTACCTGATTCATCGGTGGCGATGCAATGGTTGAATGCCCATGGCGTGGTGAATCCGGCATTGCACTTGGCGCATACCGGCGGTGCGCCATTGGCGGCAATGGATGATGCCGCAGCAGAATGGCTCGCCGTGCGGCAGAACTTTCTAACGCAGATTGCAGAACCGGCGACTTTAGATGTATTAAAACTCTGTACCGAATTAGATAAAGCCAAACTAGATACCGATTTAGTGATTACATGGCTACAGAAGTGGATTTACGATCTGATTAGTTTGGGCTTGGCGGGGAAAATTCGTTATTATCCAGATTGGCAAGATGCATTAACGCGTCTTGCTCCACGAGCGCCACAGTTGATGCAATACGTGAATCAACTCACTGATGCGCAAAAATTATCTCGTCATCCGCTCAATCAGCGACTGGTTTTTGAAAACCTGTTGTTTGCCTATGTGGATGCCTTACGTGGGCCGTCTCGCCAAGGAAAAATATGAGCGAAGATCCAGTACGCGCAGCCGCCTCTCGTCCTGGCGTGCTGTCGTTAAATATTAAAGAAAAAGCTGCTTTATATGCGTCATATATGCCGTTTATTAAAGGCGGTGGGATCTTTATCCCCACCAATAAGCTGTACAACTTAGGCGATGAAGTTTTTATGTTGTTGGCGCTGTTGGATGATCCGGCGCGGATTGCCGTTTCGGGCAACGTGGTTTGGGTGACACCGCCTGGCGCGCATAATAATCATCAGCAAGGGATTGGCGTTCAATTTTCCAGTAATGAAGCGGGCAATTTGGCGCGAGTAAAAATTGAAAATTTACTCGGCGGTTATCTGCAATCAGGGCGGACAACGCACACGATGTAACTGTTTCGGTTATGATTCAAGCCGTGCCTTCTGGTGCGGCTTTTTTATTGAATGAAGAAAAATGATGAAGTTTGTTGATTCGCACTGCCATATTAATTTTGCTGATTTAGCGGCCAATATGCCGCAATTATTAGCCAATATGCAAGATTACGATGTGAGCCATGCGCTCTGTGTCGCAGTTAATTTACCTGAGCTGCCATCGGTACTGGCACTGGCGCAGCAGCATGACAATATTTTTGCCTCAGTGGGTGTGCACCCTGATTACGAAGACACGCCCGAGCCAACGGTCGCGCAATTGGTTGAGCTGGCGCAATCGCCCAAAGTGGTCGCCATTGGCGAAACCGGCTTGGATTATTTCCGGCTAACGGGGGATTTAGAGTGGCAGCGTGAGCGTTTTCGCACGCATATTCGCGCGGCGCGTGAAACGGGCTTGCCACTGATTATTCATACTCGTGCCTCATCAGAGGACACCATTCGGATTTTGCGCGAAGAAAACGCGCAAGACGTTGGCGGTGTCATGCATTGCTTTACCGAAAGCTGGGAAGTGGCGCAACAAGCAATGGATTTAGGTTTTTATATTTCACTCTCAGGCATTGTGACGTTTAAAAAAGCTGAAGATTTAAAACAATTGGCTCGGCTAATGCCGCTTGATCGCCTACTCATCGAAACCGATTCGCCCTATCTTGCACCAATGCCGCATCGCGGCAAACAAAATCAACCGGCGTGGGTACGCCATGTTGCCGAGCATATTGCTGAATTAAAAGGCATTCCACTGAGCGACGTGGCCGAGGCGACCACGCAAAATTTCTTTAATCTGTTTGCTCGTGCGCGCCAACCACAATGACCAGCCTTGCCGTAGAAACCATTTTATTGGGTGTGGGCTCAAGTGGCGGCTCACCCGCTTTGGGTTGCCGCTGCCCAACGTGTGTATCGACCGACCCAAAAAACACCCGCAGCCGCGCCTCAGCGGTGATTCGTGCGGGTGGGCAAACTTTTTTGATCGACACCGGGCCAGACCTACGCAGCCAAGCACTGCGCGAACAGATTTTGCACGTGGATGCGGTGCTGTATACCCATCCGCATGCCGACCATTTGAATGGCATCGACGATTTACGCGCTTTTTGCTGGTTACAAAAAGCCGCCTTGCCGGTGTACGGCAATCGTTTAATGCTCGGCCATATCCGAGAGCGCTTTCCGTATACGCTGTTTAAACCCAATGAATTTTGGGATAAACCGGTGCTCACCATTCATGAAGTCGATGCTGAGCCATTTCAAGTTGGCGCGGTGACGGTGCAGCCAATACCGCTGATTCACGGCAAATGGCCGATTTTAGGCTGGCGCATTGGCAATGTTGCTTACCTCACCGATGTTTCAGAAATTCCGCCTGAGAGTGAAGCATTGCTGCACAATTTAGACTTATTGTTTTTGGATTGTTTGCGTCATAAAGCGCATCCAACGCATTTATCGGTAGAACAAGCGTTGCAAATTGCCGCTCATATTGCCGCCAAACGCACGGTGTTGATTCATATGACGCATGAATTAGAGTATCACGCTTTAACTGCAACTTTACCCGCTGGTATTGAAGTAGGGTATGACGGTCAACGCATCACCATTTAAACCTTAGCGAGCAATACCCATGGATATCAATGTATTAGGCCAAGCACTCAAACCTTGCAGCATGGCCCCTTTAACTGGGTTTTTCCGTGATGGTTGTTGCCGAACTGATCAAACCGACGTGGGCGAACATATTGTTTGCGTGGTGATCAGTACCCCGTTTTTAAGGTTTTCCCAACTGCGCGGCAACGATTTATCCACGCCACGGCCAGAATACGGCTTTGCTGGGCTCAAGCCCGGTGATCAATGGTGTCTTTGCGCGACGCGCTGGCTCGAAGCACTCAAAGCCGGCGCCGCCCCAAAAATCGTCCTCGCCGCCACGCATGAAAACATTCTCGATTTGATTTCATTAGAAACGTTGGTGGAATATGGCATTGATCGGCCGGTGTTTAAGGATTAGCGCTTAAACATAATTTGAATGCGGATATGGCGCTTTAAGACATAAAGGAGCAGGTCGATGACGTATCCAACGCGTAGCTGGCACCCAAAAAAGCTACTGAATACCAAATGGACCGCCGTTGTGCCGCAACAGCGCGAGAAACATTTTCTCGTCGTCAAAGTTGAACTCGATCCGTTGGACGCGCAAAAAGTCGTGCAGGTCACGCTAGAAGCTGTGCTGAGTAAACGGCATTTCACTTTGCATTGGAGCGTGCTGTCGGATGAAACGCAGTGGCGAGTCGGCTGGCTGTAACGCTGCGTTTAGGCTGAAAAAGCGAAAATGAAATCGGCATGATTGAGCGCGTAAGATAGGTGGAGTCTCGGTTTGTGGGCGATACCCAGCAAGCGCAATTTGATGGGTATCACTGCGTTTAACCCATCCTCCGTGATGTGTATATTTTCCGGCTTCTCGTGATCAATTAGCTTTTTAAACTTGCCACTTCCGCCGCACTCAATTCCCGCCATTCGCCTTTTGCCAATTCACCCAGCAGCAAGCCACCGATCGCCACACGCATCAGGCGTAGTGTGTTGATTTGATTGGCTTCAAGTAGGCGGCGGATGTGGCGGTTTTTGCCTTCGTCGAGCACGACTTCCAGCCATGCATTTTTTTCGCCGCTGCGTAACAAGGTCACGCGCTTGGCTTTGAGTGGCGTGCCGTCATCCATGATTACACCCGCTTGCATGGCGGCGATCAGCGCCGGAGTGGCAAGGCTATCAATTTGCACGTGGTAGATTTTGTCCAAATGGCTGGCCGGATCCGTGAGGCGCGCCGCCCATTGAGTATCGTTGGTGAACAGCAGCAAGCCTTCGCTGGCTTTATCCAGTCGCCCAACCGGGCCGATGTGCGGCAGCGTCGCGCCAGTGAAGCAGCTAAACACCGTATCGCGGTTTTTCTCATCTTGCGCGCTGGTAATCAAGCCGCGCGGCTTATTAAGCATTAAATAGACTTTCTTTTCAGCGGCAACACTTTGGCCGTTAACGCTGAGTTGATCGCGCTCGAGATCGACGCGGCGATTGATTTCCACACACACCTTGCCATTCACGCTCACCGCGCCTTGTAATACCAAGGCTTCGGCTTCGCTACGCGAACAAAATCCGAGCTTAGATAAAGCCCTTGCTAGACTGGCTACTTGGGTATTGCCTTGCGGCGCTTTATTTTTAAAGCCTGCAGATAAATACGTCTTAGCTTTGGTTTTTGGTTTAGCGGGGGTCATGGCATCGAGTGATAAGGCAATAGGCTATTTTAACTGGACTCAGCTTGAATAGGGGGTTTGTATGGCGGTTAGCTCGGGGTTCAAGTCGATTGCAATCCCGAGGTGAAATTGGGTTTTGGTGTAGAGCTTTAGCATTTAAAGCGGCGATTTATACGCATTTTTGCCGTAATTCGTGGTCTTTTTGGTGCTTTGCTGAATATTTGTCCCTGCAATGGGATCGTAGCGCTAAAATAAAATGCTGATTGGTTCTGGACGGGCTTAGCCCGCATTATGGAAAATTTCTTTTTAAGCCTCATCGCTTTGGCGTTGGTGCTGCTCAATGGTTTTTTTGTTGCCGCCGAATTTGGCTTGGTTAAATTGCGTGCTACTCGCGCTAAGGGGTTAGCCAAAATCTATGGCTGGCGCGGGCGAATTCTCGCCAAAGTGCATAGTCAACTGGACGCTTATTTATCGGCTTGCCAGCTCGGGATCACCTTAGCATCGCTCGGTTTAGGTTGGATTGGTGAACCGGCATTCTCTCGCTTACTTGAGCCCCTCTTTATGGTACTGGGCGTTGAATCGGCGGCCTTGATTCATAGCGTCTCCTTCTTTTTTGCCTTCACTTTAATTTCATTTTTACATATCGTCGTTGGCGAATTAGCGCCTAAATCATTGGCCATCCGCCGCCCTGAAGTCGTGGCGCTATGGACTTCGGTGCCCTTGTATTTCTTTTATTGGCTAATGTATCCAGCGATTTGGTTGCTCAATCACAGCGCCAATAGTTTGTTACGCCAATTGGGTTTGGATGGGCATTCTGGTCATGAAAGTCATTATTCTGCCGATGAGTTAAAAATGATTTTGCGCGGTAACGGCGATGGCAATAGCCGCGAAGAATGGAATGTCGTTGAGCAGTCTTTGGATTTTGGCCGACTGAAAGTCGCCGATTTGATGCGGCCGTTTCATGAGGCAGCGGTGCTGCATAGCAATGTCTCGCTGGCCGAAAATTTACAAGTCATTGCCACGCAACGCTTTAGCCGCTATCCCTTTGTGAATGAAGACGGCGAAGTGTTGGGGATTATTCATTTAAAAAACCTATTTCTGGCCGAATTACGCCACGCCGACGTGTCTGATTTAAGCGATTACGTGCGCCCAGTGGAACAAGTCACGCCAGAAACGCCGGTGCTAGAGTTATTTCGCCGCTTTCGTGAAGGCGCGCCGCATTTTGCTATCGTCACCTACGCCGACGAAGCGCAGCCGATGGGCTTTGTCACGCTGGATAATTTGATGGCCGCGCTGGTCGGCGAAATCCGTGATGAATTTCGGCAATCGCGCAATGATTGGTTAGAGCAAGACGATGGCGCGCTGTTGGGCAAAGGGAGCTTATCGCTGTATTCGCTGGGCCGAATGCTGGGTAAAGACATCGATCACCCGGAAGCGGAAACTGTCGGTGGTTTGATTCAATGGAAACTTGGCAATCTACCGGTCGAAGGTGAACGCATCGAATTTGATGGCTTTACCATCGTCGTCAAAAAAATGAACGGCCCACGGATTGTGTTGGTGAAAGTGATGCCAGCGGCCAAGTCTGAAGGTAGTGTGGGCGATGATTAATGGGTATTTATCTGTAGCCTTTGTTGATCAATAGCTGCAGCTGAATACATTAAGCAGGGCGGGTTAGCCGAAGGCGTAACCCGCCGATATCGTTGAAAATCAAATGTGGATCACTATTAGCCATAAAAGCCGTTCTTTAATTTACAAGACTTGATATGACGATACTGTATAGATATTTTCCGCTTGACCAAAATAGTGATGAGCATTTTGATAGACTTATTTCAGTGCTTGATGGGCGAATATTTTTTTCATCTCCGCATTTCTTTAATGATCCATTTGAAATGACCCCGATATTTCGTATTCCTTCTGATGCTGAATATGAAAAAATTTTTAGCAAAAATATAGATCTAACAGAAAGGTTATCAAAATCTCAAAGAAATAAAATAGCTGGAAGTATTAATTTAAAATTAATGTCGAGCAAGAATAGAACTGTAGATGAAGATTGGGTGAAAGAGCTTGGCGTGCTTTGTTTGTCTGAAGACCATAAAAATATTCTTATGTGGTCACATTATGGCAAAAACCATACAGGTATTTGTTTGGGGTTTGATAGCGAATATCCACCATTTTCAAAATCTCAATTAATTATTTATAACGAAGCTCGGCCTCAGGTTCCAGTAATGCCATCAGAGTTTGACGATGAGGAATTGATAAAAGCTACACTTTTAACAAAATCACCTCACTGGGCATATGAAAAGGAATGGCGCTGTATTAAAAGACCTATTCGTGAATCAGAAAAAAACTTTTATAAAGCTGAAATAAAGTCAAACCCAAACAAAATTAATGAAATTGCTGAATTGTTGGTTTCGGAGGGCGGCTCCGGAATGTATGAATTCAATGCGAATGCTATTCGAAGAGTTGTATTTGGTGTGAGAACAAATGAGCATATAAAGCAACGCGTTATTGCAGAGATTGCTAAAAGAAATTTGTCACCTAAGCTTAGTTCACTAATTATAGATAATCGACGATTTACACTTAATGAGGTTAGAATAAAAGATAAAGCTTTAATTAAATTAGCGTGTAAGGTAGTCAGCGAGTAGGGGCTGCTTTGATTCGCAGAGAGTAAAAGGGAGTTGCTTTATCGCGATTACATTGTGCAACTTTCAACTCCCCAACATTCCCCGTTTACTTAGCGTGTTCTACCACCACGCACTGATACACCCCACCAAAAATCGTCCGTTTTTTCCACGTGTATTGCTCGGCATGACTGGCGTAGTGCTGAATTTCATTTTCCCATAAGGCATTGGCAAACGGCTCGAGCAGGTGATTAACGAGCTTGAGGATGTAGCGAATCGGTTGCCATTTTTTGGGATTGTGATAATCGACAAAAATGGCTTTGCCGCCAACCGGTAATTTAGCCAGCATATGATTGACGATTTCGTATTTTTTGTCGTCGGGCACTTCGTGCAATAAGAAAAAGCTGCAAATTAATTGATAGTCGCCACCGATGCCAGCAAAGCCCGCCGCATCGCTGCGAATGACTTTGGCCCAATCCATGTCTTTTAATTTTTTGCTGCCGTGTTCAATTTGGATGGGGGTGATATCGGTTAAATGAAATGCGCCTGCGGGGCCAACGCGTTGGGCGGCGCGGCGGACTAAATCACCATAAACATGGGCTAATTGCCAAACGCGCATGCCGGGTTGGATTTCGTCCAGATAGCATTTCATCAGTCGCTGATCGTTTAAAAACAGCAAAATACGCACCACAATATTGCGATCTAGTGCTTTCACCCATTTCGGGTCAACATAGGCCCAATCATAAACTTCGGTCATGTATTCAGGCACGCCGTCGTAATAGGGATCGGTAATCAGTTTCGGATGATTTTGGGTCATGGCGGCAATTCCTTAGGCGACGGATCTCTAGATCAACGCTATCTAGACTAAGTCAAAAGAGGTAGATGGAATTTGCTTTAAACCAAATTCATTATGAATAAGCGATAAGAAAAATTGGTTTTGCGGTTGGTAATACTGGCGTTTTATTTTTATTTATTCGCGGGTGGTTTGGATTGATTTATAGGGTATTTAAATCTAAGCGTTGAATTTGCTGGGCTTTATTGAAATACTCTTATGGGATGTTTTGATTTGTGGCGCTGTTTTTTCTTGTCAGGGTTTATGCTAGGTGTGAAAAATACCTATTACGCTAAAATGCTGCAGCTGAAATTGGCGAATTCCCGTAGATTGTCGCCCTAGTTGAATGTTGTTTGAGGCTTTGCATGATTTGTAAAAACGTTGAACCGAGCTTGTTGTGGCAGCACTTTGCCGTGTTGTGTGCTTATCCGCGACCATCGCATCATGAGGCGGCGTTGCGAGCGCAGATCCAAGCTTGGGCTAGTCAATTGGGCTTAAGTCATGAGCTCGATGCCGTTGGTAATTTACTGATTCGCAAGCCCGCAACGCCGGGGATGGAAAATCGTCTGGGCGTGGTGTTGCAAGGTCATTTGGATATGGTGGCGTTAAAAAACGAAGCCGTAGTGCATGATTTTTTGCAAGACCCGATTCAAACCTATATTGCCGATGGCTGGATGCATGCCAAGGGGACGACGCTTGGGGCGGATAATGGGATTGGTGTTGCTGCCGCATTAGCAGTGCTAGAAAGCCAAGATCTAGCCCATGGCCCACTTGAGGTGTTGCTGACCATCGACGAAGAGTCAGGCATGAGTGGCGCCAAAGGTTTGCAGCCCAATTGGTTGCAAGGGCAGCTGCTGTTTAATTTAGATACCGAAGATTGGGGCGAGTTGTACGTTGGCTGTGCGGGTGGGATTGATATCAGCGTGGGGCAAACTTTACATCCCGAACCAATGCCTGCGGGCTGGGTGGTGCGTGATTTAGCGTTAACTGGTTTGAAGGGCGGTCATTCTGGGGTTGATATTCATCTTGAGCGGGGTAATGCCATCAAGCTCATGTCTCGCCTATTGTTCCAAGCAATACCTTTATTTGATTTGCGCTTAGTGAGTTTGCGTGGTGGTTCATTACGCAATGCTTTACCGCGTGAAGCGTTTGCGCGGATTGCGATTCCGGCGTGTGATGCGGCGAATTTTGCGGCATTTGCCGCACAATGCTTGGCCGAATGGCAGCAAGAGTTACAAGGTGTTGAAACCGATATCGCCCTGCAACTGGCCGATGCTCAAGCAGAGCAGGTGCTCAGCACCGCCGATAGTGCCAAAGTGGTGAACTTATTAATGGGTTTACCGCACGGTATTCGCCGCTGGAGTACCGAAGTGGCGGGCGTAGTGGAAAGCTCGAATAATCTGGGGGTGCTGCAGTTTGATGGCCGGCGTTTTGATGCGGTGTTAATGGTGCGCTCTTTAACTGAAACCGGCGTAACCGAATTGGTGCAAACCATTCGGGCGATTGCGCGCTTAGGCGGATTTGCGGTGGAAAGTAGCGGTGCCTATCCCGGTTGGGCGCCTAATTTGCAATCGCGGGCGTTGACCGTGTTGCAAGAGACTTATCAAGCGATGTATGGCGCAGCGCCAAAAGTGAAAGTGATTCATGCCGGTTTAGAATGCGGCTTGATTGGTAAAGCGTATCCCGCATTGGATATGGTGTCATTTGGGCCGACGATTCGGGGCGCGCATTCTCCGGATGAGCGTGTTGAGATTGCCTCGGTGACGCATTTTTGGGCTTTATTGACGGCCAGTTTGGCGGCGGTGCCCGTGGCAAATTAACGCCGATGTGGTGATTGAGACGCAAAACCCTGCAAATTGAGCAGGGTTTTTGTTTTTCTATGGCATGGGTATTACTGTATGGGGAATCGAACCCACTTCATCGTATGCTCTCACCTATGAAAAAATGGCCTATTTTAAGCAGTTGGCAACGCAATTGGCCGTGGGCATTGGCGTATTTGGCGATCGCATCGTTACTCACGGCAGTCTTGGTTTACGCTTGGCAAGATTATCGCAATGAGCTGTTCGCCCGTGAGGCGACCATGGCGCAAGATTTGCTCTGGCAAGAGCAAGAAATTCGTGGCCGCTTGCAAAGCAATCAAAATATCTTAGAAAACCTCGCGTATGGCTTGGCGTCTGACAGTATGCAGCAGTTGGATTTTCAACGCCGCGCTGAGGCGCTGATGAAATCCAATCCAGAAATCGTCAATATTGAGTGGGTGAATGCCAAAGGTCAGCGTGGTGATGGCTTTCCCAATTTTGAACGCCGTCCCGAAAGTTTGGTGGCTTTGGATGATTCTTTACTCACCGAAGTGATTGATGGTGCGGCGACCTTGGGTTATCCGATGGTGAGTAATGTGATTTGGCGCAATTCACCACAAATGGTGCATGTGGTGCCATTTTTTCATCAAACCGAATATCAAGGCGCGGTGTTAGCCGTTTACGATTTATCGATTTTATTGCTGCAGCGCGTGCCGTGGTGGATGGTGCAGCGCTATCAGTTGCAGCTTATCGATAGTAATAACCAAGTGATTGCGCCCAATCGCTATCATTCGCGCTTAATAGGCAAAGATATTCGTGAAGTGCCATTTGGTGGCGCCAGCCAGCAGAGTTTACGTTTATTGGCCAAGTCGATCGACCCGATTACCAAGCAATCCAATTTTTGGTTGATTGGCTTAATTACTGCGCTGTTATTGTTGCTGTTGTGGTCGCTGAAAATGCTGCGCTTACGCATGCGTGAAAGGCAGTATGCCGAATATGCACTGCGCGATGAAATCTTATTTCGCTCGGCGATGGAAAACTCGCTAGTGACAGGCTTACGTGCGATGGATACCGATGGCAAGCTCAGTTACGTGAATCGCGCGTTTGCCAATATGGTGGGCTGGTCTGAGGCGGAGTTAATTGGTGCCAAGCCACCGATGGTTTTTTGGCCGCCAGAGTGTCTGGATGTGTGTGCCAATGCCTATCAAGCCATTTTGCGGGGTGAATGCCCAGCCAATGGCTTTGAATTACGCTTTATGCGCAATGACGGCGAGCGCTTTGATGTGCGCTTATATTCTTCTAAATTAATCGATAGTCATGGTGTGCATCGTGGTTGGATGGCGTCAATGTATGACGTGACCGAATTAAAACAAGAGCGTGAAGCGCTGGCGAGCTCGCGTCAGCAATTGCGAACGGTCTTGGCAGGGCTGGAAGTCGCCGTGTCGGTGACCGATATTGAAACCGGGGTATTGCTGTATCGCAACCGTTTGCATAGCAAGACTTTTGCGATTCCCAAAGACACTGAGGCGTATTGTTTAACGCGCTGGCCTGTGGATTCGGCTGTGCATGATGGGATATTTGAAAGCGTCGATATGCACACTGGGCGCACTTATCAAATTGAGCAGCGCGGTGTGGATTGGGTAAATAATCGCAGCGCCATTTTGGAAATCTGTACCGATATTACTGCCAAACAACAAGCACAAGAGGCGGCACGCACGCGCAACGATCAATTGCAGCACACCGCACGGCTGGTCAATATGGGCGAATTGGCGTCAAGCTTGGCGCATGAACTGAATCAGCCATTAGCGGCGATCGCCAGCTATAGTGCGGCCTGTGAGACTATGTTGTATAAGGCCGACCCACCCTTGGCTAAGGTGCAAGAAACCTTGGTCAAAATGACGGCGCAGGCTCGCCGTGCCGGGCAAATTATTCGGGGTATTCGGCAGTTTGTCGTGAAGCGCGCGCCGACGCGAGAATTGTGCATATTGAATGATTTAGTCAGCGTGCCGGTGCAATTACTTGGGCCCATGGTGCAAAAAATGAAGGCCCGAATTGTGCTGGATATTCCGAGTGATTTACCGAGTTTTCAGGGTGACCCGGTGATGCTTGAGCAAGTGCTGCTTAATTTGATTAAAAATGGGCTCGAATCGATGAGCGAAACCCCGATTAGTGAACGGCAGATTATCGTTAGCGCAAGTTTTAGTGCCGATACCTTAAAGGTGACTGTTACCGATCGCGGGGGCGGTTTATCTGATCCGGCCCAGTTATTTCAACCGTTTTACAGTACCAAGTCCGAAGGCATGGGCATGGGCTTGAATATTTGCCGCTCAGTGATTGAGCAGCATCGCGGCCATTTATGGGCTGAACCTAATCCCGGTGGTGGAACTCGAATGCGGTTTCGCCTCCCTTTTCATGCGAATGAGGAAATATCATGAAGCCTGTTTTGACAAATAGAGCAGCAATTAGAACCGTTGCGGTGATTGATGATGATGAAGCTGTACGAGATTCATTGGCTTTATTGCTAGAAACACATGATTGCCCTGTGGTGACGTATGCATCGGCCGAAGCTTTTTTAGACGAGGGCGATGCCAGTCGTTTTGCTTGCTTGATTGTTGATGTGCGTATGGACGGCATGAGCGGACTTGAGCTGTTTGCCGAGCTACGCGAAGGCAGTTATTTACCGCCGGTGATTTTTTTAACAGGGCACGGTGATGTGCCAATGGCAGTCAATGCACTCAAAGATGGTGCGAGTGATTTTATGGAAAAACCCTGTGATCAGGATCTGCTACTTACTCGGGTACAAGCTTGTTTGAGTGAAGATCAGCAGCGCCGCGGCAATGCACAGCATCAACAAAAAGTCGTGGAATTGCTGGCCGATTTAACGCCACGCGAGCGCGAAGTGCTGCAAGAAATCTTATTGGGTAAGCTAAATAAACAAATTGCCGATCGCTTAGATATCAGCACCAAAACCGTAGAAGTGCATCGGGCGCGAATTTTTACCAAAATGCATGTGCATTCGGCGATGGAATTGGCCGCCATGCTTAAAGAAGTGCCAACGAGCGATTGGTTTTCTTAAATAAATAAAGAATTAAGTCAGTTTTAAGTGCCGTTCATTGCTAAAGTGAACGGCATTTTTGCATTTAATCGTAAGGTATTTACCCTAGGTTGAATACCTGTCCGGTGATTACCTGATTTGTATCAGTATGTAGTTACTATATTCTGACTACAACCGAAGGCAGGACTGCACTCGGCAAAATTAAAATCATCTGGAGATTACGATAATGCGTCTTACCAAGTTAGGTTTGCTGGTTGCAGGAATGGGCGTTGCGTTCGCAGCACAGGCTGTTGAAGTCGAAGTCTTGCATTATTGGACTTCAGGCGGTGAAGCCAAATCAGTGGCTGAATTAAAAAAAATGATGGAAGCCAAAGGTTACACCTGGAAAGATTTTGCCGTGGCCGGTGGTGGTGGTGAAAACGCCATGACTGCGCTCAAAACGCGTGTGGTTTCTGGCAACCCACCTGCGGCAGCACAAATTAAAGGTCCTTCGATTCAAGAGTGGGGTGCCGAAGGGGTGCTGGCTTCAATTGATGACGTGGCTAAAAAGGGTGGCTGGGATAAATTATTGCCACCGGTGGTATCTAGCGTTGTGAAATACAAAGGCCAATACGTTGCCGCGCCAGTGAATGTGCATCGGGTGAATTGGTTATGGGTGAATCCAGAATTATTGAAAAAAGCCAATGCCAAAGTGCCAACCACTTGGGATGAGTTTTTTGTAACTGCTGCGGCATTACAAAAAATTGGCGTGCAACCCGTGGCGTATGGTGGCCAACCTTGGCAAGACAGCACCGTATTTGAAACCGTTGCTTTAGGTGTGGGTGGTGCTGATTTTTATAAAAAAGCGTTTGTGCAACTTGATCAAGGCACTTTAAGCGGCCCAACAATGATTAAGGCTTTAGAAACGTATAAAAAAATCAAACCATTTACCGACAAAAATAGCTCAGGTCGTGAGTGGAACTTAGCCACCAGCATGGTGATTAATGGCAAAGCCGGTATGCAGTTTATGGGTGACTGGGCTAAGGGCGAGTTTATGGCCGCCGGTAAAGTACCGGGCAAAGACTTCCTGTGTGTAGCCGCACCGGGTACTGCCAATGCGTACACCTTTAATATTGATAGTTTTGCGATGTTTAAATTGAAAAACAAAGAGGCTGAGAAAGGGCAGCAAGCATTAGCGGCAACGTTGATGAGCCCAGAGTTTCAAGAGCTATTTAATTTAAACAAAGGCTCAATTCCCGCGCGTTTGGGGGTAAATATGAGCAAGTTTGATATGTGTGGTCAAAAGTCGGCTGAAGACTTCAAGATGGCATCGACTAAAGGTACTTTGATTCCATCATGGGCGCATGGCATGGCGATGAAGTCTGCGACCCAAGGCGCCATGTTTGATGTGGTCACGCAGTTCTGGAATGACGACAAAATGAGTGCCAAAGACGCCGCGGCAAAAATCGCTAAAGCCGCTAAAACAATGTAATTCTCTATTGGGTATATGGATGAATATTAAGTAAGTAGTACTGTTCATTCATATACCCATCTCTTTATCTTTGCTTTTGCGGAGAATCCAAATATGACGATGCCTGTCCGTACGGCCCATTATGGGTTTGCGGAGCGCTGGCTGCCGCGCCTCGTTTTAGCCCCGTCGTTTGTACTCACCTTGGTTTTTTTATATGGCTTTATTGTCTGGAATGGCTATTTGTCATTCACCACATCGCGAATGCTGCCCAATTATGAATGGGCTGGTTTAGCGCAATACATCACCTTATTTGAAAATGAGCGTTGGTGGGTTGCAGTGCGTAATTTAGGAATTTTTGCGGTGCTGTTTATTGGCGGCGCAATGGGCATTGGTATCGTATTGGCGGTTTTATTGGATCAAAAAATCCGCTTTGAAGGCGCGATTCGTACGATTTATCTTTACCCTATGGCGCTGTCTTTCATTGTGACTGGTACCGCGTGGAAATGGATTTTGAATCCCGGCTTAGGGATAGAAAAATTGATGCATGACTGGGGCTTTACCCATTTCACGTTTGATTGGTTAGTTAATTCCGATATGTCGATTTATACCGTGGTGCTGGCGGGTTTATGGCAATCATCGGGGTTTGTGATGGCGCTGTTTTTAGCCGGTTTGCGTGGGGTCGATGATTCAATTATTAAAGCGGCGCAAATTGATGGCGCAAGCTTGCCGCGGATTTATTGGAAAATTGTGTTGCCGGCATTGCGGCCAGTGGTGTTTTCCACCTTGATGGTGCTCTCACACATTGCGATTAAAAGCTTTGATTTGATTATGGCGTTAACCGGCGGCGGTCCAGGGTATTCGTCAGACCTGCCGGCGACCTTTATGTATTCAATGGCGTTTACTCGAGGCCAAATGGGCGTCGGTGCTGCCAGCGCGATGATGATGCTGATGGCGGTGGCCGCGATTGTGGTGCCGTATTTGTATTCAGAGCTGAGGAAAGACGGTAATGGTTAATGTCCTATCACAAGATATAAAAACAACGGCGAACGCAGAGACGCAGAGACGCAGAGGAATGCCTTTGAGTATGAACTTAGCTCAAATCTGTACGATGCCATCTGATGTTTTTCTCCGCGTCTCTGCGCCTCTGCGTCGGGTTTGCGTATCAGGGAGAATGGTATGACTCAAGATCGTTTTTGGCGGGGTTTGGTGTATGCCGCGCTGGTGTTTGCCGCGCTGTATTACTTGATTCCGCTGTATGTGATGCTGACGACGTCGGTGAAAGATATGGAGGAAATCCGCACGGGCAACTTATTGTCCTTTCCACAAAACATCGGTTTTGCCGCGTGGGATAAGGCCTGGAGTTCGGCGTGTACTGGGGTTTCTTGTGATGGTTTGTCGGGCTATTTTTTGAACTCAGTCAAAATGGTCATTCCTGCGGTGTTGATTTCCACCTGCTTGGGCGCGATTAACGGCTATGTGTTGTCGAAGTGGCGCTTTGCTGGCTCAAATATCATTTTTGCGATGATTTTATTTGGGGTGTTTATGCCATTTCAGGTCTTGCTGCTACCTATGGCGCAAACCTTGGGTTGGCTGGGCATTGCCAGCACCACGACGGGCTTGGTCTTTGTGCATGTGGTGTGTGGCTTAGCCTCAACCACGCTGTTTTTTCGTAATTACTACGTGGGCATTCCCGATGAGCTGATTAAAGCCGCACGGCTGGATGGGGCTGGGTTTTGGCGTATTTTTTGGCGAATTATTGTGCCGATGTCGACGCCGATTATTATGGTGACGTTGATTTGGCAATTTACCAATATTTGGAATGATTTCTTATTTGGTGTGGTTTTCTCAGCGGGGGATAGTCAGCCGATTACCGTGGGTTTGAATAATATGGCCAATACTTCGACCAATGTGAAGGAATACAACGTCGATATGGCTGCGGCACTGATTGCGGCGTTACCAACGATTGCAGTGTATGTGTTTTGCGGCAAATATTTTGTGAAAGGTTTGTCGGCAGGTGCGGTCAAAGGTTAAGTCAAGTGATGACTTGGCTTATTCAATCAATTTGGAGAATGCAATGGGTGCTTTAGCCATTAAAAATGTCACCAAGACATTTGGTGATACGCAAATTTTAAAAGGCATCAATATTGATATTGAGTCCGGTGAGTTTTTGATTTTGGTTGGCCCATCCGGTTGTGGTAAATCGACATTAATGAATATCATTGCTGGCTTAGAAAGCCCCAGCAGCGGTGAGGTGTGTATTGCCGATCGTGTGGTGAATGATGTCGCACCAAAAGATCGCGATATCGCGATGGTGTTTCAAAGCTATGCGCTTTATCCAACAATGACTGTTCGACAAAACATTGCTTTTGGCTTAGAAACGCGCGGCATTGCGAAAGCTGAGCAAAATGAAATCATTGCTCGCGTGGCCAAAATGCTGCAAATGGATCATTTGCTCGAGCGAAAACCAGCTGCTTTGTCGGGCGGGCAACGTCAGCGCGTGGCGATGGGGCGCGCATTGGCCCGCAATCCAAAGCTATTTTTATTTGATGAGCCGCTATCGAATTTGGATGCCAAATTGCGCGTTGAAATGCGCGTTGAAATCAAACAACTGCATCAACGCTTGAAAACGACGATTGTGTACGTGACGCACGATCAGATTGAAGCGATGACTTTAGGCGATAAAATCGCGGTCATGAAAGACGGTGTGATTCAACAATTTGGCCGCCCACAAGATATCTATGAGAACCCGGCCAACCTTTTTGTGGCCAGTTTTATTGGTTCGCCATCGATGAATTTTATTCCCTGCCATTTAATTGAGCATGACGGCGAGTTGGGTGTTTCTTTGCAAGGGATGGCGAGCCCTTATTTTATTAGCTTGGCGGAACGGCCTAATTTGCGTGCACGCTTGGGTGAGAAAATTACCCTAGGGATTCGGCCAGAACAGCTGGATGTGGCAGAGGCACAATCGAGTGCGTTGGAGTGCAAGGTGAAAATCACCGAGCCGACGGGGCCTGACACCATGGTGTACACCGAAATCAACGGGGTGGAAGTGATCGCGCGCGTGCATCCGCGACTGGTGCCTCCGACTGGGCAGAGCATTAAGCTGGTGCTGGATATGAAAAAAGTGGTGCTATTTGATCCAGCGACTGAAGCTAGAATTTAAATTCAGCCCACCGCCAATAAAAAAAGCGCAGATAAAGATCTGCGCTTTTTTTATTGGCTTAGATTTAAGCGACAGAAGTCATCTCGACTGGCCGAGTCTCAATGATGGCCGCGCGCTCGCCGACGCGCTGGTGATATTGCTGCAAAGCCGGATAGTGAGTGGCCCACTGCAGTTGGGGTAGGCGTAAATCAAGATATTCCAGCATACAAATGACGCCAATATCCGCAATGCTATATGCATCACCAGAAAACCAGCGCTTTTCTTCCAGTTGGCTTTCGAGTGCGGCTAAACCACGAATGATTTTATCGTGCTGGCGGTTTATCGCGTCTTGGCTTTGCAAAGCGCTAGGGCGGCGCTGCTCCATCACGACGGCAACGGCAGCATCACAAATCCCATCGGCCAAAGCCGCGGTTCGTTTGGCGCTAATCATTGGGCGTTGATCGCTTGGAAATAACTTACACACCGGCGATAGGTAGTCTAAGTGCTCGGCGATAACACTGGAATCATAAATGACACGGCCATCATCGAGCGCCAAAACTGGCACTTTACCCAGTGGGTTATAGCTCTGAATCAGGGCATCATCTTCACCTGGCTTGGCAATGATCAGCTCAAAATCGATCTTTTTTTCCGCCAAGACAATGCGAATTTTCCGACCGAATGGGCTATGTAGTGCGGTAATCAGCTTCATTTTATGGGCTTCTCTTGAGACCGAAGTAAGATTCTAGGAGGCATTGGTAAGATAGGCTAGTGAATCTACACCGATACAACAAAAATGCCTCGGTTTCCCGAGGCAGATCAAGCATTAAATCAAATGTGCATTAAGCAATTCTGGCGTAACCCGGTAGCGTCAGAAACTCAATAAATTCATCCGCCGTGGTGATTTGGTCAAAGAGCTTGGCCGCCTCAGTCAAGGTCGCGCTAAAACGGCCCTGCGCTTCGATTTTAGCCACTTCTTCAGGCAACCATTGATGAAACATCTCCACGGTGACTTTGCGACCATCAACTAGCACGCCTTTGTCTGAGCGTAGCCATTGCCAAATTTGCGAGCGACTAATTTCAGCTGTGGCCGCGTCTTCCATCAAGTTATGGATCGGCACGCAACCCATGCCCGCTAACCACGATGCCAGATATTGCACGCCGACTGAGATATTGCCGCGTAAACCAGCCTCAGTAATTGGGCTTTCGGGTTGGAAGTTGAGTAAATCGGCTGCCGAGCAGGCAATATCATCACGCTGCTTGCTAATTTGATTGGGCTGATCGCCCAAGACTGCATCCCAAGCGGCCATCGCCACAGGGACTAGGCCCGGATGCGCTACCCAGCCACCATCGTAGCCATCACCGGCATCGCGTTCTTTATCGGCACGTACTTGGGTCATGGCTTTTTCATTGGCTACCGGATCGGATTTAACCGGAATATACGCCGACATACCGCCCATCGCTGGCGCGCCGCGCTGATGACAGGTTTTTAGTAACAGCAATGAGTACGCGCGCATAAATGGCACGGTCATGGTGATTTGGCTGCGATCGGCAAGGCAAAAGTCGCCATCCATACGGAATTTTTTGATGCAGCTAAAAATGTAATCCCAACGCCCAGCATTTAGGCCGGATGAATGCTCACGGAGTTCATATAAAATTTCATCCATTTCAAACGCGGCTAAAATCGTTTCGATTAGCACCGTGCCCTTGATACAAGCATGTGGCGCTTTGAGCTGATTTTCTGCCCACGTAAACACGTCATTCCATAAGCGTGCTTCAAGATGGGATTCCATTTTTGGCAAGTAGAAATAACAAGAGCTGCCTTGGCTGAGGCGATATTGCAGATTGTGAAACACCACCAAACCGAAATCAAATAGCGAACCGGACATGATTTCACCATCAACTTCAAAATGTTTTTCCATTAAATGCCAGCCACGTGGCCGAATGACGAGGGTGGCAATTGTATCGTTGAGTGCGTAAACCTTGCCCTCTGGGCTAGTAAAGCTGATCGTGCGGCGATAAGCGTCACGCACATTGATTTGGCCTTCGATTTGATTGTTCCAAGTTGGGGTGTTGGAATCTTCGAAATCGGCCATAAATGATTTTGCCCCAGAATTAAGGGCATTGATCATCATTTTTCTTTCGACCGGGCCAGTAATTTCGACGCGTCGATCTAATAAATCGGCAGGTAAAGGATTGATTTGCCAATCACCGGCGCGGATGTGTGCCGTTTCGGCGAGAAAGTCGGGTTTAATGCCGGCATCTAATTGCGCTTGGCGAGCTTGGCGAGCGGCCATTAATTCTCGGCGGCGGGGTTCAAATTGGCGGTGTAGTTGCGCCAAAAAATCAAGCGCAGCTGGAGTCAGTATGCTACTCACTTCTGGACTGGTTTGACCTTTAATTCGCATATTCATCGTGATGCTCCCTTGCAAGAGACTGTGACGGCACAATGTGCCGTCACAGGGTATTTGTCGCTATACCTTATTTAGCATGATCTATATGCTAATACCCGATTAATGAAATTGTTCTTCTTCGGTAGAACCTTGCAAGGCGGTGGTAGATGATTGGCCTTGCTGAATCACTTGAGTTACTTGATCAAAGTAACCGGTACCGACTTCCCGCTGGTGTTTAACTGCGGTAAAGCCGCGTGGTGCAGCAGCAAATTCGGCTTCTTGCAATTCAACAAAAGCGCTCATGCCATCACGCGCATAGCCGTGTGCCAAATTAAACATGCCGTAGTTCAAGGCATGGAAGCCTGCCAAGGTGATAAATTGGAATTTATACCCCATGGCACCGAGTTCTTTTTGGAACTTGGCAATCGTTGCATCGTCGAGGTTTTTCTTCCAGTTAAATGATGGCGAGCAGTTATAAGCCAGCAATTTGCCAGGGAATTTGGCATGGATCGCATCGGCAAATTTACGCGCATATTCCAAATCGGGCTTACCGGTTTCACACCAAACCAGATCAGCATAAGGGGCATAGGCTAGGCCACGAGAGATGGCTTGGTCTAGGCCTGGATACGTCTTGTAAAAGCCTTCCATCGTGCGCTCGCCAGTGCAGAATGGCTTGTCGTTATCATCCACATCGCTAGTGAGCAAATCAGCCGCTTCAGCGTCAGTACGTGCCACGATAATGGTCGGTACGCCCATCACGTCGGCAGCTAAACGCGCTGCAACCAGTTTTTCGATGGCTTCACGTGTTGGCACCAAGACTTTGCCGCCCATATGACCACATTTTTTTACTGAGGCCAGTTGGTCTTCAAAGTGAACCCCGGCAGCACCGGCTTCAATCATTGCTTTCATCAATTCAAACGCATTGAGTACACCACCAAAGCCTGCTTCGGCATCGGCCACAATCGGAGCGTAAAAATCGATGCTGTCATCACCTTCTGAGTGATTGATTTGGTCGGCACGCGCTAACGTATTATTAATGCGGCGAACAACTTGCGGCACTGAATTCGCTGGATAGAGCGATTGGTCTGGGTACATTTCACCGGCTTGATTGGCGTCCGCAGCCACTTGCCAGCCAGAAAGGTAAATGGCTTTAAGGCCTGCTTTAACTTGTTGCATCGCTTGATTGCCGGTCAATGCGCCCAAGGCATGAACATAAGGTGTTTCGTGCATCAATTGCCACAGTTTTTTAGCGCCGTGACTTGCAAGGGTATATTCCTGCAATAAAGTGCCGCGCAAACGATCAACATCAGCTGCGGTATAAGGGCGTGTTATGCCCTTCCAACGCGGGTTAGTCTGCCAGTCATTTTCGATTGCTGCGATGCGTTTTGCTTGCGTGCTCATACTGATCTCCGTGTTGGTTAGGGCAATTTTGAGTGTGTTTTTTTTGAAACACCGTTTCATTCTCACTTCAGCTGCCGTCTTAAAATCATTGGGTATATAAATACTCAGCGTGGTTTTAAAACGTTGGCTTGGGCGATCAAGCGCGGTAATTCAATTGTCTATCGTGTGCACTCGCTATTGCTTTCATTGAAGCAGGGTTTTTATTCAGTGCAATGTTTTTATTGCGCTGCACCATAGTGTAGTCGAATTATTCTTACTACATATTGGGGCTTGCCTGTAGAGGGTTTAGATTTTGTCGGTGTCCTCGCTCTTGAAAAGCAAGTGCCTACCCCCATTTCATATCGGAACGTAACAAATTTGGAGTACAGGCAATGAGTCAAGACAATATTCAAGACGTAAATCAAGAAGCCACTGAGCAAGAGGCCGCTGTGGCATCGACGGTAGAAACCGTTGCAGATGAAGTGGAAAATGGGATTGAAGCGCAATTGAGCGCCGCTTTGGCTGATCTAGATAAAGCACGCCAAGATATTTTGTATATTCGTGCCGAAGCCGAAAATGCGCGTCGTCGGGCATTAGAAGAAAATGAACGCACCCGCAAATTTGCGTTAGAAAAATTTGCACGCGAAGTGATTGCAGTCAAAGACGCGATTGATATGGCCTTGCTGGATGAATCGGGCAATTTTGAAGGCTTGAAAATGGGCGTTGATCTGACCGCAAAAAGCTTGACCAATGTGTTTGAAAAGTTTGATCTGCTTGAAATTAACCCGATCGGTGAAAAATTAGATCCAAACAAGCATCAAGCGATTTCAATGGCCCCTAGCGACGAAGAAGCCAACACGGTGATTCAAGTGATGCAAAAAGGCTATGAATTATCTGGCCGCGTAATTCGCCCAGCCATGGTTGTGGTTGCGGCAGCAAAATAATTTATTAGCATAAATGAAGTCGGTGGGCTTGAAATGCAAACGGCAATCCCCACTTGATTATTAAGGTTAATTGAACAAGGTGCTCCGCTTTGCGTGAGCCGCAATTAGAAAGAAGGAAAATACGACATGGCTAAAATTATTGGTATCGACTTAGGTACAACAAACTCTTGTGTAGCTGTTTTGGAAAACGGTCAACCTAAAGTGATCGAAAATGCAGAAGGTGCGCGCACAACACCTTCGATTATTGCTTATCAAGAAGACGGCGAAATTTTGGTTGGTGCGCCAGCTAAACGCCAAGCGGTAACAAACCCAAAAAATACTTTGTACGCAGTGAAGCGTTTGATCGGCCGCAAGTTCGTCGATAAAGAAGTGAAAAAAGACATCGACTCGATGCCATTTACGATTGTCGCTGCCGACAATGGCGATGCTTGGGTTTCAGTTCGCGACAAAAAAATGGCACCACCGCAAATTTCTGCTGAAATCTTGCGCAAAATGAAAAAAACCGCCGAAGACTACCTCGGTGAAGAAGTAACAGAAGCCGTTATTACCGTTCCTGCATACTTTAACGATAGCCAACGTCAAGCGACTAAAGACGCAGGCCGTATCGCTGGTTTGGACGTAAAACGCATTATCAATGAGCCAACTGCTGCGGCAATGGCGTTTGGTATGGATAAAGTTGGCCAAGGCGATCGCAAAGTTGCGGTGTATGACTTGGGTGGTGGTACGTTTGATATTTCGATTATCGACATCGCTGATGTGGATGGCTCGACTGCATTCGAAGTATTGGCTACCAACGGCGATACATTCTTGGGCGGTGAAGACTTTGACCAACGTTTGATGGATTACATCATTGCTGAGTTCAAAAAAGAACAAGGCATTGACCTGAAAAACGACGTAATGGCATTGCAACGTCTGAAAGAAGCGGCAGAAAAAGCCAAGATTGAATTGTCTAGCGGCGCGCAAACTGAAATTAACTTGCCATACGTGACCATGGATGCAACGGGTCCAAAACACTTGGTAATGAAGATTACTCGCGCTAAATTCGAATCTTTGGTTGATGATTTGATCGCTCGCTCAATTGAGCCTTGCAAAATTGCATTGAAAGATGCTGGCTTGAAAGCTTCTGATATTGATGATGTGATTTTGGTTGGCGGTCAAACGCGTATGCCTAAAGTCATGGATGCGGTGAAGGAATTCTTTGGTAAAGATCCACGTCGTGACGTGAATCCAGACGAAGCGGTTGCAGTTGGTGCGGCATTGCAAGGTGCGGTATTGGGCGGCGATCGTAAAGATATCTTATTGCTCGACGTAACACCGTTGTCATTGGGTATCGAAACTTTGGGCGGCATTATGACTAAGCTGATCCAAAAAAATACGACGATTCCAACTAAAGCATCACAAACGTTTTCAACTGCAGATGATAACCAAAGTGCAGTAACGATTCATGTGTTGCAAGGTGAGCGTGAAAAAGCGTCGGCGAATAAATCGCTAGGTCAATTTAATTTGGGCGATATTCCACCAGCAGCACGCGGTGTGCCACAAATTGAAGTGACTTTTGACATCGATGCCAATGGTATCTTGCACGTTGGTGCGAAAGACAAAGCATCAGGTAAAGAAGCCAAAATCACGATTCAAGCTTCTTCTGGTTTGTCAGAAGCAGAAATCGAAGCGATGGTAAAAGACGCTGAGCTTAATGCTGAAGAAGACAAAAAATTGCATGAATTGGTGACGGCACGTAACTCTGGTGAAGCAATGATTCACCAAGTTAAAAAAATGCTAGCTGATGCTGCAGATAAAGTCACTGAAGATGAAAAAGTAGCCATTGAAGCGGCGATTAAAGACTTGGAAGAAGTCGTTCGTGGCGATGACAAAGAAGTGATCGAAGCTAAAACAGAAGCTTTGATGCAAGCAAGTCATAAAGTGGCTGAGAAAATGTATGCTGAGCAAGGCGAAGCTGCTGGTGCTCAAGCTGCAGGTCCGCAAGCGGGTGCCAATGATAAAGATGACGGCAATGTAGTTGATGCTGAATTTACCGAAGTAAAAGACAAGTAATCAGCATATTCAATTAGGCACAGCGCTTGCACAGCAAGCGGCTGTGCTTTTTTGTCTCGGGGAAATGCATCATGGCAAAGAAAGATTTTTATGACGTTTTAGGCGTGAATCGCGACGCTTCAGATGAAGAAATAAAAAAAGCATACCGTAAACTGGCGATGAAATACCATCCGGACCGTAATCCGGATAGCAAAGAAGCTGAAGATAAATTTAAAGAAGGCAAAGAAGCCTACGAAGTCTTATCTGATTCGCAAAAACGCGCTGCTTATGATCAATACGGTCATGCTGGTGTTGATCAGCAAGCCGGTATGGGTGGTGGCGGTGGTTTTGGCGGCGGCGGTTTTGGTGATTTTGCTGATATTTTTGGTGATATCTTTGGCGGTGGTGGTGGCGGCGGTCGTGGTGGACGGAGTAATGTTTATCGCGGTGCTGATTTACGCTACAACATGGAAATCACGCTGGAAGACGCGGCACGCGGCGTAGAAAAGCAGATTAAGATTCCATCACACGATGAGTGTGAAGTTTGTCATGGCTCGGGTGCTAAGCCCGGTACTGAAGCGACAACTTGTCATACTTGTGGTGGTCATGGTCAAGTTCGTGTTTCACAAGGTTTCTTTAGTGTTCAGCAAACTTGTCCAACCTGCCATGGCTCGGGCAAATATATTCCTGATCCATGCCGTAACTGTAAAGGAACAGGCCGGGTTCAAACGCACAAAACATTAGCAGTGAAAATTCCTGCTGGTGTGGATGAGGGCGATCGTATTCGCCTGAGCGGAGAAGGCGAAGCCGGGGTGAATGGTGGACCTTCTGGTGATTTATACGTTGTGATCCATGTGAAAGAGCATGCCGTATTTAATCGCGAAGGGAATGATTTACACTGCGAAATGCCAATTAGTTTTAGCTGTGCGGCATTGGGTGGTGAAATTGAGATCCCAACCTTATCCGGCAAGGCACGCATTACGATTCCACCAGAAACGCAAACTGGTCAGGTATTCCGTTTGCGTAGCAAAGGGATTAAGGGCGTGCGTAGCGCAATGACTGGCGATTTAATGTGTCATGTTGTGGTTGAAACGCCTGTGAAATTAACTTCGCGCCAGAAAGAATTGCTAAAAGAGTTTGAAGAAATCAGCCAAGGTGATTCAGATAAGCATAATCCACGTGCGAAATCATTTATGGATAAAGTGAAAGATTTCTTTGCGACTTAATTTGATTGAGTTTGTATTAGCAATAAAAAAGAGCCGATTCGGCTCTTTTTTATTGCATAAATCATTATCGGGATAGTGCGCCAGTGGGCGACATCATGGTAATTTCGCCAAAGCTAGTGCCATTGCGATTTTTATCACTGTAGTCGATGGTAAAACCACCTAAATCATATTTTTTCATCGTGGTTAAGGCGTTATAAATTGCCGAGCGTGTTGGATTTTTTCCTGCGCGTTTAATCGCTTCAACAATCAACCGAGCAGAAATATAGCCCTCTAGCATGGCATAGCTTGGATAATTGGCAATGGCTGACAAAGATTCTTCTTTGCCTGAGCCTGTTCCCATTTCATTAAAAACGGCGGCTTGAAATTCTTGAATTAACTTGCTTCGCGTATTGTATGGATAAGGATAAACTTGGCTAATTCCTAAACCGTGCGCCCCTTTTTTACCTATCGTTTTTGCTACTTCTTCAAATTGTACTGGCGAAAGTGAATACAGCTGCGATGTGCCGCCTTTCTCTTTATATTGCTGCACAAATGAAGCGGCTGGTTTAGAGAGTGCCACGACAATAATTGCTTCTGGATTTATTTTTGCGAGCTCTTGGGCCGCTTTATTGGTGTCGCCCGATTTGTGGTCATACCAAGCTTCTCCGACTAATTTAAGCTGATTTTTTGCTAGAGAAGCTTTTAATGCGGCAACCCCAGCCACACCTAATTCACCTTTTTCGGCAACGACAGCAATTTTAGTGACACCTAAATTGCCCGCGAGCAATTTGATTAAACGATCAGTTTCTTGATTGAAACTACTACGAGTATTAAAAATAAATAAATTATTAGCGCTGCGAATTGATTCTGCGCCGCTATGAATGCCAACTAAAGGAATACCTGAATTATCTAATGTTTTAGTTTTGATGAGTTCAGAAATACCTGAGGTGCCAAAATAAGAAATTAATGCAACTGCATTTTCTTTTTCAATAAAATCTTGGGTGTTTTTTAAAGTTCGTTGCGCATCGTAAGCATCATCACGAACGAGGTGATTGATGAGTTCGCCATTGATACCGCCACGACCATTGATACTATTGAAATAAAGTGATGCACCCAGCGCAATGGCTTTGCCGGTTTCGGCTGCAATACCGGTGGTTGGAACCGATTGTCCAATGACAATTTCGGCATTTGCGAAGCTCGCAATGGATAGACTAGCGCTAATTATGAGTTTTTTTAACACGTTCGATTCCCCTCCAAGTGTCATTCTTTATCAAGCATCTTAAATTATTGTTTGCTGATGGTATAGTATTCAGCGAATACGACGTAGTAATGCGACGAAGTACCGCTATTTTGCGCATTTTAGAGCGAGTGACTGAGTTAAAATAACGCTAATGCTGCAGTGCACTGATATCGACGCAGTTTTAAAATCTATTTTTATTACCCTTGGGTTGCGCCATTAGCTAAGCGTCCCGTTGTTTTGGAGTGTGTTGTCATGCGGCGTGCAGTTTACGCAGGTAGTTTTGATCCTGTTACCAAGGGGCATTTGTGGATGATCGAGCATGGCGTCAAATTATTTGACGAAATGATTGTCGCCATCGGTGAAAACCCAGATAAACGTTACACTTTCAGCGTTGAAGATCGTGTCGCAATGCTGCGTGAAACCACCAATCAATGGCCTAATTTGCGGGTTGAAACGTTTGAAAATCGTTTCTTGGTTGATTATGCTCGCGAGCAAGGCGCGCAATTTATTTTGCGTGGGATTCGTGAAGCGGCTGATTATGAATTCGAGCGAAAAATGCGTTATGTGAATGCCGATCTAGCGCCACACATTGATACGATATTTTTAATGCCGCCGCGTGAGATCGCCGAAATCAGCTCGACGATGGTGAAAGGGCTGGTTGGTCCAACTGGCTGGGAAAATGTCGTTAAGCAATATGTTCCTGATCCGGTTTTTTTACGTTTGCTATCTGGCCGTTAAACCTTGATTTTGTGGAAATAAATACCACTAAGCTCATCGACATCGGTCTGAGCTGGTAAACTACGCTTTTGCTTTTCAGTTGCTGCCATGTCTGATCTTTCCAGTTACAAAAATCGTCTCACAAAAAATATGCGCCATTGGGGTAAATGGGCGCGCCGTCAGGGGCTGACTTGCTATCGCATTTATGACCGTGACGTGCCTGAATTCCCTATGATTGTTGACGTGTATGGTGATCGTGTTCATTTACAAGAATACGATACCGGCTGGATGGAGACTGACGAAGCCTACTCAGAATGGGTGGATGAAGTCCATGCCGCGACTGCCGAGGTGTTTGGTATTCCACTTGAGCACGTGGCGCTAAAAATTCGCAAACGAATGAAAGGGCTGACTCAATACGAAAAAGCCGAAGGCGCGGGCGAATTTTTTGTGGTGCAAGAAAATGGCTTGAATTTTGAAGTCAATCTGGAAGCTTACCTTGATACTGGCCTGTTTTTAGACCATCGCAACACGCGTAAGCGGGTCATGATGGAAGCGAAGGGCAAACGATTCCTCAATTTATTTAGCTATACCGGTGCGTTCAGCGTGTATGCCGCAGCGGGTGGGGCGACGTCGACCTTAACGGTTGATTTGTCTAATACTTATTTGGATTGGGCTGGGCGCAACTTTGCGCTGAACGGCATGAATGAAGTCAATCATCAGCGGGTGCGTGCTGATGTGTTTGAGTTCTTGCGTGAAGCGACGTGTAGCCCACAAAAATATGATTTGATCGTAATGGATCCGCCGAGTTTTTCTAATTCAAAAAAAATGCTCGGTGTGCTCGATGTGCAACGTGACCATGCATATTTAATTGAATCTTGTATGGCCATGCTGGCACCGGGTGGCGTATTGTATTTCTCGAATAATTTACGTAGCTTTGAATTAGATCCGATGTTTGTTGATCGTAGCGAAAATCTAACGGCATCATCGATTCCTGAAGATTTTCGTAATAAGCGCATTCATCAGTGCTTCCGATTCGTAAAGAAATAGCCGCAAACGCAGCAAAAATATGCCCCTAGCTTGGATTGACTTTGGCCTACCGGGCTGAGGCCTTCCAAGCTTTTTGGTTTTATGGCCCGCGCAATGTATTGCTGCGGGCATTGATTGATATTTAATTTATTTATTGAGCTGACGTATGACGCATCCGTTTTATCCAGCGCCGCTGGTGTTGCTTGATTTGGAAACAACGGGTGCCAACCCTTCGACGGATCGAATTACTGAAATCGGTTTAATTCAAGTGGATTTGTCGGGTATTTGCTCTTGGAGCTCATTGGTTAATCCTTGCCAAGCAATACCCCCATTTATTCAGCGACTGACCGGTATTGATGATGCGATGGTTGCGAATGCACCGGTGTTTGCAGATGTCGCTGATGAGGTTCTTGATCAGCTACAAAATCGAATTTTTGTCGCACACAATGCACGATTTGATTACACCTTTTTACGCAATGAATTTAAGCGTTGTGGGCGGGCATTTCGTGGTCAAGTGCTATGCACGGTGCAACTCTCGCGCAAACTTTACCCAGACGAATACAAGCACAGTTTGGATGCCTTAATTGCCCGCCATGGTTTGCAATATAGCGGCGAGCGGCATCGTGCTTTGACCGATGCACAGCTGATTTATCAATTTTTGCAAGCGGCGGTGCAGGATTTAGGAGCGGAGCGTGTCACCGCTGCCATTAATGAATTGATTCGGCCTCCGGCGCTACCGAGTCAAATCCCCGAATCGGTCATCGACGATCTACCCGATACTGCTGGCGTCTATGTTTTTTATGGTGAGCAAGACGAGGCCCTATGGGTGGGCAGCAGTATGAATCTCCGTCGTCGGGTCTTGCAGCATTTTGGCAAAAAAGCCAATGAAGGCCCAGCAGCCTATCTGGCGCGTGATCTGCGTCGAATTACTTGGTTTGAAACGGCCGGTGAGCTAGGCAATACCTTGCTTGAGCGACAACTGATTCAAACCTTGCGACCAAGAATGAATTCATCAGTACGGCACAAAGTAGATCAAACTCAGTCGCTATGGCAGATTGAGTTGCCCAAGGCAGTGCGTGGCGAAGCCATATTGCCGTTGCAACCTCAATTGATTGCTTTGACGGCATTAAGTCAAGCCAGCGGAGAATTGTTCGGCCCATTTCGCGGCGCCCGCGAAGCGCAAAATATCATGAATCGAATCATTAAAGCCCAAGGTCTATGCCGACAAGCTTTAGGATTGGAAGCTGCTAAAAAAGACGGTTCACCCTGCCAGGCGCATTTGCAAGGCGATTGTCGTGGCGCTTGCATTGGGCGCGAGCCAATGGGACTGCACAATGGACGTTTGCTGGCGGCATTGGCCAAGCATCAATTAGCCGCATGGCCCTATGCTGGCGCAGTGGCCATTGCCGAAGGACCAGAGTGGTCGACGGTGTGGCATGTGCTGGATCATTGGTGTTATTTGGGATCAATTGATCATCCTGATCAATTGTCGGCATTGTTGGCGGCAGAACGACCTGCATTTGATGTCGATATGGCGAAGTTGATTCGTACTGAGCTTAAAAAAACCAAAACCATTGTGCTCGATTGCGCGACTTTGGCGGGTTGATCGGTTAATAGCTGCGATACTCTAAATGCTGCCAGCAGCATTTGGCCGAATCGCTCGGTTGGCATAAAGCCTGTGAGGTACTGGGCTTGCTCGATAGGGTACGCGGCGCTATGAGCGCCGCACTGCCAATGGTAGCAGCCAAGCAAAGTATCAAAACCAGCACTGATTTCATGACAATTCCTGTTTAAAACACTTTTTAATCTTTCTTTTATAGAAAGAAATATCCGTATGAGCAATGACCATTAATCGCTCAAGTGGCTGCGTTAACCGGCGTAACAGGGAAATGATTGAGCCCACGCTGATAAAATTGTTATGGACTAGGGCTTGGTTCGGTTTAAATTAGCCGCAGCGATTGGCAATTGGCAGCGGCCATGATTGCGTTTGCTGTGATGGGATCAAACGACGTTTAATTCTTTTTTTGCCACGGCCAGCGGCCAGTGAGTTCCAGCTCCATGGTAAAGCTCAAAAAGGTGCGGATGATGACCACCAAGCCGAGTTTCAGCAGATTATCTACCGTGAGCTCAATGGCGATGGTGTAAATAATGTCGCTGATAATCAGAAACTCAAGGCTTAATAAAATCCCACGACCGAGCTGTTCTCGAAGGGCATCATAAGCCGCGTCCATGGTCTTACTACGGTAAACATCGCGCACAAAAAGGCATAAACCCAGCAAGGTGGAGAGTAATAAAATCGCGATACCCAAGTATTCAACGCCAGTTGCGAGCGTGTGTAAAGTCAGCATCATGACCATCCTCTTTGGTATATTGAGTGCGTAAAAAAACCGCAGTTTTGAGCTGCGGTTTTTTGTTTAGCGCATTAAGCTAAAATCGCTTGGATCTCATCGCTTTCACTTAGCGTGAATTTTTTATCGGTTGATAGCAATTGCTGACCATCAAAACGACTAATGTGATAAATCGTACCAAATGAGAACGTTGGCGCTGCAGCACCTTGGCCGCCACACACCTCTGCACCACGGCGCACATTATCAGCCATCCAGCCGGTCAAACGCAGGTGATATGGATTGCGACGAACTTCTTCCACGTGGCAAGCGAGCGCTGCGATCAGATCGGCAGTGTCTTGTTGGCTGGTGGCGATTAATGCATTTGGCGCTTCCATCTGACGCCAAAATTCACTTTGCACCACGGTGCAAGCGTGTTGAGCGGCTTTAAGTGCATCCATTAGCAAGTAATGCGTGCCGATATGCGCAGAGTGGTAATCATTGTTGTGCGGGAACACCACCACCTGCGGTTGGTATTGCTCAATCAATTGGCGAATGACGGCGACTTTTTCTGCCCAAGCGCTTGGATTGTTATCGCGGGTTTTGCAGTTCACATCCATTAAGCCGCCAGGGATGGTTTCGAGCAAATCCCAGCCTAGGTAATCACACGCATTTTTAACTTCAACCCAACGCTCAGGTTGACGTTTCAGACTCGAGCCTTGAGAAACGGCCACATTCATCACGCGAAAGCCCGCTTCACGCCCTAGGCGGAGCGGCAGCGCGCCGATGATACATTCATCGTCAGGATGCGGCGCAAAAATCATCACTACCGGTGCATCGGCCGCCAAGGCCGCTTTTGGGCTATGTCCCAAAGTATCTAAATTGGCGAATAAAGGGGCATCTGTTTTTTGCAATAAAGCATTGTGCGCTTCAACCAGCGCGAGGTAAGGATTACTCATTAGAAAACTCCGGGGCGGTATGCCAAAGACAAAATCAATAGGTAAGAGTATAGGCTTTCACACTCTTGAGACCAAGAGTCAGACGCGATCTAGTGACTGCTGAGTTGATATTTCACAGCTTTTGCATGGAAAAGCCAGCTCGATCTCGTCGCGTCACTGCGTGATTTTATCGCGCTGGCTAAACTGCGGCATAATAAGGTAAACCTTAAGAGGCACTTTATGATTCAGTACTTTCACAGCTCATTGATCGTGACCCTGATTGGGTTGATTGGCGCATGGTTGATTGCGGGCTGGGGAGGGCTGTGGATCGCATTTAACTTAGCCTTATTAGAAACCAGTCTGAGCTTTGATAATGCGGTAGTGAATGCCTCGGTACTCAAGCATTGGGATGAAAAATGGCGCAGACGCTTTTTGCTATGGGGCATGCTGATCGCCGTATTTGGGATGCGCGTGATCTTTCCCTTGCTGATTGTGGCGGTGATTGCCGGAATGCCGCCGTTACCGGGCCCAATGGCGCTGTGGCATTATTTTACTTCGGGATTATGGCCGATTAATGATGTGTTATCGCTGGCGATTGCGGCTCCGCAGCGCTATGCCGAAATCTTAACCTCTGCACATATTGAGGTTTCTGCTTTTGGTGGTACTTTTTTATTGCTGGTTTTTTTGAATTTTTTTATTGATTCAGAAAAAGACATTCATTGGTTGCGTCCAATTGAACGGCCGCTGGCCAAACTGGGCAAATTAGACTTGGCCGCGTTGCTGTTGTGTTTGTTATTACTGCTATTACTCGCGGCATCATTACCCGTTGCTGAGGCGTATGCATTTTTAGTCGCCGGTATTTGGGGGATGATTGTATTTATATTGGTCGATGGTTTGGGCGAGCTGATTGGAGATGAGGGCGCGGCGGCAAAAACCGGGCTAGCTGGATTTATTTATCTGGAAGTGCTTGATGCTTCTTTCTCATTTGATGGTGTTTTAGGCGCATTTGCATTAACCACCAATATTTTTTTAATTGCGATTGGGCTGGGCATTGGCGCCATGTTTGTGCGTAGCTTTACTTTGCTATTGGTTGAAAAAGGCACGCTCAATGCGTTTAAATATTTAGAGCATGGCGCATTTTGGGCGATTGGTGCTCTGGCTGGGGTGATGCTATTGGCGGCACGGTTTCATATTCCAGAAGTGGTGACCGGCGGTGTTGCAGCCTGCTTGATTATTTTAGCAGCACTGCATTCATGGCTGATTCGGCCCGCTGTGCACTCGGAAATAGCCCCAGATTAAACCGTTTCGGTTTTCATTACCTTGGCCATTAAGCGGTACGTTGTCGTCCATGCTTCACGTGTTTCATCATTAAAACTGTCACCTAAGCCGATTTTGAGCGTTCGTAATAATGCATTACCAACCAAGGTGTAATGCTCATTTTTGACGCCATAATCGACGTGCCGTAAAGCGAGTATTTTTAATACTGGCATCAATTTAGGTAAATCATTCAGGCTGCCAACCGCGAGTTTTAACGTACTCATCAGCATTTTTCCTTGCGCTTTCATATCGTGCTGAAACATTTTTTGTAGCGAAGGATCAATTGCAAATAGCTGCTGATAGAAAATCGCCGCTGCTTGCTCGGCGATCGGTTCTACTTTGGCGAAGCTCTCTTGCACCAAATGAATCTGCTTTGCACTTAAAGACATACGCTTCTCCTGTTGTGTTATTTACTCTAGGTGTTGAGAGTTTATGTTTTCAAGAAAGCTGATCGATGGTTTTTGTCAGGACAAGAAAAAACCCCGCATTAGCGGGGTTGTGAACAAAGTGCGGCGTTAATTATTTTGGTGGATCATTTGGCTCGTCGCGGGTTTTCCACAACGAGTACAAGACCCCAGAGAGTAATAAACCAAAGGTAACCACCAAAGACACTAAGGTTGGAATCTTAAAGGCAACCAATTGGATGTCGTTCAGATACACCAAACCGACCTTGATCCCGATAAAGACCAAAACCACGGCCAAGGCATATTTTAGATAATGGAAACGATGCACCATTGCCGCCAAGGCAAAATACAAAGCACGCAAACCCAAAATAGCAAAGATGTTCGAGGTATACACAATAAATGGATCTTGCGTGATCGCAAAAATCGCCGGGATACTATCGACTGCAAACACCAAATCAGCGGTTTCTACCAAGATCAAGCACAAGAACAATGGCGTTGCCCACCAGCCTTTGGCCAAACCATGCTGCTCGCCACGCACCCAAAACAGATTGCCATGAATCGCAGACGTGAAGCGCATGTGTTTGCGCAGCCATTTATAAAAGCCATTGTCTTCTAGTTTGCCATGTTCATCATCGGCAAATAGCATTTTAATCCCGGTCACAATCAAGAATGCACCAAAGATCATTAAGATCCATTGGTATTCCGACACCAAGACCGCACCCACGCTAATCATAATCCCGCGCATCACGATGGCGCCCAGAATCCCCCAGAACAACACGCGATGTTGGTAAATCCGTGGTACACCCAGACTCGTGAAGATCAATGCAATGACAAAAACGTTGTCCATTGACAGTGATTTTTCAATCAAATAGCCGGTAATGTATTCCATGCCGGAAGTGGCACCTTTATACCACCAGAGCCAAGCACCAAATAATAAGCCCATGGCAATATACATTGCCGAAAGCTTTAAGCTTTCTCTAACGCTAATTTCATGGTCGTCTTTTTGTAACACACCCAAATCGAATGCCAGTAAAGAGATCACCACCACAAAAAACATCAGCCAAACCCACACGGGGTAGCCGACCCAAAGACTCATCAAAATATCCATCACTGCACCTGTCGTTATTAATCTGTGAATTCTAATGGGTATTTGATCAAAGCTCCCAAAATAAGTTGCATCAATTGCTGGGAACGCAAAAATAAACCCAATGGTTACAGACGCTAATGAGCGCTTTAACCATCACGTTGGGGAAAAGCCAACACCAGCCGTTTGCTTTGAAGCAATAAAAAAAGCCGCAGCAGCGGCTTTAGGTGGTCGGTCAATGAAGGGCGGTGTTCGCGAATGCAACCCCGCCCTTTATGCTTACTGTACTTTGTAGCGAGAAATCGCTTCATCGAGCTCATTACCGAGTCGTTTTAATCGGCCACCTTCAGAAGCGGTCTGCTCGGCGACGCTACTACTTTCCTCACTCATTTGTGCGACGCGTTCCACTTGTTGCGCCATCATGGCGCTGGCGGTGCTTTGCTCGCGCATCGAACTCGAGATTTCACTCACTTGCGCTACAACGTCGTCAGCGCTTTTGCGAATATTACTAATTGCCGTGCTGGCCTCATGCGCCATGCTGACGCCATTATCGACTTGGCGTACGGTTTGCTGCATGGTGTGCACCGTATGATTGGCCTCGTTTTGAATCTCGGCCACCATGGAGGTGATCTCTTGCGTTGAGCTGGAAGTACGCTCGGCCAGTTTACGCACCTCATCGGCTACCACCGCAAAACCACGGCCGAGCTCGCCAGCACGTGCCGCTTCAATGGCGGCATTGAGCGCCAGCAAATTGGTTTGATCGGCAATGTCTTTGATGACATTCACCACCGAGGTAATGCTGTTGGTACGATCTTTCAGGTTTTCAATTTGCCCAGCCGATTGGCGAACTTGGTCGGCGATTTGGTTGATGCTGTTGATGGTGTTGTCGATCACTTCTCCGCCGGTGCCTGCCAAACGGCCAGCCTCTCGGGCAGTGACATCACATTGCTGCGCACGATCAGCCACATGCGTCACACTCACTGTGACCTGCTCAACACCAGCGGCCATGCTCGATGCCGATTCACTCACGCCACGTGAAGTACTGGACAGCTCCGAGCTGGAATTAGAGAGTCCACTGACGCAGACGCCGACTTGGCTACCAACGTGAGCGAGTTTTTGTAAACTCGCTTGCAAGGTCTCAAGCAGACCATTGAGTGCGACGGCTGATTCGCCGATTTCATCTTTGTTTTTGATGGGCATACGTTTGGTAAAGTCAAAACGCGTACCTAAATCGACGATAAATTGGCGCATTTCATTCAGCGGCTGTGTGATGCTGCGTGAAATAAACAAGCCAAGTACAGCAAATACCAGCAACGACAATATGGCGATAATGATGCTTTGCGATATCGAGGCTGCAATCGTGTCGTTAACGGATTTTTTCAGCTTATCGGCCAGTGCTTCATTATATTGTTCTGTTTTGCGGAAAGCCTGGTCAATTTTAGCGCCAAGAGGAACGAGTTTTTCCTCAAGCATCAAGGTGGCAGCATCTGGTTTTTCTGCGTACGACAGCGCCATGATTTCTTTGGCGACGGCGAAGTAAGCAGGAAAACTTTCTCGCATGCCTGCTAAGTTGGCTTTATCGGTGTCGTCGTACAGCATCGTTTCGTATTTTTTCAGCGCTTCTTCGGCACTGGCGATCGTTTTAAGGAACTTTTCTTCGGTAGCGCGCATTTTGTTTTGATCCGATTGCGCCACATGCAACACCAATAAACGCCGTGCTTCAGAGTACTGATACTGCGCATCCGCCAATGCCACAATCGACGGCAGAATGTTGTCTGTTACCTCGTAACTGGCGGTTTTGATTTCGTTAAAATGTTTGTAGCTAAGGCCAGAAATCACCAGCAAATCTAGCGAGGCAATTAAGATCAAAATGATCAGTTTGTGTACGATTTTCATGGTCGTTGAGCCCTATGAGCAAACTTGATTCTGTTACGATAGCTGTTTGTTTTGTAAGGGCAAGCTGTATTTACCTTGCATATTTATTTGTTTTTATTTTGTTGCGTGAAAGGTTTGGTTTTTTGTCGGATTTTTTACCGCCAATTTGCCGAACATCCGGCATTTTTGATGCGTATCGGTGTTTTTTATAGTGAATGAAAAATGACATTTTTTGACAGCCATTGTCATCTTGACGCACCTGAATTTGACGCTGATCGAGCCGAGGTCGTCGTGCGTGCCATCGACGCTGGCGTGACGCGTTGGCTGGTACCCAGCGTGTCAGCCGCCACCTTTCAAGCTACGCAGCAGATGCGTGTGCAATATGGCGCGCATATTGCTTTGGGTTTGCATCCGATTTATACCGCGCAGCATCAAGCTGAACATTTGGCCATGCTGCGGCAACAACTGGATTTAGGGTTTGCCGTTGCCGTTGGCGAGATCGGCCTGGATTTTTATCTGCCTGAGCTCAATGCCGAGCGGCAAATTTATTTTTTTGAGGCGCAGCTCAAAATCGCCCGAGATTATGATTTACCAGTGATTGTGCATATTCGCCGCAGCCAAGATCAGGTGCTCAAATATTTGCGCAAATGGCGGGTGAAGGGGGGGATTGCGCATGCGTTTAATGGCAGCGAGCAGCAAGCCGCTGAATTTATCAAGCTGGGGTTTTGTTTGGGCTTTGGTGGCGCGCTGACGTATAGCGGCTCACAGCGCATTCGGCGTTTAGCCGCGACTTTACCGCTGGCCTCGCTGGTGCTGGAAACCGATGCGCCGGATATGGCACCAAGCTGGCTAGCGGGTCATCCGCCACAGCGCAATGAGCCAGCGCAATTGCCGAAAATCGCCAGCGAACTCGCCGCGCTGCGCGGGATAGACGTCGCCGACTTAGCCGCGGCATGTACACAAAATACCGAGAGGGTATTGCTGCTTGGCGCTTGATGCTTATGGGCTTTAGCAATATACCCATTAAACTTTACTTTTTCCAAGCTAGGGCTTGAGACTAGATTCAATCCCAAATCTGCTGATGTCCCGCGCTGGCGAGGTGCTTGCCGAGCACTTGGCTAGGGTTGTAGCCAAAATGCTGGCGAAAACGCCGCGAAAAACTAGCGATTTCTTGATAGCCCGTAATGCGAGCCACCTCGCCAACGCTGATGCCATGCATCAGCAGTTCTTTGGCTTGATTCATTTTCATCCGAAACACAATCTTATTCGGCGTTTCACCCAAATGCTGCGTGCATAAGCGATGCAAATGCGTGGTGGTGATGTGTAGTTGCGCCGCTAAGGCTGCGTTGCTCCAATCGTGTTGCAAGTTTTTTTGTGCATGGGCAAATAGCTGTTCTAATTGCTCGCTCCAGCCTTGTTTGCTGCTTAACGCTTTGGTGGCGCGCTCTAATTGCAGGCATAAATAGTCCAGCGCAGGCACCGCCAAACTCGTGGCGTCACCGGTATTAAAGCGCAGTACTTCGCGATGAAACTGCCGCAGCGCGTCAAGTAGTGCAGTGCCGTCTTGGCTATGGAAAATCGCCGGTTGTGCGCGATTCAAAAAATCCCAACGCGAAGTGCAATGTAGCAAAAACCACACATGCAGCATCGGCGCGTCACCGATGCGACGATAGCCGCTATGGACGCCTTGTGGCATCAGCGCCAATTGCCCAGCGCCAAAGCCACGCTTTACGCCGTCGGGTGTAAACACTTCACCGCGGCCGGTTAGGCAAAAAGCCAGTACATGCCACGGCGTATCCACACGTTCGACTTCAAAAAAATCACGTCCTTCGCTGATGCCGCAAATCAAAATGCCCCGATCGCGGAGTGGTGGATACGGCTCTTTGTGAAACACGTGCGTGCCGACCATGATCTGCGGCGAATCAGGGCCAATGTCGAGTCGTTCGCGGTAAATGAGGGCCATAAGATGCGATGTGAGTTTTTGACAAATCAAATGTCATATTGCAACATTTTCACCAAACAAACAAGCCCGTAATCTATATGAAAACTTTCTGCGGCTTATCGCTAAAGTCTAGCAATCTCAATACCCACTTCATCGACCTCGCCACGCAAGGATTGCGGTAGGCACTTTGCGAACGGGTGATGGCTGCGATGGCCGCAAGGGTGAGCCGGTTTAATCCCTAGCGCGGTCATTTCGCCCATTAAATAGTTTGTCTGAAACTCACCTGTCATTCATCCCGCAGCAAGGCCAGTCAATGGGCTTTCGTTTTGGATTGAGCGCTATTTTTGGCGGCAGGTGAAGTCATCATCGTTTGGCTTCGCCCGACGAGAACGTTGTCGGGTAACGCTAAGCTAACCCGACTTACAGGAGCAGTCCATGCTGATTCAAGTTGAAAACCTAAGCCGTGTGTACCGCACGCCCATTGCCCCCAAAAATTGGGCCGAGCGTTTAAAGCATTTAGTGCGTGCTAACTATGAAGACAAACTCTCGGTGAGCGAGGTGAATTTTAATATCGCCGCTGGCGAGTGCGTTGGTTTGGTGGGGCCCAATGGCGCAGGTAAATCCACCACGATCAAAATGTTAACTGGGATTTTAGAACCCAGCTCAGGCAGGGTATTGGTCGCTGGATTTCATCCACAAAGGGATAGAGTTAAATACGTCAAGAAAATTGGCGTGGTATTTGGCCAGCGCAGTCAGCTGTGGTGGGATTTGCCAGTAAAAGATTCGTTTGAAATTTTGCAGGCTTTGTTTGACGTGCCGCAGGCGGCGTTTAATGCGCGATTGGATTTATTTCGCCGTGAGGCTCTGTTGGATGAATTTTATCATCGCCCCGTGCGCACCTTGTCACTCGGGCAACGGATGTTATGTGAAATTGCCGCCGCCTTTTTGCATAGCCCCGACGTGGTGTTTTTAGATGAGCCAACCATTGGGCTCGATCTTGAGATGAAATCGAGAATGCGCGGTTTGATTCGCAAACTGAATCAAGAATCGGGCACCACGGTGCTGATTACTTCGCATGATGTGGGCGACATTGAGCGGCTGACGCAGCGATTGCTGTTGATCGACAAAGGCACACTGCGCTTTGACGGCAGTTTGGCCGATTTTCGGTCGCACGCCGGTGATGGTCGCTGGTGGGCAGCGCGTTTGCATCCTGAGTTGGTCGCTGCCGCTGAAACGCAACTGCGTGCGCATCATTCGGCGCTGCCGGTGCGTTTACGTGGTGAATGGCTAGAAATCGCCCGCCACGATACCTTGCCATTTGCCGAGTTGATGCAATTACTCGCGCCGTATTCAGTGAGCGAGCTCAAACCGGTGGAGCAAGAATTTGAAGAATTGCTGCATGGATTTTATCTAGCCAATCAAGCGGAGGCGGTATGTTAGGTATTCCATTCAAAGCGTGTACCGCGCTGGCATGGGGCAGTGCGCGCCTCGTGGCAACCGATCGCAAAGGTCGCTGGTTGGTGACGATCGGTTATTTGATTGCGATGTGGTTGTTGTATTACCTGTGGGCCGCGCTGTATGCCGAAAGCCCTACACGGGCGGGGATGACGTTTAATAGCGCGGTGCTGCATGTGTTGGTGGCGCAAACGCTGTTGGCTTTTTTGCCCGTCGGTACGGATTGGCGGCTGGCGCGGGAAATTCGCTCGGGCGAAGTGGCCACGCAATTGATTCAGCCGATGTCATTACCGCTGCGGCAGTTCGCTATTTCTTTGGGACGCGCTCTGGCCAAAGCGACTTATATCTTGCCAGCGTTTGCACTGTTTTTATGGTATTTCGATTTAAGTCTGACGCCGAAAACGATTCCGTTGGCACTGGCGTCGATTGCTTTGTCGTTTGTCTTGTTGTTTTGCATCGATTTTGTGGTCGCTTTGGCGGGATTTATTGCCACCGATTTATGGGGCATCACCGCCAGCAAAGACGCGGTGGTGATGTTTCTGGGCGGGGCATTGATGCCGATGGCGTTTTTCCCAGCTGAGTTTCGCGAGGTTTTGGCCTACCTGCCGTTTGGGCACTTTTTTAATACCCCAGTCGGCTACATCAATGGCGATATTGTGAGCGTGCAACCGCTATTGATCCAAGCGGCGTGGGCGCTGGGCTTTGTTTTTGCTGCGGCATTGGCAGGGCGCGTGGTGCTGCGAAAACTGATTGTGTTTGGAGCGTAAATCATGACATTAAGTCCATTTTGGCGTGCTTATCGGCGCATGTTGGGTTCGGAAGCGCGAGCGCGGTTAGAAAATCGAGCCGATTTTGCGCTGATGATTTTGGGGGTGGCGGCGACTTCGCTATCAACGGCAGCCACGCTGTATTTTATGCTCGGTGCTACCGGAACGATTGCCGGTTGGCATCGCGGTGAATTGATCTTTATGCAGGGTTTTATGTTCTGCATTTTTGCGCCGCAAAGTGGCTGTTATAACGGCATGTTTTGGCTGGAACATTGGCTCAAAACCGGGGCGTTTTTGCGTTTTTATACTCGTCCTGCCAATCCACTCTTGCTGCTGGCGCTAGAGCGTTTTCATCCGCAAGGCTTTGTGGTGCTGGCCATTGGTTTGGCGTATTGCCTATTTGGTCTGTGGGGCAGTCCTTTATTGCTCGAGCCACTGTTTTACCTTGGATTTGTGTTGTTGCTGCCGCTATCGGCGCTGGTGCTGTGGGTGATTAATTTAGCGGCGATTTCGACGTGTTTTTGGATTGGAGAATCTGATCCGGTGTTTTCTATGACGGGAAAACTCACCGATATGTCGCGGTATCCGCTGGATTTATTTCCTAAATTGGCAACAATGGTTTTTATGGCCTTGCCACTGGCCGGTACGGTGTGGTGGCCGTGCCAAGCGCTACTTCGCAACGCTAGTTTGCCGCTGACTGTGCTGGGCATGGCTGCTTTGGCGGTGATTTGTGTCGGCTTATTAAATGGCATGTGGCAACGAGGAATGCGGCGTTACGCCGGTGCGGGAGGCTAGCTTCTAGAGTTGCAGAAGACTCAAGTAAGAAGTGTGTGGTTTCTATACAGTGTTTTGTATTTGAATTGACGCTTACTACATGACTCTGGCCTAATTGCCGCCGTCAGTTTCATGTACCGGTAATTCGTAAGGATTCTATATGGCTTCAGTCTTGATCCGTTCTACCGCCTTGGCCATTTTGATGGGCCTATCACTTTCTGTGGCTGCTTTTGATGCCAGTTCTAATCGCCCGGTGAATTTGAATGACAAAGGTCTGGTCTTAGATGGCTACGATCCAGTGTCTTATTTTAGCGGCCGGCCAGTGCAGGGTAATAAAGACTATAGCGTGAGCTTTGAAGGTGGCACTTATTACTTTGCTAGCAAAGAAAATATGGCCAAATTCAAAGCCAACGCCAGTCAATTTGCGCCTAAATTTGGTGGGTTTTGCGCGATGGGCGTCGCAAAAAGCAAAAAGCTCGATAGCGATCCAATGGCATGGCGGATTGTCGATGGCTATCTATTTGTGCTGCAAAATAAAGAAGTACAAAAAAGCTGGTTAGTGGATGTGTCATCCAATTTAAAAGTTGCCACCGGAGAATGGGCGACGATTAAGAATATTGCGCCTAAAGGCCTATAACTCGGCTGCAAAAACCAAACTTTACCACGCCGAAGCGGGGCTCGTTGTCTGGTATGCTCCAATGATGGATTGGCATCAATGTTTGGTTTTGTCGCGCGGATCGCACCGCACGGCAGCGTTTTTGTAGGAGCATTATTTTGATCTGGGATTATCGCTTAGCGGTGATGGATGATTTGGCACAGATTGTCGCCATCTATAATTCAACCATTGCCTCGCGGCAAGTCACTGCCGATACCGAGCCGGTCACCGTGGCGAGTCGGCAAGCGTGGTTTGCTGCGCATCAACAAGCGGATCGCCCGCTGTGGGTGGTTGAGCAAGCGGGGCAAATTATCGCGTGGCTGTCGTTCTCTAGCTTTTATGGGCGTCCTGCCTACCACGGCACGGCGGAGGTGAGTATTTATTTAGCCACCTCAGCCCGCGGGCAAGGCTTAGGGCGGTTTCTATTGCAGGCGGCGATTGCACATTCGGCGGGTATTGGTCTACATACCTTGCTTGGATTTATCTTTGGGCACAATACCCCGAGTATCCGCTTATTTGAAACTCAGGGTTTTAAGCTTTGGGGACATTTGCCAGAGGTCGCCGAGCTCGATGGCATTGCGCGAGATTTGCTGATTTTAGGTTTAAAAATTAAACCTTAGTGGCTTGCTCTTGCGCCGCTTGCTGAGTGCGACGACGTAATTCAATTAGCGTTTGGATGGAATGTGAGTCGGGCTCGATTTCCAATTGCGCCCAATAATGCCCGAGTAAATTAGCGCCAATTTGCTGGGCAATCCCCTTGGCACTGTGTGCATGCCGTATTGCGTCGTGTTTAGCGTGTTGCTCGATCGCCATTTGGTATTCACTTTCAAGTGCTTTGAGCCGCAATAAACCTTTATTACATAGACTCCAAAACCGTACAGGCGAAAAGCCAAGGCGCTGCATTGCGGTGCGTGCATCGAGTAGCGATAAGTTATCGGGTTGGCTTTGCTCGTCAATGTATTGACGATTGAGTAATTGAATAATGTCGTCGATTTTAAATGGTTTTCTGAGATGACCACTAAAAGCAGCAAAGTCTGGCGCGAGTTGTAATTCACTCAATGGGCTGGCCGAAACGAGATAAATCGGCTTGAGCCAGCCTTGCTCGCGTAAGCAGCGGGCGGCGGTCATGCCGTTCATTTCTGGCATTTGGTAATCCATAATAATGTCGTCAATGTCTGGATGCAGTGCGACTTGCTGTAAGCCTTCTTTGCCGTTGGCCGCTTCTAGTGTTTGAGCGCCAAAGTCATGCAAGATTTCACAGATCATTTCACGGTTAACCGCTTGGTCTTCAACCACTAAGATGAGGCGCTGATTTAGCGATTCGGCGTCGAGCGTGAGCTTGACTGGGGGCGCTTCAGGGGTAGGGGCTAACAGCGCGGCGATAATTTGTGTTTTTACGCTAACAATAAACTCACTGCCTTGGCCTACGCGACTGGTAAAGCGAATATTGCCTTGCATTAAGTTGGCAAAATCGCGGCTGAGTGCTAAGCCCAGCCCCGTTCCTCCGGCAAGTTGCCCAGATTCACTTTGCTCAAAAGGTAAAAAAATACGCGCTTGATCGGCCAGCTTAATGCCGCAGCCAGTGTCTTTTACCGCGGCATTGAGTTGATAGTCATGCGCTAATTTTTGCCCATAAAAATGAACGTTGATGGATCCAGAATCAGTAAATTTGAGGGCATTACCAATTAAATTAATTAAAATTTGCCGGAATTTTCCCGCGTCGATATTCACATTGCTGGGTAAATCAGCGGCCAAACTGATATTAAATTGAATTGATTTGGCTCTGGCCATCATTGCAAACATGGTTTCTAGCTCTTGTTTGAGCTGTTTTAAATTGAGCGATTCATTTAACAAACTGAGTTTGTTTTGCTCCGATTTGGAAAAATCCAGCACATTATTTAATAGGCTCAATAAATGCGCGCCACTATTGGCGATGTAGCCGATTTCTTTTAAATCCTCTGGGGCGATATTTTTTTTGCGGGAAAGGCGGTCGGTATAGCCAAGAATCGAGGTCAGAGGGGTGCGAATTTCATGGCTAATATGCGCTAAGAATTGGCTTTTGGCGGCATTGGCCACATCGGCTTGTTGGCGCGCTTCTTGTAAAGATTGCGCCGTTTCGGCCAGTTGTTTACGGCTGTGCTCTGAGCGCCATAGCGCATACAGCCCTAATGAGGCACTAATAATCAGTAGTAAAACTTGAATCACTGCCAATATGATGCGTAGCTCACTCCAATGCGCAATATTTTGCTGATATTTTTCCATGGCCAACGCGTCTTGCGTGCGTGCCTCTTGAATGAGATTGTTCACCGCTTCTTGTTGCGCTAGGGTTTGGGCCTGAAACTCTTTCCACGCGGCACGACTGATCGGCTGTTGTTCAAGTAGGTTGGCGGCGCGATCAATATAGGTTTTTAGCGGATCGATGTAGCGATGTTGCAAGGGGGTATTTTTAAAAAATGCCGAGTCTTCAACCTCATTTTTGGCGATGCTATCGATGCGGCTGTAGTAAATATCAAAGCGCATCTTGACGTTGTCCAGCTGCGCGGCACTGCCGTGTTCAACCGCTTCGCGTAGGCGCTGGTATTCATTATTAAGTTGAAAAAATTGCCAAAGTTGATTGTCCAGACCGAGTTGATTGGTGCGGCTGAGCTCTTGCTTTTGTTTTAATTCGAAGTGCACCATCAAACTAAAATTAGCCAGTAAGACCAGACAAATTAAACTTAATATAAGACGAAATCGGGTCATTGATTACTCGGCAGCAATGCTGCGTAATTGCCAACTACAGCGCCGATAATATTCAGTTCGACGCAGATTTTCATGTTGATGAAATGGATAAATAACAAACAATGGCCCTTTATCACGGACTGTCATTAGTTGCCCATTGCGCTTTCTGGCGATAATCACATCGTATTGCAGCGCATCGCTCACGGGGATGCTGATCGTGTACTCATTGAGTGATCGCAATTTGATATTGCCCGATTGAATGCCTGCCAATTTTAAAACGTCTCTGAGCAAAGGGCCTTCAAAGGTTTGCTCGGTCGGGTACCACGCAGTTGGCATGGTCATGATTTGCTGTGGCAACTTCGCAATCATCTGTTCAGTGAGTTGCACTTCTGAATGGGTTGATTTTCCGGTAACGGTCAGAATAATGTTTGAGTTGACAGTCTGAGCTAGCGCTAATGTACTGCAAAAGAAAAGGCTAAAAAACACGATCCAGCGCATTGAGCATCTCGTTGATTTGATTTTCGCAAATTGTAACTTGAATACTCGGTAGATGTGGTTTTTTGCCGTTAACAAAGCGTCGTTTTATGATAATCGGTGCAGTTTTTCAGCGTTAGATAGCAGCATGCCCAACAAAACACTTGCGCTTTGTTGGGCATGAATGAGCGAGATGAGTCGCCGCTTTACATCATTGAGAATGCAACCATACCAACAACGGCACCGGTAGTACCCAAGATGGTTTCCATCACTGACCAAGTTTTCAGTGTTTGCATTTCATTGGCACCCGTAAATTTACCGTATAGCCAGAAGCCTGAATCATTCACATGGCTCAACACAATAGAACCACCTGCAATACAGATCGACAAGGCAGCCAATTGGGCACCTGAATAGGCCAATTGCGACGCTTCAATCACTGGTAACACCAAACCAACGGTGGTTAAACAAGCAACAGTTGCCGAGCCTTGAATCACACGCACTGCAGCAGCGAGTACAAAGCAAGCAATCGCAATTGGCAAACCTGCGCCAATCAATGCATCACCCAAAGCAGGGCCCACACCAGAATCAACCAAGACTTGTTTAAACACACCACCGGCACCGGTCACCAGCAAAATGATACCGGCGGGTTGCAAGGCAGCACTGCAAACTTCCATGACTTTTTCTTTGCTCATGCCACGACGTAACGCTAAGCCGTAGGTCGCCAGTAAACAAGCCAATAAAATGGCAGTAAATGGGTGACCAATCAATTGCAGCCATTGATGCAAAGTACCGCTGGTATCAATAAAGCGCGCAACGATGGTTTTCAGACCCACCAACAATAGTGGGAACAAAATCAGTGCCAAACTAAAGCCAAACGATGGCATTTGGTTTTTGCCCAAGCTCGGTTCACTGACATCAGCAGGCAATGGCAAATGCACGTGCTTGCTAATAAAGTTACCAAAAACAGGACCGGCAAGCAGCATGCCTGGAATCGCAGCGGCCAAGCCGAGCAAAATCATCCAGCCAAAATCGGCTTTCATTTGCGAAGCCAACAGCATGGCAGTTGGGCCTGGCAATAAGAAGGCTGCAGAACCCGCAACACCAGCAAACAGTGGAATCGCCAAACGAACCACATTACCGCCGGTACGGCGAGCAACAGCAAACACCACACCAATCAACAATACAATCGCCACGTCAAAAAACAGCGGCAAAGTACAAATCAAACCGGCAATACCCAGTGCATAGTTGGCACGGCTATGGCCAAACTTGTCGAGTAATTTAACGGCGATTTGGTCCAAAGCGCCGGTTTCGTGCAAGATTTTGCCGAACATCGCGCCCAAAGCGACCACAATCGCCAAGAAGCCGAGCGTGCCGCCCATCCCTTTTTGCATGGTATCGGCGATTTTATCTACTGGCATGCCAGAGAAAATACCTGCGCCAATTGACACAATCATCAAGGCAACAAAGGCGTGCATCCGTGCTTTCATTACTAAGAACAGCAACAGCAGCACTGAACCGAGTGAGGTAAATATGAGTGTAAACGTATCCATGCTCGATTACTCCTGTGCCAAGATCGCTTGATGAGCTGCAGCAATCACGCTTTCGAGTGGCGGCGCGATATCAATGATGATCACATCGCTTTCGTCGGCGGTTGGTGCTTCTAATGTGGCAAATTGTGACGCTAACATGCCGCTCTTTTGGAAATGACCTTGGCGCGCAATCAAGCGTTGTTCGATCAATTCGTAATCACCTTTTAAAAAGATGAAAGAGAGATTCGGATTACCTTGGCGCAAACGATCACGGTAAGACTTTTTGAGTGCCGAGCAAACAATCAACGACACTGGGTTAGTGCGTTGCATTGCAAATGCCGCATCATTAACTGCACCCAACCAAGGCGCACGATCATCGTCGTTGAGTGGTTGGCCAGACGACATTTTTTCAATATTGGCGCGTGGGTGCAAAAAATCACCGTCTAAAAACGCGGCATTAAGATCTTTTGCGAGTTGATTGGCGACAGCTGATTTACCACAGCCTGATACCCCCATCAAAACGTAAACTTTTGTACTTGTCATTTTTCGACTCCAATCGAAATATTTGAAGATGTTACTGGTAACATGTTTTCGGTAACATCTTGCCTTTATTTTTATCTTCGCTCAAGTGTTGACGTGGCTTTAAGGGCTGTTTTGACCTAGGGATTACACTTACGTAGTCGAGTGAATATTTACTACGCAATGTATGTGTATCGGTGTTAGTAAGCTAAAGGCTTACAGCTAAATACATCAGGAGGGTATCTGGAGTAGGGCGCGGATTAAACGCGTTTTAAGATGCTGCCGCCCAAAAAAAGATCAAAACCTAGGTTCAAGGTCCGTTCAGGATATTGCTGGCCATTGATGCTGCCAATGAGTCGTTCGGCGGCATGTCGGCCAATGGCTTCGCGGGGCGTAATAATGCTCGCGAGCTGGGGCTTGAGTGCCAAGCCAATATCCAAATGGTTAACGCCAGCAATGCCAATGTCGTCTGGGATGCGGCGGCCAATACTTTGTAATTCCAATAATGCACCGGCGGCGATGTCATCATTGGTACAAAAAACGCCATCTAGATCGGGCACTTCGAGTAAAGCTTGGCGAATTAAGCTGGCGCCTAAAGTAAAGCTCGATGATTCACTGGTTTGGATGGTGTGCATTGGCAATTGTTGTGCGGCCATGGCTTGGCAGTAACCGTCATTGCGTTGCTGAGTGCGGGTATCCATACGTGCGGCTAAATACACAATACGCCGATAGCCGTGCGCCAGCATCGCTTCGATCATGGCTTTGGCGGCGGCAACGTGATCAAGGCCAACGGCCAAATCTATGGGTTGAGCCGGTAAATCCATGATTTCCACCACCGGAATCGCAGCCACTTCTAGCATTTTGCGGGTGCGGGTGGTGTGATTGGATTCCGATAAAATTAAACCATCAATATGAAATGACAGTAATTGCTCGATTTGTTGTTCTTCTCGCTCGGGCTCATAACCATAATGGCCGTACAAAGTGTGGTAGCCCGCTGGGGTGCTGACTTGTTCAATGCCATGGGCAACGGCAGAAAATACCTGATTGGACATTGAGGGCAATAGCACGCCAATCGCGCGGCTGCGCGAGTTCGACAGCATCGCTGGAACGCGGCTCGGAATATAACCGAGTGTTTGCATGGCTTGCGCGATTCGCGCAGCCGTCAGTGGGGCTACTTGCTCAGGGGAGCGCAAGTAGCGGCTAATGGTCATTTTGGAGGTGTTGACTAAATCGGCAACGTCTTGCAAGGAAGGGCGGCGTGGCTTGTCGTTCATGCTTGAGTACCGCACACTGGGCAGATCGGATCTTGCTTGTATTTCATTTCGCGCCAGCGAGCGGTACGAGCGTCATACAGTTGCAAGCGGCCAATCAAGGTTTCACCCAGCCCCATTAAGACTTTAAGCGTCTCGGCAGCTTGTGCCGCCCCGATAATCCCCACTAGTGGCGCAAAGACGCCAAAAGTGGCGCAAGGGCCATCATTGGCTTCGCCTTCTTCGCCAAACAAGCAGTGATAACACGGCGCGCCGTCGATTCGAGCATCAAATACCGTCAATTGCCCATCAAAGCGTACTGCGGCACCCGATACTAATGGGGTTTTGCTGGCAACACAGGCGCGATTAATCGCATGGCGGGTGGCAAAATTATCACAACAATCCACGACAATATCCGCAGCGGCGACTAATTCCAGCAAGCGCTCGCTACTGGCGCGCTCGTTGAGCGCAATAATGCGAATTTGGCTATTGAGGGCTTCTAAGGTTTGTTTGGCCGAGAGGGCTTTATTTTGGCCGACACGATCTTCGGTATGGACGATTTGCCGTTGTAAATTGCTTAAATCGATTTGATCGTCGTCGACAATGGTGAGTGTGCCAATGCCGGCGCTGGCCAAATACAGCGTAACGGGCGAGCCTAAACCACCGGCGCCAATGACTAAGACATGCGCTTGGCTGAGCGCGGTTTGTCCTTCAATACCGATTTCGTCGAGCAAAATATGGCGGCTATAGCGCAGTAGGGCATTGTCGTCGAGATCGATCTGGGCACTACGAGTCGGGCAAAAAGTCATGGCAACAGAGGATTGAGGAGTAAGCGCCGATTATAGCGCGTAGCGATCGCTTCGGGATTATTGCGGTATTAGTTTGTGCGGCGTGGCTTCAGCTTGTTGTCAGCGTGGACAAATGGGAGTGCGCGAGTATTTAAAGGTAACGCCGCAGCTCTTCCGGCGTATCGTCATGATCTCCATGCGGGTGTTTTTCCCAAACATGGATATAAATTTGTGGCGATTTTAAATTGTGTTCTGGCATGGCGAGATTATCGCGTTGAACGGTTTCGCTGTAATGCACAAATTCGCGTTTGATTTTTTGCCAAAAGTGCGTGTCGAGCTCAAATCCAGCATTTTGTAGTTGCTGCTCAATATCCAGCAAAGCATATTCGCACAGTGAGTAACTAATGGTGATTTTGTGTTCTGCGGGGTAGGCTTGCGCTTGAATGCCATTGAGGTGTGCCAAAAAGCGCGCCGCAGCGACGGCTTGATCGACTGCGGTGGGATTAAAAACAATGTCGTGTTGCGTGCGTTGCACTTCGAGTTGCTTAGGCATGATCTAGCCTCTTAATAAGAGATATCTCCCAAATAGATTAAGCCTTTCTTGGCGTAATTGCACTGATTTTATGCGCAAAAAAAACACCTTCTGGATCAATCGCAGAAGGTGTTTTTTGTTCTGTTGTTGCTTTGTGGCTTAGCGGCCGGCTTGCGAGAGTACGACTTTCATGCCGGGAACTAAATTTTGCCGATTCCATTTTTTGAGATCCGCTAGCTCAACGTCAAATTTACGCGCAATTGAGCTATAAGTATCGCCGCGCTGAGCAACGTATTTGCTGGGCGATTTGCTCGCCAGCGAATTTTGCGGGCGTTGCACCAGCAAGGTATCGCCGATTGCAATATGGTTGGTTTTTTGTCCATTGAGCGATTTTAATTGCGCCAGACTCAAGCCATAGCGGTTGGCAATATTAAATAAAGTATCGCCTTTGGCGACTTTATGTTCGGTGGTTTTGCTGTTTTTAGCTAACACCGGTTGCGCTTTGGGTTTGTCATTGGCGCCAGTATCGATGGCGTCTGACTCACGATTTTTATGTAGCGCCGCTAATGTTTGTCGCTCAGAGATATCTAGCCCAGCAAGGCGAGGCACTAAAATCGTTTGGCCACGCGCAATGTTTTCTTTGCTGGCAATGTCATTCATATCGCGTAATTCAGCCGCTGCAATGCCAAAGGTGCTGGCTAAATCTTCAAAGCGTTCCCCCGTTTTGGTGACATAAGGCTGCCAATTAAGTAATGGCTCGGTGTATTGCGCTAAGTTGCGCTCAAAAATCGCTTTGTTGGCAATTGGCAAAACTAATTGTCGGTCATCTTTGTGGGCAATCACCGGGCGGATAAAACCAGGATTGAGGCGCAGTAATTCATCCACGCTAATTTCGGCCAATTGCGCGGCAATGGATACATCCATATGTTTGCCCGGCTGCAAAGTGGTGAAATAGGCTTGATTGGCCATCGGCTTAAGTTCAACGCCATAGGCCGCCGGGTCGGCAATAATATTGCGGATGGCGAGTAATTTCGGCACGTAGTTACGGGTTTCGTCAGGCATTCTTAAGTCGATATAGCTAGCGCTAAGGCCCGCGGCTTGATTGCGATCGACTGCGCGGCGAACGGCATTTTCGCCCCAGTTATACGATGCGAGTGCCAGTTGCCAATCATCAAATAGGCCGTGAATTTCTTGTAAATAAGACAAAGCCGCGCCAGTTGCCGCGACCACATCACGACGGCCGTCGTACCACCAAGTGCGCTCCAGACCAAAACGCTTGCCCGTGGCAGGAATAAATTGCCACATGCCAGCAGCTTGCGCCGAAGACAGTGCTTTAGGATTGTATGCCGATTCGATCATCGGCAAGAGCGCCATTTCCATCGGCATGCCGCGCTTTTCGACTTCTTCGACCACAAAGTATAAATACGGGGTGCTGCGACTGATAATGCGATTGAGATAATCAGGTCGGCTGGCGTAGTAGTTTTCCCATTTACTGACTAAGGGGCTGTCAATATCGGGGATAGCAAAGCCTTTACGCACGCGCTCCCAAATATCGGCTTCTGCTGGAATAATGACCTTATTACTAAATAAAGCCTGCATCACGCGTTGGGTATCGGCGCTAATGGGCGCCGTAGGCTGGGTGAGTGCATAATCAAAGCGAGTATTGGGATCAGCTGCAAGCAGCGGTGTGGCTAAAAAAGCGCTTAAAATGAGCGCAGGTAGTCGCAGCATAAGCTGAGCCCCAAAGTAAATGAATCTGCCGATACTAATGGCGGCTTTCCTGCTGTGTCAACGAGTTAGCGCCTGAAAGTTGATTAACGGAAAGAATCTTTCCAGCGGCGCAATGCGGTAAAGCAATCTAATGGCGTGGTTATCTCTGGCTGATGCGCTTTGACGTGTTCAAATAACTCAGCATCTGTGCAGCGTAGATAAGGATTGGTCGCCAATTCAAGTGCAATCGTGCTGGGTAAAGTGGCTTGTTGCCGGGAACGTTTTTCGCTTTCTATGGCCTGACGTTCTATTAACGCGCTGTTATTGGGTTGCACATGCAGCGCAAAGCGTAGATTGCTGAGCGTGTACTCGTGAGTACAGCAAACCTGCGTTTGCAAAGGGAGCTGGGCTAGTCGTTGTAAACTATTAAATAGTTGCACCGGTTGACCTTCAAACAGTCGACCACAGCCAGCAGCAAATAAAGTATCGCCACAAAACAAGAAACCAGCACCAAAATAGGCTAAATGATCCAAAGTATGCCCCGGCGTGGCGATAACTTGAAATGTCTCTCCCAATAAAGTTAAGGTATCGCCATCATGGCAAGGATGATTCACCCCAAGGATGCCTGCGGGGCCGTAAATGGGCAGCGTGCTGGCAGCGAATGCAGTTAAGCCGCCAGTATGATCGTGGTGATGGTGCGTAACGAGAATGCCGGCTAATTGCGCTTGATGGGCTGCCAGCCAATTTTTTAATGGGGCGGCAAGACCAGGATCAACGGCAATGACTTGGTGTTGATGCTCGATGAGCCAGATGTAGTTGTCATCCAGAATCGGTAGGCAATGTAGTTTAAGCATGTTTATTTATTTAAATCCTGTGAGCCATCAAAAATGAATGCTGAGTTTGATCATTTTGCTACTTGGCTAGCAACTCCGCTAGGGCGCTATGTGGCCATGAGCGAGTTGGCTTGGTTTGAGCGCTCGGTGGTGGATATTTTTGGCTACAAAGCGGTGCAGCTTGAATTGCCACAAATTGATTGTTTACGCAGCAATCGTATGCCTTGGCGTTTGCAAGCCGGTGAAGCAGCTGGCACGCAGTTGAAATGCTCGGTACAAGCGTTGCCATTTGATGAGCAAAGCTTGGATTTGATCGCTTTACCGCATGTGCTGGATTTTTGTCAGGACCCGCATGCGGTGCTGCGCGAATGTCAGCGCGCCTTGCGCCCAGAAGGGCGTTTACTGATTACCGGCTTTAATCCATGGAGTTTGTGGGGTTTACGCCGTTTAAAGCCCAATTCAGAAATCCCGTGGAAAGGCAATTTTGTGGCGCTACCCAAATTAAAAGATTGGTTAAGTGTGCTGGATTTTCAAACGTTGCAAGACGAGCATTTATGCTATCGGCCACCGGTACAACGCCCCGGCTGGTTAGAAAAAAGCCGTTTTCTCGATCAAGCGGGTGATCGCTTATGGCCCGCTGGTGGTGGCGTGTATTGTGTTGCCGCGGTAAAGCGGATTCGTGGCATGCATTTGATTGAGCCGCAATGGCGCTCGGCCACCGCCACTGCGGGCTCGGCAATGGCCATCGAAAAACTCCGCCAGCAAGCGCGTAAAGATCGTTGTAAATAAAGTAAATCAGATTATTGCTAAAGGTATGTGCTTGTAGCTTTTCAATTTAAAGATCGACAGGTATATACCCTTGTAATATGGGTTGCAGTTTTATTTATCACATTGTTTTGCCGCATCTTGCATTGATTTAATCAATTTATTGCCTTCATCGCGATTTTTAGTCGCTAAACGAATATCATGGCCGCTGCCCAGATTGCCGCCGCCAAAAGCGATTTTGACTTCTTCATCATTTACATCAATAAATTGCACCACGGTGAGATTGATTAAACGTTCGGTTTTGCTGTCGCTGGGAATTTTCCATGGACAAAAAGTCACGGCATACAGCGGAACTGCGGTTAAACTGAGCGGCAATATACAACTTAAAACCAGTGCAGAAACACGCATTGCGGCACTCCAAAAGTGAACAACATCATGGTAGAAATCTATACCGACGGCGCTTGTAAAGGCAATCCCGGTCCTGGCGGCTGGGGCGCTTTTTTGCGCTTTGGCGAGCATGAAAAAGAATTATTCGGTGGTGAAGCCCATACCACCAATAACCGAATGGAATTACTGGCGGTGATTAGCGCTTTAGCGGCGTTAACCCGAACCTGTGAAGTCACTATTCATACCGATTCACAATACGTTAAAAATGGCATTGAAACTTGGATTCATGGCTGGAAAAAAAACGGCTGGAAAACCGCCGCTAAACAAGCGGTTAAAAATGAAGACTTGTGGAAGCAGCTCGACGCGCAAGTGGCACGGCATACTGTTGCTTGGCGTTGGGTGAAAGGCCATGCCGGTAATCCGGGCAATGAGCGCGCCGATCAATTGGCCAATCGTGGCGTTGAATCACTCACTTAACGCGCGCTTGACGTAAAGCCAATCACATCCATCCCCAACACCCCCAGCGACATACTTTGATGCAGCGCCTGCACGTCGACCTGATCGCCAGCGGCGGCGCGCGCAATCAGTAGCGGTAAAAAATGTTCAATCGTGGGGTGGGCTTGCCGTGCATGCGGCAAGTTTTGTTGCCAATTAACCCAATCCAATAAAGGCTGGGTATTGAGCGCCGAGTAAGTTGCAGCAATGAATTGCGCCGCATACGGCTCAATTTGATACTCAGTTTGCCCAGTTCTCATCCGACTAAAAGCATCATTGAGATTGTGCGTAATGCTGCCTGAGCCAATCAGCAACACCTCATCAGGTAAATATTTTGCCAGTGATTGGCCAAGCGCTAAATGCGCGGCGCTGTCCATTGATGCTGCCAATGAAATCGTCACCAAAGGGATATCAGCCTTGGGATACATCAGCATTAACGGTACCCAAGCGCCATGATCAATCGCCGGATGTTCGCTGATGGCCATCGCGTGCCCGTCGTTGGCCAGTTGTAAAGCCAGGCGTTCGGCCAATCCCGGATCCCCTTGCGGGCGATATTGCAATTGATATAGCTCGGATGAAAACCCACTAAAATCATGCACTTCTTGCCATTGCTGGGCGCTACCGACGGTGAATTGCGCTTGAATATTGTGCGCTGAAATCAGCACGATGGCCTTAGGGCGAGGCCAGCTTTGGCCCAGCGAAATTAAAAAATCGTGGGCAAGGCTGGGCTCAATCGCTAACGATGGCGCGCCGTGGCTAATAAAGAGAGAGCGGGGCATGGTCTTCCTGAATGTATTGATATTGGCCGTGTTGGCATTCGCGCTAGCGTGCGGTTGGCGCGTTTCCAATCATACGAGTTTGCCGCAGGCGCCGCGGCGAAATGATTTGAACGAATTGGTGAGAAAAAGCGAAGCCAAGTACCTGCGGTTCACTTGAGCCTTCAATATCAAAAAGCCAACGCCGAGGCTTAGAACAAAACATCAGCCAATTGCAGTTTAAATCAGCGTGTTGGTGATGGTTTGAGACCTAAATTGGTGTTCTCTGCGCCTTGGCGTCTCTGCGTTAAAAAGGTTTTGATGTTGTCGACATAAAGGCAGAGTGCGTGGTTTTTCACGCGGTGGACGGTTTTTTGCCAGTGATCAACATCAGTTACAATAGCGCCATTGTTTTGTTGGGAATCATCATGCGTCAAATTTTCCTCGATACCGAGACGACAGGTCTGCGGGTTGAAGACGGTAACCGAATTTTGGAAATCGCTGCGGTTGAAATGATTGATCGTAAATTATCCAAAGCCGAGCGCCATTTTCATCGCTACATCAATCCGGGCCGCGACTCTGAAGAGGGCGCTTTGAATGTCCATGGTTTAACCACGCAATTTTTGTCTGACAAAGCCAAGTTTGGGCAAATCGTCGATGACTTTCTGGAATTTGTAACAGACGCCGAAATCATTATCCATAACGCGCCATTTGACGTTGGCTATTTGAATATGGAGCTGGGCAAGTTAGGCCGTGGCAAGCTAGAAGACTACGTCGCTAGCGTGACCGACACGCTGAAAATGGCCAAAGATCTGTGGCCTGGCAAACGCAATAGCCTGGATGCGCTGTGTGATCGTTATGACGTCGATCGTTCTGGTCGAACATTACACGGCGCGCTGATTGACTGCGAATTGCTTGCCGAAGTGTATATGGCGATGACGCGCGGCCAAGATAGTCTATTGATCGACTACGCGCCAACCGCAGAAGAAAACGCCAGTAATTTAGCGCGCCGCAGCAATAGCTTGCCGCTGATCGTGACGCAAGCCAGCAGTGAAGAACTGGCATTACATCAAAAGTATCTCGATGCGCTAGATAAAGCCGTCAAGGGCAGCTGCGTGTGGCGCGAACTTGAGCCGCTCGCAGCGTTGCCCAATACCGAGGGCAATCCACAATGAGCGTTTGCATGAATAGCACTGAACTTAAAACCGCCGCGCATGTGGCGTGGGAAGAGCACGACGAAGCGCTGGCCGAGCAGCATTTTTTGGCGGCGCTGGCGATTGACGAACAAGACGCGGTGACTCATTTCGATTTGGCGCTGCTGTATAAATATCAAAGCCGCTGGGCTGAATCTCTGCGCTACAACCGCCGCGCAACCGAGCTCAATCCCGAAGACGCCGCCGCGTGGTGGAATATGGGCATCGCGGCAACCGCGATTGCTGATTGGGAAACGGCGGCCAAAGCGTGGGTATTCTTTGGCATTACGCTGCCATTGGATGCGGTGGAGCATGCTGCGCCCGATTTAAAATTGGGCTTGATTCCGGTGCGAATTACGCAGGGCGATCAGGTTGAGGTGCTGTGGGCCAATCGTCTTGATCCAGCGCGCGCGCAGATTATCAGTGTCCCTTTGCCCGATTGCGGCGTGCGTTACCAAGATATTGTGCTGATTGACGGCGCACCGCGCGGCACGCATGAACTCAATGGCAATCCAGTGCCCGTATTTGATTGGTTAGAATTTTGGCAACGCGCAAATTACTCGACGTATGTGATCGAAGCCACTGTACCTAGTGAGCTAGCGGCTAATACCCTTGGTGAGCTGGTTCTAGACAGCGATATGGCGCTGGAGGATTGGTCGAAGCTTATGTCAATGCAGGGCCAAGCGGGTGGCGAAGGGACGCAGTACGCACACGATGCGGCGAGCGCAGCTACAGTCGCTTGGCTGCCTGAACGACAATTTGGCGTGGCGGCGCTCAATGATCAAGCATTAGCTGACGTGCTCGACGCTTGGCAAACCGCGCACCCTGAAGTCGAGATCGCCGAAGTGTATAACGCGCTCGATGCACAAGAAGACGACGAGAACGAGGCCACAGAATGACTGCCATCGCCTTAGTTCCTGCCGCGGGAAGCGGCAGCCGTATGGCGTCTGCGACGCCGAAACAATATTTAGATTTACTTGGGCAACCGTTGATCGCGCATACGCTGCGCGCCTTGCTGGGCGCTGCGAGCATCGCCCAAGTGGTGGTGGTGATTTCGCCAGCAGATGAATGGTGGGAAAGCTACGATTGGGCCGCTTTACTGGGCGAGTCGTTGGCCCGCTTGCTGGTGCTGCGAGTAGGGGGTGTTAGCCGCGCTGAATCCGTGATGAATGGTCTGACGGCACTTGCCACTTCACCTGTTGACAATCCTCAAGCCGGCCAACACGCACAGGGTTTTGCGACGTCTGACGATATTTGGGTGCTGGTGCATGACGCCGCCCGTCCTTGTATCACCAGCCAACAAGTGGAGGCTATGATTGTTCAGTTGGAGTATGACGCTGTCGGCGGTATTTTAGCTGTTCCGGTGGCCGATACCCTCAAGGTCGCCGTCAATCATTCTGCCGAGCCACGCATCGCTCACACCACGCCGCGTGCTGGACTTTGGCAAGCACAAACGCCGCAAATGTTCCGCCGTGGCCCATTGCTCGCCGCGCTACAAGACGCGCTACCCGAACACGTAGCAGAGATCACCGACGAAGCCAGCGCGCTCGAACGCCTCGGCCATTCACCCAAACTCATCATGGGTAGCCCATGGAACCTGAAGGTGACTTATCCGCAGGATTTGCAGTTGGCGGGGTTGCTGTTACAGGCTAACCGTTGATCTTGTCGTTGTAATGTAAACCTTATTGTATGGCGCTTGTTGGCAAGCGTTTCGCTGGAGAATTCAACATGACTTTACCTTTTCGCATCGGCCAAGGCTGGGATGTTCATCGTATGGTGGCTGATCGCCCTTTAATTTTGGGCGGCGTACATATCCCGTTTGAAAAAGGCCTGCTTGGGCATTCCGATGCCGATGCTTTGTTGCATGCGATTACCGATGCGATTTTGGGGGCGGCGGGTTTGGGTGATATTGGTCGGCATTTTCCAGATACGGCCACCGAATTTAAAGGCGCAGATAGCCGCGTTTTATTGCGCGAAGCGGTGCGGCGAGTGGCGCAAGCAGGTTGGCAAGTGGCGAATATTGATGCATCGATCTTAATTCAGCAGCCCAAAATGGCCCCGCATATCCCCGCAATGCGAGTGAATATTGCCGAAGATTTGCAAATTGATGTGGCGTTGGTCAACGTGAAAGCCAAGACCTATGAAAAGCTCGGCCCCGTGGGAGAGGGCGCTGCGGTTGAAGCTCAGGCGGTTGCCCTGCTGTCGCTAAGGTGAGTTAGTGCTGGATTCTGCTGGTTTTTCAATTATATTGATTAGGCAAATTATTTATTTCTAGCCTGTCAATTTCGCGCTAGACTGATTTTTTGCTGACACTGCGTGTTAGCCTCGATGGGTGATAATTTGCTTTATGCTTATCGTTTGAATAAATAAATCTAGGGGTATCAATTATGCGCACTAAATTACTTGCTTCTATCTTGTTAACTGCTGGTTTATTGGTCGGAACGGCGTCGATTGCCGCAACTGGGCAAGATGAATTACTAGTGGCGACTTCTGAACGTAAGATTGATGAGGCACGGGTGGTATCTGTCGATTTAGCAACGCGCAGCGTTGTGCTTCAAATGCCAAGCGGGCAAATGCTCGAGTTTGCGAATATTAATCCCAAGGTCACGCGTCTGAATACCTTAAAACCGAATGACACGGCAACAGTGACGGGCGCCGAAACGATGGCTTTTGTCTTGCAAAAAGGCACTGCCGGCATTCGTAAAGTGATTGATACCAAAACACAGGATTTATCTGTCGATGGCGCAGGCATGACATTAACGCATACCGTTTACAATGATATTGTGGGCGTGAATGTTGCCGCTGGTACGCTGCGCGTTAAAGATTTTGCTGGCAAGATCATTACCGTACCGGTTGCAAACAAAGAATGGCTAACACAAGCAGCAGCGGGTGATCAGTTGTTAGTGGTGACACGCGCCTCAATGATGGCATTTGCGAACTAAGCGGTAATTTAAACGTTTGCTATTGTTTTTTACTAGCAAAGTCTCGTAAGGTTTTTGATGCTTTACGATCAAACGAGCTCTTAATATTTAAATTCACCCTTTACTGCCGAGCCCACCTATATGGTGGGCTTTTTTATTCTGGCTTGTGAATACATCGCAGCGAATCAATAGGGCTGAAGTTTTTACGTATGAAGATGGACCAAATTTGCGAGTGCTCTGGATGATAAGGAGTTATTTAGTTAATTGTCGTTGAGCGTCTTGCCGCGCTTTGCCGGCGCGAATTCGATCCCAATATTGACTGCGCAAGGCAAAGTTTTCCGATGGTTCTAGCCATAAAATTTTATCACTATCTTTTAAATTACCACCAATTAAGGTGTTAGATAAACCGTGCCGCTGACTTAAAGAGTGACTCACTGTTTTTTCTAAAGTGTAATTAATCCAATTTTCGGCGAGCTTGCGATTTTTGCTGGTATTGCTGATTGCCCAACAATTTAACCATGCCAGTACGCCTTCTTGCGGAATAATATAGCCAATATCGGCGCCCGCATTTTGTAATAATTTAATTTGTTGCTGACCATAATTGGCAAACATTAACGCAGCTTTATTGTTAATAAAAGCTTGAGTGCCTTGTTCTGGGGTGGTGTAAAAAATAGGATTTTGCGGGCGTAACTGGAGTAATTTATCGACGGTTTGTTTCATCTCATTAGTAGAGAGTTTAAATGGGTTATTGGCATGCAATGTGAGTGCGGTTAGGCTGAAATTGTGATTGCTGCCGTCGTAGAGAACGATTTTTCCACGGTATTGGGTTTGCCATAGGTTATCCATTGACGTAGGGGGTGTTTTGAATTGCTTTTTATCATAAATGAGCCCCATTTCTGAATAAGTAAATGGGATGGCGTATAAATGACCATTGCGATTTAAACCTAATATTTGCTCAGTTTTACGAAAACGAGGTAGTTGATTTTTGGTGTTAGGAATTTGATTTTGTTTAATCGGGGTGACGAGATTATGGTCAATATAGCGCTGTAATTCTGCAGTATTCACGGCAAAAACATCATAAGTATTGGCTTGTTTACGATTGATTTTTTCCCATAACTCATCGTCACTTGAAATATAAGTCAGCTCAACTTTGCTATGGTATTTCTGCTCAAATGCAGCAACCCAGTCGGGATCTGCATAGCCATGCCAAGTCAAAATACGCAAAGTGTTTTCGGCGCTTGCCATTGAAGATAGCAATGCAAGCGTCAGAAAATCTAGTCGTATTTTACGAGTAAACTTCATTTTTATAGCGCATTAAGTAAGTTGATAAGCCCCAATAGTAGTGGGTTTTGTCATAAAAACAAATGCTTGTCGCTATGGTGATGATTTATTTCACTGAGTTAAACAGGATAGCTATGTAGGCTGATTTGACCATCTTGGCTTAATAGATAGCCACCATGCCCCTTTTTCCAATCAGGAATAACCCAGCGAATTCCGTGTTGATGCTGGTGTTGTGCTGGCCTGTGGGTGTGTCCATGAATGAGCAACCGTGCAGGACTATGCTGTAATTCGGTTTCAATCGCGGCAAGATTGACATCCATAATCATACGGTTTTTATTTTTATTGGATTGTTGTGATTTTAATCGTAAGTTGGCAATTTGTTTATCGCGGATTTTTTTTGGTAAATGCAGCCAAATCCATTGCACAATTGGATTATGTGTCAGCCGGCGATAGCGCTGGTAGGCGATATCATCAGTGCAATAACGGTCGCCGTGGCCCAATAAAATCGCTTGCCCTTGTAAATGTATCAAGCTCGGGTCTGGTAATACCGTGAGTTGACCACTTTTTGCAAATCGTCGACCAACGAGTAAATCGCGATTACCGGCCATAAAAAAAACTTTGACGCCAGATTGTGCTACAGCAGCGATTTCGGCCACTTGCTCAGCGTAAAATGGCTCGTCGAGCTGATCATCACCTAACCAGTATTCAAATAAATCCCCCAAAATATATAAATATTCAGCTTTGCTCGCGACAACGTGGCGCATAAATTGTTGATACGCTTGCACTGTTGGCACGTCGCTAGGGGATAAATGCAGGTCAGAGATAAAGTATGTGGCTTGAGTCATTCGAAAGGCTTTGCAGGTTGATCATAAAAAAAGCGCAGGCTTGCTGCGCTTAAAATTAAATCGATCGTGAGTCAAAGTAATTAGGCAAGTACTTCGGCACTCAAAATGACCACATCGGTTTTTGGCACATCTTGGTGGAAACCATTGCTGCCGGTTTTTACTTTTTCGATTTTGTCGACGATGTCTTGCCCTTCAATCACGGTGCCAAATACGGCATAGCCCCAGCCTTGGGCTGTTTTATTGCGATGATTTAAGAAGTCATTGTCAGCAGCATTGATGAAAAACTGTGAAGAGGCTGAATGCGGTTCTGGCGTGCGGGCCATTGCGACGGTGTAAATATCGTTTTTTAAACCATTGTCAGCTTCATTTTGAATGGTTGGGTGCTTGTCTTTTTTTTCTTTCATACCAGGTTCAAAGCCACCGCCTTGCACCATAAAGCCATCGATGACGCGATGGAAAATCGTACCATCGTAATGACCAGAAGTAGCGTATTGAATAAAGTTAGCTACCGTAATCGGCGCTTTTTCTTCGTTTAGTTCTAAAACAATGTCGCCCATGCTGGTCGTGAGTTTTACTTTAGTCATCTGTTTTGTCCTTGAAAAAATATAAATTACTTTGTCGTGCTGCTTTTGCTAGCGCTGGCTTTTTCGGTTTTGGCGGCTAATTCTTTGGCGCTAATTAAGATGATCGGTTCGGCAGGGGTATCACCAGGCAGTAAATTCACTTTTGCCATTTGATCTGCCACTTCCATGCCACTTAATACTTTACCAAATACCGCGTAACCCCAGCCATCAAATGAAGGGTAGTTTAAAGCGTCATTGTTTTTTAGGTTGATATAAAACTGGCTTGTTGCCGAATGCGGCTGACCGGTTCTGGCCATCGCCAGCATACCGCGGTCATTTTTTAGCCCTTTTTCTTTTGTGATTTTGGCTTCGTTTTGAATCGATGCTTTAGTTGGTTTTTGTTCTTGTTTTGCATCGTAACCACCACCTTGCACCACAAATCCGGGCACTACACGGTGAAAAATCGTGCCGTCATAATGTTTGCTTTTGACATATTGCAAAAAATTAGCCACAGAGATTGGTGCTTGTTCTGGGTAGAGTTCAACGATGATTTTACCTTTGCTGGTGTTGAGCTCGACTTGCGGATTGGCGGCGATGGCGGTCAAGCTTGAAAGTGCTAAAGCGGCAGCGATAACGAAGCGTTTCATGAAAATTCCTGCAAATTGGAGGTAAAAATACAATCTCGTAATCATAACATGTGCACAGTGTAGAATTGCCAGCTTAAGGAGAACTGATGATGCTGAAATTACCTTCTTTGGACCAATTTATTACTGAATTTGACACGGTGTTGCGTACTTTAGCTGCGCCCGCTGTGAGTGCTCGGGCTCATCCTGATGCCAAAATTGATGATGTAGCAATGAGTAGCGCAGAAAAAGCGCACGCAGCAGGATTGATGCGGGTGAATCACTGCGGCGAAGTGTGCGCACAAGCGCTGTATCAAGGGCAGGCTTTGACCGCCAGAGACCCTGCTGCACGGCAAGCATTACGCCAAGCGGCCGATGAAGAGGTCGAGCATTTGGCTTGGACTCAGCGGCGTTTGGCTGAGCTAGGTAGTCACCGCAGTGTGCTTAATCCTCTGTGGTATGCCGGTTCATTGGCGATGGGCGTTGCCGCTGGTGTGATTGGTGATAAATGGAATTTGGGCTTTTTGGCCGAAACCGAGCGGCAGGTTGGCGCACATTTGCAAAGTCATCTTAATGAATTGCCTGAGTCGGATGAAAAAAGCCGTGCCATTGTGGCGCAAATGTATTTGGATGAAATGAGCCATGCCGAGCTGGCCGATCAAATGGGGGCGGCTCCTTTGCCACAGCCTGTGCCACAAATAATGCAGTTAACTTCTAAATTAATGACGCAACTCAGTTATCGGTTTTAAGCGAGTTTAAAAATTAAATAGCATATTGTGAGCATTGCGGCGGCTGACATGAGGCGCTAGAACTTTGCGCCAGATCAGATTTGTCGTATTCAATACCAACGTCATGGCAATACTTCCGCTCTTTGTGGGTATGCGCGTTATAAAATAGCGCCATCTAAATAATAGAAATGCAGGCTTTGATATGAATGGGATGTTAGCTCCTTCTGCCATTGTTGATTATGTTGAACACAGTGCTTTAGAAAAATCAGCGTTGCCTTGTTCACGATTGGCAGTCATGGCCATTATCGGCGGTATGTTTATTTCCCTTGGTGGTTTGCTCGCGGTTTGTGTCGCAGGGGGCTCACCGGAGTTGATGCAGAGTAATCCTGGCTTGGGTAAATTATTATTTGGCGCGGTTTTCCCTTTGGGCTTTATTGCGGTGGTGTTGACTGGGGTAGATCTTTTTACCAGTAATTGCGCGACGCAAATGGTGCCATTGCAACGTAATTTATTGGCTAAACGCGATGTGGCAAAAGTCTGGGGGCTCTCTTATTTGGGTAATTTTATTGGTGCTTTATTTACCGCATGGGCCTTTGCCTATATGACGGGGATTTTTAAGCCCAATGATTCTGCAACGCTATTTTTACTCTCTGTTGCCCATCACAAATTAGAAAACCCATTTGTCGTGACTTTCTTTAAAGGTATTTTGGCGAATATTTTGGTGTGTGTGGCCGCTTGGCAAGGTTATTCAGCGAAAGACACTCTCGGGCGCATGATGGGTATTTGGTTGCCTGTCATGGCATTCGTTGCGCTGGGCATGGAACATAGTATTGCGAATATGTTCTTTATCCCTGCCGCAATGTTGCTTGGGTTGGATGCCAGCTGGAGTGACTTTTTCCTGCATAATTTATTGCCTGCAACGCTAGGTAATATTGTGGGTGGGGCTTTATTTATTGGTTTGCCTTATGCTTGGATTTTTCGCCGTCAAGAAGTCGCTGCGCATTAAACATTATTAGATTCAAGCAAATAAATACTGCATCGGCATTCAATAAAAAAACGGCAAGAATTGCTTCTTGCCGTTTTTTTGCGTCAAACATATCAATTAATTGGCTTCAAGCACGCTGAAATCATGCGTAATGGGGACGACTTGGCCAAGCATGATCGAGGCAGAGCAGTATTTTTCTGCCGATAATTTAATCGCTCGCTCAACGGCTTCTGTCTTAAGTGCTTTGCCGGTCACAATAAAATGTAAATGAATTTTGGTGAATACCTTAGGGTCGGTTGCTGCGCGTTCGGCGTCGACTTCAAGTACGCAGTCTCTAACGTCCGCACGGCCTTTTTTAAGGATGTGGATGACATCATAGCTAGAGCAGCCTGCCATGCCCATCAGCAGCATTTCCATCGGGCGTGGCCCGAGGTTACGTCCACCGCCCTCTGGTGGGCCGTCCATCAGCACGGCATGGCCAGATTCGGACTGCGCCAAAAAACTCACTTCTTCGACCCATTTAATGCGTACTTTCATAATTCACTTGTCCTTGGATTAAGGCAAAACGATGGAATATCGGCCGCTATTCTAACGGGGAAACGCCGGTGATGCGATGGCACGGCAGGTAAATTGAACGACAAGATTGGTGCTATAACCATTGGTCGCAGCGCGGAAAACTTGGTTGTCTTACACCTAAATTTCTGTGATAATCGGCGATGACATTGGGCTTTGCTCGATGTCGTCTCCTCCATCCTCCATTTATTTGGTAGGATTTCGCGCAATCTAGGCATGCCTTGATTGCGTTTTTTTTGTCTCGGATTGCAATCTGTTTGCAAATGCATTTGACAGAGTGGCATTTAACCCGCTACAATCCGCGACTTTCTCAAATTCAAAAACGTGGACTAGCAGTCATGAAAACCTTTTCTGCCAAGCCGCACGAGGTGAAGCGCGAGTGGTTCGTTGTGGACGCCACAGACTTAGTGCTGGGCCGTCTCGCTGCCGAGATCGCCAAACGCCTGCGTGGCAAACATAAAGCTGAATACACTCCGCACGTCGATACCGGCGACTACATCGTTGTGGTAAACGCAGACAAGATCCGCGTTACTGGCGATAAAGCAACGGCGAAGATTTATTACCGTCACACTGGTCACCCAGGCGGTATTTACGAGCGTACCTTCACTGAAATGCAAAACAAATTTCCTGGCCGTGCGTTGGAATTTGCTGTTAAAGGCATGTTACCAAAAGGCCCATTGGGCTACGCAATGATCAAGAAAATGAAAGTTTATGCCGGTGGCGAGCATCCGCACACTGCGCAAGAACCTAAAACTCTTGCTCTCTAAGCGATCGCAAAACTTAAAGGAATTGCATCATGGTAGGTAAATACAATTATGGTACTGGCCGTCGCAAGAGCTCTGTAGCTCGTGTGTTCTTGGCAAAAGGTACTGGCCAAATCATCGTTAACGGTAAAGCATTGGACCAATACTTTGCTCGCGAAACTGGCCGTATGATCGTTCGTCAACCACTTGTGTTGACTAGCAATCTTGAAGCTTTCGACATCATGGTAAACGTGGTTGGCGGCGGCGAATCTGGCCAAGCTGGCGCGGTTCGTCACGGTATCACCCGTGCCTTGATTCAGTACGATGCAGCGTTGAAACCAACTCTGAAATCGGCTGGTCTGGTTACTCGTGACGCTCGTGAAGTTGAACGTAAGAAAGTCGGTCTACGCGGCGCACGTCGTCGTAAACAATTCTCTAAGCGTTAATTCGTTTACAGATTGTTTGGATCAAAGAGCCATCCTAGGGGATGGCTTTTTTACGTCTGTCATTCTGGTATTGGCGCGCCTGCGCTGATCTGACAAGCCTTGCATTAATATACCCCGCATCCCAATTTGAATTGACTGTCGTATTGCTGGCGCGTTAGCAATGCATGCAAGCTCACACAGTGCTGGCATTTTGCTTTATTATCGCTGTGATAATTTGAACAGGGAAAAGAGCATGATCAAGGTTGGGATTGTTGGCGGTACTGGTTACACAGGGGTTGAATTGCTGCGTTTATTGTCGCGCCATCCTGATGTAGAACTCAAAGCGGTGACTTCGCGAAAAGAAGCCGGCATGAAAGTATCTGAGATGTTTCCTAGCCTACGTGGCCACGTTGAGATTGCTTTTTCCACTCCCGAAGACGCCAAACTGACCGAGTGCGACGTGGTTTTCTTTGCAACGCCGCATGGTGTCGCAATGGCACAAGCGCGTGAATTACTCGAAGCGGGCGTTAAAGTCATCGATTTAGCCGCAGATTTCCGCCTCAAAGACCCTGCTGAATTTACGCAGTGGTACGCAATGGAGCACAGCTGTACCGATTTACTCGCCGAAGCGGTGTACGGTTTGCCGGAAGTGAATCGCGCAGCCATCCAAAAAGCGCGCTTAATTGGTATGGCTGGCTGCTATCCAACGTCAGTACAACTTGGTTTATTGCCGTTGATTGAAAATGGCCTGCAATTGATTGAAACCAGCGGCATTATCGCCGACTGCAAATCGGGTGTTTCCGGTGCCGGTCGTAAAGCCGAGGTGGGCACTTTATTTGCCGAAAGCAGTGATAATTTCAAAGCTTATGCCGTAAAAGGTCATCGCCATTCGCCTGAAATCATGCAAGGACTATCAGCAATTCACGGCGCGCCTGTGCAATTGACGTTTGTTCCGCATCTTACGCCGATGATTCGTGGTATTCATTCGACGATTTATGCGCGCTTAACTGAGGCTGGTAAAGCGGCCGATGTGCAAAAATTATTTGAAGAGCGATTTGCGGCTGAGCCGTTTGTTGATGTGATGCCTGCAGGATCTTGCCCAGAAACCCGCTCGGTACGCGGCAGCAATACGGCACGTATTGCTGTGCACCGCCCAGGTAATGGCGATTTGCTGGTGATCTTGGTGGTGGAAGACAATTTAGTCAAAGGTGCTTCAGGCCAATCTGTGCAAGTAATGAACTTGATGTTTGGTTTACCTGAACAGCATGGTTTAGATGTTGTGCCATTGCTGCCTTAAGTGATGCCAATTAAACGTCTATATCGTTCGCAAAGGGCGCGCATCACTGCAACGCCCTTGTCATTACGCCCGCAGTTAAGTATGAAAGAAAAATTCTTTCGTATTGCTATATTTATGGGGGTATTGCTTGCAGCGCTTTATGCTGGAATGCAGTTGGGCGAATACCGCAAAGATATGCGGCAATCGAATTCTTCGCTTTTGCAGCAAAATCAAATGCAAGGTCTACAACAGCAGCTCGATGCTTTGCACAAAGAGCAGGCTTTGTTATCGCAGCAGCTGACTGTTGTGGGGGCCGAGCGAGATGCGCTCAAGCGTGAGCTCACTGCATTGCAGCAAGATTTTGCAATCACTCGAGAAACTTTATCGTTTTTTGAATCTTTATTGCAAAGCAATGATAGAAATCGCTCCGCCAGTTTTGTGGCCTGTGAATTGCAAACCAGCACCGTAGATCGATTGCGTTATCGTTTATTACTGGTGCAAGGAACGGATAAAACGACTGAGCTGGCCGGGCGTTTATTAGTTAGTTTGCAATATCATCAGGGCGGTAAAAAACAACAATTGTCTGCAAATACCCAAGGCGCATCGATTGCCGTTGCGCATTATCATCGCGCTGAAGGCGAATTTGAATTGCCGGTTGGTGCGACGGGCCCATTTGTGATGGAGGCTCGCTTGGTTGAACCACAAGGCAGTAAAGTATTAGCCAGTTGCCAAAAAAAATTCTAAGGGGATATGTGTGTTTAATAAGAAAAAAGGCAGCACCAAAATTGATAGCCTGATTGGCCAAGGCACGACGGTGACTGGGCATGTGAAATTTGCCGGCGGCCTACGCTTAGACGGTGCCATTATCGGTGATGTGAGTATGACTGATGAAAAAAACGGCACGTTGGTGGTGAGTGACAAGGCTAAAATCGAAGGCAAAGTGGTGTGCTCGCATTTAATTTTAAATGGTGAAATTTGTGGGCCAATCGAAGTCAGCCACTATGTTGAGTTGCAAAGTAAATCCAGAATTCGCGGTGATTTAGCGTATAAAACGCTAGAAATGCATCCGGGTGCGATTGTCGATGGGCGATTGATTCATGTGCATAATGGTCAGCGTGAAGAGATGGCCATCGATGATCTACCACGTGTAGCGGACAGCAAGGCAGAGTGATTGACCTTGCTGGGCCAGACGTGGATAATATACCCTATCAATTTAGTCAACTATTATGGGCGGAGCTGTTATGACCACTGAAACCGAGATGCCACTTCCTTTTGTCTTTACCGATAATGCGGCGAGTAAAGTCAATGAATTGATTTTGGAAGAAGGTAATCCAGATTTGAAATTGCGCGTCTTCGTGACGGGCGGTGGCTGCTCAGGCTTTCAATATGGCTTTACTTTTGACGAAATCGTCAATGAAGACGACACGCCAATTACTAAAAATGGCGTGACCTTATTGGTTGATCCAATGAGCTATCAATATTTGGTTGGTGCGGAAATTGATTACGTTGAAAGCCTAGAAGGCTCGCAATTTACCATTAAAAACCCGAATGCCCAGTCAACATGCGGCTGTGGCTCTTCATTCTCGGTTTAATATTCACCGATGATGTAAGTAAAAAAAGAGGCGTAAGCCTCTTTTTTTATGGCTGATCGCTTGAGAACTTTGATTGAGTATTGGGCAGTTATGGCTTTCTGGTTGCGCTCTTAAGCAAACGCTTCCCGAAATGCAGCTAAAGCTGAATAATGACTCATCATGACTCGGAGTCAGCATATGTTTGAATCTGCAGAATTAGGGCATCAACTGGACAAGCAGTCTTACCAGCAATTTGAAGCTGAATTACGGCAAAGCTTATTGTCAATTCAATATGATTTAAAGCAACGTGCTGATTTTCAGGTGGTTATATTGCTCGGTGGCGTGCCTACCGCAGGTAAAAGTGAGGTGGCTAATCTGTTATTAAAGTGGTTAGATCCCCGCTTAATTGCCACGCATGCATTTGCCGAACCGAGTGATGAAGAGAGTGCTCGACCGCCATTTTGGCGTTATTGGCGTATTTTGCCGCCCAAGGGCAAGATGGCTATTCTTTTTGGTGGTTGGTATAGCGGTCCGATGTGGGATCAAATGCAAGATGCGGCAGAGCCAATTGCTTATGAGCGTGAGCTGGCTAAAATTTTGCGCTTAGAAAAAATGCTGTCTGATGAGGGGGTGCTGGTTTTAAAATTTTGGCTGCATTTATCTAAAGACCAGCTGAAGAAACAAATCAAAAAACTCAGCGCCGATTCACGTACGGCATGGCGAGTTGAAGAATCAGATCGGTGGTTTTTAAAAAACTATGATCAAATGATTGATCGTTACCGTGATTTATTGCTGCGTACCAATTTAGCGGATGCGCCATGGCGAGTGATTGAAAGCTCAGACAATAATTACCGCAATATCTCAGTCGGGCGACATATTGAAGAAGCCATTCGCCATCATCTGGAACGCGGCTCTGTTCGGCAAAATCGTATTGATGCTGCCCCATTGATGCCGTCTATCGATGGCGTTCGCCTGCTCGATACGCTGCCTTTAGATTATGTTTTAAGCAAAGATGATTACAAAGTTCAGCTCGAAGAATTGCAAGGCCGACTCAATGGCCTAGTTCGACAGCCTCAATTTAAGCAGCTTTCAGTGGTGTGTGTGTTTGAAGGCATGGACGCTGCCGGTAAAGGCGGGGCAATTCGCCGGATTACTGCGGCATTGGATGCTCGGCAATATCGCACCATCCCGATTGCGGCGCCGACCGAAGAGGAGCGTGCTCAGCCGTATCTATGGCGTTTTTGGCGACATTTGCCGCCACATGGGCAGCTCACACTGTTTGATCGCTCTTGGTATGGTCGAGTCTTGGTGGAGCGCGTAGAGGGTTTTGCTAGCCATGCAGATTGGATGCGGGCCTATGGCGAAATTAATGATTTCGAAGCGCAAATTGCGGCAGCGAACGTGCTGGTGGTGAAGTTTTGGCTGGCGATTAGTAATGAAGAGCAATTAAACCGCTTTCATGAGCGTGAAGCGATTGAATATAAACGTTTCAAAATTACCGAAGAAGACTGGCGTAACCGCGAAAAATGGGATGACTACGTCACCGCCGCCAGTGATTTAATCGAGCGAACCAGTACCCCGAATTCACCGTGGCTAAGGGTCGGGGCAAATAACAAATATTATGCACGGATTGAAGTGCTTCGCCATTTGTGCGAGCGTATTGAAGCGGCGTTAAGTCAACAAGAACAACCGGCTTTAGATGTGCGCTAGGTGGTTTTTTGGCGCAAAGAGCGTTGATGAATTGATGTTATGCTGCGCCAGGTCGCAGCTAATTTACGACCGTTTTGCGTGGTGATGGCCAATTGGGGCAGGTGAGGCGCGAGAGCGCTGTGGTAAAGGTTTGAGGGAATAAAATAAATAATGGCCGATTGGAGTATTTGGCAGGCGCTCGAAGAATGGCGAAATAAGCGGCATGAACTAGATCCAGTTTTTGCCCGGGCGGGTGTCGCGCCAGAGTTAGATAGTGTGGTCAATCGCATTGGATTAGATTTACGCCGCGAGCCGCCGACTCGCCCACTGCTGACGGGGGATAAGCAGCGCGACGAGGAAGAAATTGGTCGTTACAACGAGGCTTATTATCGTCATTATGATGAGCCGTTAGATAAAATTGATGGTTTATTGCGTCGCTCATGGGTGCCAGAAGCGGGGCCGATCGCGGATTTAATTCGTCAAGAGGTCGCTCGATTACGTGGATTACTCAGAGAGCAGCCCGGCACGCATCCCTCGTTTGATGATGTTGATAAATTGCTGCAGCATTATTTGCATCTGGATCATCCTGAAATCATGATTAATCCCGATGTATTGAATGAGCGTCGGCGATTATTAATGGATGTGGCTGGATACCCCCTACAAGTACAAAATGCACTGAAAGATCCATATAACGATAGTGTGCCACCCTTGTCGAGCAGCTCATTTCGAGATCAATTGCATGAAAAAATGGCGCAGTATTTGGCTACCCATTGGTTGCATTCAAAAGTAATTACCCATTGGTATATTAGTCTGGCACTGGATGGCGCTTTGGCCCGCAAAAAGCGCGATGCAACCGATGACACCCGCATTGCTTCGATGATGAAACGCCGCTGGCCTAGCTTGTCGGTCATGGTGCCGCAATTTGAGCAGGCCGATCAGATTTGGTATTTGCTGATGACTTTGATTGCGATTGCCAGTTTGTTTTTTGAGCTATGGTGGGTGGCTGGCGGCTTAATTTTTTGGCTGTATTTATCGGTTGGCGGACATCAGCGCGAGCGCAAAGAGATTGAAGCGCGGCGAAATCAGCTCGCCGCACGAGCGAGCAGCATGAAGATGACTCGAGATCGCTTTGCACACAATCAAATCAGCCTCGAACGGCTTTCGTTTCAATTGCGCCAGCTCGATGAGCAGGGCGAATATTTTGATGATACGGTGTTTGCCTTGCTTGGCTTGCATCAGCACGAGGCCTAGTATCTATCGCTGTGCCATATAAAATAAAGCATACATGAGAATACCTATGTTTTTTGTATCTCACCATCAACAAACATCAGTAGCTCGCCCGGCTGCATTGCGGTCCATGTTTCATTGTCGGTGAGCGGCTGAGTGGCAATGACGGCAACTCGATCATTGGGCCGGGTTTCATTGGAAAAATCGACCGTTAAATCCATATCTGACAAATGCGCGACGGTGAATGGCGCTTGGCGCACGATATAGTGCAGCGCCGTTGAGCAGTGGGCCCATAAGGTTTCGCCATTGGAGAGTAAAAAATTGCAGCAGCCATGTTGCGCTAATTGCGCCGCAATGCGGCTTAATGCCTGATGGAGTTCGATGCGGCTTGGCATGACGCTAAATTGTTGCGCGAGCTGATCAAGTAACCAACAAAAAGCCTGTTCACTGTCGGTATTGCCCACCGGCTGAAAGCGCGATGGCTCAAGTTTGGCGAGCTCAGTGAGGTTGCCATTATGAGCGAAGATCCAGTATTTACCCCACAATTCACGCTGAAAAGGGTGGGTATTGGCGAGGTTAATCACACCTTGGGTGGCTTTGCGAATATGCGAAATGACATTTTTGCTTTTGATTGGATAGCTACGGACCAAATCAGCGACCGGACTACTGCTCGACGGTAGATAGTCTAAAAAAAGTCGGCAGCCTGCATCTTCAAAAAAAGCGATTCCCCAGCCATCGGCATGTTCGGCAGTGAGTCCACCACGGCGCCGAAATCCTTCAAAGGAAAACACAATGTCGGTTGGGGTGTTGCAATTCATTCCGAGTAACTGGCACATCGCTAAATACCTTTAAAATTGGGGTCTTGCTTGTTTGCGTGGCAATCAATAACAATAAAGCCCGCGATTGCGGGCTTTATTTTGGGCGAAATCGAGGGGTAATTAACCCGCCAAAGCGCCTGCGCCGATACTAAAGCCCACATCAACGTGCAAGATTTCACCGGTCATGCCTGAGCATAAGTCAGACAATAAGAAGGCCGTGACATTACCCACTTCTTCTTTGGTGACATTGCGTTTAGACGGTGTAGCTTCTGCCGCGCCTTTAAGCAGTTTACCAAAGTCTGAAATCCCTGCTGCAGCTAAAGTTTTGATTGGGCCAGCAGAAACACCGTTGACACGGATTTCTTTGCTGGTTCCCAATGCCGCCGCCATATAGCGCACATTGGCTTCGAGGCTGGCTTTAGCCAATCCCATTACATTGTAATTGGGGATCGCACGTTCAGCACCAAGATACGACATCGTCACTAACGATGCTTTTTCATTGAGCATTGGACGCGCAGCTTTAGCCAGTGCAGCAAAGCTGTACGAGCTGATATCGTGAGCGATTTTAAAGTTTTCACGTGTCACGGCATCCAGATAGTCGCCTTTTAATGCATCGCGTGGCGCAAAGCCAATTGAGTGCACCAGACCATCAAACGTTGGCCAATATTCAGCCAATGCTGGAAATAGCGCTTCGATTTGCTCATCACTACCCACATCACAGGGCAGAACGATGGTTGAGTCAAAGTCAGCAGCTAAACGAACAACACGATCTTTTAGATCTTCACCCACGTAGGTGAAAGCCAGTTCAGCACCTTCACGGCGGCAAGCTTGGGCAATGCCGTAGGCGATAGAGCGATCTGAAAGTAGACCGCAAATTAAGATTTTTTTATTAGCGAGAAACCCCATGGGGTGACATCCTTGCTTGTGCGAATTTCGCGATTATATGATGAAATTGCTGTTTTGGCTTCAGTTGAGTGCATATGGCAGATTTAATTGCGTCAATAGCGGACCATTGGCGTCAATTAAATGCAATCCCAGCGGTAAACTGGCAATTTGCGCGACAACGAGTACTTCTGAGCCGCCGGCTGGGCTGGGGGCTGCGAGCATGATCTTGCCGCTGGCTTGGCCATCCGAATCCGAGCTATACACGTCCTGTCCAGCAAGCACATCGCGGCTATCAACATGCATGCGATAGGTTCTGCGTTTAGTTTTGCCTAAGTATTGCATTCTGGCGACAATTTCTTGGCCTGGGTAGCAGCCCTTCTTAAAGTTAACGCCACCAATTAATTCCATATTGGCCATTTGTGGCACAAATTCTTCTTGGGTGGCTGCGGTGACCCATGGGCTACCGGCACGAATTTCGGTGAGCTGCCAAACGCTTGTTCCTGCTGCTTGTGCGCCCTTGCTGATCAATTCAGTCCAAAGTGTCGCCATTGCTTCGGGTGAAGCCATAATTTGAAAGCGATCACCCTCAAGTCCGATGATACTGGCATTGGCGTGATGTTGTACTGTCATTGCTGCCGGTACGCTGCCAAAGAGCGCAGCAATTTGTGCGCTAGCTGCAGGACCGGCCACACCGATTTGTACCCAGTCGGTATTGGCATCGCTAGCCTTGGTTTTGCTACGCATAATAAACATGCTTAAGCGTTTTTGAATGCTGGCTTGTAGCTCGGCGGCGATTTGTAATACATAGTCGTCTTGCTGACGTGAAACTAAAAAGCTCGCGAGCATGCGACCTTTTGGTGTTGAGTAACTCGAGTACTGCGCGGAGTTAACATCTAGCGCTCGAACGTCACTTGAGAGTTGGCCTTGCAAAAACGCTTGGCTGTCTTCGCCACTAAAGCGAATTAAACCGTATTGGCTGAGTGGACAGATGACCCAATTTTGTTCCAGTGCAGCTAATTCAGTCTCAGTCTGTGTAAAGTGGGTAACGAGGTGTGCTTCGAATTGGGCGCCGGCTTGCTGTAAAAATGCTGTCCATGTCATGTGTTTTTCCTTATTGAGGATGCGGCAGGTTGGCTAGGCCGCATATCCAATTGATATTAAGTGATTAGTTTTCAGGTTTAGGCGCATCGGTTTCGGCGATGGTGCTTCGTTCTTCATGATTGGGGCGTAGCGCGCCACGACTGTTTAATTCTGGTGCGGCTAATTGGCCGGAAATACTGAGCTGATTATTGGCCATCATTGCGCCCGCGGCGAGTTGCGTGCCAATTGATCCGCTGATTTTTTGTTGTGAAATGCGTAATTCGCCATTGGCCCGAAATTTACCCGACTGGAGTATTAGGTTGTAGAGGGAGACACTCTTGTCATTGATGGCAATACTCCCAGATAAACTACTAAAATTGGTTTGTCCGCCACGGCGTAATGTCGTTGGATTTTGCGATTTGAGTGGTGTGATCAAATCAAAGTTATGCAAAGTACCATCTTGAATAATAAAGCGGCTTTGGATTTGTGGTTGTTTAAATAATTGTTGCTCAGTGGCGCCTTGATATTTAAAGCTAGCATCGGCATTCATGCGACCGGTGCTGCGTGTAATTGGACTATATAAACTCATTAGTGGCTCGACAGAGATATTCTTGGCAAAAATGTGTCCGGTGAGTTGCCAGTCTGATTGCCAGTTAAGTTGTGCTGAGCCGGTAACGAGGCCACCATAAAGATCTGCTCGAATATCTGAAATGGTCCAGCCATTGGCGTTGGCAGTACCGATGAGTTTAAGAAAATCAAATTTAACTGGCTGACCTAAAGGTAGCTCCCAGTTTCGGGCGTTAAATTGTACTTTGAATTGCCCCGGCTCTGTGGGTTGGACTTGAATTTCTGCGCGGTCTTGATCGGTGCGAATAACCAGATCTTCGATATTGCCATTGGATCGAAAGCGTAATTCACCATCAATTGGGCCAACAGTACGGCGATCGAGCTTGATTGAGACTTTTTCTAGCGCCAGTCGATCGACTCGAAAGCCATTGTGATCGTCAGTTTTGATTCGATTTGGCAGATCAAGCGCGAAGGAACGAGATAAAACAGCGTTGCGAATTAGCACATTTCGCATCGATTTACCCCAATTTAAAAGATTGTAGCTAGTGACTGGAATAATAATCTCTGCAATTTGGGCTGTCTCAGGCCGTTCGATCACCACATCACGTAAAATAAATACCGGCGTAGGCTGATAACTAAATTCGATATGCGCAATCTGCGTCTTGCCGCCATTCATTTGAGAGAGCTTTGTTTCTAAACTGTTTTTGAAGGCGTCATAGGGCATAATCAACGGCAGGGAAGCGGCAAAGCCAAGAAATAGAGTGCTGCCGATGAGGATTTTTTTTGGGCTAGTCATCATTTTATCGATTATTTTATTAGGATGTTCTTGACTAAACGGTCGAGAGTGTCTATTATACGCCCCATACCAATTCCTCGATAGCTCAGTTGGTAGAGCAACGGACTGTTAATCCGTGTGTCCCTGGTTCGAGCCCAGGTCGAGGAGCCAAGAATTCTGTGGTTTTTTGCCTTTCGTAGCAATTCACCCGTAACGATCTTATCGATCAATTCCTCGATAGCTCAGTTGGTAGAGCAACGGACTGTTAATCCGTGTGTCCCTGGTTCGAGCCCAGGTCGAGGAGCCAAATTAAAAGGGCTAGCTGAAAAGCTAGCCCTTTTTTTATCAATTTAATTTCTTCTCATTTGTGCTTTTTCACGATTATGCTGTCTCTATTACCCCTCATATCAAGAAGGATGTAGAGATGTCTGCTGAAGAGCATGCCATTGACTTACCCCAGCCTGAAGTACCTGCTCATTCTGTTAGCTTTTTTTCGCGCTATCGTTTAATTATTTTCGGCTTGAGTGGTTTTTTTTTGGTGCTGATTTTTTTAATGATCGGCATTGCGCTGGGTATGGCGAAAAAAAACTTCGAAAAAAGTTTTTACCTCACCCAAATTGAAAAATTAAAAGATGCACTATCGGGCTCTCTGGAGAAACGAACAGAATTAGAGCGCGACATTACCGAGCTAAAAGTCGAGCTGCGCGCTAAAAAAGACCATATTGCTGAGTTAGAAGACAAGCTTGCTGAGCAAGAGCACGCTAAGCGCCGACAGGAATTAAAAGCTAAAGATGAAGGTAGTGCGGCGCTCACAACAGAAGCTCATCTTGCTGAGAGTACTGCAGATCAACAAAGTGAAAATTATTTACGTTTAAAAGCGGGTGATTGCTTGGTTGAAGGCAGTGCCGGGGCAACGGCAGCAAATTGGCGGGAATGTTTGAAAAAAGGAAAAAAAGTCAGTACAGAGAAACCATCAGCAGCGCATTAATTGAGCAGCGCAGCAAAAAAGCCCACGCAATGGCGTGGGCTTTTTCATGGCTAAGCGCTAATTAGAGCACTTTGGCAATCGCATCTGCGACATAGTCGATGTTTTTATTATTCAGCGCGGCCAAGCAGATCCGGCCCGTCGATACGGCATAGATACCGTATTCAGTTTGGAGCTTTTCAACTTGAGCGACTGTCAAACCGGTGTACGAGAACATACCGCGTTGTTCAGTGACAAAACTGAAGTCTTGCGCAACACCGCGTGCCGCCAGTTTTTCAACTAAGCCTGAGCGCATGCTGCGAATACGCACGCGCATGCCACCGAGTTCTTCTTCCCACATGCTACGCAATTCTGGGCTGGCTAGCACTGCCGCAACCACTGCACCGCCGTGGATAGGTGGGTTTGAATAGTTGGTACGAATCACGCGTTTTACTTGCGAGAGCACACGGCCAGATTCTTCTTTGCTTGACGTGATGATCGACAGCGCGCCAACACGTTCACCGTATAAAGAGAAGCTTTTTGAGAAAGAGCTCGAAATCAAAAATTGCAGACCTGAAGTAGCAAAAGCATTGACTGCAACTGAGTCTTCAGCAATCCCTTCTGCAAAACCTTGGTAAGCCATGTCAAGGAAAGGCACTAAGCCGCGTTCACGACACACTTCAACCACTTCAGTCCATTGTGCATCTGATAAATCAGCGCCAGTTGGGTTATGGCAGCAAGCATGTAAGATAATCACCGAGCCCGGTTGCAAGGTGAGTAGATTTGCTTTCATTGCCGCAAAATCAACGCCACGTGTTGCTGCATCATAGTAAGGATAGTCAGCAACTTTAAAGCCAGCGGCTTCAAAAATAGCGCGGTGATTTTCCCAGCTTGGATTGCTGATATATACAGTGGCATTAGGATTGAGGCGATATAAGAAATCACCACCAATGCGCAGTGCACCGGTGCCGCCAAGTGCTTGTGCAGTCACAACACGACCTGCAGCAGTTAATTCGCTGTCGGTACCAAATAGCAAGTTTTGCACGCCGGCATTGTAGGCTGGATTGCCTTCAATTGCCTGATAGCCGCGTGGTGGTTGCGTTTCAAGGCGGGCTTTCTCTGCCGCTTTTACTGCAGCCAATAAAGGAATTTTGCCTTCGTCATTAAAATAAACGCCGACCCCAAGGTTGACTTTAAAGTCACGGGTATCGGCATTAAAAGATTCATTCAGACCCAAAATTGGATCGCGTGGCGCCATTTCAACGGCGGCAAAAATCGAGGACGACATGCAGTGCTCCATTCAAATAAAGAGAAAAGGCCAGTTCTGCCTTAAATTGCTATCAATTTAAAGGTGATTTTAGCATGACTCTGGCAAGTGGGGCTGTCGACATCGGTGGAATAATCTCGATTTTCTTTCGAGATCAGTATTAATATGATATTTAGTATTTCGTCCGATTTAATATTGCAGAAAGAATAAAAAGAGGGGACTTGCTGGTATGAGCGCGCAGTTACAAAGGTCGAAACATATCCCATTTCATTTGCATCTTGGTTATTTCTTTGTCGGCTTAATGGTGTTATTTGCTGCGGTAACAACTTGGTTCTTTCAAAGCTCAACAGAAAAAATATTAATGCTCAATGCGCAAAATAGAGTGAACAATTTTGCGCGAGTGGCGACCGATCACTTGGATAATCTCTATCGTAATGCCGCCGTGACGGCAGAATTAATGGCCGATCAACGCATTGTCCATGCAACAACGCTGGAGCAAAGACTGGAAAGCATGCCGTATTTATTGACTGCATTGCGAACACGGCCGGCTTTGGCTGCGGTATATGTGGGCTATCAAAATGGCGACTTTTTTTTATTACGGCCTTGGCGCAATGAGGTTGCACTGATTCAACGATTTAATCCACCTAAAAATACGGCGTGGGTAGTGCAAAGTATTGAAGTTACTGATGATCATGCTGTTGGGCGTTATTTATTTTTTGATCAGAAATTTCGTTTAATTGAAAATCGAATTAATCCTGATTATCAATTTGATCCGCGAACGCGCCCTTGGTTTAAGGCGGCTATATCGACAATTGGCGTGCAAAGCAGTTTGCCTTATGTTTTTTATGCCACCGATAAAGCAGGGGTGACGATTTCCACTGCGGCAAACCAGCAAACTGCCGTTGTCGGGGTGGATGTTCGCTTAGAAACGATTGAAGAAGTCCTATCGTATTATCAGGAAACGCCGGGATCAAAATTTCTATTGATGACGGCAGAGCAAGGGGTGATGCTGACCCAAGATGGGCTACCTCAAATGAAACAAGCAGAGCAAGGGCAATTGCGGCTGCCATTGCTGACGGAATTTGATGGTCATTTGCTAAGCCAATTAAAAGAGGACCATTTTAAGCGTGCCCCTGGCCAAAGCACGACGATGACGGTGGATAATGAGCATTGGGAGGCCTCCAAGCAATCCATTACGGTGCTTGGCGGTGTGCCGTTGCAATTATGGTTAGCTTCGCCGCATTCAGAATTACTTGGCCCAGCAATTGAAATTCGCAATCATGCTTTATTGATTTCTGCCCTACTTTTAGCCTTTGGTGTGAGTTTGGCTTTGTGGTTAGCGCGTATGGCGTCGCGACCATTAATTCAGCTCAATAGCGAAGCACAAAGAATTGCGCGCTTTGATTTTAGTGAGCCCATTCAGGTGGATGCGCGGATCACTGAGATTATTGCGCTAGCTAAATCGATGGATCAAATGAAGGGCACGATTGAAGACTTTTTACATCTATCTAATGCATTGGCTGCGGAAACGAATTTCCAGCGTTTACTGGTGTTGATTGTCAGTGAGATGCGTAAAGCCGCTTTAGCGCCTTGCGGTATTTTATATTTAGCGGAGCCCAAGCAAGGCACACTGGAAGTAGTACAAGCTCAATATAACGATCAAATTCGTGAAGCCTTTGGCGAATTGGCCACCCTTAAACTCGATGCCGATCAGACGCATCCGGTATTGCAATTATTGCAGCAACAAGCCAGCTCTATGCTTTTGACTCGCGAGCAGGTGCAACTGTATTTTAATTTTGTGATTACTGAGCCCGCCGCTTATCAATTGGTTTGCGTGCCGCTTAAAGATAAAACGGGGCAATTGCTTGGGGTGTTGGCGTTATTGCTGAACGCCGAGACCGCAATAAGTGCCAAACGCTTGTCGTTTGTGACTGCTCTGTCTGGCACCGCGGCAGTAGCGCTCAATACGCAGCGTTTAATCGAAGAGCAAAAAGTATTACTTGAAGCGTTTATTCAATTAATTGCTGGTGCGATTGATGCCAAAAGTCCGTATACCGGCGGCCATTGCCAGCGCGTTCCTGAGCTCACCAAAATGCTGGCTAATGCGGCATGTGAAACTCAAAATGGCCCATATGCAGATTTCAATTTAAGTGAAACCGAGCGCGAAGCTTTGCATATTGCGTGTTGGTTGCACGATTGTGGCAAGGTGACGACACCAGAATATGTGGTTGATAAAGCGACTAAATTAGAAACGCTCTACGATAGGCTGCATGAAGTGCGGATGCGCTTTGAAGTCTTAAAGCGCGACGCGCAAATTCAGGCGCTACAAGCACAAATTGACGGTGAAGATCCGCAACAATTAGCACCGCAATTGGCCCAAACATTGGCACAGCTTGACGATGACTTTGCTTTTATCGCCCAATGTAATCAGGGCGGTGAATTTATGGCCGAGGATAAAATCACGCGATTAAATGCCATTGCCAAGCGCCAATGGCTACGTACTTTGGACGATAGAATCGGTATTTCGCATGAAGAAAAAAGTCGTAAAGCGCGTGAGCCAGCCGCTGAACTGCCGGTTGTTGAGTCGCTATTGGCCGATAAAGTTGAGCATCAATTTAGCCGCTCGCTGCGCGAGCAAATGCCAGACATTAACCCTTGGGGTTTTCAGCTCAATGTGCCTGAACTCTTATACAACCGAGGTGAAATTTATAATCTATCGGTAGCGCGTGGCACCTTAAGCGAAGAAGAGCGCTATAAAATCAACGAGCACATTGTGCAAACCATCATTATGTTAGAAAAACTGCCGTTTCCTCGGCATTTGCAGCAAGTGCCAGAAATTGCCGGTGGTCATCATGAAAAAATGGATGGTACGGGTTATCCACGCAAACTCACGCAACAACAAATGAGCCCATTGGCGCGAATGATGGCGATTGCCGATATTTTTGAAGCGCTCACGGCGGTGGATCGACCGTATAAAAAAGGTAAATTACTCTCGGAAGCGATCCGCATTATGCATAGCATGGTGGAAAATCAGCATATTGATCGTGAGTTATTCCAATTGTTTTTATCGTCGGGGGTGTATTTGAAATACGCCAAACAATTTATGCAAGCTGAGCAAATTGACATGGTAGCGATAGAAGTTTATTTGCCAACGCCAGCGAGTGCGGCGTTATAAACAAGAGGGTATTTGTTTGCAATGCTTTAATATAAAAGCCAAGCAGCAAATACCCTGTGTATATTTTAAACGCTACGGCGAGAGAATTGCCGTGGTCTAAATCCCAGTAAACCCAGTACGGCAAAATACACGACGATGCCTACGACGACTAAGCCTGAGAGGCGCAGTAATCGTAATGGCATATTACCCTGCGCCCATTCTGGCATAATTTGCATTACGCCAAATAAAGCCAATGCCATTAAGCTCACTGCAATAATCAGTTTCAACAAAAAGCCCAGCCAGCCCGCTTCAGGTTGATATAAATCTTGTTTTCTTAACTGGTAATACAGCAAACCGGCGTTGGCGATGGCCGCCAAACTAATCGATAACGCGAGGCCGGCATGTTGCAAATAAGGCACTAAAATCAGGTTTAAGCCTTGGGTCACAATTAAAGAAAACACCGCAATCTTAACTGGGGTTTTAATATTTTTACGTGCGTAAAATGCCGGTGCTAAGGGCTTAATCAAAATCAAACCGGGAATACCGACTGCATACGCCATTAACGCCAATTGCGTCATCTGCGCATCATGAGCAGTAAATTTACCGTATTGAAATAATGAAATCGTTAGCGGCTCGGCAATCACCGCCAAAGCGACTGCTGAGGGTAGCGCCAATAAGAGCGCCAATCGTAAACCCCAATCGAGAAGTTTGGAATATTCCACGCTGTCGTTATTGGCCAAGGTTTTAGATAGCGACGGCAATAAAATCGTCCCGAGCGCCACGCCCAATAAGCCGGTAGGCAGCTCCATTAAGCGATCGGCGTAGTAAATCCACGACATCGAACCCACGACCAGCAATGACGCCAAGCTTTGATTAATAATTTGTGAAATCTGGCTGACCGAAACACCCAAAATCGCCGGACCCATTTGCTTAACCACGCGCCAAACGCCGGGGTCTTTAAAATCCAATCTCGGCCGAACCAACATGCCAATTTTTTTGAGATAAGGCAGTTGATACGCCAGCTGAGCAACGCCCCCCACCAGCAAGGCCCAAGCGAGTGCCATAATCGGCGGATTAAAATAGGGGGCAAAAAACAACGCAAAAATAATAAATGAAATATTCAATAGCGTGGGTGTAAAGGCCGGAACAGAGAAATGATTCCACGTATTGAGCACTGCGCCGGCGAGTGACGACAATGAAATCAGCAAAATATAAGGAAAGGTAATGCGCAATAAATCGGTGGTAACGGCAAATTGATTGGCATTATTGGTTAAACCATTGGCGGTAGTCCAAATAATCCATGGTGCAGCCAAAATCCCGATTAAGGTGATCGCCGCTAAAATTAAAGTTAATAAACCGGCCACATGCGCAATAAATATTTTTGCCGCTTCATCACCTTCGCGAGTTTTTTTATCGGCCAGTATTGGCACAAACGCTTGTGAGAATGCGCCTTCGGCGAAGATACGTCGCAGTAAATTTGGTAAGCGAAAGGCAACCACCCACGCATCCATCATGGCGCCTGCACCAAAAATAGTGGCCATAATCGCGTCACGGGCAAAGCCGAGAACTCGCGAAACCATCGTCATCGAGCTGACTGCGGCCAGTGCTTTGAGTAGATTCATTGTTATTTTTCCGTCCCTGGTAGCGCGTATGATAACGCCTACTTGCACTTGCCGTGAAGAAGGCATAAAATTGCCCCCTTTCTAGGGTGTGTGTGCTGCCGAAAGTCCGTGTCTCCGGCGAAGCAGTAGACCCGTTTATACCTTTGGAGAATTACCATGGCAAATACCGCACAAGCACGCAAACGCGCTCGTCAAGCTGAAGCTGCACGTTTACACAACGGCGCGCAACGTTCAGAATTCCGTACTGCAGTTAAAAAAGTATTGAAAGCGATCGCGGCTGGCGACAAAGCGGCTGCTGCAGCTGTTTACCAAGAATCTGTTAGCACTATCGACAGCTTGGCTGACAAAAAGATCTACCATAAGAACAAAGCAGCTCGTCATAAGAGCCGTTTGTCTGCTGCGATCAAAGCAATGGCTGCTGCCTAAGCTTTGTAAGTAACAGGTTCTAAAGCAAAAAAACCCGTGTAAACGGGTTTTTTTGTGTCTGCTGTTTGCGCACCGCTGCGTTGGTACGCCTTATATTTGCGCTGTGTTAGGAATGAAAGCGCGGTGATGACAGGCGAAAGCTTTGCATAATCCGCCAATATGCCGCTTCATCGAGAATAATCAGTTGTCCATCAGCGGCTTCATCTGCAGCGATATCAATGGCAATGCGCACAAACCGGCCGGTTTCTTGCCAGATGGCAGCGGCGATGCGCTCTACAAACCAATCGGCGCTTTCTCCGAGCTTGATTTCTGCTTCGTGTCCCACTTCGAGTAATAAAATCTCATGCCCTAGCGATTGCTTATTCGCCCATGATGGCGTGCACCATGCTCGTTGAATTGCGCCAAGGGTATAGTCGGCTTCACGGCAGGTGACAGGAGAGACGCTGAGCTGTAAACGATAGGTCTTGGACATGATCACATCCTAAGCAAGCGAGTAAGCTGTTAGCTTACATGACATTCGGGTCGTTGTAGACTGATTTCTTGCGTCCTATTTCTGCCTCTCGTCGTTTAATTTCATGTGCTAGGCTAAAGCCTGCGTTGGATGAAGTGAAATTGACAATGATTGACAGTGAAGAATTAAATCCGCGGCCTCAAATCTTGATTGTTGATGATTCTCGCATCGTCCGTGCGACGGTGCGTAAGCATTTAAGCGCGCATTTTGATTTATTTGAGGCGGCCGATGGTGAAGCGGGCTGGAAGCTGCTATTGGCTGAGCCGAAGATTAATTTATTGATTTCAGATTTAACCATGCCCGAGCTCGATGGCTTGGGTTTATTAGCACGCGTACGCAGCTCAGGCGATGCACATTTGCATTATTTGCCAGTGATTATTATTTCGGGTGAAGAAGATGAAGCGACTAAATTGCGCTGTGTTGAATGTGGCGCCAATGATTTTATAAGCAAATCCACCGATCGCACCGAAATGTTGGCGCGGGTTCAGGCCAATCTTGAATTGGCCGCAGCGCGTCAAGAACTGGCCGCAGCGCGGGGCATGCAAGTTCATAGCGCGAATGATCAATTGACTGGTGTCGCGAGTTCTTATTTATTAAATTTACAGTTGGAACAAGCACTGGCCTTTGCGCTGCGGCATCATAGCCAAGTGAGCGTCTTGCTATTAGAGGTAAATCATTTTCAGTTGTTGACCGACAAGTTGGGCGGGCGCGTTTGCGATCAAATGTTGGCCATGTTAGCCAAATTACTGGAAAGCACTTTACGCAAAGAAGATACCTTGGCGCATTTAACTGGCGCACTGTTTGCGATTATTTCCCCAGCCACGCCATTAACTGAAGCGCGCATTGTGGCCGAGCGTTTGCGTCTTCGGGTTGCGAATGCGCGAATAAATTATCGTGAGCAAGTGTTACGAGTGACGGCGAGTATTGCGGTAGCGAACTCTTGGCATGATGATGAGCATTCTTGTGAGCGGATTTTACAAATCGCACAAGATCGCCTGTATGCGACGCCAATAGAAAATCACGTCTTTATGCCCGAGACGACTGGCGTGCCTCACACGCCGCTGATCGCCGAGGCCTTGGTGATGTTGCACAAAGGCATGCTGACGGAGCTGCGACCACACCTGCGCGCTTTGCTTAAAAATTTACAGCCATTATTAGCCCAAGCCAATCAAGATTTGGCCTTGGGTTGGGATCTTTCGCAAATTGATGCCGCGGAAAACCCACCCCATAACGATGGGTATTGAGCGCAGTCCTTTATCTAAAAAGGGTCGGCATTCAATACCTATTCAGCCTGCCTTAGGCGCTTTATGGCGCTGCTGCTGATGCAATAAATAAAGAATTACCAATTTGAGTCTTGGCCATATGTTTGGCGCTTGAGGCATGGCTGGCTACTTCGTGGTGGCTTTGATAATCGCTAGCGACAATCTCTACTGCACCTAAAGACATCGAAACCAGTGGGTGACGCTGCAATTGATGTTGTCGGTTGTGCGCCACATAGCTTTGCGCTTGCCAGTGCGCCGGTTTAAAAAATGCGGCTAGTTGCCGCTGAAAATCACTGAGTATTTGCTCGCAATGCGAGCGCCAATGCGGCGATCGCAATAATAAAATAAAATCATCACCACCGACATGCCCAACAAAATCAAGCTGAGGATCAACGCTATTTTGTAACAGTTGGCCGCAAAACTGCAGAAGCTCATCGCCTCGGGCGTAACCATAAATGTCGTTATAAGGTTTGAAATGATCGAGGTCGACGTACACCACGGTGAAGTTGCATTCGGTTTGTAAATATTGGCTGATCGCGTCTTGAATGGGCACATTGCCGGGTAAGCCAGTTAAAGGGTTGGCATGGCGTGCCGCGCTAATTTGCAACTCAGTCATTGCGCGAATTAAATCCCGGCCAGTGCCCATACCTAAATAACGCCCTTGCTCGGTAATGATAAAACCATCATTGAGATCGCCACGCTCACAGCAAGTCAGTAAACGCGCGAGCTCGGTTAGACTCGTTGCTTGCTCAACAATTAAAGGGTGGCAATCCATTTGAGTACTGCAACTGCGCGCGCCAAACAGTTCACGGCTATACGGTCGAGAAAACAATTCGAGTAAATCACTGCGTTTAATCAGCCCGATGGGGCGTTCATTGTCGACCACCGGAATCGCGCTTAAATCGGCTTGCTGCGTCAAGCGTCGCCAAACGGTTTCGTTGCTATCGGTTTGGCTGGCGCTGGGTACGATTTGCAGTAAAGCACCCGCGTGGCTACTGCCTTGGCCGATTTGTAGTGGTGTTTCGGTTTGGCTTTTGGGGAAATCTAGCAAGGGCTTGGGTTTGGTTTCGGGACGGCCGATTAAAAACCCTTGGATTAAATTAATCCCTAATCGCTGAATCACCGCCAGTTCGGCATGATTTTCAATGCCTTCGGCAATCACGTTGCAGACGGTACTGAGTGCGATATGTTGGATGGAGCGAACAAATTGGCGTTTTTGTCGATCGCGACTAATGCCTTGAATAAAGTATTTATCAATTTTAACAAAATCAGGTTTGAGTTCCGACCAGAGCCGCAAGCTAGCATATCCCTCTCCCAAATCATCTAGCGCAATTTGAAAACCCAGGTCTCGATAGTGTTGCAATGTATGAGCCATGAGGGCGTAATCGCGAGTGGCTTGCGTTTCGGTGAGCTCAATAACGACTCGGCTAGGGTCTAATCCCACGGCGTGCATAAAATCGAGCATTGCATCGGCGCGAAAGGTGGCGTGCATTAGGCTAAGTGGACAAACATTGAGAAATAACTTTCCAGGCAGCTGCTGCTCGATAAAAGCTTGAATAATGACTTGGTGGCAAGCCCTGTCTAATTGAGGAAGACATT